>JAKPPU010000032.1 GCA_029547185.1 Deltaproteobacteria bacterium | reverse complement strand
AAAAATCCGAGGCGAAATGCAGAAGCACGGAAGCTGCGCTCCGTGAGAGTGAGCGGAAGCTCGGGTTCTTCATAGAGAATGCACCTGCCGCGATCGCCATGTTTGACCGCGACATGCGCTACATCGCCTTCAGCCGCCGGTGGATTATCGATTACGGGCTCGGGGATCAGAACATTATCGGCAAAACCCATTATGAAGTATTCCCGGAGATACCCCGGAGATGGAAAGAGATCCACCGAAGAGCCCTGGCGGGTCGTGCGGCGAGGTGCGACGAAGACCCGTTCCCCCGCCTGGACGGCAGAACGGACTGGGTGAGGTGGGAGGTGCTTCCGTGGTACGAGAGCAGCGGGAAGATCGGTGGGATCATCATGTTTACCGAGGTCATCACCAAGCGCAAAGAGCTGGAGCTGGAGCTGAAGAACTACCGCGACCATCTGGAAGCCCTGGTGGAGGAGCGTACGGCCGAGCTCGAGGAAAGAAACAAAAAGCTCGCAGAGGAAATAGCCGAGCGCATGAAGGCGGAGGAAGAGCGGAGGAGAATAGAGTCGCGCCTTTTTCAGGCCCAGAGAATCGAGGCACTCGACAGGTTTGCCGGCGGAATAGCCCACGACCTGAACAATATCCTCTATCCCATCATCATCAATACGGAGCATCTCCTTTCAGAAGCCCCGAGGGGCTCCGATCGATATGAAATCCTGAATCAGATTTTGAAAGCATCCTATCGCCAGAGAGACCTGATAAGGCAGATCCTCACCTTCAGCCGGAAACACGTTACGAATTTCATTCCCATGAAAACAGGACCTCTGATCGAAGAAGTCATCAGTTTCCTGAGGTCTTCTCTCCCGAGAACGATAGAGATCGACTATCGTACTCGTGCGAAGACCGACGTGATCATGGGCGACCCCACCCAGATTCAGCAGGTTATCCTGAACCTCTGCCAGAATGCCGCCGACTCGATGGAATCACGGACAGGCACGATAGAAATACGGCTTTCGAATACCCACATGGAGCCCATGACCGGCTATCCCGATATCCAGGCAGGAGAGTACATGAAACTCACGGTGAGAGATACGGGCAGCGGTATGAGCAAGGAAGTGATGAGCAGGATCTTCGAGCCGTTCTTTACGACCAAGCATGGGGAAAAAGGCACGGGCATGGGGCTCTCTGTCGTCCATGGCATCATCAAGGGCCATAAGGGGGCCGTTACCGTGAGCAGCAGAGAGGGAAAGGGATCTCTCTTCACGGTATACCTTCAGGTATGCGATGAGGAATGCCGGGCCCGGGCCGGCTTTGTCGAGAAGACGGCTTCAGTGCCGGGAAAGGGGAAGGTCCTTCTGGTCGATGACGAGGAGGCCATCCTTGTCAGCATCCGGAGGACCTTGAAGACATTCGGCTATCAGGTGGTTGCCCTCAAGGATGGTCTTGCCGCCCTCGAGCTCTTCGAAAAGATGTGCAAAGACTTCGACCTTGTGATCACCGATATGACCATGCCCGGACTGACGGGTTTGGAGCTCTCGAAGAAGATGCAGGACATACGCTCCGATGTCCCGATAATCCTGTGCACGGGATTCAGCGATGTCATCGACAGAGACAAGGCCCGGGACATCGGTATCAGAGAACTGCTCATGAAGCCCGTCGGCATAAGAGAGCTTGGAGATGTCATCCGCAGAGCGCTGGAGACATGATCCGGGAAGGACCGTCATATCGTCCGAAACGGGTTCAAAAATTGGGGACAGGTTTACAGCAGTACAAACAAACTACTATACCTGTAATATCCTCCCGCAGGAGACCAATGCCAAACTTGTTCGTGGCGATCTCCGTTATGTATTGACGGGATGCCGGCGCGAGGTGAAGGAAACGGGAATTGTCTGCAATATCTTCAAGGCTTGCATACGTGTACACAAGGACAACTTGAAAGCACACCCGTTTTTCATACTATTCTTCCATATTGCAACGATCAGACAAGCTCTGAATCCATAAGTCTGAGGCCATACCCTTGTGCATCAGGAGGTCTTGAAAGGAGAGGAGTCATGAGCAAAATCTACGATGCCGTCGTCATTGGAAGCGGAGCCGCAGGGATAGCGACTGCGGTCATAGCCCGCAGGTCCGGGGCATCGATCCTCGTTGTGGAAAAGGACGGTTTCGGCGGCACCTGTCCTCTTCGAGGGTGTATCCCCAAAAAGATCCTCTCGGCTGCAGCCGAATCAATGGCATGCATAAACAGGGCCCCCGAGCATCGTATAAGCGTCAGGGGGGCAGACCTGAACTGGAAAGAGCTTATAGATCTCAAGCGTTCCATGATCAGGGATGTCCCTGCAAAATCGAGAGACAGGTTCCATTCCCTGGGCATCGATACCGTGCAGGGTTTTGCAAAGTTTACCGGCCCGAGAAGCATCGATGTGGACGGCAAAGAATACCAGGGCAAAAAGATCGTTATCGCTACAGGCTCGAAACCCCGGCAATTGCCTATAGCCGGCTTCGAGCATGCACTGACAAGCGACGACCTCTTCGAGCTCGAAGCCCTCCCCTCTTCCATTATCTTCATAGGCGGAGGGGCCATCGGGATGGAGTTCGCCCATATCTTCGTCCGTGCCGGAAGCAAGGTGACCGTACTCGAAGCCGCATCGAGGATTCTGCCGGACCTGGATGAAGATCTGATCAATAAGCTCACCGGATACTCGGAATCCTTGGGAATCAAGATAAGCACAGGCGTTCACGTCGAATCGATTCAAACATCTTCACAGGGAATGACAGTAACGTTGAATGTTCCCAATATCACTGTTTCCAGCACAATCAGTGCGGATATCGTTGCGAACGGGACAGGGCGCATTGCCGATATCGACGGGCTCGACCTTCATATGGCAGGCATAAAAACCGATCGGAGGGGCATAGTTCTCGACGAGTACCTCCGCAGCGTAACCAATCCGGACGTGTTCGTAGCCGGAGATACGGTCAGTTCATCTCCTCATCTCTCACCGGTCGCCTCGTATGAGGGCCGCATAGTGGCACACAACATCACCTCGAAGGACCTCGTCTCCCCGGATTACCAGGCCATACCCTCGGCGATCTATACGATCCCGGCAGTAGCGAGCGTGGGGCTGACGGAATATGAGGCAAAAAAACAAGGATATGAATTTGCAACGGCCTTCCACGATCTGCAGTCTCTCCGTGTCTCGGAGATCTACAATGAGCAGATTGCCTTTTCCAAGGTCATTATCGAGCGCCAGACCAACCTCATCCTTGGGGCCCATATTCTCGGCCACGATGCCCAGGAGCTGATCAACATCTTTGCCCTGGCCATGAAGTTCGGCATAACCGCCCGTGACCTTCATGATACCATATATTCGTATCCAACGTTTTCTTCCGGCATCCCGATAATGGTGAGATTCAGGGTTTGAGGCGATAACCGATCCGGCATCGTTTTCCTCGGGGACCATTTGTTTCATAGACTGATGCTTTCATGCGGAATGCCCGAGGAACACACAGGCGACATTGCCGCGCCCCCTTCACCACCGCGAACATGAGCGGCGTCATGCCCGACTTAAGCCACGACTCTTCCTGCACGTTCACCTCGACCCGTTTTCGAGCAGGAGAATTACGGTCTTCTTCTTGTCGCACACCGGACCGAGCTGGATCGAGAAGCTGTCGCACGCAACGAGCAGGGGCGTGAGACCCTCGCGTCTGGCGTTTACATAGGCGCCCTTCGAGAGGAAAAGAGCACGGCTGCCAGGATGGCCAGGACAACGGCAAAGGCGTGCGCTGCCTTCATTGAGCTTTCCCTCCGTCTTCGATGCACTTCCTGCATTCCTCTTCGGTCTCGAAGGGCACGACCCCTCCGCAGCCTCCCCAGAAGAAGGGCTTGCAGGTTTTGCCGGCAGGGTCGTAGTAGAACCTCTCGAACATGCCCTTGCACGGCCCCCGCTCCGGCTTGAGCGAGCACCTCTTGTCCTTCTGTATGTCAAGAGAGTCGAATACGCCGTGCCAGGGGCCTTCCCGCTCCTCTTCGTACACCCCTGCCTCATGCTTTGGACCCGTCGAGATGTCGACGAGGATGTCGTCCTTGAAGGAGTAGGCGCCCGTATAGCTCACCACCTGGATGAATGCCTTCTTGTCCCTGAAGAATTTCTCTCCGCCTGGATAGATCCCGTCGAGGTCCTTTTCCTCTTTCACCACGAGCGCCGATGTGCTTGCAATCACCGGGATGCCCAGGCAGAGCGGCCTCTGGCCGTAGGGCCTCTGCGCCTCGGGCCGCGTCTCCCTGTAGAGCGCGCCGCTGGACGGATCGAAGGGCTCGTTTCCGGGGAAGCACAGGGTGACGGGCGAGATGATGATAAGCTCGATGCTGCCCTTGCCGCCGAAGGTGTTCGAGGTCTTGAGCGGATAGTAGAGCTCCCTGCTCTTGAACCGGTACGCGACCGGCTCGATGAAGCGCGGCTCGCTGGTGATTTCGACATAGTCGAGGACGAAGTAGACGATCCCCCGCTTCACGTAGTCGGCCACGATCGCCTCTTCCTCGGGATACTTCTTCTTCGTCAGCAGGCCTTTGCCTTTGAAGTATTTGTTCACCCACGTTCTGAACTGCGAGACATCGTTCACCCTGATGACCGTCATGTCGTGGGCCCCGAGCTTCTTGTTGAAGCGGAGCTCGACGCCTTCTGCCTGCGGTTTTGCCGGACCGCCCTTCGTATAGAAGAGGCTCTGATACTTCAGCCCGTATTTCTTGATCATGGCCGCCGCCCTGTCGAAGGCGCCTGCGGGCGCGAGCTCGACGCCGGGCTCGGCCGGGAACGGGATGAACCTGATGATTCCGGTCTTCTTCGAGGCCTTCAAATCCGTGCCCAGGATCAGAACCTCCTCATCGAGGTTGTGCAGGATGATAGCCTTCTGGGAGTCCTCGCTCACCGTGACCGGATCGAGGCTGGCATACACCCTGCCCATGTCAGCGCCGGCGATCGAAGAAAGACCGAGCGAGAAAGCCAGCACGGTAAAGATAACGGCCGGGATACCGAACGAACAGGTTCTTCTCATAGGAACCCCCTTTTGGCTCTTTTTAGCTGGCCCTGTATCAGCCCTGGAATCTCATTCATACACGAATCTGTGCCTTCCTCAAGCCATTCCCCTCGTTTCTTTCGTTGCTCCTGTTTTCTCCTTCCGTCATCCCCGCGGGAATGACGGGAAAAGGATCAGGGTTGTCTTGAGACAATTTCATGGCTTCATACGCATTCTCATCCGACCTTAGTCGAGGAAGCCGGTCTTCGCACCGGTTACGGTTCGGCCGTCGTGGGTGACGACGCACTGATAGCGGCCTATGCCCTTTTTCGGAACAAGGATGCACTCCCTATCGCTCATGACGATCCTGAAGTCCTTCTTCGGGAGCGTGGAGAAATACGTATCGAGGCTCTCTCCCTTCACGGCCCTGCTGCAGGCATTTGTTGCCATGCTCTTTGCCTGTCGCATGTCCCAGAGGGAATAGTCGACGGTACCGAGATGAGGAGAACGATGAAAAGATACCTTTTAATCCTTTTCTTTTACATCATATGCTCTCCCGGTTCTCGTGCTCATTCGGCAGGAGGAACCGGGCCTGCTACATCCATCCTTCGGTAAGGCGGTCCTTGAGCTCCTCGTTCAGGAATCCTTTCCACTTGTCGGTCATGATCTCCCCCACATCGGAGGCATTGACGGACTTGCCGTTGAGCAGATTGAAGCCGACCTTGAGCTCGGCGTCGGAGAACGGCGATTCACCCAGCCCCAGCTGAGTCCCTTGCCTCATCACTTTGTCGAGGTCGTCCATGATGGCCTGGTAGTCGCCCGGGCCGCCGTTTGCCAGCGTGCCGACCAGGCGCTGAGCCTCTATGGCCTTGAAGAGATTTTTGGTGAACTCGTTCATCTTGTCCACGTACTCGACCATGAGCTCGGCGTTGTGCGCACTGGTGGGAAGGGCGCTCTTGATCAGGTCTTTCGCGATATCTTTTACTGCGTCTTGAGCTATGTCCTGTGCGAACTCGCTGCCCGACTTTATGATGCGGTCCTGCAGGGAGGAGGTTTCTGTCGTGAACGACTCGCTCGGCAGCGTCATGGAGGGAGCCATCACGTCCGGGGCTCCCGTGCCCAGGATCGTGGGCTTGGCATTGGGCCCCTGGAGGGCAACCGCCCCGGTATCGTCCTGCCCCCCCGAGAGATCGGAAGGCTTTACATTCGGATTCGACTGGATGCCGAAAAAGGCCGTGCCCTGGCCCTGTCCGGGCACGCTGAACACGTCTCCGAGGCTCTCGGACATCTCCTCGTCTCTTCCGTCCCAGAAGCTGCGGAGCTTGCCGGCGGAGGCAATCCTCTGCTTGCGCTGCTCCTCGGCGATCCTCTTCTGCTCCGCCTCGGCCATAGCCCTCGCCGCCTCTTCATAGGCGCGCTGCTGCGAGTTGTCGCTGAAAACGGCCTCGAGAAGCGATCCCATGACCATGCCGGTGACCATGGCGTTCATCGCTGCGTTCTGATTTACCTTGGGTTTCGGCGCGGCTTTCTGTGGCAGGGTGATCTTCTTCTTGTACGTGTCTATCGTGCTCACGCCGGGGGACGATGTATCGACCTTCTGCCCGGCCATGTCTTCGAGCTGGCCCAGGGCGCTGGTTCCTTTGTTTCCCGCGTCGAACTTCGATGGCCCTGCACTCCAGCCCGGTGTCGACAGCCCCAGAATCAGGATCATGGCCGTTGCCATGGTTACTCGGATGTCATCTCTCATGGGATTATCTCCTTCACGTGATGCGGCTTCACTATTTCAACTTGTTCAGCTCGGCGCGGGAAGCCTGTGCCAGAGTGGCATCGAGGGCAGAAGCCTTCTCGAAGTCCTTGCGAGCCTGGGCGTGACGGCCGAGCGCAAGGAGGCAGCGCCCTCTGGCCAGATGCGCCTCTCCGTCGTTCGGAGCCAGGGCGACCGCCTGATCCAGTATTTTTATGGCCTCACCTTGGCGGCCGAGAGCCGACAGGGCAGAGCCGTATGTGACATAGGCCCAGGATTGGGTCGGATCGAGCCTGAGGGCCTTTCTGCTTTCAGACAGGGCTTCCGCGGGCTTCCCCCCGGCCAGGCTTACATTGGCCCGGACCAGCAGTGCGGTAACGGTTTCCGGTTCGAGGGTGAGGGCGTTGGTGCTGTCTTCGAGGGCGCGGTCGAGGGATCCTGTCTTCAGGCACGCGAACCCGCGGAGCGCGTACGCAGTGGCCGAAGTCTTCGTAGAAAGGGATGCGGTGCAGTCGTCGGCCGCCCGGTCGTACCGCCGGAGCATGATGTTCGTGAGCGCCCTCTCGAGCAGCACTCCGGCATCACCCGGAGCCGCCTTCACAGCCTTGTCGTATGCGGCCAGGGCCTTCGCCGGCTCGCCCTTTTCCCGGTAGGCCCTACCGGCGAAACGGTGGAAGTCCGCATTGTCAGGCGCGATCCTGGCGCCGTTGTCTGCGTATCCGGTGAGCGCATCGAAATCGCCCAGTGCGACCGATGCCTGGCAGGCCGTGTAGTAGGGCCTTACGTCACGCGAGCCCAGGGCGATGGCCGTGTAGGCATCCTTTGCCGCTGCCTCCCATTTGCCGCCCCGGGCCAGCACCTCTGCCCTGGCGATGTACGGAGCGGTTGCCTGCGGTTTGAGCTTGATCGAAACGGTGAAGTCCTTCGAGGCAGCCGCGAGCTTGTTCAATCCCGCATATGCCCTGCCCCGGTGATAGAAGGCCTCCGCAGATCTCGGATTCAGGGAGATGCTCCTGTCAAGGTCGGCCTTCGCCTCCTGCCACATGCCCTTCTCGACATAGGCCCGTCCCCGGTTCAGGAACGCTGCCGCATCTCCCGGTCTGAGGGTGAGGACTTTCGCGTACACGGTGATGGCGTTATCCCAGTCGTGCATCTCGCGGTATGCGATCCCTTCGACGATCAGGGCATCAGTGAGTTTGGGGTCGATCTCGACGGCGCGTCGGGCATCGGAGAGCGCTTGAGACCAGGAGCCTTTGAACAAGTAGATCCAGGCCCGCTCGAGGACGATCCGCGCGTTGTCGGGAAACTTTTTGACCGCCTCGTCAGCCTGTTTCAGCGCCGCACCGCTCTCACCAAGCATGCGTGCGGCCCGGAGCTGATATATAACAGGTACGGGGTTGGATGCATCCTTCTTTGCCGCATCCGTCGCCGTCGCCGCGAGCTCGAGCCATCGGCCCTTGTCCGCGAGCGCTGCCAGATCGGCTTTTACCGGCCGGCTCTCCTCAGGGCCGGACGGTTCTCCCGCCCATGCGGATGTCTGATCCGCGGACGGCCCCAGCATGCATATTCCCGTGACGAGAGCCGTGATAAAGATTATGGTCGATCTGCTCATGCAATGCCCTCTCACTGCTTCTTTGTGCCAGCTGCCTGCTTGACGGCAGCCAGGACGGGCTTGAGGATCTCGATGCGCTGGCGGCACAGGATGGACAGCTCGCGGTCGGGCGCCGGATCGCCCTGGCCCTTCTCCACGATCGCTTGCGCGTTGTCCTTGGCCCGCTCGGCCAGAGCGCTCAAGTCGAGGACTGCCTTTTCGATGCGGGTAACCAGGGTCAGCAACTCGTCACCGGTTTTTTCCTTGAGCATCTTCATGAGCGACCTGTTCTTGGCTTCGAGCAGAAGGCCGTTGCTCCAGCGCAGGTTCTCGGCCCAATCCTTGCCGGAGATGTCCGGGAGATCAATGAAGTCCTCCAGCGGAGGCTCGGCGACGGTCCGTACCGCAACCTTGGCCGGGACGCCCTTGTCCATCATGACGCTGACAGCGGTCAGACCCTTCGTTCGGCGCAGGTATCCGGTCTCCGGGACCCAGGTGCCGCTGCCGTCGCGGCGTGCCACGACAACCTGTTCGCTTGGGGTCATCCCGCGTTTCGGCTGCTCCCCGTAGAAAATGGCCCAGAAGGCGATCGGTTTCCCGGTTTCCTTTGAGATCGACGGCGCGAGGAAGACCCAGAAGGTGCGGCCGTCGACGGCGATCTCCTGGAGGCGCGACGCGCGGGCCTTGAAGGCGGCGTCGATCAGGCCGGGGTCCACCTCGCGGAGGTCCCTGACCACGGACTCGACGATGCAGTCGGTGATATACGTCGGGAGCTTGGTCATGGAATAGGCATCCTTGGTCAGCGGGATGAAGAGCAGGATGCTGTCCTTCTCCAGGTCAGCCTGTCCCGGTACCGGGATGCAGCCGAGTGGACCGACAAGGCTCGCCCACATGACCTGCTCGACCTCGAATTCCCTGCCCTTAGTGATCAGGCTTTCGCCCAGCGCGCCCTTCACGTCCGAGGACACGGTCAGGTTCATGGACATCTTCCCGGGGAAGGGAACCACCCCTGCGGTCAGGGCGCACAGGATTGAGGGTATCATTAAGCCGTCGTGGAACGTGCCTTGGGCCTTGACCATGACCGGCAAGGCTGTCCACTCGTCCGTGAAGATTTCGGGATAGAGGGTATTGGCCCGCTGGGCCAGGAAGTCCCGGGTGATCATGTCTGTCCAGGCCTTCGCAGCCGGATTGTCCTTGCCGTACTCGCCGGTGTAATCGATGAGGCAAAAGCGCGCCTTGCCGAGGGCGAGACCCGTTTCGCCCGAGGGTTTCAGGGTGCTCGCTATGCGCATCGATCCGCAGCCGGTCGCAAGCATGGCCAGCAGGATCATCGTCCCCAGTTTCAACATCGTCCGGTGTGCTCTCATCGCCACTCCTCTCTTATTACTGGATAATGTTCATGTCAGCACCCCTGTAGGATCCCAGCGCCTGGTACGCCCAAGCGCCGGCTCCCCGGGACCCTCTTCTACTGCATTCCCGCTGCAGCGCCCTTGACGGCTGCGAGCATGGGCTTGAGTATCTCGATGCGCTGGCGGCACAGGATGGACAGCTCGCGGTCGGGGGCGGGGTCGCCCTCACCTTTCTCGACCAGGCTCTGGGCCTTGTCCTTCGACCGCTCTGCCTGCTCGTTCAGTTCGAGAATGGACTTCTCGATGCGGGTAGCCATGACGAGCAGCGCGTCCCTGCCTTCTTCTCGCAGCAGCCTGTCCAGGGACCGGTTCTTGGCATCGAGCAGTATGGAGTTGCTCCAGCGCAAGATTTCGGCGCGGTCGGCACCCGAAAGGTCCGGGGTGTCGATGAAGTCCTCCAGGGGCGGGGGCTCCGGCGTTCGCACCGCAACCCTGACCGGCACGTTGTTCTCGATCAGGGCGCTCACAGAGGTGAGCGTGCGGGCATGGCGCAGGTAGCTTTTCACGGGCTGCCAGCGGCCGGAATCGTCATAGCGGGCCACAACCGCCGTATGCAGCGGTTTTGCCCCCTGCTTCGGCTCGCCATCGTATACGAGAACCTTGAAGGTGCTGCCTGCCTTCGGCCTGGCAACCGGCATCATGGTGAGGAAACCTGTGCACTTTCTGTCGTCGATGGTGATCTCCTGCACGCGTGACTGCCGATCACGGAAGGCGGCTTCGAGCCTGGCCCTGTCGGCTGACTGGAGCGACCGGGCCGCGATCTCGGCGATGCACGCGGCGGCATGGTCGTTGATCTTGGTGTACGACTCTTCGGTGTTTGACGCAAAATAATACCCGCTGAAGAGAGAGGTCCTCGGCAGGTCGGAGTGCCCGGGCACCGGCAGGAGGCCCCAAGGCCAGTAGCTGGCCCATGACACCGCGTCGATCCCGAACTTCCCCTCCTTCTCGACCAGGGGCTCGCCCAGGGAATCCAGCACGCTCGTACGGACAATAAACCCATGCTCCTCAGTGCCTGGTATCGGAATCACCCCAAGCGTGAAGGCAAGCGAGAGTAACCTCGTGACTTCCGTGGACGTGTTGTCATAGGTTGTCTTGATGTCGATATGGACCGGCAGGCCTGCGAGGTCGTCCGTGAACACGCTCGGGAAGAGCTCCCTGGCCTTCCTGTCGATGTCCGGAGGCAGGGGTTTCACGCCGGGCTTCTCGTAGTTGAAGCTCGACAGGGTGAGGCGAACGGGGCCGTACTGCAGGTCCTTGTCGGCCGCAGGCTTCATGGTGGCGGTATATCGCACCGCGCTGCAGCCGCTCAGGATTATTGCCGCCAGGAGCACTGCTATTACCGGGAAAGATACATGACGGTTTCTCATGATCGCTACCCCCTCTTCTGGATGATGTTATTCCGCCACTTTCTGCCCAGGACTGAAGCCCTTTCAGGTGCATAGGGGCGGTAACTTCGGCAATAGTTTTCATCGGCATCCGCCGCCTGGATATTTATTGTTCCCTTTTAACCGGCAGGGGAAGGATTTTCATGCGGCCATGCGGCCGGGCAGAGATCGAGCGGAGCTTCGGGGAAATAAAGGATCATCGAAGGACGGTCCTGGCCCCTACTTCTTCGCTCTCTTGAAGGCCTGGTCGAGGTCGGTGATGATGTCGTCGACCTCTTCGAGGCCCACGGCGAGCCTGAAGAGGGTGTCGATGACGCCGAGCTCGTAGCGCTCTTCACGGGTGTAGTCGTAATAGCTCACGGTTGCCGGATGGGTGATGAGGGTCTCGGCACCGCCGAAGCTCGGGCCGATGAGGATCATTTCGAGACAGTCCATGAACCGGTTCGCATCGGCGAGCTCGCCCTTCATCACGAAGGTCACCACGCAGCCCCCGCCCTTCATCTGCTCGCGGGCGATGCTGTAGTGCTGGTGGCTCTCCAGGAACGGGTAGTACACCCTTTCGACGTCAGGGTGGCCTTCGAGGAAGCGCGCCACCTTGAGCGCGGTCGCGTTCTGCTTCTCGACCCTCATGGGGAAGGTCTTGAGGCCGCGCAGGAGCAGGTAGCAGCAGTGGGGATCGATAAGCCCGCCCATGGACTTGTGGAGGCTCCGGATGGGTGCGATGAGGTCGCTCCGGCCGAGGACCGCGCCGGCCAGGATGTCGTTGTGGCCGGAGAGATACTTGGTGGCGCTGTGGGTGACGAGGTCGATCCCGAACTCGAGGGGCCGCTGGTTGATGGGCGTGGCGATGGTGCTGTCGATGAGGGTCATGACGCCGTGGCGGTCCGCAATCTCCTTGAGGAGCGGGAGGTCGAAGACATTGAGGTACGGGTTCGTAGGCGACTCGGAAAAGATGAAACGCGTGTTTTCCTTGATGGCAGCCTCGAGCATGTCGTAGTCGCCGAAGGGCACGATGGTGCATTCGATCCCGAAGCGCTTCAGGTATGACTTGCAGAACTCGAGGGTCTTCTTGTAGCTGTCGTCCGTGATGACGATGTGGTCTCCGGTCCGCACGAGGGAGAGGATGGTCGTGGTGATGGCCATCATGCCCGAGGAGAACACGACGCAGTCTTCCGCACCTTCGAGATCGGCGAGCCGCTTCTGGGCGATGAGCTCGGTGGGGTTGCCGTATCTGCCGTACTCGAACCTCTCCTTCTTGTTCTTCGTGTAATCCTCGATGTCCTTGCTGTTCTTGAAGACGAAGGTCGATGTCTGGAAGATGGGTGTGGTTATCGCGTCGGCATATTGATTCCTAGGCTCTCCTGCATGGATCGCCCGTGAGGACATGCCCAGCCTGTCTTTTTTATCATCCGTGCTCATGCCTGCTCTCCTTTCCAGCGCCATCACGCAACGAGACAGATCCGCCCGATTTTACGTATGCCAAAAATTATGGCTAATATACGGGGCTTTTCCTGTCAAGGACAATCAAGGCTGATGACGGCTTTAGGGTATTGATTGCACGGAGATGATTGTGCTATCAGCCACGTGATGCGCGACACCATAGAGTCGATCAGGGATTTTGCCTTGGCCCATTTTGCAGATGCAAAGTACAGCCACGACTGGGAGCACACCGAGCGTGTGTACCGGCTCTGCATGCACATCGGCAGGGTGGAGGGCGCAGACCTCGAGGTGCTGGCGATCGCCGCCTTCCTCCATGACATCGGAAGATCGATCCAGGACAGATCGAAGGGAAGGCTCTGTCATGCCGAGGAGGGGGCAAAGATCGCAGCCGACATCCTCGGCAGGTACCCCATCCCGGACGACAAGAAAGAGAACATCGTCCACTGCATCCGGTCACACCGGTTCCGCAACAGCCGCCACCCACACACCCTCGAAGCCAAAGTGCTCTTCGATGCGGACAAGCTCGACGCCATCGGCGCCGTCGGGATCGCCCGGGCATACCTCTTTGCCGGCGAGGTCGGTGCGATGCTCCACAACCCGGATATGGACCCCTACCATGCAAAACCTTACAGCAGGGACGATACGGGCTACCGGGAATACGCCGTCAAGCTCTCGAAGATCAAGGACAGAATGCTTACGCAGGAAGGGCGGCACATGGCGCAGGGGCGCCACGCCTTCATGGAATCGTTCTTCGACCGGCTGCAGAAAGAGCACGACGGCCTGATCTGATCCGGAGAACTATCGTTTGCCTGCAAGTGATTTCCATGGTAATGATATTTCGGGTGAATATGTGAAGCCAGAAGACTGTATCCTTTTCCAGCTCGCAAAGGCAAGCCGGCAGCAGACAGTATGAGGCGCGTCCGCATAACCCCCAACCTCGAATACATCGAGCCGCAGGGCAGGAGAAAGCTGTATGCCTGCGCCGGGCTCGCCCTGAGCGGCAGGGTGAAGACGGTCATCGACGCGAACCCCGGCAGGGACAAGACGCGGGACCTCCTCAAGAGCCTGAATCCGGACATCGCCATCGTGTCGCACTATCACACCGATCACTCTTCCTGGGCAGAGCAGGCGCTTCAGCATACGAAGGCCGAGATCATGATCCCCCACGACGAGGAGCGCTACTTCAGAAGCTTCGATCACGTCATCGAGCATGCAGCCGGCCGCGATGTCGACGAATCCCTGTGGAGAAGCTTTTCCATGGACCTCCTCTCCTATCGCGAGATCCGCACATACGTCACCTATGACAGCCCATGCAGCTTCATCCTTGGCGATGTCTCCCTGGAGTGCATCCGCACAGCAGGCCATTCTCCCGGCCACACGTCATTCTATTTCCCGGGCTTGAAGATCCTCTTCACCTCCGACATGGGCATCGATCGGCTCGGGCCCTGGTACGGATGGAGAGACTGCAGTATCGAGGAGACCGTCGAATCGATCCTGCACCTCAGATCGCTCGACGTGGGCCTCCTCCTGACGAGCCACGGCGGGATCATCACCCGGGACATAGAGCGGTGCTGGGACAGGGCCCTCTCGCAGATCCTCGACCGCGAGCAGAGGATCATCCACAGCCTGGACATGGGCAAGACCCAGGAGGAAATCATCCATGAAGGCGTGTGCTATCCGAGGAAGGACAAGGTGAAGGAGCTCATGAGGTCCTTTCTCACATCATGGGATACGGTCATGCTCGACCACCACATGAAGATCCTCGGCAGTACTACACTGTGCCGGCTCTTCCCGGCCCTGTACGAGGTCGATCCGGCGGTATACGGCAGGAAGAAGGCATCGGGCGCGAGATGAGGGAGGAATGACCGGATGCACGAGCTGCCCGTGACGCAGAGCATTCTCGAGGTCGTGCTCAGGCACGCACGCATGAACGGCGTGAGCAGGGTGCACGCCATCAACCTCGCCGTCGGCAAGCTGAGCGATCTCGAGGACGAATGGATCCAGCAGTACTTCGACTACCTCAGCAAGGGGACCCTTGCCGAGGGTGCGAAGCTCAACATCGAGAGGATCCCGGTCGTGTTCCGGTGCACGTCGTGCCGGACGGACTTCGAGGTCGACGTCCGGAAAATGAAGGACATCCTCTGCCCCGAGTGCGGGAAGAAGGATTTCACCCTCGTCTCGGGCAGAGAATATTATATCAAGGACATGGAGGCGCAGTGATGGACGAGATACGGCTCATCGAGATAAAGGAGGACATCCTCTCCGACAACGCCGCCCTTGCCTCGAGCTTAAGGGAAAGGCTCAAGGAGAAGAAGACATACCTGCTCAACCTCATGTCCTCGCCCGGCGCGGGCAAGACGAGTCTCATAATCCGGACGATCCAGGGCCTGAAAGACAGATTCCGCATCGGTGTTCTCGAGGCTGACATCGACTCCATCGTGGATTCGGAGAAGGTCGCGGCCCAGGGCGCCAGGGCCGTACAGCTCAAGACTGGCGGCTTCTGCCATCTCGATGCCGCCATGGTGAACGCGGGCCTTGCCGCCTTCGACCTGAGCGACTTCGACCTCATCATCATCGAAAACGTGGGCAACCTCGTCTGCCCGGCGGAGTTCGACACGGGCTCGATCAGGAACGCCATGATCCTGAGCGTGCCTGAAGGCGACGACAAGCCCCTGAAGTACCCCCTCATGTTCTCCGTGTGCAGCGTGCTCCTCGTGAACAAGACGGATTACCTCGGGCTTTCCGACTTCGACATGCAGGCGCTGAAAGAGCGGGTGAAGAAGCTCAATCCCGAGATCCGGATCATCGAGGTCTCGTGCAAGACAGGCGAAGGCATCGACGCCTGGACGAAGTGGCTCTCCGACGAGATTTCGGAGTTCATTAAACAGGTCTAGGGCTGCAGGTATCCCCTGATCACCCCGTAAAAGCGCTCGGCCATGATCTGGTATCCCTTGTCGTTCGGATGCAGCTCATCGCTCATGAGGTCTTCGTGCCCGATGATCCCCTCGTAGATATCGGGTATGAGGAGCGCCCCGGTCTCCTCGCAGAGGCGCTTGTACGACCCCCTCAATCCTTTGCCGAACCGGGGGACGTCGATGCCTCCGACCACGACCATGGCGCCCCTCGCCTGGATGCGCTTGACGATCTTCTCGAGGTTGGAGAATATCTCCTCAACGGGCACGCCGCCGGCGAGATCGTTCAGGCCGAGGACGACGAGCACGATCCGGGGGGATTTCGAGAGAACGTCTCTGTCGAGCCGCTTAAGCGCACCCTCGGTCGTATCGCCGGGCACGCCGGCATTGATCACGGTCACACTGATGAGCCAGGAGAGCTGGGTGGGATAATCCATGCCGGGGGATGCCCCGACCCCTGAGGTCAGGCTGTCGCCCAGGCAGATCACGTTTTCTCCGGGAGGCGTCTTTTCGGTTACCTTTTCTCCTGAGGGGAAGGTCAGCAGATACAGGGCAGCGACAAAGGCAACGGCAACGACTGCAAGCACGGAGACGACGATTCTCTTCTTAAAGACATCCTTCATGTCCATGCGGTACGATTCTAGCAGAAATGGAAAAAATCACCATGGTTTGTTTGAAGGGAAGTGTCCCGCCCTCTCACGAGAGCAGTCCGGTATCCTCATGGCTGTAGGGCGGGGAGCAGCAGCACAGGATCTTCAGGCTTCCCTCCCCGGTATTCTCGATGCGATGGGGAACGCCCGGCCGGATGAGGATGCTGTCTCCCTCACCCACCTCGAAAACTTCATCGCCGAGCGTCATGAAGCCGCTTCCCCGGATGATGTGATAGATCTCCTCGCTTGTACGGTGGACGTGGAAGAAGGTGGCCGCCCCCGGAAGCACGGTCGCCTCGGCCAGGCTCATCCTTTTCGACCCGCCCGCATCCGGGTGAATGAGCTCCCGGATCTCGGACCCGTCCTTCGTGATATACGGTGAGATCTTCCCATACGCGGTCTTCATGAAAAAATGCTCCTCTTCCCGGAATGCGGCGTTTACCGATTCGAGCTTGTCGCTTATTGCTTTATAATAGCGATTTTAACTTCATACATTAAGAGCAAAATGCTTCAACCCCTCCCTTATCTTGACTTCAAGCGCCACAAGAGGAATCCCTGAAAATTCTCAACGTGGTCCGGGCCCTCGGAAAGGCCTCCAGCACCGATCGACAACCTTTATCTCGTCCAGCCACCAGGATTTCTTGTAAAGTGCAGGCATGCGGGCAGTCAAAAAGTTTTCAGGAATGATCGACTCACCCTCCTTCCATGGCCCCATCCGATACTCATCCATGAGGTATTCTCTGCCCAAATGGGGATTCAACGGGCAGGCCAGGTACATTCCCGCCATACCTCTGAGCATGCACGTGTTGCACCTCAGGCAGCGCACGATCTCATCCTCGCGGTTCTCGATGAGTTTCCTCGGATAATCAGGATCGCACAGAAGCTGGCGCCCGAGGGCTGAGATATCATACCTCCCTTTTCCGATGTCATCGTCAGCTGCAACCGGATCATGCTGGGAAATCACCATCACGGGAATGCTGATGGACTTTTTAAAGTCGGCGCCGTGTCCGGGCATGTGCTCCGCCCGGTCTGCATCCGGTATCTGATGCCCGTTCTCCTCAAAGCCGGCTCCATCCGACAAGTGGATGTAATCGGCACCCCGTGCCTCGAGGTCCTTCGATACATCGATCATCTCATCACGGGTAAGACCGCCTTCCATATGCTCTTCCGCGCTGATGCGGACGCCGACCGGCACACCCTGGCAGGCATATCTCACAGCTTCCATAAGCTCGCTCAAGAACCGTTTCCTGTTTCTCCATTCACCGCCGTACATGTCCGTTCTCTTGTTCGACAGGGGTGAAAGGAACTGGTGGCAGAGAAAACCATGGGTAGCATGGATCTCGATCATGTCGAATCCGCTCATGACGGCAAGCTGACAGCTGTTCGCAAATTCCTTCTGTTCGTGCTGGATATCGGCAATGGTCATCTCCCGCGTAAGCGGGCCAGTCAAAGCCATACGGGCCCTGAGATCGAAAGAGACGCACTCGGCTATTCCTCTCGCCATCTTCTCCGTAGCGATCTCATAGGGAAGGTCTCCTGTCGGTGCAGGAGCTCGCGCCTCGGGATCATACGGGGTCGATTGCCGGCCCAGTCCCGGACTGAGCTGTGCGCAGGCCTTGGCTCCGAAATAATGGATACGTTCGGCATAACGGCAGAAACCCAATTGATGCCCCTGATGGTAGAGAACCATGCTCCGAGTCATGGGAAACTGAGAGGCAAGCCTCGTACCCAGGATGACACCGCTGATCACCAGCCCGGCGCCTCCCTTTGCCCGGGCTGCAATGTATGAAAGACCCTGTTCTGTTATCTCTCCGTTCGGACCGGTCATGTAGTCCTGCATGGGAGCGACGGCAATCCGGTTTTTCAGCTCCACATCGCCGATCTTGACCGGAGAAAGCAGGTTCTGGAAATTGAAGATGCCCTTCTTATCGCCTGCCGATCTCTTTTCCTCTGATTTCCGGCTCATAGAACCTCCCTCCCTCATGGAATCGCATCGCAACGGCTCTGTCCTCCCCGTCTTCATCACCTTCACAGGCTTGTTAGGAAGAACTTGTTACAACCGCTATGGGATAAGGCAATGTCCGGACCGTCCTGTGTCATACGGCCGGCGGATGAGCATGCTCTACCCGTTGCCTTTGTACTTCTGTTCCAGGTTTGTGAATTCAGGGACCTTCAGGAAGGCATTCAGGGCCATGAACGCCTCGAGGTAGTCCTGGAGCTCTTTTTGACGCCCGGTGTCCTTCAATACCTTCATCTCTTCTCTGAGAGCCGGAATTATCGCTGCCAGACATACGCCGGGGTAGAGGGCAATCGAATACCCCATCCTGTGCAATTCATCGGCTCCGACATTCGGCGTCCTCGGGGCCATGTTTATGAGAAGCGGCTTCATTTTGAAGAACTTCGGTATATCCTCCACCTGTTCCCTCGTTACAGGCGCTTCGATGAAGATGATGTCGGCACCGGCCTCGGCATATTTCGACCCTCTCTCGATGGCCTGGTCGAATCCGTGGGTTGCGATGGCATCCGTCCGGGCGATGATGAGCATACTTTCCCGCGTATCAACAGCAGCCTTGATCTTCTCCACCATCTGATCGGCTTCGATTACTTTCTTGCCGGTCATGTGGCCGCATCGCTTGGGCCATTGCTGATCCTCGATATGGATTGCGGCGATACCGGCCTTCTCATATTCCCGGACCGTCCGGATCACGTTGAGCGGGTTGCCGTACCCGGTATCCGCATCTGCTATCAGGGGGATATCTACTGCATCTGCTATGCGCGATGCATTCTGGACCATTTCGCTCATGGTCAGGAAACCAAGGTCAGGAAAGCCGAAATTCGATGCGCATGTCCCATATCCGGTCATGTAGACTGCCTGGAATCCCTGTTCCTCGGCTACCTTTGCCGTCAATGCATCGAATACCCCAGGAGCCATAATGAACTTCTTGTCGTCGATCAATCTCTGCAACAGGCCACTCTTGTTCATTTCTCCCCCCCTCTTAAGTGTAGTAGTCAGGCAATAACTTGAGGCTGCCGAGTTGGTCCGGGTCATGCCCATAAATGACCCTGGTCTCAGGTGCAATTTTAAGAAAAACCTTGAAGGCTTCTATGCTTGCCATCGATTGATCGTAATCACCTTTCGTAGGGATGGTTTCATCTATGTTCACCTTACGATGTGCAACATCGAAGGTCAGGAAAAGAGGCCCTCCGGACATATTGAGAAGGGCCGATACATGCCCCGGTGTATGCCCGGGCGTCCTGACGATGAAGACGCTTTGGTCATGGAAGACATCCCAGGCATGGATAAAAGGAGGCGCATTCTTCGAATAAGCGATCGGTTCTATTCTCATCCCTTGGCGCTGCTTCTTGATGTATCCCTTGAAGAGACCGAATAGAGCTTCGCCGCTGTCGATCTCATCCGGGTCTATGTATACCTTCAGATCACCGTTGTCCTTGAAATGCGGCAGTCCGCTGGTATGGTCCAGATGCAGGTGCGACAATACGATCTTGCTGATTTTTTGGGGGGCAACATTGATCGATCCGAGCCGGCTGACCACATCCATTCCTGCTTCGGTCTTCGTTTTTACCACACCCCCGAGAAGGAACCCGAAGTTTCCGAAACGGCTTTGTGAAAACGAGGAATGAAGCCCCGTATCCAGGAGGAGGTAACCCTGCTCGGGATGCTCCACAAGGTAGGCAAACACCGGATTGAACCGATCGTCCTTGGGAAATGACTTGAATTTGGAGCTCTTCCTGTTAACGTGAATATTCCCGGCCATGTGCACGAACCCGGTATGAATGATAAAAAGCTTCAGGTCCTTCGGCTTTTTCAAAATATTTTTCCATTCGCTCATCTTCTCACTCCTTCGCTTCTTTGAGCAGGTTCAGGATCCCCCCTTTTTCGATTATCCTCAACATCTCCTCCGAGAGAGGGTTTGCAGCCGTCACGGTTTTCCGGGTCGTGTTCTCTATCAGCGCCTTGGAGAGGTTGACGCTAGCATGGTCATGGTCTTGAAACCTGCTCGAAACATCCCCGCAGCTTATGACGGGAAGACCTATGGCAACGGCATTCCTGAAGAATATCCTGGCGAATGACTCCGCGACGATGCAGCCGATCCCCATCTCCTTCAATGCAGACGGGGCATTCTCACGGCTTGACCCGCATCCGAAATTCTTCCCCGCCACGATGATGTCCCCTTTCTTCACTTCCTTGGCAAATGCGGGATTGATGCTCTCGAACACATGGGGAAAGATCTCTGTGATCGGCGCATCAAGGTATTGACCGGGTACGATCACATCGGTGTCCACGTTGTCCCCGAACTTCCAGACATCTCCTTTGAACGGATCCATATCGGCACCTCACATATCTCGCGGGTCTGCGATGCAGCCCTGAATAGCCGACGCAATAACTGTTGCCGGAGATGCGAGAAAGACCTCGGCCTGGTCGCTGCCCATTCTCCCTTTGAAGTTCCTGTTCGTGCTCGAGATGCATTTCTCTCCGGGGGCGAGCAGGCCCATGTGCGCTCCGAAACAGGGTCCGCATCCCGGATTCAGGATGAGGCCTCCCGCATCGAGCAAAACAGCGAGCGTTCCGTCTTCGAGGGCGCTCCTGTAAACCTCTTTCGAGGCAGGGATCACGAGGAGGCGCACATCAGGATGCACGGTTTTCCCCTTGATCAATTCCGCGGCAAGGTGCAGGTCGTCCAGGCGGCCGTTCGTGCACGACCCTAGGAGGGCCTGATGGATCACGGTGCCCTTGAGCTCCGATACCGGCACCACGTTGTCCACGCTGTGCGGCTTTGCAACCTGGGGCTCGAGATCATCCAGGCAAACCTCATACGTTTGACAGGCGCTTCCCTTATCATCCGATTCCAGAAGGCTTATCCGAGAATCGGTACGGCCTTTCAGATAATCGACCGTCTTCTCATCCACGGAGAAAAAGCTGAATTTCGCCCCGAGTTCGACCGACATGTTCGTCATGGTCATCCGGCTCGACATATCCATCTTCTCTGCAGCGGGCCCGGAGAATTCAATCGATTTGTATTGGGCGACCTCGGCGGAATATTCACCTGCAAGCTTGAGGATCACGTCCTTTGAGGTCAGGGGGAATGCAAGCTCTCCTGTAAGGATGAACCGTATGGTTTCGGGGACCTGGAACCACAGCCTCCCGGTCGCAAACACGTACGTCATCTCGGAGATCCCGATGCCGCACGAAGCTGCTGCGAGAGCACCGTATGTGCACGTGTGGGAATCCGTGCCCAGAACAAGCTCCCCGGGAAGCACATTGCCCTTTTCCATCATGACCTGATGGGCGATGCCCTCGTTCTCCCTGTAGATATTCATGATGCCGTACTGTTTGGCGCCGGCCCGCACGAGCTGGTGAATCGAGGCTGCCCGCGGCGTCGAGGCCGGTATGTAGTGATCGAGGATGACAAATACCCGGTCCGGGTCCCAGATCTTCCTGATTCCGGCTGCTGCCAGATTCATGTAAACCGCGGCAAACGCCTCATGTGCCATGACCTTGTCGATCTCGGCAGTTACATATTCTCCTGGACTGACTTTTTTTCGACCGGAAGCCCTCGCGAGAATTCTTTCAGCAAGAGTCATGGATTCAGACGCTCCTTTCGCACCTTAAAGATCGCCGTCATCGGATATAAAACACGGACGGGTCGGTCCCCTTGTCGGGCAGAAGTTGGAAGGCATTCCTGCTGCGGATCATCTGCCATACCTCGCTTTCCGGATCGTTCAGGTCGCCGAATACCCGGCATGAGGGAGGGCATACCTCGACGCAGGCGGGCTCTTCACCGGCTTTCAGCCTGTTCGAGCAAAAGGTGCACTTCTGGACAACGCCTTCAATTCCCCGGAGTTCATCCACGTTGTAGGGAATCGGGGTATTGGGAAAATAGAACCGTTCCCTGTCCACGTACGTGCGTACCCCGTACGGACATGCCGATATGCAGGCCTTGCATCCGATGCATTTCTCATAATCAACGAGGACCAGGCCATCTTCACTCTTGTATGTGGCCCCGGTGGGACAGACCGTCTCGCAGAGAGGCTCCCGGCAATGGTTGCAGAGAACCGGGATGAACAGTCTCGTGACATTGGGATACTTTCCAGACTCCTTTTCGAGGACCTTGTTCCAGAACACCCCCGGCTGTGTGCCATGCGCAGCTTTGCAGGCCATGGTGCAGGCATTGCAGTTGATGCAGAGCTTCAAGTCTATTACCATGCCGTAGTGCTTCATACCGTCCCCCTCTTGTATATTTTCACCCTGGCGCATGTATCCAGCTGACCTGACAGGGTTTCCATGTTGTTGAAGTCGAAGGGAATCAATGAATTCGCGTTCATGCCTTTGCCCTTGGCAATGGGCAGGCCTCTTGACCAGTGACCGCCGATTGCCAGCGTTCCCACGACTTGGGGATGAACGCCTTCCGTAACCCTGACCTTGCCGGTTATCTTCCCAACCCGGGATTCGATGAAGACGATGTCACCGTCCTTGATACCCCTCTTTTTTGCCGTCTCAGTATTGAGTACGACATTGTAATCCAGCCGGTTGTGGATGCTTAGGTCATTGATCCACGGATTGTCCGCACTCACAGTGTGGTAATGCAGAGGCACCTTGCTGCTCGCCAGGAACAGATCGAACTCTCTTCCATCCTCTTCGAAGGCAGGGCATGGATGCCATTCCGGCATGGGGTGGTAATGGGATATGTCCCAGAAGTCCAGTCCGTTCTCCCTGGCTACCTTCTCAACCTTCTTTCCGACATCGATGAAGTGCTCGAAGTAGATTGGGATCTTTGAAGCCTGATTTACGAACGGCCCGACGTAAGCTTCTCGGACGGTCTTGTTGCCGAGATTGAGGATGGGGTCTTTGGCCGTGAACGTATCTTCCGTGATTTCCTTGCCCGTTACCATGGCAGTCATCTTGGCTATTCTCTTGGTGATGTCTCCCATGGCATAACGGGTATTGGGTTTAAGGGATAATTCCTCGATCATGGCGAGTCCCGTCCGGATGTTCATCCTGTTGTTGAATTCATCAAGTATCCCCAGCCGGTCCGCGATCTCCATGAGAGCCTCGTTCCAGTCCTTGACTCCGGGCGGGGGCGCCACTACCGGCTGGTTTATCTGGAAATACCAGTCCCCCCGCCCTGGTTTGATGAAGCCCTGGGCCAGATTCGAGGGAAACAGCCAGTAACGTTCGAGATCATGGGCCTCCGGCAGGATGATATCCGCAAATTCCAGAGTCTCATTGATCTTCATGGCGAAACCCAGGATGAATTCCATATTTGTGAGGGCTTTTGCCGTCTTCTCCGGCTCGGTGGTACTCGCGATGAGGTTCGTGCGGGCAAGGATCATCGCCTTCGGCTTGTACGGAAGCTTGAACTTCTCCGGATCGGCCAGAACGAAGGTCGTGATCGTCGTGACATAGCCCGAGACCGGAAACATGTCCCTGTAGTCGATCGACTCCGGCATCTTCACCTCACGCGCCGGATAAGCCCAGACAAAACAGGAGTACGAACCCTCTCCCCCTGATACTAGATCCATTGCATTGGACCCGAGAAGACCGTCCGCTGACGGGACAATGGACCATAGATCGAGAGGCCCGATAGGATTGGTGCCGAGCACCCCTCCTGGGATATTGATGTTGCCGATGACAATGTTCAGGAGCTGCAGGCAGTGGCAGGCGAAGAAAGAGTTCTTATGCGCATTCACCCCTTTCTTGAACTCGACGGCAGCCGGCCTTAAGGGGAGCTGGTGCCCCTCGATGGTTATGGTGCTCCCGATCCTGGCCGCTTCTCCAAACTCCCTTGCCAATCTTTCAATGGTTTTTATCGGGACTGTTGTGATCCTCGCTACCTTATCAAGAGGATAATTTTTCCTTACATGCTCCTTTATCAGGTCAAACGCCGGCCTGCACGGTATGCCGTTCACGCTGAATGATCCTTCTATGGCGCAGTCTCCCATATCAGGTGCATCATACGTCTTCGCTGCCGAGCTCATGGAATCCCAGACAAGCGGCTTCCTGCTTTCGGGATCTCTTACGTAATGGCCGCTGCCGTCGATGAGATATGACGCATTGGTGTTCTTTTTCAGGAATTCCCTGTCATAGATGCCCAGGTCATTGAGGAGGACATTCAGCATCCCCAGGGCCAGACATGCATCCGTTCCCGGCAGGATGGGTATCCATTCGTCTGCCTTGGCAGCGGCATTACCGCAGATGGGGTCGATGACGACGAGCTTTGCTCCCCGCTTGCGGGCATTGGCCATTTCTCGAGCGCTGACCATGGGGTTGTTGTTGATTCCATGTCCGAGCTGGGAGCCCCAGAGCACGATGTAGTTGCAGTATTCGAGGTCTATCTCCATGTTGATCGCGCCGAGGGTAACACCGAAAAGAGTGTGCAGACCATTGCCGCATGATACGGTGAAATATTCACAGTTCGGGGTTCCGAACGCCCCTCCGAACGCGTGTTCGATATGGGCATTGTGCAGATCGAAATGGCCGATGACGAGCTGTCTCGGATCTTCCTTCCGTATCGCACCCAGTTTTTCAATTACGGTGTCCAGGGCCTCTTCCCAGCTGATTTCCACCCATTTCGGATCGACCCCAATTCCCTTATCCGGGTTGGTCCTCTTCAAGGGCTTCAAGATGCGGTTGGGATCGTACAGATCGGCTATTCTCGCCAGCCCCTTGCCGCAGATCTTTCCGCGCGAACCGGTTACCGTCGGTTCTCCTTTGATGTTGACCACCTTCCCATCCTTGACCAGTACTCGTATCGCACATGCGTTGAAGCAGCCTGCGCACGTTGTGGGAATCCATCTGTCTTGGGCATCTTGATAAACGTTTTGCATGTTCATCCCCCTTTTTGATCGCTCGATTGAACGAGAAATCAGATCATCATTTCATAAACGCCGGCATTCAGGACTGAGGATCTGAAGGCATAATCTCCGATACCCCTGAACACCACGGTCACGGCAAGAATCGGGATGAGGCTCTGGGTGGGCAGGCTGGTGTCGAGATAGAGGTACAGCGATACGGCCAGCGGAACGATGAGACCAGCAATGATTGCACCGCCGAGAAAAGAGAACCGCAAACCGTCCTTCAATAAGAGTCTGACCGATTCACGGGCGGCATTGGTGGATGTCGACATCACCATGACATGGATAACAGTGAAAACGAGCGCCGTGCCGGCCAAAAGCGCAACCCATCCGATCATGCTGTTCACCGGCAGTTCTCCCGCGCTCAGGATCAGCATGAATATCAGGATTGATAAACCGGTAGTACCCGAATGCAAGAGGAAAAGGACAGGGGTCAAAGGCGTGTTCCAGAAAGGGATAGGAGTCATGGACGACAGGAAAAATCCTGAATACACGATCGTGAGGAAGGCGAAAAGAACTGTTCCGGTACGGATGATGAAACCAAACTCGCTTACGAAGGGGAGGAGAGAAAGGGCTCCAAACAATATCAGGCCTCCTGCAAACAAGGCACCTCTGCTGATCCAGGATTTTTTCAGTCCGATTAGGACACGCCAACATCTGAGGCGGTTGCCCAGATGGGAGATCAGAAACAGGACCCCCACTGCCACAAGTACAAGCCCGGCCATAACACCCTGTGAATAGCCGATCAGTGTTGAGATCATTACAAGCGCAGAACCGGACCCCTCAAATGCAAGATTGAACGCAACCAAGGAATCCAGCTCTTCATTCGATCTGTAGTCGACGGTAAATTCCTGAGCCATAGACAACCTCCCCGCGGACTATAATGTCAGTTTATTATAATAATGATTTTATTATTTTTTATATATTATTAATTATTATATATTATTCAATATCTTGTAATTTTTCCTCTGCTTTTTGTCAAGCATTTTCAGACCCGCCTCGGGTCGGCTTGATGCATAGCAAAGATCACTTTACTTCAAAGGCACCATCTCCGGGGTTGAGATGGTCTATGCTCTCTTGTTTATGACCCGGTACCGCTCGTGCATCTTTTTCTGCCATGAACAAAGGGACCTCCGTCTACGCGAACAAAGAGAGCACGTTCCCTGCAGACGATATCCAACCCGACGAATTCTATAAAAATTCGTCATTCTTAGGAAAAGCGGAGTGCTTCTTCTGAACTAGATCGACTCCCGAAATGGCCTCTTGAAAAGTGCAGATGTCTTGAGAGAGATCCTCTTATGCATTGAATCGGATGCTCATGATATCGCCGTCCTTCACGAGGTAGGTCTTTCCCTCGAGCCGCAATAAGCCCTTGTCTCGGAGGGCCTTTTCGCTCCCGAGGCCTATGAGATCTTCATAGGAGAAGCACTCGGCCCGGATGAAGCCCCTGGCGAGATCGGAGTGGATGGCCCCTGCGGCATCGACCGCCGTGTCGCCTTTCTTGATGGTCCAGGCCTTCACCTCGTCCGGGCCCACGGTGAAGAACGTGATGTACCCGAGCACGTCGTACGCCAGCATGGTGAGGCGCTCCTTTGCCGAGGCCTCGATCTTCATGTCTTCCATGAACTCCTTCGCCTCGTCTTCGGCGAGCTTGCCGAGCTCCATCTCGAACAGGCCTGCGAACTCGACCATAGCCAGGCCTCCTTCGAGGGCATCCGCGAAAGCGCTGCTCTTGGAGAAATTGTTTTCATCCGAATTGAGGATCACCATCATGGGCTTCTCGGTGAGGAACCTGAAGCCGCGAAGAGGCTTGAGCTCTTCCGGAGACAGCCCGAGGGAGCTGATCGGCCTGTTGTTGCCCAGGCCTTCGCACACCTTGACGAGCGTCTTTTTCTCGGCCTCCATGTCCGGCGTGGCAGCCCCCCTCTTCATGAAGTGGTCTATCCTCTCGAGCCTCGACTCGGCGAGGATGAGATCCGAGAGGATGAGCTCGGTCATGACCGTTTCCTTGTCCCTGAGCGGATCGGACGGGCCCAGGAGGCTGTCGATGGTCTCGTGGGAGAAGTTGCGGAGCACCAGGGCGAGCGCATCGGCATTCTTCACGAGGCTGAGCTCGGACGGGCTGAAGATCTGCTTCTTGTCCTCGCCTGCCGCGAACCCGACGAAGTCCATGCACTCGATCACGGCATACGTCGTCTTCTTCGGATTGTACATCGAGACGAGCCTCTCCACCCGGGCGTCGGCCACGGGAACGACCGCGATATTGGGCTCGGGCCTCGTCGCGGCATAGGCATTCGTCCGTGCATCCGAGCCGGTCAAGGCATTGAAGATCGTTGTCTTCCCTGATTTTTCCAGGCCTATGAGCCCGATCCGCATGGTGTTTTCCCCTTTTCGATGATGGAATAAGCGCACGGTCTTATAGCACCAAAGCTCATATTTTTAAAGTGCGACCGTATTATTTTCATCCTGTACAATCGCAGCCGGTTCATTATCCTTATCTCTAGGGATGTGGAGTTCTCCACAAGGAGGATGTATGCCCAAGGCAAAAGACATCATGTCGACCAAGGTGATCACCTTCTCGCCTGATACGGATATCCAGACTGCAGCAAAAGTCCTCATGGACAACCATATAAACGGCGCCCCAGTCGTGGATGCGTGCGGCAATATCGTGGGAGTGCTCACCCGGGACGACCTCATCACGCAGCAGAAAAGGATCCCCCTCCCCTCGTACTTCGTGGTCCTGGATTCCCTCATCCCGATCCGCTCCACGAGGGAGGTCGAAAGGGAGGTCGAGAAGATCGCCGCCACCAATGTGGAGCATGCCATGACTTCGGATCCCGTCATCGTGGCACCGGATACGCCCATCGAGGAGATTGCGGGCATCATGGTGGACAGGAAGATGCACACCATCCCTGTTCAGGGCGAAGACGGCAGGCTTGTCGGAGTCATCGGAAAGGAAGATATCCTCAAGATTCTTATCCCCGGCGATCACGACAAGAAATGACGTTCCTTCCGCTGTCCGGAGCAGGAAGGTGTAGAAAAACCGTCATTCCCTTATCGCTTCATCAGGCCGCGTTCAGCTCCTGGAGGACCTCCTTCATGGCCGTATACCGTGCGTTCTCGTAGGAGACCTGCAGCGCCCGTACTGCCTCCTCCGGCGATTCGAAGATGGGGATGTTGTAGTTGTTCCGGTAGGTGACGGTCTTGTGGACGGCATTCGGCGTGTAGATGGCTGCCGGCTTTCCGTAGTGGCGGCACTTCTTCACGAGCTCGACGATGGCCTCGATGACCATGGGGTGCCAGAGGCTCGGCACGGGAAGGAGCCCGTCCACCTCGTCGGACGAGAGCAGGATGTCGAAGATCTCGAGGAATGTCTGCATCGAAATCGCCGGGCCCAGATCGATGGGATTCGCCACGTTGAAGAGCTGGCCCGTCTTGCTGAGCTTCTCCTGGGTTTTCGGGGAGAGCCGTGCCATCTCGAGGCCGGCACCCACGAGCAGATCGGCGGTGATGCCTCCGAAGGCGCCCGAATTCGTGAATACCGCGATCCGCTTGCCCTTGAGCGACGGCATGTGGGTGAAGATCTTGGGCAGGGAGTGGAGCTCGGAGATGGCGTTCACCCGGATGATGCCTGCCTGCCTGCAGGCGCGGTCGAAGATGCTGTCATTGTTCGCCATGCCTGCGGTGTGGGACATGGCAGCCCGCGCACCCTCGCCGGTACGGCCGACCTTGAACGCCAGGATGGGCTTCTTCACCTTCCGGGCGGCTTCGATGAACTTCCTCCCGTCCTTGATGTTTTCGAGATACATTCCGATGACCTCGGTGGAATCGTCCTTCTGGAAGTACTCAAGCACGTCTGCCTCGTCGATGTCCGACTTGTTGCCGATGCTGACGATCTTGTTCGCCTTGACCACATCCATGCTGAAGGACTCGAGGATGATCACCACGATTCCGCCGCTCTGGATGATGAAGGAGATGCTTCCCGTATTCCTGCAGAAGGTTTCCACGTCGTCCTTGGTGACGCCGTAGAAGCAGCAGAACTTGCTGCTCGTATCCAGGACGCCGAGGCAGTTGGGCCCGATGATCCTCATGCCCGATTCCCGGGCGATCTCGTCCAGGCGGCGCTGCATGGCCCTGCCCTGCTCGCCCCCCTCCGAGAAGCCGGAGCTCTCGATGATGACGTGCTTGATGCCCTTCTCTGCGCACTGTTCGATGAACTGGGGCACGACCGCAGCCGGAGTGATGATGACGGCGAGCTCGACCTCCTGCGGGATGTCGGTCACGGACGCATATCCCGGACAGCCGAAGACATCTTCGGCCTTGCGGTTTACGGCAAAGACGTCGCCATTCCACGGCGAGAATTCCTTTAAGGACCTGCAGATAGTCGAGCCAAGGTTGAACGGCGAGTTGGATGCCCCCACTACGGCAACGGAGCGCGGATTAAAAAACGTTTCCATCGATGCACCTCTTCTTAGACGTTTTATTCAAAACCAGGAAACAAGCGGGGGCTTTTACCCCCTGCATACGGCAAAGCCCTACTTAGACCTCCTTCTTTCAAGCTCGGCACGGTATTCATCCCTGAGCATCTCGATCATGGAAACAATGGTCCTGTGGATGAACCTGCCGTTCTCATCGCCGGTCTGCTCGGCGTAATCCTTGATCTCGCTCAGGTCTTCGAGCTGCTCCTCGAGCGAGCTGATCTCTTTCTCGAACTGCTCGATCACCTGATCGTCGGAGAGGAATCGGAAGAAAAATGCCCTCACGAGGAAATCGAGCTGGTAGTCGACAGGCACGGGCGGCGATGTCAGAGACTTCATGAGCTCCTGCTTTCCCTTTTCCGTGATCGAATATACGTGCTTGTTGGGTTTGCCTGTCTGGAAGACGATCTCCTTGCACACGAGATCGGCTGCCTCGAGCTTTCTCAGGGCAGGATAGATCTGATTGAGGCTTAAGTTGTAGGCCATCATGAGCCTGCCGGTGATATTCTTGATCCTGTACCCGCTCTTGGGGCCGGACATGAGCAAGCCCAGAAGCATCTGATCCGTATCCATGATGAAAACCCCGTTCTGTGCTTTTTCGGCAATTAGTTTTTTGCAGCTATATTTTATGAGAAAATATCACATTCTCTAAAGTATGTCAATAAGTCCGGCAGGCATCTTCGTGACCGCGTGCCTTTCTCCTTGCGTAGTACGAAGACACGTGGGCCAGGGCCCGGAGGCAGTTTCCCAGGTCGCTGAACACCGGGATGCCCTTGGCCAGGAAGGCCGCCCTCGCCTCACGGATCAGGTCTTCGATATCGAGCGCTTCCCTTCCCTGCTTCAGGTTGGGCATCACGACCACGACCGGCTTGTCCGTGGCGGCGGTTACCTCCGAAGCCATTTCCGCAAACTCTCCGTACGGAGCGACGTCCTTGACGGGCAGGTTGCCGAAGCTCATGGCGAGGACCTTGTAATGGTAGAGGAGCTGAATGAGGATCTGGAGGTCTATCCTCGGGTCTTTCGCCGCGTTGAGGAACGCCTGCCGGTACGCCTGCGGGCTCGTGAAGGGGTTCGCCGCATCGATGGGGTTCTTTGCGCTCGACCCGGGCTTGGGCAGGTGCTCCACGATGGCCTCGCTGATGTGGGGCTCGAGCATGGGAATCGAAAAGCCGAACTGCTCGGCGATATCGCATGCGCTCACCCCCAGGGCCCCGCCGCCGCCTGCCACGGTAATGTTCTCGAACACCCTCGGGGGCAGCAGTGAAAAGGCGAGGCAGGCCTCGGCCATCTCCCACAGGTCGCCCACCTGGACGGCCCCGCTCTGCCGGAGAACCGATTTCCAGATCGTGCCGCTTCCGCCCATCGAGGCGGTATGGCTTGCCACGGCCCTGCTTCCTGCCTCGGAAAGTCCTCCCTTGTTGATGATCACGGGCTTGCGCGAGGCGACATCTTTAAGGACTTTAAAGAACTCTCTTCCTTGGTCGACGCCTTCCATGTACATGGCGATGACCTCGGTTTCGGGATCGTCACCGAAATAGGCGAGGAGCTCCGTCTCACGCAGGTCGGCGCCGTTGCCGAAGCTGATCACCTTCGAGAAGCCGATGCCCATCCACTTGCCGATGTGGGCAAAGTCAATGGACATGCCGCCGCTCTGGGACAGGAAGCCCACCGGACCGGTCTCCCTCGAGAGGTCGGGGCCCGGCAGGAGGGTGAGCCCGCTCCTGGGGCAGTAGATGCCGAAGCAGTTCGGTCCCACGACCCGGATGCCCTTTGCGGAAATATCCCTGATCTCCTGTTCGAGCCTCCTGCCGGCCTCGGTTCCGAGCTCGGAGAAACCCGCCGAGAGGATCTCGGCGCCCGCCACGCCCTTTCTCCTGCACTCCTCGAGGGCTGCGGGCACTTTCTCCGCCGGGACCGCTATGATGGCAAAGTCGATTCCGACGGGTATCTCGTCGAGGCTCCGGTAGATCCTTCTGCCGTTGAATTCTCCCCCCTTGGGATTCACGGCATAGATCGTGCCGGAAAACTTGATGGCCTCGAGCGCGTTGAGGATGCCCGTGCCGAACATGTTGCCCTTGGCGGATACACCCATGATGGCGATATTGGCCGGATGGAAAATGCGATCAAAGGGATCTCTCCTGTCAGACTCTCGCGCTTCCGATTTCATGATATCTCCCTTCTCCCTGGAAAAAAACAGGTCAGGATTTCTTCGGTCTTCCATTGATTCCATGTTTTCCGGGTTTAAGTCAAATATTTTTCGGCATGTAAAAGAACGCCCTGTTTACATGCCGGCCCTTCGGCCTTATTATGAAATTCATACTAAGCAAAGGAGGCGAATGTGCCCAAGGAAAACACCCACCTCTGGTTTGCCCACGATCTCCTCGATTATCTGCCCGAGGCATCGATGCGCGGGGACATCTCCCAGGGCATCGACGAATACCATCTGGGATCGTTCATTCCGGACACGTTCTTCTACGGTCGGGATCCATCCATAGAAAACATCTCCGAGGTCATTCACGGCAAAGACGGCGCGCCCACGAATACGATGATCCTGAGTGTGCTCGACGAGGCCAGGACGCAAAGAGACATCACCTTCATACTCGGATATATTTCTCACTGCGCCCTGGACATCGTGTTTCACCCCGTGATCAATGCACTGAGCGGCAACTATTACGATGACGACCCTGTCGAGAGGGAAAAGGCCGTTTACCTCCACCGCCACATCGAGACCTGCATCGACATCGAGATCAAAGACCCCCTGCGCATCTATGCCCTCGTTCGCCGGAACACCATCAAGGGCCTGGTGTTCGAAGACATCGTCAGCCGGAACTTTTCCGTGCCTGTGGGCATGATCCGCTCCACGCTCGCAAAGCAGCTCCTGCTGAATCGCCTGTTCGCAAGCATACCGGCGTACAAGGCCGTGAGCCTCATCCACAGGCTCGGCGTCACGAAGAAGAGGGAATTCCTCTCCCTGTTCTACGGGAACGCCCTGGATGAAGGCCCTGCTCTCCACGACCCCATGAGGTACCGCGCCTCCGGGGCCGGTCCCGAGCTCGTCGTCTCCCTGGCCGAGCTCTTTGCCCGCGCACGGGAAAAGGCGCTCCGCATGATAGAGGCGGCATACGGATATTCGAAGGGCACCGTGTCGAAGGAAAGGCTCATCGAGGAGATACCGGGAGAGAACCTGGGCACGGGCGAGATTCCCGGCAGCTCCCTCCCGGTCTGACCGGACAGAGGTCCCCGGATATCCCGGTCTTATATTGACTTATGCAGGGCATCTGTATTAATCTCCAGCATATATTAATAGTATTCGCAGTATGGTCTGGGTACGTGGCATAGTCTTGAAGGACGACGAGGGGCTGGGGGCATATTTTCATTGCAGGTTCTCAAAGACACTTCCTCACGGGATACCCGCCTGAATCAGGCTCACAGGAAATCCCGGGCAGCATGCCCGATCGATAGGGAAAGGACGTATGCGGGCAGGGCCTTTGCATTCTCCCCTTCAGGCCAATAATCTCACTAAAAAGGGCTGATCCTATGAAAAAAATCATGGCTGTTTCTCTTTTTTCCGTATGGCTGATCCTGTTTACATTGACAGGCAGTTCCCGGGCCGGACAGGTGGTGACCGAGGATGTCAGGGCATGGGCCAGGCAGGCCGTGAGCCAGGAACGATCCCTGGATGCGGCCCCTGCAGGGAACACCCTCGCAGTTCTCTACTTCCGGAACGTATCCGGCTCGCCCGGGAACGACCCGCTCCAGAAGGGCCTTTCCTTCATGCTCATGACCGATCTCGCAAAGGTCGGGAATATCCAGCTCGTCGAGCGGGTGAAGCTCCAGGCGCTGGTGGAGGAGCTGGGGCTGGGGAAATCCGGCATCGTCACCCGCGAGAGCGCACCCCGGGTGGGCAGGCTGCTCCAGGCCCGCTACCTCGTGGGCGGTGATCTCGACAAGGCGGAAAAGGCCGACATCAGGATAAACTCGGGCGTGGTGAGCGTGCCGGATTCGAGCACGCTCGGAAGGCCCACAGCAGAAGGCATGCTCGATCAGGTCTTCGAGCTCGAGAAGAAGCTCCTCTTCCAGATCGTCGAAATACTCAACGTCAAGCTTACACCGGAGAAAAAGGCCGAGCTCCAGAAACCCCTTTCCCGGGACGCCCAGGCGCTCGTCTTCCTGTTCTCCGCCCTCGACTGCTCGGACAAGGGTGATTACCTCTGTGCAGAAGGTTTCTACCGCAAAGCCCTCGCGAGGGACCCCGGGCTCACTCCCGCCAGCGACGCACTGGCAGAGCTCGTCCGCCTCAACCTTGCCGGCAAGGGAAAGAAGAGCAAGGCCCTGGCCGAAAGCCTTCAGGAGCAGACGTCGCATACGAGTACCCTCACCCCCGACGTTTCCGAGCTCAGACGAGGGAATCCCGGGGATATCCCTATCCCTCCGGAGAGTCCGATCGGCAATATCCGCGTCCGGTGGTGAGCATAAGAGGATGCAATGAATCCATGGTACGGCATATTCCCCCATGCCGGAAGGTGATCCGGCTGGGACTTGAAGTGAAAGGGGCATAAAGGCCATGAAGAAACATCTTTCCGTGTTGATCGCGGTTGCAGCAATCCTTGCGGGCACGAGCTGTCCGGCAGAAGACAAGACGCAGGTGAGCGCCCGGAGCGGACTGCACTACGAATGGTGGGGCAGCAACGACGATGCTTCCGGCACACAGTTCTATGTCCCGGTCAAGGTCGCCGCATCACGCAGTGATTTCACCGTCTCCGTCCTCGGCGCCTACATGTTCACCCAGGTAAACCCCGAGGACGGCAAACGCCGCAGTTTAAGCCAGATGTCCGATACCAAGCTCAATCTCTCCTACCGGCTGTACGACAAGCTGCCCCTCGACGTCCTGTTCGGGCTCGGGTTCAACCTGCCCACCGGCCATACCGATCTCACGCAGAGCCAGATGACCCTCCTCGTGCCGCCCGACCTCTTCTCCATCCCGTACTTCGGAGAGGGTTTCAACATCAATCCCACGATCGTGCTCGCAAAGGAATGGGACGGTTGGACAGCGGGTGTGGGCGTGGGGTACACCTGGAAGGGAGAGTACGACTACAACTTCGAGATCAAAGACTACGACCCGGGCGACCTCGTCACGGTGACAGCCGAGATCGATCGCGAGCTGTCGCCCAATCTGCTCGCAAGGCTCTTCGCCCAGTATATCCACTATTCAAAAGACACGGTCCACGGCGAAGACTTCTACCAGGAGGGTGATGTCAGGCTCATCGGCACGGGCCTGAGCTACAGCCGGGACACATGGGACCTTGCATTCACCGTAACCGGGATCTTCAGGGACAAGAGCAGGCTGAGCGACGGACCGACGCTTCCCATCGTCACCGAGGACCGCAAGAGCCACGGCAATGAGTTCAACGCAGGGCTTGCCTACCGGTATCGCACGGATGCGAAGACGGCCCTGAAAGCCTCCCTCGTGCTCCTCTACATCGGAGAGAACGACTACCCAGAAGACTCTCCCAACTTCGCCGGGAAGCGGGAGAAGGCCACGCTCGGCTGCGGGATCGACAGGATCCTTGCCGAAAACCTCACGGGCTCGCTCGGCATAGAGGGATTCGTGATGGCTGACGAGGAGAACTGGTACCATCCGGATGAGGACGTGACGTATTACGGAATAAGCCTGTCGGCCCTCGTCAGCAAGAAATTCTGACCGTAAAGCGCACGGCCTCACGTGCGCAGGGATTCGGCTGCAAAGACGGGAATGGGCATCCCGCTGTGGGAAATTTATTTCCCACAAGGAGAATGTTTTTCGTAATCCGACTCGGAAAATTTCATCCACGAGCTGGGATACATGGTCGTATCCCATTGGAATAAATATGACTTATTTCAGAAACACACCGTTGCATGGTTTTTGCTTTAATTTACAACATCTCCCTCGGGATACGTATTCGGCTCTGACCAAGAGACGGTTTTTTCAGAGGAGTGGTGGTGAATAGAGATATGAAGCATCATATAGCCTTCAATGCTTTGCTGTTTTCGGTCATGGTATTCCTGTCTTCGTGCAGCGGTTCCTCGGACAGCGCTTCAGATAATGCTTCCGATACCGGCTCCATTGCATTTTCCCTCGAGATCTCCTCGGGAGAGCTGGTGAGAGCGGAGGCGGCCGGGCCTCCCATCGACTGCGAAGCATCGGGGGTCGTGACCGTGCAGGCAGAGGTGCTCGATGAGAACGGCGTTCTCATCATGAGCGGCCCGACCTGGCCGTGTGATGTCCGCGAAGGCACGATCGAATCGGTACCCAGGGGCGTCAACCGGACCGTGCGCCTCTGGTGCAGGAATGCGAACGGCGCAATAACGTACTGGGGCGAAAGGTCCGGCGTTACGGTCTATGGAGGCCGGACGAACGACATCGGAACGATTCCCCTGAACGGACCGATTCCGCCGGAAGAAAACCAGAACCCCGTCGCCTCGGATGACCAGGCTGTCGTGAGCTGGGGCAGGAGCGTGGACGTCCTCAGCACAGGCGATACGAGCGTGCTCTGGAACGATTTCGACCCCGAGGGCCAGACCCTGACCGCCGACACGACCCCGGTGATTGCTCCGAGATACGGAACGCTGACGCTCAACGAAGACGGCACCTTCCGCTACACCCACGACGGCAGGAGCGCTTCGGAGACGGACAGCTTCACCTACTCGATCTCCGACGGCAACGGCGGAACGGCAACCGCCGTGGTGACCATCACGATCGCTGACCAGTACTTCGTGGCCCCTGCCCCGGCCGGAAGCGATGAAAACGACGGGTCCTCCTCCTCGCCCTTCGCAACGATCGGCCATGCCATCGACGTTGCCCGGGGCACGGAGGAAAGGCCTGTGATCATCCACATCGCAGGGGGAACATACCTCGAGAACATCTCTCTCGATGCCTGGGAATTCATCGAAGGCGGCTGGAAATCGGATTTCACCCGGCGATGGGACTTCGCACATGAAGGTCTGCTGCCGACGGAAAGCTACCAGACCATCATCGACGGCGGAAACGCGGGCAGGTGCATCACGGTCGACACGGATACCACATCCATCGACGGCATCACGGTGCGCGGCGGAACTCCCTCTTCAGCCGATACGGGCGGGGGAGGAATAGCCGTCATCACCTGCTCGCCGTCCATCAGAAACTGCCGGATCGAGAACAATTCCACCCTTGCCGCAGCAAGCAGCACAGGAGGCGGGATGTACATACGGCTGGGATCTCCCCGCATCACGAACTGCGTATTTTCGGGTAACCTCTCGACCGGAGCGGAAAACAATTACGGAGGGGCACTGTACATCAGTCAGTCGTATCCCGTCATCACGGACTGCGTCTTCACGGCCAACCACGCCGGGTGCTCGACCGGAGCCGGCGGCGCGATATTCAGCTACCAGAGCGGGCCCGTCATCCAGAGGTGCGTCTTCGACGGCAACAGCGCCGGCGGGGACTATGCATTGGGCGGGGCCATCTGCAACGATGCGGGCTCGCCTGTCATCACCGACTGCATATTCACGAACAATGCGGCCTCGGGCACGAGCTGGGGCAAGGGCGGGGCCGTATTCAACCAGTCCGGAAGCCCGGTGATAACGAACTGCACCTTCACCTCGAACACGGCATCTTCTCCGAGCGGATACGCAAAGGGAGGGGCAATCTACAACGACTCGTCGGCAACCTCGTCCATCACGAACTGCATCCTCTGGGGAGACTCGGCCCCGTACTACAGCGAGATTTACTGCGGCAGCGAATGCACCCTCACCTACAGCGACATAGGCCAGAGCGGCTTCGAGAACGATGCCGACAGGCACAATATCAGCCTGGATCCTCGCTTTGCCGACCAAAGCAGCGGCGATCTCCATCTGCAGGACGGATCTCCGTGCATCGATGCAGGGTCGAGCAGCGCGCCTTCGCTTCCTGAAACGGATTTCGACGGGATGCCCAGGATAGTCGGCAGGGCGGCCGACATGGGCGCCTTCGAATATCAGCAGCAGGATCAATAAAGGGCTGGTCAGTACGAGCCGGGCCGGGGGGAACGCCGATGGACATGGACTCTTTGCGCAGTGCCATTACCGAGACCATCCCGTGGGTAAAGGACAGCGGGCTTGCGGTGGAGATCTTCGAGAAGGGGCACGTCAGGCTCTCGGTGCCCGCAGCAAGGCACCTCAACCATGTGGGAATCGTCTATGCGGGCACCCACTTCATGCTCATGGAAGTCGCAGGCGCTGCCCTCTTCATGGCCACCTACGGCATCGAGCGCTTCGTGCCGGTCAATAAAGGCATGAGCATCCGCTTCCTCAAACCGGCCCTGACCGACATAGCCTGCGAGCTCTTCCTCGGTCCGGACGAGGCCGAAGCCCGTCTGGCCCCTGTCGTGGAGCGGGGCAGGGGCGACTGGATCCTCGAGATGAGCGTGACCGATGTAAACGGCACCGTGGTGTCGAGCTCGAGCTGCAACTACTACCTCATACCCACGCCCGTGTAAGCCTCTCACACTGCACACTTGAAGGCCCGGTTCGGGATCCAGCCTATCTTCAGCTCTCGGCGCGGGAGGGCTTCGATATCGACAGTCCCGGCGATGTCGCACACCCTTTCGATGCTGTAGCCGAGATCTCGGGCGCGGTCGAGGATCGTCTCGAAATCGTGGCCGTACCTGCCGCCCTCCACTTCGGTATGGACGGGGAGGACCTGGGGCACCGGGCTGCCGGCATTCCTTTCGAGCGCGTCGAGAACGCCCCCTGTGCCCGCCTCCTCGATGCAGGGAAGGTTCGAGGGGATCTCGAGCATGCCGTTCTCTTCGAAGATGAACGGCTCCCTTGCCCTGGTACAGCTCAGGTAGGAAAAGCCATAGTCCCCGATCATGCGGAGTACCCTCCCGTCGATGCACCAGCCGGGCGCCCCGAAGGCGAGCGGCTTCATGTCCGTGATCTCGATGAAGGCTTCCACCATGCGTTCGAGCCATTTCCGGATCGAGCCCTGCCCCATGAGGAAGAGCCAGTCCTGCCACAGCCGGTGGTCCCAGGCATGGCAGGCGAGCTCGTGGCCGGCCTCGCCTATGCTGCGGACGCTTTCGGGAAACGCGCACCCGATCATGGGCGCCGTGAGGAGCGTGCCATAGAGGGCGGTCTTCAGACCGTACGTGCCTGCAGCGTTGGTCCTGAGCATCTTCCGGACGAACTTCGGCCTCAGGAGCTGGAGGACCGCCAGACCGGAGCGGTCCGGACCGAAGCTCACGAAGAAGCTGGCCTTAAGGCCTCGCTTCTCCAGAATGTGCAGGATCTGCGGGACGCCGTCCCGCATGCCCTGATGAGTGTCGATATCGACCTTGAGCGCGAGGGGGGGCATGGTCCTTAGAGGCCTGCCTCCTTGAGGAAGCTCTTGAGGGTGAGCTGCAGGGCGTCGTCCAGGGCAACCTTGGGCTTCCAGCCGAGCAGCTTCCCGGCATTCTCGATGGAGGGCACCCTCGTGCTGATGTCCTGGTAGCTCTCGCCGTAGAAATTCTGCGCCTTCTTCACCACGACCCGGGGTTTGAACGTGCCTGCGCTGTAGCACGGCTGCTTCTTGAAGAGGGCGATGAGCTTGTCGGCGAGGTCCTTGATGGTGCAGTTGTTGTCAGGGTTGCCGATATTGAAGATCTGGCCGGATGCCTTGCCGTCTTTGTTCTCGATGATCTTCATGATCGCGTCGATGCCGTCGTCGATGTAGGTGAAGGACCGGCTCTGCATTCCTCCGTCCACGAGCGTGATGGGCTCGTTGCTCACGAGCGCCGCTATGAACTGGGTGACCACGCGGGACGACCCCTCCTTGGCGGTCTCGAGCGAATCGAGGCGCGGACCGATCCAGTTGAAGGGCCTGATGAGGGTGAACGTGAGCCCGCCCTGCTTGCCATAGGCCCAGATCACCCTGTCGAGGAGCTGCTTCGAGCAGGAGTAGATCCACCGGTCCTTGCTGATGGGGCCGAGCACGAAGTTCGAGGTGTACTCGTTAAAGGCCGCGTCGGGGCACATGCCGTAGACTTCGGAGGTCGAGGGGAAGATCACCCGCTTTCTGTACTTGACGCACTGCCGGATGATCCGCAGGTTTTCCTCGAAATCGAGCTCGAACACGCCTAAGGGATTTTCGATATAGGTCTTGGGAGTGGCGATGGCGACGAGGGGAAGCACGACGTCGCACTTCTTGATATGGTATTCGATCCACTCCTTGTTGATGGCGATATCGCCCTCCACGAAATGAAAGCGCGGGTTCGTGACGTTCGAGCCGAGCTTGTCCTTTGCGAGATCCATCCCGTACACATCCCAGTCCGTATCTTTGAGAATCCGATGGCTTAAATGGGAGCCGATGAATCCGTTGACGCCTAAGATCAGAACCTTCATGTCATGCACTCTCCCTTATGCGGTTCGAAGTACTCCGCAATCTCATTATTGGTATAGACCTTGCCTTCAACCTCGATCTCCGACGGCACGAGCACGCCGCAGGCCGTGCCGATGAGGACCGTTTCTCCCCGGACGGCTATCTCGCCGGGCTCGAGCTCGGGGCCCTCCCTCACGGCCGCCCACCAGAAGAGGACCTTCTCATCCTTCAGGAACCCGAAGGCGCCCGGATACGGACGGGTCACGCCGCGGATGAGGTTGTAGATATTCCGGGCGCTTTCCCCCCAGGAGATGCGCCCGTCTTCCGGCTTCCTGCCCCCGAAGTACGAGCCTCGGCTCAGGTCCTGCTCTCTCTTGGGGATGCGGCCTTCCCTGATCCCGGGAAGGACCTCGTCGAGCATCCGTGCCGCCGCCTCCTCGAGCTTGGCGAAGAGGCGGACAGGGGTGTCGTCCGGGGCGATCTTCACTTGAGCCTGGGCCACGATGGGACCGGCATCGGGCTTCACCACCATCTCGTGCAGGGTGACCCCGGTGGTCTCCTCGCCCCTGATGATCACCCAGTTCACCGGCGCCCTTCCCCGATAGGCGGGCAGGAGCGAGCCGTGGAGGTTGTATGCGCCGTACGGGGGTATCTCGAGGATGTCTTTCGAGATCATGAAGCGGTAGTAGAAGCTGAAGATGATGTCCGGCCTGCATTCCCGGATACGCGATAGCCACTCGGGCGTATTCGGGTTCTCGGGGGTCACGTATTTCAGCGAGAGCTTTCTGCACAGCTCCGCCACGGAAGCGAACCAGATGTTCTCCTCACTCGCACTGTCCGTGTGCGTGAATACGAGCGGGATCTCGAACCTGTGTTCGAGGAGCTTGGCTATGCCGAGCACCCCCATGTTGTGGTAGCCGAAGAAGACCGCCCTCATCTAGTAGATTCTCCTGATGGTGTAAGGGGGCCTGCGCTTCACCTCCCGGTAGATCCTGCCCACGTACTCTCCCATGATCCCGAACGCGAGAAACTGGGCGCCCACGAAGAAGAACAGGACCGCGAACAGGGTGAACACGCCTTGCGCGGCCCACGGGGCGCCGAAATAGAGCCGCGCGATCGCCAAAAACGCGCCGAACCCGATCCCGAGGATCGCGAAGAACATTCCCAGATAGAGCATGACCTTCAGGGGGAACTCGGAGAAGGAGGTCAGGAGATCGAAGTGCAGGCTCACGAGCTTGACGAAAGAGTACTTCGACTCGCCGGCATAGCGCTCGGCGTGCGAAACCTCGATCTCGGTGATGCGCTTGGCAAAGGTCGTGGCGAGCGCGGGGATGAAGGTCGAGTGCTCTCGGCTGTTCACCATGTACTCGACGACGTTGCGCCTGTATGCCCGGAGCATGCAGCCCCAGTCGCGCAGGCTCACGCCGGTGATACGCCGGGTCATGGCATTGACGATGCGGCTCGCCGTCTTCCGGAAGGCGGTATCCTTGCGGGCCCTCCGGATCGTGCCCACGACCTCGTAGTCCCCCTCCTCCATGGTCTGAATCAGGCGGGGGATCTCTTCGGGCGGGTTCTGGAGGTCGGCGTCCATGGTGATGATGATCTCGCCCTTGCTGCTCTCGAAGCCGGCGAACACCGCTGCATGCTGGCCGTAGTTCCGCGTGAGCTCGACCACCATGATCTTTTCTCCCGCGTGTCTCCTCATGATCTCGAGGGAGCCGTCCGTGCTCCCGTCGTCCACGAGCACGATCTCGTAATCGCGCTTCATGCCCTCCATGACCGGGACGAGCTTCGTAAAGAGCATCTCGAGCCCCTCCTCCTCGTTGTAAACCGGGATTACGACCGAAATCTTGTCTGTTTCCATACACTCCCTCTTTTCTTCTGACCCGAAGCCGCGCAGCCTTTCATCACCCCGCAACCTTCCCCACCACATCGATCACCCGCTGCACCTGACTTTCATCCATGCCGGGGTAGAGCGGAAGGCTCAGGATCCTGTCCGCCGCCTCTTCGGTGGCCGGGAGGTGCACCTGCCCGCAGATCTTCTTTACATAGCTCAAGGTATGGCATGCGGGGAAGTGGAGGCCGTAGCCGATATTGTGCTCGGCGAGCGCCTCCATGAACCGCCTCCGGTCGACTGATCTGAGCTTCACGACGAACAGGTGCCAGGAGTGCACGTGATCGTACGCCGGGCTCGCCGGAAGATCGATTCCTGAAAGCGGCGACAGGGCTTCGATGTATTTGCCTGCGATCCTCGCTCGTTTTTCGTTGATCTCGACGAGCTTCTTCATCTGGACCACGCCGAGGGCCGCCTGGATATCGGTCATGTTGTACTTGAACCCGGGTTCGGTGATGTCGTAGCTCGGATCGGATGCCTTGCCGTAGCGCTTCCAGGCATCCCGCTCGATGCCGTGGAACTTGAGCAGCCGCAAGCGCTTCATGAGGTCCCCGTCGTTGCCCGTCACCATGCCGCCCTCGCCTGTCGTGATGTTCTTGATGGGATGAAAGGAAAACACCGCGAGATTTCTGCAGCCGATGTGGCGGCCCTTGTAGGAGGTGCCGATGGCATGCGCTGCATCCTCGATGATGGGAATTTTCCCTGCGGCCTCCTCGATGGGATCCATGTCGGCAGGGGCGCCTGCGAAATGGACCGGGATGATCGCCTTCGTGCGCTTCGTGATGAGCCGCTCGACCCCGGCCGGATCGATGAGGAGCGTACCGTAGTCGATGTCCGCGAAGACCGGCTTTGCGCCTGCCATCACGATCTGGTTGACGGTCGAGACAAAGGTCATCGAGGGGGTGATCACCTCGTCGCCCTTCGAAATGCCCAAGGCCTTGAAGATGAGGTGCATGCCAGCTGTCCCCGAGGTCAGGCTCAAACCGTAGCCGGCACCCGTCAGGCGCGCGAACTGCCCTTCGAATTCCTGGCATACAGGCCCTGTCGTGATCCACCCGGACTCGAGGACCCTCGTGACCGCCTCGATCTCTTCCCGGCCGATATACGGCTTGCTCATGGGGATGAATGCATCGTCCACAGTTCGATCTCCCTCCTTGTTTTACCGCCGTGCCTGCCCGTGAGCCTCGCCCTCGAGGCAAGCTCTTCTCTAAGGCCCGGATCAAGCCTCTCCGGCAGCACGATAATATAATCGGACGCCTGGTCGTCAAGCGCTTTTATGAATTGCCCCCTGTCCTCGATGTTCCTCACCGGGAACCCCCCGTAAAAAGGACCGAGGGCCTCGATCGTCTCGGTCAGCTCGTAGCCGATCACTTCCTCATGGGAGACCTGTCTCCCGATATCGATGAAGATCTGCTTGTAGCTCTTGATCCGGTCGATCTGGGGAAAGATGGCCGGCGTCCAGAGAACGAACACCGTGAGCCAGCCGACGACGGAAGAGTACGCCAGGTTCCGTCCGTAATGCCTCCACAGGAGGACGAACATGCAGGCGGTGAAGATGGCCAGACCCGCTGCGAGGAGGATGCCTCCCCCGATCTTCACGTATCCTATGGGAAGGATCATGCATGCGATGAGCATGAGCCCGGCGGTGCCCAGCAAGAAATACTCTTCCCATCTCTCTGTTTCACCCGACGCCGACCGTGCCATCCACCCCGCAATGATGACGGCCAACGCAGGGAACATGGGGAGGAAGTAGATCTCCCGCTTCGTTGAGGAGATGCTCAGGAGGAGAAGCCCTCCCAGGAGCCAGGAGTAGAGGAACCTCTCCGTATCCCTTCGATGCCCGGCACTCACGACCGCAGGGACGAGGAGCAGAGACCAGGGAGCTGTCTGCAGCGGCACATTCAGGAGATAGTAGGAGAAATCCCGCACGTGGCCGCCCTGGTAGATCGTACCCGCAGGGATGAACCTTCCGAGATGGTTGTAGATATAGAAGGTGTAGAGAAATTCAGTGCCCCCCTTAAGGTAGAGAACCAGGCCCCAGGCAAGCATGACGGTAAAGACGAGCAGGACGCCCTGGATGATCCAGGCATCACGAATGATGCGCATGTCCCGCTGCCAGAGCATGAAGACGAGAATCCCCGCCCCGGGTATGGCAAGCCCGACGATCCCCTTCGTGAGAAAGGCAAGAACCAGACAGAGCCAGAAAACCTTGTATCCTGCGGGGAACAATCCTTTAAACGCAAGCAGGAAGGAGCACATGGCTGCCGTGATGAAGAAAACGAGGCCCATGTCGACGAGCATCTTGTGGGAGGCGAGGAAAAACAGCGGAAAGGTGGCAAGGATGAGGGGTGCAAATACGGAAGCCTCATCGCCATAGAGGCTCCTGGTCGCAGCGTACACCGCCAGGAGCAGTGAAAACGCGAAGAGCAAAGATGCAAACCTGCCTGCCTCCTGGTAATATCCCCCGAACAATCTGTAGGCAGCCGTGGCGACGATGTAGTAAAGGGGCGGCTTTTCCAGGAACGGTCGGCCGGCATGGCTGGGAATGAGATAGTCTCCTTTGAGAGACATCTCGCGAACGATCTGCGCTTCCCGGGGCTCATCGGGCGTCCACAGGGAATGATCGGCGATGCCGACGCACTGTATGAGCAGGGCAAGAAAGAGTACGCGCACACTCGATGCGCTCATGGGAGAGGCCTCCCTTCGGCAGCTTTTAAGGAGCACCCCTCCCGTCTTTTTCTGTTCACTCCCCGACACCTCTTCCTCAAATAAGGTCGAGTATGCTCACTATCAGATCCATCCCCTGAATGAAAGGGAACCTTTTCCATTATGTGTGCAATCACTGCTGAGGTTTCAGTGAGCATCTCATAGAGCTTATCCGTACATGACCTCAAGGTTACCTTTGGGTAATGTCAGGGCGCCGTTGCGAACAGACCGAGGCAGTATCGGAGATGTCTTCAAACCCGATGTGAAAAGAGGCAGACCGTCTTCGCATGCATGATGACGCCGGTTCGAGGTCGGCTCAAATGTACCCGCCCAGGTACAGGCAGATCACTGAACGTCGTCGAGAATTCTCCGGGCCTCCACAATCTTGGGCAGGTAATGCCTCTTTTCGAGGTCATCCACCCTGATCTCGCGTGAACGCGGGTTGTTGGAGGCATGGATGAACTGCCCCTTGCCTACATAGAGGCCCACATGGTCGATATGAGATCCCGCCCTTCTTCCCTGATGCATTTTGAAGAAGATGAGGTCGCCGGGCTTGAGCTCGCTCAATTGGACGGGCTTCCCCTCGAGGGCCTGCTCCCGGGATGAGCGCGCCAGCTCGATGCCGTTCTCCCGGAATACGTACCTGATGAATCCGGAACAGTCGAAGCCGTCGGGAGTGGTTCCACCCGCCCGGTAGGGAGTGCCGAGGCAACTGTAGGCAGATTCGAGGATCTTCATGGTCATTCCGTCGGGCTCGATCCCGTTTGCCATTCTCCTGTCGAAGCCCGGGCAGCTCTTTTCAAGGAGAAGCTCTGAAGGCTGGGGCGCGGGGAGATCATAATCCGCGACGTGATTGATGCGGGCCAGAGGCTTCAAAGAACGGGCACTGGCACGAAGGTGCGCATGGGCTCTCGTCTTTGCATGGGCATGAAGGTGCGCTTTGGCAGATGTCTTCGTTTTCGCTGCATGAAGGTTCCGATGCGACTTCGTCTTCTTCTTGGCAGAGGCTGTCTTCTTGACTGCGAGGGCTTCTCGTGAGGTATCTGCCGTTTTTTTGTGGGACTTTGCTTGATGCGATGCAGCCGACTTGATCACTTTTTTGTTGGCTGTCCGGGCCTGTGCGGCCTGCCCGAAGTCAGCCCCGATGAATCCTATGACCAAAAGGCATAGGACGACTGGACCCAGAACGTATCTCCTCATTCTAACACCCCGCCCCTAATACAGTTGTTCAGTTCTTTCGTACGGGCCTCATAAGGCCAAAAATTCAATACATACTCTATACTTGCCGGGGGAGGATATGTCAAACATGTAATATTTCAATTTATTCAAAACGTTATGTAGAAATACTGCAATATTTCTTTTGTAAAATATAATTTCTTAAAAGAGGATCTTGTTAAAAAACTAATGTTATATTTCTTGTTTCATTGCCCGCAAGGTGATGGTATTATTGTGTATCATTGATATCTGCAGGGAAATGAATTTTTAATAGTAGTGCGTAGAATCGCCGGACACATATGATCGAGGAGGTGTTTCATGGAATATCGTGACGATACTCTGTGCGGGTTTTTCCACAAGCGGTCCAGGGAGATAGACGGATCACAGCCGTTCCTCATGGGAAGGTTCGACAGTAATGGCGACCCGACGAACGACTTTAAGACCCTCACCTGGAGGGAAACGAGACAGCAGTCCCTCGAGCTCGCGTCAGGCCTGACGGCATTGGGCCTGTCTCGGGGAGACAAGGTTGCGATCTTTTCCGAGAGCCGGCCCCGCTGGATCATCGCCGACCAGGCCATACAGGCCGTGGGCGGCGTCGAGGTTCCCCTCTACCCTACCCTGTCCCTCGACGAGCTTTCCTACATGGTCGGCAACAGCGAATCGAAGATGATCTTCTGCTCCACGATGGACAAAGCGGAGATGGCGCTCGCCGTCAAGCCGGACAGCATCCTCGAGACGATCATCGTCATGGAATCGCTCAAAGGCGAAAGGAAGCAGGGCGTCTACCATTTCAACGAGGTCCTCGAGATCGGCAGGAAGCACCTCGATCTGACCGAGCTCGACGCGAGCATCAATGCGGCGAGACCCGAAGACGTGGTCAGCATCATCTACACCTCGGGCACAACCGGCCGTCCCAAGGGCGCCATGCTCACCCATGCAAACTGGATGGCCGCCATGAAGCAGTTCACCGACCCGACCCTTGTCCGCCGGCAGGGCCAGGACAAGGACCTCCACCTGCTCTTTCTCGTTCACCTGCCCATATGCCACGTCTACGGCCGTTCCTGCGACTACCATGTCGGCGGATTGAGCCAGCGGGGCATCCTCGCCTTTGAGCCGGACTTCGGCCGGATTCCCAAGACCTTGAAAGAGCTCCGGCCCAACGTGATCATCAGCATTCCCCGCTTCTTCGAGAAGGTCTACGACCAGATCACCTCGGCGGTCGCAAAGCAGCCCGGGGCCGTCCAGTCCCTCTTTGCCTGGGCCATGCGCCAGGGCGGAAAGTTCTCGGACGCCATGGCATCCGGAACCCGCCTGGGCATGCTCGATCTCTTCCTCTTCTCCCAGGCGAATATCCTCGTCTTCAACAAGCTCCGCAAGGAGGCCGGGCTCGACAGGCTCGTCATGGCGGGTTCGGGCGGAGGCAAGCTCTCGAAGGACGTCTGCACCTTCATGCGATCGCTGGGTGTCCAGCTCACCGAGGGGTACGGCCTCACCGAGACCGCAGCGGTGCTCAACTACAACGCACCCGAATTCAGAGGCCTCGACCGGGACAACCTCACGTGGTTCCAGAAGAAGATGATCGACTGGACCTATGACTGCATGGTCAGGAAGCAGGCAGAGGGGAAATCTCCCCACACGAATCCGGCCCGGTCGCTCAAGCTCTCCGTCGCATACAACACCATGGCCTACCGTCTCCAGGTCAAGCCGGGGACCGTCGGCAAGCCCGTGATGCTCACGGAGGAAAAGATTGCGGAAGACGGCGAGATCCTCGCCAGGGGCCCGCAAATCTTCCAGGGATACTGGAAGATGCCAAAGGAAACCGAGGAGTCGTTCACCGAGGACGGCTGGTTCCTCACCGGCGACATCGGCAGGTTCGATTCTGACGGGTTCCTCGAGATCACGGACCGCAAGAAAGAGCTCTTCGTGACCTCGGGAGGCAAGAACGTCGCCCCCCATCCCATCGAGCTCGCCATCATCGCCCGCCCGTACATCGATCAGGCCTGTCTGGCAGGGGACGGCGAGAAGTACCTCACCGCGCTCATCGTACCCGATTTCCACGAGCTGAAAAAATACGCCCGGGAAAAGGGCATTGCCGTCGATGATCCTTCCGAGCTCGTTAAGCGGGAGGAGATCAAGGCCCTCATCCAGAGCCAGGTGGACGTGGTGAACAAAGGGCTCGCCCGCTATGAGCAGATCAAGTACTTCACCCTCCTCCCCAAGCCCTTCAGCGTGGAGGGAGGCGAGCTGACGCCCACGCTCAAGCTCAAGCGCCGCATCATCAAGGAGCGGTTCGCGGACGAGATCAGGAGCATGTACACGGTTCAGAAACCGGCGGCAGGGAAAGGGTAGGCGTACGGGAGAGTCCGGTCCTCCCCTTTTGTGCAAAGCCGACCGCACCGATTGAGGGCATTCGCACTTCAGCTTTCGAGGGTGGGCTTTATGATCTTCCTGCCTTTGAACACGCTTTCCGGTACGACCTTGCCGTCGAGGATGGCGATGTTGTCGTGGATATAAGTGTACTGCCTGCCGCTGTAGTGGCAGGCCACGACGGCCCTGGCTGCATTCCTCAAGGATGAATAGCGGTTCACGTCGGTTGCGGGAAAGAGCTGCGCGTCTTCGATGGTATCGGAATGGAAGCCCTGGAAGCCGTAGTCCCTCCCCTTGCTCTCGGTCCTGAACTTGTATTCGGGGGTATAGGTCACGAACCCGATGGTCGTGCCCTCGACCGAGCACTGCCATATATTTACGTCCACCCCTTCGACCTGCACGGCAACCTCGCCGAAGCGATAGAGCTCGCCCCTGGCCGTCCTGCTTTCCGGGGTTTTGCGTACCTGGTTTTCCGAATTTTCCTTTGCGTTTTTCTTCTTCATGGATGCCTCGTGCTTCGTCTAATACCGACTTGAAAAAGTCCACATCTCCTATAACCCGCAGCGCATCTGTTTTCCAGTGTTTTATAGGCAAATCTCCAAATAATTTTCACCATTGTGGTGGCACAAAGGATGGAGAAATGGTATAATTTGTTCAATAGTTCCAAGAGTGCGGATGATAATAAAAATTCAATGAGGGATCATTATGAAAAACGGTGACTTGAGAGATGGATACTGGCTGATGGGATTCCAGTACGAGCTCACGGGCAGCCTTTACAGCCTGGGGCAGATCCCGAAGTGCAAGGTGGCGATGCTCGATCACCTCAAGCCGGGCGACAAGCTGCTCATCGCGGGCGTGGGGCACGGCATCGAGGCAATAAAGGCGGCCAGGAGAGGGGTCGATGTCACGGCGGTCGATATCTCGAAGACCATGCTCAAGTACATGCAGAAGAAGATCGAGCGGGCAAGGCTGAGCAAACCCATCCGGATAATAAACAATGACATCCTCCAGGAGCATCACGGTCCTGTTTATGACATGGTCATCGCGAATTATTTTCTGAACGTATTTCCCAGGGAGAAGATGCTTCAGATCCTGACCCATCTCACGAGCTGCGTAAAGCCGGGCGGCTCAATGGTCATCGGCGACTTCACCCTGCCGCAAAACGGCGGCAGCTTCTATAAGACATTCCAGACCATCTACTGGTATTTCGCTGCGACACTCTACTGGCTTACCGCAGACAATGCCGTCCACCCCATCTACGACTATCCCGGCCTCTTGAAGTCACTGGGCTTCGAAATTGCAGAGATAAAATACTTCAAGATGCTCGGCATGGACTGCCACTGGTCCATACGGGGGCAGAAAAAAGCGCTCTAGCAAAAGGTCCGCTTGAAGTATCTCACACCATGTTCGAGAGCTTGAACATGGTCAGGAAGGGTATTACCGGGAGATACTCCCTGTGCGCGCCGAATACCTTGGTCACGACCCCGTCGAACCGTGATTTGGTGAAGTAGAGCCCCTTGAAGCTGAATATCCAGTTGCCGTGCCGGTACAGGAACCGATTGAGCTTTTTCTGGAGGGCAGACTCGCAGGGCATGTCGAGATCGCTCACCACCAGGGGGCACAGCCCGAGATTCAACTGCTTCACGCCTTCGCTCTTGAATACCTCGATGGCGTGAACCATGAGCGGGTAAAAGACGCCCGGCTTGAACCTGCCGCTGAAGCGGGAGATATTGGGCACGTATCCGATCACCTTGTCATGAAAGTAGATCGGATCGAAATAGACGAACCCGATGAGCTCGCCATCCAGATAGGCAAAAAACTTTCTCGTCTCTTCCTGGTAGTCCATGTCCATGGGCCTTATCAGAAATCCTATCTCGCATTTCCTGAACCTGCGCGTCTTCAGCCATTCATCCGCGAGCCGTCGGCATTCGCCGTAGTCGAACTTTTCAGTGATGACCACACCCGCCTTCTTGGCATGGTTGACGGACGTCCTCAAGATCTGCTTCTTCTTTCCCTTCAGGTCCCACTTTTCGAGGTCGACGCTGATCTCGGATCCGAACTGGGTGGCATAGTACCCGAACTTGTCATGGAGCAGTTCTGCAACCTCCTGGGAGATCTGAACAAAGGTCGTGCGCTTGCCGTCCCTGTGAAGCTCTCTGAGCAGGACCTCGCGGTCCTTCGCATCGCATACCGGATCGGCGAGGGTCAGACGGTTGCCCCATTTCTCCCTGAAGGCAATGAATCCGATGCCCGGGACATCGAAGAAATGCATCTCGGGCTGGAGCGTTGAAAAAGACATGCACTGGTTGCCGTATCTCCTGAGGTATGAGAGCCGCTCTTCGAGGGTGAAGAGATCGACCTGTCCCCGGATTCCCGGATAGCTGTATTCCATAGGAATGACCCTCTGGGCTGATCTGCAGGGGACTCGACCTTAATGCATCGTCCTTGAATCTGCATATCTCCCTCTTGGTTTGGATGCTGCCGTATACTAGCGGTTCTTGCCCAGGCGCTCGTGGCTCGTGACCCAGTCGAGCGACGCGATCGCTCCGGCAAGGGAGATTTCCCCTGCGGTGGCGGCAGCGGTCACGATCTCTGCGAATTTCATTGCCTTGCCGAGGCCGTAGCACCCGAGCGACTCGAGGCATTCCCGCTGGGTGGGAAGGCCTGTGCCGCCGCCGTACGTAGCCACGATCAGTGAAGGGAGCGTCAGCGACCCGTACAGATCACCCTCGGGCGTGATCTCGGTGCACACCATGCCCGTGGACGACTCCGACACGTTCGCCACGTCCTGGCCGGTTGCGATGAAGATAGCTGCCAGGGCATTGGCTGCATGGAGGCCGTTGCTCACGGCTCCTCCCATGAAGGCGCCGAGCTGGCATGCCCTGCAGAGATAGTCGAGAGTTACGGGATCGACCCTCATGTGCTGCATCATGATCTCTTTTGGGATGAGGATCTCTCCGATGACCCTCTTGCCGCGGGTATTGAGGTTGTTGATGAAGGACGCCTTCTTGTCGGTGGAGATGTTGCCGTCCATATAGAAGTGCCGGACCGTATCGACCTGGGAGAGGATCCAGTTGCATGCCGTATAGGTGCACATGCTCACCATGTTCTGGCCTGCAGCGTCTCCCGTGTAGTAGTTGAACCTTAAGTAGACGAGCCTGCTCGCCATGTACCTTTCGATGCCCAGGAGCTTGGCGACCTTCGAGCCGGACTCGGCATGCTTCCGGATCTCATCCATGTGCTCGTCTACCCAGAGCATGAAGTCCCTGCCTTCCCGGGCCGAGTCGAAGGCGAATGCCGGCGACCTCTGCATGCGGTCTTCGACCACGGTCACCTTGACCCCTCCGCACATGTTAATGAGCTTCATGCCCCTGTTGTAGGATGCCACGAGGGTCCCTTCGCTCGTGCACATGGGGATAAGGAACTCGCCCTTGGCATGTTCGCCGTTGATGAGGAGCGGGCCGGCAAACCCGAGAGGCACCTGTGCGACGCCGGTGAAGTTCTCTATGTTCCCCTGCGTTACGATGGGGTCGAAGGAGTGATTCTTGATGTGATTGAAGCTCGTACCCGTATACTCTTCCACGAACTTCTGCCGGGCCCTGATGACGTCCATGCTGTAGTTGTTCTGCTTGTCGTACGGCAGCTTCTTCCGGGATTCTCTCATCTCGATAACGATATCTGATGCCTCCAGGTTCAGCATACCGTAAAGATCGGTGCTGCACGATACGGCGATCTTATGCTCGGTGTGCTTTGCCAGGGGCAGAGCGCGCACATGGAATTCCACATCCTGGCCCATGGGAAAGGGAAAGGGCTGGTTTTCGCTCATCTCGCTCGCCCTGAGGCTCATTCCGTCGCTCTTCAACTCCACATCTTCCGGGGGAATCACACAACCATCGAGGGAAAGTCCGTTGAGCCCGATGATCAGGGTGTCTTTCAGCGGATTCTTTATGGTGAACGACACACCCTCTTCAATGTTTTTCAGACTTCCGATCGAGTAGATCTTCTTCATGATGATCGGGGGGATGACGACTTGATTCCTGGTTTCCGAAGAACGGTGGATCAATACAAGCCCGGGCTCTTTCGTTGTATTTCCCATGTAGCCTTCTCTCCCTGATATTCGAGATGTAAACCTGCCGGTACTTTCCTGGTAATTCCATAAACACAATTTACCGTCGTGATTTTTATCAATTATCATGCCAGAAAAAAAGGCTGATAAAACCGAGACAGGAGATACATCAAAACAAATCTCTTCTTTATTATCAAAGATTTATAAAATCATCCAAGAAAATGCTGAATTTGGCGTGAGTAATATATTTCTCCAAAGGAGAAAAAAATTTCCAGATTCGAAGGGTTTCAGGAGGCCTTGGATTACGGAGTGAAACCGGCTCGGTTCATGATATCGTCAGCGCCCTGCTCAACCCCTCCATCTCCGCATGGGAGAACTCCATCGCCACGCCCTCTCCCGAGGACCTCACGACTCGGCCCTGGACCCAGAGAGGCCTGCCGGAACCTCCCAGATCCAGCTGTGCATTGAGATAGGTGCCTTCATCGAAGGGGATATCGGTGTTTACGTACATGCCTCCGCGGCTCCGGTTACTTTTGACCCTTCCAGATGTTTACGTCCGGGTTTTTGTTGCACTCTTTGCAGAACGCCATGGTGTTGCCGTGGCCGCAGCCATAGCACCAGATATCGAAGGTCCGGCACTCCCTGCAGAGCGCCTTGCCGCACCCGTTGCATGCGACCACTGCCTCGTTCTTCCCGCAGACCTCGCAGACCCTTCCTTCGACGACCTGTATCATGAATCCAATTTTGTCCGCGGCCGAAGAAAAATCAAGCCTAATCGTCATCCGTCCGCTTCAGGGATTTTTCTGATCCGGCAAATGAATCACTGAACAGAATCCTGGAAATGGGCCGTGTGTGATTCGGAGAATGAGCTGCCGGATCAATAAGCCGGATGTCCGTCAAAGCGATTTTCCTACTCTGAACCCCTCTTCGATGGCATCCTTGATTGTCCGGGCCTTCACGCAGTCACCCACCGAGTAGACCTCGGCAGCGCTTCCCTTGAACCGCTCGAGCTTTTCGGGGTCCGCCCTGAAGCCTGCCGCGAGGACCACCGTGTCTCCGGGAACGAATCCGGGGACTTCATTCTTCACGACGCTGACGCCCTGCTCCGTGATCCCGGTTACGGTCGTATTGGCTTCGAGCTTCACACCGGCATCTTTCAGCCGTGCGAGGAAAAAGGGGCGGTATGTGGGAACGACGTTGTCCGCCATCCGGCCGAGCATCTCGAGAACCGTCACGTCCTTCACGCCTCTCTCGACGAGGAACTCGGCCGTCTCACAGCCGACCATCCCGCCGCCGACAACTATTACCGACCCGTGCACGCTCTGGTGCCCGGTGAGCACGTCCTCTGCCGGCACGACATTGCGCCCGCCGATTCCCGGCACGGGAGGGATGAGGACGTCGGCCCCTGTTGCCAGCACGACGGCATCCGGCTTCTCCCTTTCGATGAGCTCGGGACCGGCATGGGTATTGAACCTGAATTTGACACCCGCCTTCCGACCCTGCACATGGAGGCTCCGGACGAGGTTTCGGATCTCATCCTTGAACGGAGGAAGGGCTGCGGTGACAAGCCTGCCTCCCGGCCCGCTCTCCCTTTCGAGCACGGTTACCTCGTGGCCTCTTGAGGCTGCCGTTCTTGCCGCGACCATGCCCGCCGGACCGCTGCCGATGACGTACACCCGCTTCTTCCGGGCCGGCGCATCGAGGAGTCCTTCAGCCTCTTTCCCGGCCAGGGGGTTGACACTGCAGAACGACCGATCGATGCCGGCAGCCCCGCCGTACGCTGCAGCCATGAGCAGCGCAAGGCACTCGGAGCAGGCCAGGCAGGGGAGGATCTCCTCGACCCGGCCTTCCCCGGCCTTGTTCGGGAGCTCGGGGTCGGCCAGGAGGGCCCGTCCCATGCCGATGAGGTCGGCCTTTCCCTCGGCCAGGATCTTTTCCGCGATGTAGGGGTCGTTGATCCGGTTGGTGGCGATGACCGGAATATCTATGCACTCTTTGAGCTTCTGGGACAGGTGGGCAAAGGCGCCCTTGGGCAGCGAAGGCGCTACCGTCGGGACGGGAGACTCATGCCAGCCGGTGTAGATGGTTATCGCGCTGACGCCGGCCCTTTCGAGGGCCCTGGCCACCTCTTTCGACTCCTCGATGGTGTGCCCGCCCGGCATCTGTTCATCGACATTCAGGCGGCACATGATGGGGAAATCCCTGCCCGCCTTCTCCCTGATGTCCTCGATGATCTCGAGGATGATCCTCATCCTGTTTTCGAGGCTGCCTCCGTATTCGTCCTTTCGCTCGTTGCCGATTGGTGAGAGGAAGCGGTTCAGGATGTAGCCGCCGCCGACAAGGACCTCTACGGCATCGAAGCCTCCCTCGCGCGAACGTCGGGCCGCATCGCCGAATGCGGAGACGATGAGGCGTATCTCGTCCCTGGTGAGCTCTCTCGGGACCGTGCGCAGGATCTTGTTGAAAACGGGCGACGGGCCTACTATTTCGGGGAGGCCGCCGTGGAGGATGACGATGTACGAGATAATCAGCTGGGCCGCTGCCTTGGCGCCGTATGAATGAATCTCCGACGTGAGTCTGCTGACGCCGGGGAGGAAGCGGTCGTCGAAGAGCCCGGGCTCGATGGGTGCCCCGTCACTCATCGGGGTGAAGGGAATGACGATCAGACCGGCGCCGCCCTTTGCCCTCTCGGTATAGAAGTTGATGAAGCGATCGCCTGTCGTATTGTCGGGCTCGGTGAATCCCGTGCTCATGGGGAGCATGACGATGCGGTTCTTAAGCTCCATCCCCTGTATGGCGATGGGTGAGAACAGACGATCGAATCCCACGTGCTCAATCTCCGGTTATTATCCGCAGACTCGGCTTTTCCTCGGTCGGGTCTGTCCGGGGTGTGTCTCGATACGGGCTGCCCCCCTGGCAGGCGAGGCATAGGGTCCCATCCTTGACCGGATACGCCTCGTTGCACGACGGGCATTTCGCAATGGCTCCCTTGCCCTTCTTGCCGAGAAACGCACCTTCGACGACCACCCTCTGGCAGGTGAGAATGTCGGGGCCCGCCTCGATGATCTCGTCCCTGAGCCTGTTCGGGTCCTGCTCCTTCCTCGTCTTCTTCTTGAAAAACCAGTCCCTGATCTCCGGCCAGTTCTCCACCTTATCGGAATCGAGATACACCCTCACGCCTTTCCCCTGATACTTGTCATAGAGGCAGAGGGCATACCGCCCGAAGTTCATAACCTTGAGCCAGCCGTTGCCGATGGTGCAGGGCGTCAGGAGCTGGATCGCATCCGGTAGACAGGTGCTCGTCTCGCTGATGGCGTCAAAGAGGATCTCGTCGGGAAGATTTTTCTTTGCGAGATCCACCATGAATCCTCCGATGATGAGCCCCGGCGCGATATTGCCGTGGAACGACTTGATCATGTGCATATAGTCTTCGATTGAGTAGGGTCCGATGTTCATTTCATATACTCCTTTGCTTTTATGGATAACTCTATGTCCTCTTCCTCGTCTCTCCTTTTTTCCGCCCGGGTCGGGGAGCACCTGGCCCGGTCGAAGTCCCTCGCCGTGAGCATGAAATGCATAACCCACTTCTGCTCTACCCTTCCCTGGACGACGGGCATGATGTCGTCCGCGATGAAGAGCGCTTCCCTGATATCGTGGGTCACGTGGATGATGGGAATATGAAGCTCGCTCTTTATGGATTTCATCATCTCCCTGAGCTTCCGGCGGCTCAGGGCATCGAGGGCCGAGAAAGGCTCATCCATGAGGAGCACCTTGGGGTCACGGGCAAGGGCCTGGCATATGGCGCACCTCTGGCGCTCGCCTCCGGAGATGAGGTGCGGCCTGCTTTCACACAAGTGCCAGATATCGAACATTTTCAGCAGATACTCCACGGTATCCCTGTTCCGGGCGGCAAAGGCGACGTTTTTATAGACGCTCAGGTTCGGGAACAGGGTGAATTCTTGAAAAACATAGCCGATGCCCCTCTTCCTGGTCGGCACGTTGATCCCTGCCGACATATCCGCCCATACCGTATCCCTGCAGGAGATGAATCCCGCATCCGGCCTGTCGAGCCCGGCAATGATCCGGATGATCGTGGTCTTGCCTGCACCCGACGGGCCGACTATCGCGAGGAGCCTCCCCTCAGCACAGGAGAACGACACATCGAGGTCGAAATGCTTGAGCTTCTTCTTTATCCTGACATCAAGTTCCATGCTGGGCCTCCGGGGTCAGACGGTTCACGAGAAGGAGGAAGACATAGCAAACGGGCACCAGCGCCAGGGACATGAGCCAGGCATCGCTGTACCGCAAGGCCTCTACCGCCTCGAAGATCGCGATGGAAGCCACCTTTGTCTTTCCGGGTATGCTGCCTCCCACCATGAGGATGACGCCGAACTCGCCGATGGTGTGCAGGAAGACGAGGATCGCCGATGCAGCCACTCCCGCCAGGGAATTCGGAAGGATGACTCTGAAGAATATTGCCATAGGATTCAGACCCAGAATCTGGGCATTCTCGACGAGCCTTCTGTCGATCCGGCAGAAAGCCGTCTTCATGGGGGCCACGGCGAACGGAAGGCTGTAGACGAGGGACGCAACGACAATGCCCGTGAACGTGAAAAGGAGCGGCGAACCGAAGACCGACTCCCATGCCCGGCCGAAGCTCCCCCTCGGGCCGAGGGCGACCAGCAGGTAAAAGCCGAGGACCGTAGGCGGCAACACGATCGGAAGATTGATGAGCGCCTCGAGGAAGGACTTGCCCGGTATGCGGTGAAATACGAGGGCATAGGAAATCGGGGCTGCCACGACCATCAGAACGGCCGTACTCACGGCAGCGAGCTTTAAGGAAAGATAGAGGGGGAGGAGATCCACCATTCCCAATTCCTATCTGTACCCGTATCTGCCCTTCACGGCACCTGCCTCCCGGGACAGGAGAAAGGCGGCAAACTTTTCCGCAGCACTCTTATCGGTGCTCCTGTTGAGGACGGAGGCGGCCTGAACGATCTCTGGCGCCCCCTCTACCTCAAGATAGCATCCTGTCTTTCCCTGCTCGGAAAGGGCTGAAGAGAGGGCGCAGAATCCCGCATCGACACTCCCGGTGAAGGCATACTGGAACGCCTGGGCTATGTCCTGGGGGAAGACGAGCTTGTCCTGAATGCCGTCCCACAATTTTGCATCCTTGAGCGCAACCATGGCCGCCGTTCCATAGGGAGCCGTCTCGACATTGGCGATCGCGATCTTTTTTGTCTGAGCGCCGGTGACCACGGCCTTCCAGTCGCTCCCCCTGCACAGGTCCTTATTGGCAGTCCACAGGACCACCATACCCCTTGCATAGACGAAAGGCTTTCCGGAGAGGCCCTTCCGATTCAGCTCAAGGGGCCTTTTTTCGTCTGCCGAGAGGAAGACATCATAGGGTGCACCCTCGATGATCTGCGCATAGAGCTTCCCGGTCGAAGAGAATACCGGTTCGACGTGTATCCCGGTTGTCTTCTCGAACATGGCCGAGATCTCGTTGAACGGGGTGATGAAGTTCGCCGCTACGGCAACCCGCAGCTCCTCTCCGCCCGAAGCGGAATGCGGCATACAGAGCAGGACGAACAGGCACAGGGCATAGACCTTCAACGTGCCGCGGAAGCATTGCCCTTTTATGTTATTATTAACATATTTTAACATATCATTCTCCTCAATCACATTTCCCTCGCATTTTTGCCTACATATTAAATGTATCTGCCTTCGTTCGAGAATTGTCAAGAAACACGGGGTCGGGAGTCACACTCCCGACCCCGTGGAAGTTCAGATCTTCTCGATGGCTACTGCGCAGGCCTTGTACTCGGCGGTCTGGGTGAACGGGTCGAAGACTGCGTTCGTAAGCCAGTTCGCGTTCCCGTCCCTGAAGTGGAACGCCATCCACACCATGCCCTTGGGGACCTGGTCCGTCACCTTGGCCTTCACCTTTACCTCTCCCCTGCGGGACCTGACCCGGATGATATCTCCATGGACGATGCCCAAGCTTCCGGCATCGGCAGGAGAGATGTCCGCAGTCTCTTCGCCGAGAAGATAGTCGAGGCCGCTCCTGCCCGTCTGTGTTCTCGTGTGGTAGTGATAGAGCCTTCGGCCCGTTGAAAGCACGAAGGGATATTCCTTGTCCGGCACCTCTGCCGGCGGAGTCCATTCAACCGGGGTGAACTGGCCCTTGCCGCTCGTGAACACGCCTCCCCGGTGGAGGACAGGTGTGCCCGGATGCTCTTCATTGGGGCAAGGCCACTGGAGGCCGTCGCCTTCGATGCGGCGGAACTTTATCCCGGCCAGGGCGGGCGCAAGGATCGAGACTTCGTTGTCCCAGATCTCGGGCCCGCTGTTCGACTTCCACTCATGCCCCATCTTCTTCGCAACCTCTTTGAAGATCCACCAGTTGGGCTTTGCCTGCCCCGGGGCCTGGCTCACCTTCCTGACCCGGCTCACCCTGCGCTCGCTGCTGGTGAAGGTCCCGTCGTCCTCGCTCCAGGCTGCAGCCGGAAAAACCACATGCGCGAACCTCGTGGTCTCGGTGGGAAAGATGTCGCTGCATACGAGAAACTCGGCCGAGGAGAGCTCGTGCTCGACCTTGGCGATGTCGGGCTCGGTGTTGGCCAGGTTCTCGCCGAAGATCCAGAGGGCCTTCACCTTTCCGCTCACGAGGCCTTCCATCATCTGCGGGATCATGAGACCGGGCTTTTCCGGGAGTTTCTCCACGCCCCAGGCCTTCTCGAACTTGGCCCGGGCATCGGGGTTGGCTACCTGCTGGTATCCGGGGAACACGTTGGGCAGCGCGCCCATGTCGCAGGCGCCCTGGACGTTGTTCTGGCCGCGGAGCGGATTGACCCCGCCGCCCTCGAGGCCCATATTGCCGAGCAGCATCTGGAGGTTGGCTACCGAAAGCACGTTGTTCCTGCCGCAGGTGTGCTCGGTGATGCCCAGCGTGTAGCAGCACATGGCCGGCTTCACCGAGGAGAGCTTCCTCGCCACCTCGCGGAGCATGTCCGCGCTTATCCCCGTTATCCCGGCTACATATTCAGGAGTATACTCCTTCACCTTCTCCTTGAGCTCGTCGAAGCCCTTGCAGCTGTTCGCCACGAATTCCTTGTCATAGAGGTCTTCCGCGATGAGCACGTTCATGAGACCGTTTAAGAATGCGATGTCGCTCCCGACCTTCAGGGGAACGTGGATCGTCGCAAAGTCCGCGAGCGGCTGCTTCCTCGGGTCAACGAGGATGAGCTCCGCACCCTTCATGACGGCATTTTTCACGAACGTCGCCGCCACCGGGTGCGCCTCGGTCATGTTCGACCCGATGACGAGAAGCATCTTGGCATCCGCAAACTCGCCGAAGGAGTTGGTCATTGCCCCGGAGCCGAATGCGATCGCCAGACCGGCGACCGTGGGGGCGTGTCACGTTCGAGCGCAGTGATCGATGTTGTTGGTGCCGATCACCGCGCGGAAGAGCTTCTGCATCTGGTAGGAGTCTTCGTTCAGGCTGCGGGCGCAGCTTACACCGGCAATGGCGTCAGGCCCGTGCTTTTCGATGATCTCCTTGAATTTATTCGCAACGAGGGTTGTGGCCTCATCCCAGGATGCCTCCCTGAACTCGCCGTTCTCCTTGATGAGCGGGGTTTTGAGCCTCTCTTCGGAATAGATGAAGTCGTAGCCGAACCGGCCCTTGACGCAGAGCCTCCCTTTGTTGGGCGAGGCATCTTCCGCTCCCGTGACCTTGACGATCCTGCCGTCCTTCACGTGGAGCATGAGCTGGCAGCCCACGCCGCAGTACGGGCACGTGGTGCGGACCTTTTCGACATCCCAGATGCGGCCCGCGAACTTTGCCTTCTTCTCGATGAGGGCACCTACCGGACAGGCCTGAACGCACTGGCCGCAGAAGACGCAGTCGCTCTGGTCGTAGCGGACATCGCCCCCGGCGATGATTTTCGCGTGCGGACCCCGGTAGCCGAACGAGATGGCCCGGTTCACCTGGACATCCTGACAGGCCTGAACGCAGCGCCCGCAGAGGATACACCTGCTGAAATCGCGTATGATGAAGGGATTCACATCCTCGTTCTCATACGGCTGGGGGGTGTTCTCGAAGCGGGGCTCTTCTATTCCGTACCGGTACGCAAGCTCCTGGAGCGTGCAGTTGCCGGACCTCTCGCAGGTAATGCAGTTATGCCTCCCGCTTGCCAGGAGGAACTCGGTGGTGAGCCTCCTCGTCCTGTGGACCCTGTCGGTCTCCGTGCTGACGGTCATGCCCTTCTCTGCCGGGGTTGAGCATGCTGCCACCAGGGACCGTGCACCTGTCACCTCGACCAGACAGATCCTGCATGCACCCGTGGGAGTGCAGCCCTGCAGGTGGCAGAGAGTGGGGATTTTGACCCCGTTGTCTGCTGCAACCTCCAGGATGGTCTGACCGGACTTGAATTCTACCTGCTTGCCGTTCAACGTAAGCACGCTGCCTTCCATTCAATGCTCCTCGATTCATGAATTTGGCTGCCGGAATGACTTGTTCATCGGACAAAGCCTGTGTACAACACGTCCAAATTCTTGGACTTACACAGACAACCTAAACTTAAAACCGGCCTTATGTCAAGAAATACATACTTTATCCTTGCTGTACACTTGCATCCATGGTATTCAACCTTATCCAAACACTAGAAAATACATATCTTTCTCAGAGGATAACGGCATGGCTACCAGAGAAGACACCCTTCGGAAACAGGAAAAGATTCTCCTTGCAGCAATAAAGAACAACCCACACAGCTCAGAAATCTTGAATGCCTACAAACCTCTCATCATGACAAGGGCACGCCTCGTCGATGACCTTGAGCTCAAAGGAGAAGAAACCTTCACCCTTGACAAGGAGCTGTTCAAGAAGGGTGTTCCACTCTTTGGACAGAACGCCTTCTTCCGTGAGAGCGATCCCTTCGAGACCGTGGCACGGGCGCTCCTGCCGGCCTTAAGAGAAGGGTTCTCAAGCCAGTTCAGCGTGTGGGACAAGTTTGCCGGGCTCATCGATGCTCAAACGATCAGACTCTATGATTTTTTCAAAACGTTTCCAACAGATGGAGAAGACGTGCTCTCACGCTGGGCAGAGATGCTCGATACGGACATCCGGGTAACCGGCTTCCTTATGAGGGCCATAGCCCGGGTGGTCTTGGAAAAGAGATCACGCAATCATGCGGACGTCATCAAGGGCCTGGACTGGGAGAAAGGGTATTGCCCCATGTGCGGAGCGTTTCCCGACATCACAAAGCATCTGGAAGGCTCCGGCCAGCGGTGGCTTCACTGCCCGTTATGCGGCCATGAGTGGAGATTCAAGAGGGTCGTCTGCCCCTGCTGCGAAAACGATGAACAGAAAACCATGAGTTATTTTCACGTTGAAAATAGAGAGAACGAGTCCTGCTTTACCTGTGAAAAGTGCAAATGTTATCTCATCACCGTGACCAAGGTGAGCGATGTCACCGAGTACGACCCGGACATCGCCGTGCTGAGCCTTGCCCATCTGGACGTCATCATGGAAGACAAGGGTTACTCGCCCATAGCCGAATGCGAATGGAATTGAGCTCATAACTGTTCGAGACGCGATTCTCCTATAAGCCGTTCGAACTAGGCCGACAAGCGGTGTCCCTTGTTATGTTATCTATAACATAGTAAGTTGATAATACATTCGTTTCCCTAAATCCTCTCTTGACTTCGCATAAAAAGGGTTTTATGTCTGTTGTTATATATATACCAACTCGCATATCTAGAGGAGGATTGAATGCAAATCACACGTAGGAGCTTCCTGAAGCTGTCCGGTGCCATGGGTGCATCGACAGCGCTGGGGCTGGACTTCAAACCGGTAAAGGCATATGCCGACGAGCTCAGCAAGATGCACCGGATCAAGACCTCGAAACAGTTCACGACGGTCTGCGCCTACTGCTCTTGCGGATGCGGGCTCATCAGCAGCGTCGACAGCATCACGGGCAAGATCTTCAACATCGAGGGAGACCCGGAACATCCCATCAACGAAGGCTCTCTGTGCGCGAAGGGTGCAGGATTCTTCGACCTCACCGAGGCCAACAAGCACCGCCTCCGAAAGGTTCAATACCGGGCCCCGTACAGCGACAAGTGGGAAGTGAAGGACTGGGACTGGGCAATGAAAAGGATCGCCCGCCTTACCAAGGATGCGCGCGACAAGGATTTCATCGTCACGAACGAAAAGGGACAGCTGGTGAACCGGACGGAGAGCGTAGCACACCTCGGCAGCTCCAACATCGACAACGAGGAATGCTGGCTTATCAGCATGTCAGTGAGGGCAATGGGCCTGGTGTATATCGATCACCAGGCAAGGGTCTGACACAGCCCTTCCGTAGCGGCTCTGGGAGAGTCGTTTGGCAGGGGTTCGATGACGAACCACTATATCGATCTGAAAAACAGTGATGTTATCCTTATTATGGGCAGCAACGCCGCGGAGCACCACCCCATGGCGTTCAAATGGATCCTTCGGGCAAAGGAGCAGAACGGGGCGAAGATCATCCACGTGGACCCGCGCTACACCCGCACCTCGGCCCGCTGCGACTACCATGTCCCTCTCCGGTCGGGCACAGACATCGCCTTCCTGGGGGGAATGATCAAGTACATCATCGACAATGACAAATGGTTCCACGACTATGTGATCAACTATACCAATGCATCGTTCCTCGTAAACCCGGACTTTTCCTTCAATGACGGCCTGTTCTCGGGGTATGACGCAGAAAAGCGGAAATACGACAGGACAACCTGGACCTTCCAGACGGATGCGAACGGCGTTCCGCTCAAGGACCCGACCTTGCAGGATCCGCGCTGCGTGTTCCAGCTCATGAAGAAGCACTACTCGCGCTATACCCTGGACAAGGTCTCCAGCATCACGGGCGTATCCAAGGAGAACCTCCTGAGGGTGTATGAGGAATACAGCGCAACCGGCGCCCCGGACAAGGCGGGCACGGAATGCTATGCACTCGGCTGGACCCACCACACCACGGGAAGCCAGATCATCCGCACCATGTCCATGATTCAGCTCCTGCTGGGCAACATGGGCATCGCGGGCGGCGGAGTGAACGCGCTCCGCGGCGAGCCCAACGTACAGGGTTCCACCGACCACTGTATTCTGTACGGCAACCTTCCCGGCTACCTGAAGATGCCGTCTGCTTCATTGGACACTATAGAGCGTTACCTCGATAAATATACACCCAAGTGCAATGACCCGCAGTCAGCCAATTACTACACGAACTATCCCAACTTCTTCGTGAGCTGGCTCAAGTCCATGTATGGCGATGCGGCAACGCCGGAGAACGGATTCGGCTATTCATGGCTTCCGAAGATGGATGACGGCAAACACTACTCCCTCATGCACCTCTTCGACAGGATGTACGCGGGCAAGGTGAAGGGCCTGTTCTCCTACGGGACCGACCCTGCGGTGAGCTCGCCGAACTCGAACAAGGTCCGCAAGGCTCTCGAGAAGCTCGACTTCCTCGTCTCGGCCAATATCTTCGACAACGAGACAGCCTCCTTCTGGCACGGCCCAGGTGTCGACCCCAAGCAGGTCAAGACAGAGTGCTTCCTCCTGCCTGCGGCAGCCACCATGGAAAAGGAAGGCAGCCAGAGCAACAGCGGCAGGATGGTCCAGTGGAAGTACAAGGCCGCTAATCCTCCCGAAGACGCCATTTCGATAGGCGATATCCAGATCCGGCTAATTGATACCATCAAGTCCCTCTATGCCAAGGAGGGAGGTCCCAATGCCGAGTCCATCCTCAACCTCAAGTGGGACTACAAGAACCCCAAAGGCGAGTTCGACGTCCTCAAAGTGGCCAAACAGATCAACGGACACTTCACCGCGGACGTGGAGATCGACGACAAGGGCGTGAAGAAGCAGTACAAAAAAGGTGATCTTGTCCCCACCTTCGGCATGCTCAAGAGCGACGGCACCACGGCATGCGGCAACTGGATCATGTCAGGCTCCTTCGGGCCCGACGGCGAGAACAAGATGGCCAAGCGCGGCAAGGATGACCCCACGGGGTTAGGTCTGTATCCGAACTGGGCCTATGTATGGCCGGTAAACCGCCGCATCATCTACAACCGGGCATCCTGCGACATCAACGGCAAGCCCTACAACCCCAAGCGAAAGCTCCTGGAATGGAAGGATGGCAAGTGGGTGGGCGACGTGCCGGACGGTCCGTGGCCGCCAATGGCGGACAAGAAAAACGGGAAATACCCGTTTATCATGAAGACCGACGGCGTTGCATCTCTGTTCGGTCCGGCCATGGCCGAAGGCCCGTTCCCCGAGCACTATGAACCGCTCGAAGGCCCGCTCGCGAAAAACCCGCTTTCGAGCCAGCGGATCAACCCGACCATCGAGATCTTCAACAGCGATCTCGACATGGTCGAGAATGCAAGCGAACAGTTCCCCTATGTCTGCACCACGTACTCCTGCACCGAGCACTGGTGCTCCGGCGCGCTGACGCGCTGGCAGGCATGGCTGCTCGAGATGCAGCCCGAGCTCTACGTGGAGATCGGCGAGAAGCTTGCCAATAAACTGGGCATCACCAATGCCGACTGGGTATACGTCTCATCGGCCCGGGGCAAGGTGAAGTGCAGGGCCATGGTGACCAAACGGTTCACGCCGTTTACGGTCGAAGGCAGAACCGTCCACCAGGTTGGATTGCCGTTCAATTACGGATGGCTCTATCCGGAAGACGGGAGCGACTCTACGAATTTCCTCACGCCGACTGTCGGGGATGCCAACACCTTCTGCCCTGAGTACAAGGCATTCATGGTCAACGTGACCAAGGCTTAAAGGGGGCATGAGAGATGAAGAATAATCATAAAAAAGAATACGTCAAACTCATCGATACAACGAGATGCACCGCCTGCCGCGGCTGCCAGGTGGCATGCAAGCAGTGGAACGAGCTTCCTGCCTCGATAACCCGCCAGCACGGCACCTACCAGAATCCTCAGGATCTGGAGTGGAATACCTGGACGCTCATCCGCTTCCAGGAGTACACGGACAAGGACGGCAACTTCAAATGGCTCTTCAGAAAAGACGGCTGCATGCACTGCACCGACGCCGCATGCGTCAAGTCATGTCCGAGCGGCTCCCTGTTCCATACCGAGTACGGGACGGTCGGCCACGACCTGGAAAAGTGCATCGGGTGTAAGGCATGCACCGCTGCCTGCCCCTTCGACATCCCGCGGTACAATAAGCAAACGGAAAAGTCCTACAAGTGCGACCTCTGCTATGACAGGCTCAAGAACGGCGAGCAGCCCGCATGCGTAAAATCATGCATCACCGGGACACTCTCCATCGGCGAAAAGGAAGCCATGATCAAAAAGGCCTATGATCGCGTCGAGCAGCTCGACAACAAGGCGATCGTCTACGGCGACAAGTTCGTTGGCGGGACCCACGTGCTGTACATCCTCTCGGAACCGGCTGCCGTGTATGACAAGCTGCCGGCCAATCCGAGCATGCCGATGTCGGTCATCCTGTGGAAGAACCTCTTCAGACCCCTCACCCTCATCGGCATGGGCGCCGTTGCAGGTATGGCAGCGCTGCACTACCTGATCAAGGGACCGCACGAGGTACATGAAAAGAAGGAAGGGGGTGAGTGATATGTCGGATCATGCACAGGAAATGGTTCAGGTAACGGACGCCACCGAGCGGATAGCCCACTGGCTTCTGGCCGGAAGCTGCCTCCTCTGTCTCTTCACGGGGCTGGGCTTCATGTTCAGCTCGTGGAGCTTCATACCCGCGCTGTTCGGCGGCTACTATGCGGCAAAGTGGATCCATATCTTCTCGGGTGTGATATTCACCGCTTCCCTCATCTACGGATACTTCATGTGGAAGAAGGACTGCGTCTTCGAGGCGGACGACGCCAAGTGGATCTTAAACGGCGGAGGCTACCTCTGGCCCACCAACAACCTGCCCCCGGTCTACAAGTACAATGCCGGCCAGAAGGCCTTCTTCTGGTGCGTCATCGTCTTCGGGGCGATCATCGCGCTCTCCGGCTTGATGATGTGGAACGCTGACATCTTCCCGAACGACCTCGCCATATGGGCATTCACCCTCCATGCCCTGAGCGCGATGGTCATCGGCTCATTCTTTGTCGTGCACTTCTATCTCGGGACGATCGGAAACCCGGGAACGGCATCGGCCATGTTCACGGGAAAGTGCACGAAGGCATGGTGCGAAACGCACTGTCCGCGCTGGTTCGAGGAGCGCAGCAAGAAGACCGAGGCAGCTTGATTCATGAGATTCAAGGCCCTTTCTCCATCTTCGGGAAAGGGCCTTGAGTGAACTGTCCGAAACATAAAAAAACGCGGCTGCCTTCACAGGCAGCCGCGTTTTTTTATGGCTATGGAAACCCGGATATGATTTTTTAAGCCTGATCTTTCCTGGTCAGTTTGACGAACACGATTTCATTCCTGTCCTGGTCGATCGTGCTCCTCGTCAGGACCCATTTTCTCGCTTCCCACTTGGAGCCGAATGTCATGATGCCCCCGCTGTGATCCCTTATCCACTGAAATTTTCCCTGCATTCCACCGGACTGATCAACTGCGACTGCCCACATTTCCGACATAAAACCTCCGGACCACGATCAAGTCTGTGAACAGCTGCATATATTATATAATTAAGAGCATAATGTACAGGGACATTTTGCACCGCCCTGCATTTCGGACTTTTTGAGACGTCTTTTCGGCGGCCGATGCTTCCCTGCCGCAGGGCAGGGAAGCATCGGCCCGTTCTCGACAGCGGATTCGGCTGCGGCAGCTATTCCTTTTTATCCCGGTCTTCGAGCACGTAGCCGACGCCTCTGATGGTGTGGAGGAGCTTCTTGTCGAAGCCGCGGTCGACCTTGTCCCTCAGATGGCAGGAGCGCGCTCGGGTGTGAGCAGTCGGCGGCAGCGGCCGGCGCCGCTCCAGCACGATTACGTTTCGTCAGAAAAGCTCTTCTGCGGCATGAGACGCCGCGGAGAGCCAGCCGTTCAAGTCAAAGGCCCCCGCGGTCTTCTCAGAGGTTTTGAGGATCCTGCCGGTCTCCACATCCACGAGCCTCAAGTCCATCCGCATGGTCTTGCCTGCCACCTGGTACGCCCCGAAGATCATGAGCCGTGCACCGGAGAGCTTTCCCAAACGGAGCTTCGTACCCTCGTCCGCAAGGGACGAAGAGCCGATGCGCTGCTCTTCGAGCACCATGAGAAGCTTCTGCCGCTCGATCACCTCGTGCTCGCCCTTCTGCCTGACGGTCTCGATGATCTGGCCGGAGAGCATCTCGCTCATGTCCGGAAACGGTGCCGGGCCATAGCTCAAGTCCTCGAGGTCCCAGACGGCGACAGCGGCATCGGCGGAAGGCTCTGCAGGCTCGCCCTTGTTGAGGGCCGCACACCCTGAAAGGGCAGCCAGGATATACAGGAAAAGGAAGGCCGGTTTCATGAGCGTGTCCAATCCTTGAGAGCTCATGCGATCAGCCCTTTACGAGCGCCTCGTCGATCTTCTCGACCGCCTTGTCGTCGCGTTTGATGTCCCTTTTCTTCTCGACGATCCGGCAGTAGGAGAGATCGGGCTCCACCTTGACCACCTCGAGCTTTGCAACGGTCTCGGGTGCGGATTGGAGCTTCTTCCCCTTGTATTCGACCGCAGCCTTTTCCTCGATGACCTCGAAGGCCGTCCCCGACACCACACCCTGGTTGGCGCCCAGGTTGATCATGACCTGCTTCTCATCCGCATTGACCACATAGGCGTGGAGGGGATAGTTCTGCATGATCGAGGCAAGCACCTCCCTGCCCAGTGAGCCGAGCTCTTTCTTCAGCGGTGAGGCCTGCGGGATCTGGCGGATGATGACGTGAGGGATGGCGCTCGTCTCGGTGTCGATGAGCCTCAGGCTCATCATGGAGCCCCCCGACAGGTGGAGGATCGTGCCGGTACCCATGAGTTTTGCAGCCAGCACCTTGCCCAGCTTCAGGGAGGTCGCCGGGTCTGCCAGCTCGGATGATCCGATGTTCAGCTCCTCGAGGAGCCGCTCGACGAGAACCCTCTCGACCACTCTGACCCTTCCCGAGGCATTGAGCTGGTCTGCAAGCTGGGTCGTAAACACGGTGGAGAACCCGTCCCTGTCGCTCAGAACGCCTGTCTCCTGGAAGTCGACGAACGAGATGACCATGGGCTTCGATGTCCAGGTATCCTCTTCGGTCTTGGCGGACGCCTTGTCCTGAGAGCGGTAGCGCTCGGAGAGCTCTTTCACGAGCTTGTCGATGCGCTCCTTCTGCTTGGCATCGCCCTGATAGGCGAGCATTTCGGAAGCCCTCTTGGCAAGCGCCCCGGCAAAGACATCGTCCCTGTTCACTGCCTGGCCCTGCCGGTACTCGTCGAGGGCCTTGCTCCAGTCGCCCTGCTTTTCATAGGTCATTCCCTTGTTGGTCATGGCCTCCACGTAGTACGGATCGAGGGCAACGGCCCGGTCATAGAGCTGCCGCGACTGGTCATACTTGCCCGCGCCTGCATAGAGGCGCCCCAGCTTGTTGTAGGCGGCCGCCTTCTGGAAATCTTCCGCCTCCTTCTTTTCGACGGCGTTGCGGTATTGCTCCTCGGCCTTGGCCTTGTCCTTGCTGTAAAGGACATCGCCCTTGATCACATAGGCGTACGATCTCTCCGGCGCCTTCTTCTGGACCTCGTCAGCCAGCTTGAGGGCCTTGTCGTTTTCGCCCTTGAAGGCATACACGCCTGCGAGTCCCTCTTTGCCCAGGATTTTTTCCTGGCCTTTCTCCCTGCTCAGAGCAGAGAAGGTCTTCTCGGCGTCAGACACCTGGCCTGCCTTGAGCGCTGCATATCCCTTCACCATCCGGGCCTTGCCGTTCTTCGGATCGCTCTTGACGACATGGTCGCTGATCGCCCCGGCGAGCTTCGGCTGGTTTTGCTGCAGGGTCCGCTCGGCCAGCTTCACGAGCATGGCGTTCGTGCTTTTGCCGCCCCCCTGGAAATAGTCGAGCAGCTTGAATCCGGGGCCGACGATGCACGTGGTGGGCAGAATAAGCCTGGCATTATACGCGTCGGAAACGCGTGCGCTGTCCATGAGAATGGGAAATCCCGGGCTCGCTTTCTGGACGAAGGCATTCACCTTGTCCTTGGGCGAACTCGTGATGCCCCATACCGTGAGGCCCGCAGCCTGGTATTTGTTTGCCAGGCTGTCGATCGTGAGCAGGAATTCCTGGCTCGGCCTCGATGCCGCATCGAAGAAATAGAGGATCATCATCGAGCTTGCCTTTGCAGAGCCGAGATCGTAGGTTTTTCCCTTCGTATCTTTAAGGGAAAAGTTCGGGACCGGCTTGCCCTTCTCTATCCCGGCGAAGACCGTCCCGGCCGGAACAGCCCAGAGGATCAGAAAGGCCAGGATTGCACAGCGTTTCAAGAGTGTCATCGTACCTCCTCCTCGCAGTTTATTCATATATGGGGATCAAGCCCCCCTGTAAGCCGCCGGATCCGTCACGCCCCCGCAGCTTGCCTTTGCATGTGTATGCAGCCTCACCCTCCGCCTGCGGGCACCAGCTTGACGGACAAGGGCACGACATCGTCCGGCTTGTCGAGATCGATCTGCGCCTCCCACACCTCGTAATCGGGCAGGCTCATGCGGATCTCGTGCTTGCCCAGGGGAATATCGATCTTGAGCGGCGTCTTGCCGGCAAGCGCATTGTCGATGAATACCCGGGCACCGCTCGGGTCGCTCTCGATATTCACCCATGCCTTCGCCACGGGTGCTTCGAGAGGGGCCTGAACGCCGGCATCCCGCGGTTTCTCCGGAGAGGGCGCCTGCCTGTGCGAGAGATAGAAAAAGCCTCCTCCGGCCATGAGGGCGACGAGCACGAGGATGACGATAATCAAGAGACCCTGCCGCCCCCCCTCCCGGGCCGGCGCCTCCGGTGCGGAGTCTTTCACCTCGAGGCTTTTCAGGAAATCCCGGAAAGCCCGGGCCATCTCAGCGCCGCTCTGGAAGCGCTTGTCGATGTCCTTTTCCATGCCCTTCATGATGAGATCGGACAAGGCCTCCGGCACCCCCGGATCCATCTGCGCCGGTGGAGCCGGATTGTCCTGTGTTATGGCATGGAAGATCGCCGCGATGTTCTCGCCCGAGTAAGGCCTCCTGCCCACAGCGGTCTCGTAGAGGATGACGCTCAGGGAGTAGAGGTCCGAGCGGCCGTCGAGCCTGCTTCCGATCACCTGCTCGGGAGACATGTAGATCGGCGTCCCCAGGATCTGGCCTGCCTGGGTCTGCTGGGTCATGTCCGGATCTTCGATGTGGGCGATCCCGAAGTCCGTGATCTTCACCTGTCCGTCGGGTGTGAGGATGATGTTCGAAGGTTTGATGTCCCGGTGCACGATTCCCTTCGAGTGGGCATACGCGAGGCTTTCCGCAAGCTGGACGGCGATGCCTGCAACCCATGATGCATCGGGAGTACGCCTTCTGATGGCCTCGTTTAAGGGCTCGCCTTCGAGGAATTCCATGGCGATGTACACCGTTCCATGATCCTGCCCGATGTCGTAGACCGTGACGATGTTCGGGTGCGAGAGGCGGCCGATGGCCATGGCCTCCCTGAGGAACCGCTGGACGAAATCCTCGCTCGTGACCCTGTCTTCCCTGAGGACCTTCAAGGCCACCGTCCGGTTGATCTGGGGATCGTGCGCCCTGTAGACGACCCCCATGGCACCCCTGCCGATCTGCTCCACGATTTCATAGCGCCCGTACTTCAGGCTTGTCTCAGTGCCTTCCATAGATGTTCCTATCATATGAGGAGTTTTCACAATAAGCAATGCCTATGAAGCCTGCCCTATTTCTTCCCATGCCTGCCGCCCCTGATAAAGGAGACGATGGTACCGTGAGGGATGAGAAAACCCGTGGAGTCGGTGCCCCGGCGCCTTCCCTTGACCACTGCCACGAGGTTTCCCTGCTCGTCGAAGACCGGGCTCCCCGAGCTTCCCGGGTACACCTTCATTCCCGCCTGCCACAGGCGCTGGCCTCCCACGGCCCGGGGCGGGCCGCTGATGACGCCCGCGTATATGGTGCCGCTCAAGCCCTCGGGACAGCCCACGGAAAAGAGCTTCTGGCCCGACCGGACGCTCATGGCCCCCCCCACGGGCGAAACAGCCTTTCTCAATGTCGTCCCCACATCGATCAGGGAGAGGTCCCGCTCTTCATCGATCTTCACGATCGTGCCCGGCCGTGTGCGCCCGTCAGAGAACGTGACGACGATCTCCCTGACGCCCTTGAGGTTGTGGGCAGTGCACAGGATCAGACCCGAGGTGTCGACCACGAACCCGGAAAACTGGTACAGTTCGTCAGCGGTCTTTGCACTGAGGCAAACCACGGATTCTCTCCAAGCCCGGATGCTTCCCGGGATGCCTGAGCTCGATGCATCGATCTGGGCATGGGACCCGTTTCCATATCCCGAGAGGAAGTTCCACAGGTTCCGGACCTCATCCTGGCTCCGGACACCGCTCATCCGGTAGGAAGCGCTGATCTCGCTGGCGAGGGGCGAGTGGGGCTTGAGCGTTACGATCCATTCCTCATTTCCCTTGAGTGCCCTGATCTCGAGGCTCTCCCTGCCGCTTGCTTTCGTTACGGCAAACCCGGACTTTTCGAACCACCCGCTCACGGCATCAACCGCTTCGGATCTCGTCAGGGCGAAGACCTTCGGCTCGCCGCAGCGAGCGGTCGAGAACAGGGGCGCTATGGAAAGAAGCAAAGAAAGTAAAATGATATGCAGTCTTTTCATCCTGCCTCCACCCGTGAAAGCACTACGGTGACGTTGTCCTTTCCGCCTGCCTGCTTCGCTGCTGCAATGAGATCGTCCGCGGTCCCGGCGAGGTCCTGCGAAGAGGTTAGGATCCTGAGGATCCGATCGTCTTCGATCATGTCCGTGAGGCCATCCGAGCACAGGAGGAACAGGTCGCCGACAAAGGTCTTCCCCCTGATGATGTCCAGGGCAGGGTTTTCGCTCGTCCCCAGGGCGCACAGGATGATGTTCCGGTGGGGGCTCGTCCGTGCCTCCCTGGGGGTGATGATGCCCTTCTCGATCTGCTCCTGCACGAGCGAGTGGTCCCTGGTGAGCTGCTTGAGCACACCGTTCCTCAACCGGTAGGTCCTGCTGTCCCCCATGTGGCCTATGACGAAGCCGTCATCCGCATACACGAGGAGCTCTGCCGTACAGCCCATGCCCCGGTGAGAGGGGTTGTCCCTTACGTGGTCGAGCATCCTCTGATTGGCGATGACGAAGGCCCTCTGCACCAGCGTGGAGCATTCGCCCGGAGGCGAAGGCTCTCTGCCCGGAAAGATCCCGCGCACGGTGTCCACGAAGATCCGGCTCGCTATCTCGCCTGCGGCCGCGCCCCCCATGCCGTCGGCCAGGGCGCAGTAGCCTGCCGCGTCGTCGATTGCGTACGCATCCTCGTTGTTCTTCCGCACAAGCCCGACATCTGTTCTGCCGACCGATCTGTTCATACTCTCCCTTATCCGTTCAATCTTCTTGACAGTGATTTGGCGTAATTGTAGTAACGTTGGGGTCTAGAAATGATGTCCCGGCGTCCCCATACAAGATGAAGGGAGGCAGATCCATGAACACTGAACCGGTTATCATTGTCCAGCTCATCCATATCCAGGGCCCGCTCAAGGGCCGGATCCAGGAATTCAGCGGACCTGCCATTACCATAGGCAGGAACCCGACGTGCGATATGCAGTTTCCCAAGGACCTTGCCGCCGTATCGAGGAGCCACGCCGAGATCGTCCGTGAGGGGAACCGATTCAAGCTCGTCGACAGGAGCACGAACGGCACCTTCGTCAACGGAAAGCAGGTGAAAGAGGTGTTCCTCAAAGACGGGGACGTCATCATGTTCTCTCCGGACGGGCCCAAGGTGAGCTTCCTCGCCAAGGCCATCGAGATGCGCGACATCGAGCAGAACCTCAATGTGACCCGGCCGGAGCCCATGATGCAGGTCGATGTACCGGTGCCGCCTGCAGGGGAGAGAGCCGCTCCCGAACCTCCGAAAAAGCCTGCACCCGAAGCGCCGGGGCGACCGGAGGAAATCGCCGTCAGGAAGGTCCAGGTTCCGCTCATCGTCCAGTACGGCCCCACGCTCAACTCCTACAGGGAGCTTCCCGTCAACATCGGTCAGGGGCCCGGCAACGACCTCATCATGACCCATCCTTCCATTGCGGACCGGCATGCCCAGATCTTTTTCGCTCAGGGCAAGTACTGGATCAAAGACCTCACCGGCAGGAAGAGCATCTCCATCAACGGCCGCCCGATCGATCTCCAGGCAGCCCTCAACGTAAACGATGTCCTCTCCCTGAGCCCGCAGGGACCGGTCCTTCGGTTCCTCGGCGAAGGGAGGCTTGCCGAGTACGAGGAGCCCGAGCCGGCCCCGCCGGGGCCGGGAAGCGACGCTCCGGAAGGCTCCCCGAAGCCGCCCGATGAAAAGAAGAAAGGCGGCTGGTCCATCAAGGACATCTTCAAGCGCTGATCCCTCAAGGGTGCTGCCAAGGCGTGCCGTGGGCTCCATCCAGCCTATCCCCCGATCATGACGGTGGGCAGGCCCCCGACGATGGAGCCGCCGTGCGCTGTCTGGTCTCCCATGCGGGCAGCAGGCCTTCCCCCTATGAGGACGGTTGCCGAGCCCTTCACGATCGTAGCCGGCGGTCCTGCGCACACGGCCACGTCGCCCATCACTGCTGCGGGCATACACCCGATAAGCACCGTTGGGACGCCCGGCCCGGCGATGGGTCCTCCCACGTGGGGCACGGGCCCGTTAGCCGCCGGGCACGTATGCAGGTCACCGACTCGAGCTGCAGGCGGCATGGCTCACCTCCCCTCCATCGGCGTCTCTCCCGGACCCGGTTGGTCGGCCATCACGATGTCCGGGATGTGACGCCCTGTCTTTCGGCTCATTCACTCTGGCTTCTCCCTTCGGTCTCATCCGTGACCTCGGTCCATTCATCGGACACGAGATCGAGGGGCCTCGTCTCGCTCTCCACCGGATCGAACTCACTTACCGGCTCGAGCCTGACGTAGCTGATCATCCTGGCGTCCGTGATGAATCTCAGGTGCACCCAGGGATACCTGCTCCCGCGCATGAGACTCGGGCAGTTCGCCTGGGTAACGGGGATGCCGACGGCATCCTCGATGGGCATGAGCCTCCTGCGCATGGTGCTCGCATAAAAGATCCTTCCGTTTCCATTCACCAGAAGGAGCGCGAGGCCGCCCTTCGAGGTGGTGACCGATCCGAGCACGCTTACATCCCCGGCGCTGCCGGTCTGAAAGGATACGGGCCTGCCCATGGAGCTGTCCGTGGCGCTGATCGGGGTGCATACGATCTGCCTGTCCTTCGAGGTTATGCACCAGGCCATGACCCTGGCAAGAGGCTCCTCCCCTTCCTGCTCGCCCGATGGAGGCGGGTCGCCCAGGTAAAGGGACTTGAGCTGGAGGATGTTCATGCCCCTGTCGAGGTAGGCATCGAACCACAGGACCGGATCGTTCGCGATGTGGATCGTCCTCGCGGCAAAACCCGATTCCATGTCGTCGAGCGGCAGCATGGCGTAGTCGATCTGCCTGCCTTTTGCCTTCGTCCAGATGAAGTGGAGCCTCCTGTCGTATTCGAAGAAGCTCATGTGCGGCCCGAGGGGCGAGTTCTTCTCCAGATCGAGAATGACGGCGCTCGCCTCGCCGTTCGGGAATACATGCATCAGGGCGACCTTTGTCCTCCGGTGATCCGTAAAGGGCACCAGGAACGACCCGTCCTTGAGGGAGAGCCCCGACGGGATGGGCCATCCCTTGAACGGAAGCTTCTTCACCTCCACTGCCGGACCGGTCACCCCGTTCTTCACGTCAAAGGGCACGAAGAAGAACCGCTCCTTGACCGTGAACCAGTAGAGGTGCCCCACGAGGTTCTCACCGCCCGGCAGGCAGGCGGCGTGGGCAGAGACCTGCTCTCCGATGACGCCTGCCCGGATCGAGCGTACCGGGTTCCTCGGAAGGTCGGGGCTCTGCAGCTGGTAGAAGAGCATGATGCCCCTTTCGTGGCGGTGGGCCCATGCCGCCGCATACGGGGCATCGGGCATCTGGAGGCCCCAGCGGGGCGTATTGGCGGCGAGGATCAGGGCGGGCGAGATCCGCAGCTCCGCCGGCTCGGACGCGGCCGTGCGCAGGAGCCCCTCGTATTCTGCCCAGACCCTGTAGGTCCCGGCAGGGATGTGGGCAAACCACCGGAGCAGGTCGTCTTTGAATTCAAGCTTCTGCCCCGGGAGCAGCCTCACTCCCCCGGGGACCACCGGGGCGCCTCTAGAAAGGCCGTCCCGAAGGATAGGAGTCATCTGGTCCGCAGTACGCTCCTCGCCGTCGAGTCTTCGCATGAACACCTTCAGTGCCCGGTTCACCGGATCGAGGGCATTGACGAGCACAGGCGACTTGAAGGTATGGGTGAGGGTCACGGCAAAGGGGACAGACTCCCCGAACACGGCCTCGTTTCTCTGCAGTTCGAATGTGAGCTTGAGTCCGTTCATGCCCGATCGCTCCCTCTCATGCAACGGTGATAACTGCAGCAACCGATTTCCCGTATCGGCTGAACTTGATCGTCGCGGTGCCCGGCCTCTTTGCCGTGGCGATCACGCCGATGCCGCCCGCCATCTTCAGGCTCACGATGCCCGTATTGCTCGAGCTCCAGTCGGATATGGGGTCCTTTCCCGAGGCGCCGAGATTGACGCGGCCCTTTTCGGGCGTACCGGCAAAGCTGTATTCCCGCTCCGGGCCCACGGCCATGAGGTAGATTTCCTGGTTCGCGGCCATGGCAGGGATGACCTCGCTCAGTTTAATCTCATCGGGAGCGGACGGGTCGTAGAGGGCATGGACGATCTTCGCACCGTTGTCCGGGTTCTCCACGTCCACGAAGGAGCCCTCCATGATCCTGCTCAGGTATTGACCTTTGTCCTGGATCCTGATGCGGTCGTAGAACCTCAGGCCCAAGGAGCAGATCCCGCAGAATGCCTGGCGATCGAGATCGGCCATGACACACTTGTGTGAGAAATGCTGGTCGTGGTCTTCGGGATAGGTATTGCGGGTGGGATGGAGAAGTCGAATGACTTCGAAATCAGGATCCCCTGCCTTCCTGTACCGGACGAGAAAATCTGCCGAGCCGCCCGTATCCGGGTCCAGACGCTTGAGCCCCGGGGAGATCGAATTCCTCAGGAACAGGCCGTGGCCCATCTCATGGGCGGTCATCCCGCTTTCCATCCCGGAGAGGGCCCCGGTGAGCTTCGATACGGCGAGTCTGCCGTCCCCCAGCCACATGCCTCCCGGCGCTGCTCCCGTGTTGTTCTTTACGTAGAGCATGTAGAAGCCTTCACCCTCGCCGTCCACATTCCGGCTTTCCGGGGTCGCATATCCGCCCTTGAGGGGAGGAAGCGCCTGGACCGCCTTGGTGAGGATGTCGCTGCAGAGATTTTCGACCTCCTGGTTCGTCCTGGAGGCAGGGTTCATGAAGGAGGGAAAGAGCCCCTGCGAATAGATGTCGTTGTAGTTCACGTCCTCCGGCCCCGCTCCTGCAGGCCGGAAGTTGTCCAGGTCTCCGTATTCGCCGGATGACTCGCCGCCGTTGAACACGTCGATGATGCTCTGTCTCCAGCCCGTGAGGGGAAGCTCTCTTATCTCGAGGGGTCCGCTTATCTCCATGAAGGCATGCCGGTAGAAGCCCCTGATCTTTTCCCAGTCGATATCCTCGGGACAGGCCCTGTTCGCCGCGAGCATGAGGCGGACGTCGATCCTGCGCCAGATCACGAACCTGCCCGTGCAGTAGGCGCGCAGCAGCGGAAGGATTTCCCCACGGTCGTCCGTGAGGCCGACCGCCGCACCGTCGATCCGGGTTTCCCGGATATCCCTGCCCGATCCGTCCACGAGCCTGATGAGGAAGCGGTAGTTGTCTCCGCCGATGGGCAGGGGAGAAAAGACATAGTCGACGACCCCGATCTTCACCTTGCTGCCGTCCTCCATGGTCTGTATGAGCTCGGGATCGAACGTCACGTGATTGGACGCGTATATCCCCTCCGTGCTGACCCGGCCGGGCCGGATTCCTCCCGGCAGGGCGGTGTCGGGGGTGGGAGACGGGACATAGGGGATCTTCCTGACGACCTTGCCTGCGTTTATTCCCGGGCTCGGGTCCGAAATCGTACGGTGTCCCGCAAAGGGTTCGGGGCAGTTGTCGTCGCCCCCGCTCGGGTCGTTTCCGGAGCGGCTGTATTTCCTGAAGAAATCGCCCAGGCAATTCTTCACCGCGTTGCGGTCGCTCTCGGCGTGCATACCCTTCTCTTCCGCCGGATCTTTGATCTCGATGACCACCCTGACCCCTGCATCCAGATCGACCCGCTCTTCATTCCCCGGCACACCGTCGAATCTCCGGATGATGATACGAAACGGCACCAGGGGCCGGACGTCCCTCATCCATCTGCGGTTGCTCTTCCTGTAGTATACCGGCCGGGAGGTTCTGTCCCCGTTGGGGCTGCCCGTATTGCCCAGAAGCCCTGCATCCACCTCGGGGAGGGTATGGTTGTCCGTGATCACGAGACGGTAGACCGTGTCCGCGGGAGGATTCACGGATTCGCTTCCGGGCATGGCTGCCTCGACGGCGGCAGGATCGGGAGGCTCGGTCCCGCTCACCACGTTGGGGATAACATGGGGAAGGCTCTCCAGAGACTCCGCTCCGTCCTCTTTGAGCTCGAAACGGCACCGGTATCTCTGTTCGTCTCTCCGAACATACCCCTCGCCCAGATAGTGGAGCGAGATCTGATATCTCACGGTGTGTAAGCTCATTGCCTTTTGCATCTCCCGGGGTTCGGTCCGTATTCCGGCCCTCTTGCCAGCCTTCTGCGCCCCCTGTCTGCTGCCTGTGCCGCCGTCGTGCCAAGGGCGGGGATGTCCGTTACAGACTGCCGATCGGGCATGTCGATCATCTCCTGGATCAATTTATCTTGACCAGTGAGCCCGTGACGGCAGCGACGCCCCCTGCCTCGAAATTGGCGTTGCCGGCCGCAGTGATCTTCACCGTCCCGCCCTTGACCACTGTCTGACCGTCGCTCCCGAGCTCAAGCGAGCTTGACGACTTGATGGTGATCCCGGCCGATGTGATCGTGATGCTGGTGTTCATCACCTTGAGCGTAATCTCATTGTCCGCCTCGATGAGGACGCTCTTTGCCTTGAGCGCGTATTTTTCGGTCACGGTCTCGGAGTGGCTGCTCTTGAACGTCTCGCTCACGTCTCCCTTGACCGTGGCCGTGAGCGCGCCGGTGACATCCTTCGTATCATTCCCGCTTACGGTGATGCTGAGATCCCTCGCGATCTTCTCTATCCTGTCCTGTTTGACCGTTTCGGTGAGGTCCTTCTCGACGGTGACGAGACGGTTGTTTTTCACCGTCACGTTCGAGTCGTGGTTCACGGTCTGGAGCATGTCGTTCTTCACCCGGATGTCGAGATTGCGCTCGCCGTGGATGAAGATCTGCTCCTTGCCCTTGTAATCCTCGAAGCTGATCTCGTTGAAGCCTTTCCCCCCGGGCGAGGTATTCGTCCTTATGGCCGTCTTCAGGGCCTCCTGTTCGGGGAGCTGATACGGGGGCATGTTGGCGGCATGATAGACGCTTCCCGTGATGAGGGGCCGGTCAGGGTTTCCCTCGAGGAACTCGACGATCACCTCGTCCCCGATCCTGGGTATGAACATGGCGCCGTATCCCTTGCTCGCCCACATCTGTCCCACCCTGATCCAGCAGGAGGTCTTCTCGTCTTTTTCCCCCTGCCTGTCCCAATGGAACTGCACCTTGACCCTGCCGTACTGGTCGGTATGGATATCTTTTCCCTGCGGCCCTGTCACGACAGCGGTCTGGGCCCCCGGGATGGAGGGTTTCTGCGTGATGCGCTGCGGCCGGTAGGGGATGCCGTGAGGGATGCAGGTGAAGGTGTTCGTATATTCGGTCTCTCCTTCTCCTTCCTCCCCGGCGAAGTAACTTCCCTCGACGGCGGTGTGGGTTACGGATGTGAGTACATAGTCCCCCTTGTAGGGATAGGATCCGTCGAGGAGATCGTCCGTGGTGAGACTGAAGCGGTATCCGCTTGCAAACGCCCTGCAGTTGCTTCTCCCGACGCCCTTTGTATACTGTGACTCTTCCGCCTCCATGCGGATCCTGGCCAGGTCGGCGCCCCTGTTCATCGCATCGAAGTTGCCGGGGTATTCATAGAGCTTGAGCTTCTTATCGCTCTCCGAGATGGAGCTGCTCGTCAGCGTCAGCAGATTCGCGGTGGGGGTTTCGAAGTTGTAGTCATTGACCGTGAACTCGCCCGAGTGGATTTCCTTCGATATCCCGAAATCGGTGATGATGTCCTCGTCGAGCTTTCCGCCCTCTGTTGTGAGATACACGGCAGATTTCTGGTTCGGGCAGGGCTCGTGCCCTCCGGGATTGTCACAGATGTACATGGTATGCTTTCCCTTTTCGTGCTTGAAAAAATAGTAGATCCCCTCTTCTTCCAGCAGGCGCGAGACGAAGCTGAAATCCGTCTCGTTGTACTGAACGCAGTACTCTCTCTTGGGATAGGTGCCGGTGAGATGGAACTCATAGTGAAAATCCGGATAGCCCGCGTCTTCGAACACCTTGCGCACGATATCCTCGACCTTGTTTTCACCGTTGATGACGGCCTGAAAAATGCGACAGTCCTTTCGGCGGGTGAGCATCCAGAACCAGGGAACGATCACGGCCCCGTACCTGGAGGCTCTCTGCGTACTTCCCCGATAGGCCATGCTGGAGACCACCCCGTTAAAGTATCTCTCGGATCCGTCTGCCAGGATGAGCGAGACCGTCACGCCTTTTCCCATGATGTCCTTGATATCTATGAAATCTTCCGAAATGAGGTCGAGCTCGAATTTGAACGGCATGGAGATGCCTTCCGTGCCCTCGAACCTCGTAACGAACAGCTTGTCTTTGCCCAAAGGCGTATCGATCCTGAGCAGACGATCGGTTTGGCTGATATTGGCTGCGCTCATGATACTCCCTCTTTTAAAATCCTCCGATGAATGTGGATGGTGTCAGGAATGTTTTTTCAGTGGAGAAAGCACCGACGAGGTGATGATCATCGGGGGAGATGATGGAGAGCCGCTGCTCCAGAGGACCGGGCAGACAAAAGCCCTGAATGCCCTGATGGGGCTCTTTCCCGGGAATATCCCCACCAGTGCGGACGCCGGGCTTGTCATTGTGGATGGATCGCTGGTCAGTGCTTGCCTGAAAATACTCCCCTATCACAATCTCCTCTTAGCCTATGACCTGCCCAGGATTCAATTTACAACACCCGGGTATGCGGAACGGATATCAACCCAGGGATATAGCTATATCATTCTTCGATTTATTACTCAAGGGTTGTCACACGTACCTTGCCTGCCCGGGAAATCTTTTCGAGAAGGAGAGATGGGGGAAAAGAGAGTTTGGAGCAACCTCACATGAAAGCACTCCTATGATCTCTGAAGGCCAAAGGAGCGCTTTCCGTTCCATGTGATATCTGCCCGGTCCCCCCTATGAGGAGGTCGATCGTCCACAGGAGGTGTCCGGTCATTGTTACCTGGGAGTGTTGAAGACTGATTATTCGATGTCACCTACAGCCATACTGATGTCCGCAGTCGATCTGTATACCTGATCGGGAAGTTTACCAAGGACGTCCATAATGGCCTGTGGAGCGTTATTGTCGCGGGCCCTGCTCAGCAGGCCGTCTTTTCTGATAGGGAAATGTACGCCTCGGAGATACTGAAGTATGTCACCGGTACTGACCATTTTCATCTCCTTCTCTGTCATCCCGGTTTCACAAACCGACCAGGTGTCCCTCTACTCGATCTGACCTATGGCATGGGTAATTTCTGCGGCGTTTCCGAACTGCTGGTCCGGCAGCCTGTTGAGGATGTCAAGCACGTCCTTGGGTGCATTCTTGCTCTGGGCGTATTTCACCAAGCCGGCTTTGTCCTTGGGAAGATCTATTCCGTGGAGATATTCTAATATTTGACCGGTACTGACCATAGTAACACCTCCTTTCCTTCATATTTTTCTTCTTCCCGATGCATATTCCGCCTTCCGTTTTCGAAAGCCGATGTACGGCACCCATTGTTCGAACCGGCCTTCTGCCCGGGACCGCATGAAAAAGAGGAGATATCGAGTTTCCCTTCCTCCTTCATCCGAGCTGTCTCGATCGTCCGGCTGACTCTATTCGAGCTCGCCTGCTGCCTTGCTCACGTCCGCAGCCGAGTGAAACTCCCGGTCCGGAAGGTTGTTGAGCAGATCGATTACATCCAGGGGCGCCCTGTTTTCCTGTGCCTTTTGGATGAGACCATCCTTCCGTGAAGGGTAGCTCATCCCTTTGAGATAGTGTTGAAGATCAAAGCTACTTACCCCCATCACCCCACCTTTCATCCCGGCAGTCGGTTCACCAGGATGCTTTCCTATTTGATTTTGCTGATAGCCTTGCTCACGTCAATGGGTGTGTGATATTCCTGATCCGGAAGGCTGTTCAGAAGATCCATGACATCGTCCGGTGCATTGTTTTCACGTGCCTTCTTGATCAAGCCGTCTTTTCCTGATGGAAAATCCATTCCGCGGAGATACGTTTCCACCTCCGCAGTGCTTACATCACCGAATTTTGCCATCTCCCTGCCTCCTTTCCGCTCCTTGCGTTTTGACAAACGGCTGTCAGCCTTTCGTGAGCTCTTCGCAACAGTATTCCTCGATCGCCGTTATGCTGATGCCGCCAGCCGTTTCTTTCCTTCTTGTCCTCAAACGCAAGTGATTTTCTTTCGAAGACTCACTCTCCTGATTGGCTATTCGGGCGCCGGGCTAATCGACGCGCCCCACAGCCTTGTTGACATCTACGGGTGAAGGATAGCTCTGGTCAGGCAGCCTTCCAATCAGGTCCATGACGTCCTTCGGGGCCTTGTTGCCCTGAGCTGTCTTCATCAGATCGTTCTTGCTTGCCGGATAATGGATTCCGTGCAGGTATTGCTGGAGTTCTCCCGTGCTTACCATGTTTCAACCTCCTTGTTCTTTGTTTATGTCTTGGTTTTGTGCTGATCAACTGTGTGTAGGTTTTCTCTTTGAACTATTTACTCGATATCTCCTATCGCCTTGTCGACATCACTGAGACAAAGGAAGCTCTGATATGGAAACTTGTCGTGATCACCTTGGCCTCGTGTTCCATTACCGGCCCATTTCGTGATCCTAATCACCGACACCGGAGGTTTCGATGACATCCTCGGGTGAAGAGTATTCCCTGTCCGGCAGCTTCTTGAGCAACTGCATGACGCCATCGGTTGCATGGTTGTAGCGCGCCAGGTTGACCACTTCATCCTTTGTGGCCGGGAAATCTATCCCTTCGAGATACCATTGTAGTTCAGCTGCGTTGACAGGCATTTGTCACCTCTCTTCCTTCACGTTCAGCATGCACGGCAAAGGCCTGCATGCTCTTTGCCATTCCTCCCTCCTCTGAGAGCACTCCTACTCGATGTCGTATATAGCTCGATTCACATCCGTCTCGGAATTGAACCTGCGGTCGGGAAGGTTGTTTATGAGATCGATGATCAGGTCGGGGGCACAGTTCTCGCGGGCCGTCTTCCTCAGGTCATTCTTATTTGCAGGGAAATTCGTTCCCGTGATAAATTTATCGAGCTGGACAATACTGACTGGCATTTATACACCCTCTATTTCTATCAATTTATCTTAATTCCTTCTCTCTGCATGGTTTTTCTAAATATTTATTATAGGCTGTGGGTTACCTTTCTCAATGCTTGCCCCATCTCATTAGGGCTGGCTTTCACCCTGCCCGTGTGGTTTATCACTTACATTTGATTGCCTCTTATTGGACTTATCGGTTTCCTGATTATTGCCAATTTTAATTTGTATAAGGCTATTTCCAGTGATTTTTGTCGATCTAATATGAATATGCAAGTTATCCATTTTGCCCGATCCCTTCCTTTCTTCCATAAGGAACGGGAATTGAGACCCGGCCTGTTACCCGTATCCTCCATTACAGGGAATCATCACATGAATGCATCTCCATGGGTACCGAGGGAGGAGGCATGACAAGACACCGCTATGGCAACGGTTTTATGCAAATCGGCATGTCAGTCCGCAGAGGAAGGGTCTTTGCCCTGTTCCTGGTCATCGCTTTTGTCTGGATCGTCGCTCCCTGCCCGGAGACTTTTGGAATATCCGAGAGCCCTCGATCAGGAAACCCGGTTGTCGGCACCGTGCCTCAGAAGGTCCACGATGTTTTCATACCGAGCCCCCGGGATTTCACTGTCGAGACCTTTGCCCAAGATCTCGAGATACCATGGGAGCTCGTGTTTCTTCCCGACGGAAGGGCGCTTGTCACCGAGAGGCCGGGGAGGATACGGATGATCGACAGGGGAAAGCTTCTCGATACGCCGTACGCCTTCATCCCTGCCTCATCCCTCGGCGAGGGCGGGCTGATGGGGCTTGCACTCCATCCCGATTACCCGCTAAAGCCCTATCTCTATGTCATGTATACCCACCGGGTGGGCATCAAATCCTATAACAGGGTCGAACGCCTGAGGGACACCGGGAAGACGGCTGTGTCCGACAGGGTCATCATCGACCGTCTCCCTGCAGCACGCTTCCATGACGGAGGAAGGATCGCATTCGGACCGGACAGGATGCTCTACGTCTGTACCGGCGACGCCACGCATCCTCAAACAGCACAGGATCTCTCCAACCTCGGAGGGAAGATACTCCGGCTCACTCCCGACGGCTCCATCCCCAAAGACAACCCTTTCGGGAACTCCCCTGTCTACGCGTACGGTCTCCGCAACCCGCAGGGCCTTGCGTGGGACCCCGACACCGGCAGCCTTTTTTCCTCCGTACACGGCCCATCCGGCGAGTTCGGGCTGCATGGAAAAGACTCGGTGATTATCATCCGCAAAGGCGGCAACTACGGGTGGCCCCGGGTCCTGGGCAAGGTGAACATGAAGCCCTATGTCGATCCCATCGTATTCTGGCCCGGCAAGGCGACACCCCCTGCCGGGATGACGTTTTTCCGCAGAGATCTCTATCTGGCAACCCTCAAAGCCGAAGCTCTCGTGCGCATAGGCCTCGAAAGATCGGGCAGGGGGTACACGGTGACCTCCATCGAGCGGCTCTTCGGAGAGGACTGGTCGAGCGGGAAGTACGGGAGGCTCCGTGATGTCGTCACTGGTCCGGATGGAAATCTCTATGTCCTGACGAGCAACCGCGACGGCAGAGGAACTCCCAGGAAGGGAGACGACAAGATCCTGCGGCTCGTCTATAAATAATGAAGCCCTTTACCTTCTGAGCAGTCCGGCCTCCACCGGTTTCGTGCCGACACCTCTTCCTCTCCGCTGTCCTGCCACGTACAGACCTGACAGCCATGGCCTCAAGGGGTCGTCATCCGCCGCTCCGGCGATGATTCCCGGACCCGGGATTTTCATGTAATGGCGCAAGCGGCTCCTGCCTTTTCCGATCTGCCGGGCTCCGACGAACTTAAGCCTCTTGATTCTCTCTTCCAGGGCTGTCAGCCTGAGCGCCACCGTTGCCTCACGGGAAAAAAAGCGGGAACTACGTGCTCAGCACTTCGATGACCCTCTTGACACGGTCCCTCGGGTCCATTCCGCTTATCTCGAGAATCCCGTCGAAATCGCCCTTGAGCATGCGCAGGCCGTAGAGCTCGAGCTGAATCTCCTCCTTTGTCCTGATCCCCAGACGCCTGAAGACTGAAACCGGAGGGCACCATCCCTGAATCGCATGCTGAAGGAGAAAACCCACGACGGCTATCCCGAGCAGGATGTACAGCCTTCTCCTCATGATTGCGGATATGAAGAGGCTGTACAATTCCAGGATGGAGGCATTGGCCTCCAGCGTCCTCTCGATGTCCCACTCTCCCTTGAGCATGCTTATCCGGTCGTCTATCTGATCCGGATGCTCCGCATAGAACAGCAGGGATTTCTCTGTCTGGGTCATTATCTCCCGGTTTACAAGAGGGCTGGTATGCCGTGATACTCTGCTTTCCAGGCTCTTTCCACATGCGGGAACTTCCATGGGAATCTTCTCCTTTGTCCTTGCATCATACCTTCAGATCTGCTGCAGATTGGAGCTGCCTCATCCGAAAGGAGCTTCGGTATCTTTCGATAAAAAGGGCTTACAGATACTTAAAAGAATAACCCTGAAAAAGGCCTTCTCAAACAGGGATGAGTCAGGGGGAAAGTAGCTATTCGACGAGCAGGACCGCATAGCGGTCCATTTCCTGGGAGAAATCCGACCTGACTTCTATGGGATATCCGGCACGCCGGACTGTCTGGTAGACGTCCACCGCAAGGGCCTCGACGGTCGGCCTCGATTGCCTCGGGTTCTTGCAGAAGACCTAGCCCCCGATCTTCCCGAAGACCCCGCACGCCGGTCGCCAGGGACACCGGTCCCTGCAGAATGCGAGAGGGGCCTTGCTCCTGATGAGGGTGTGGAGAGCCTTTGCGCTCATGCTCTCACCGAACGAGATCCCCAGTCCCCCGATGACCCGCGCATCCCATTTCCGTACGGAAGCTTCATCGCCGAACCTGTTGTTGCAGCGGCCATCGGCACAGTCGGGACACGGGGCGCACAAATCATCCACACCCTTGGTTACCTCGATCAGCGTGTCGTCCGGCTGTCTCATGACCTCCTTGATCCGCGTCTCCATCTCCTTGTATTCCCTGCCCCGCCCGGTATCGCCGTCGGGAAGAAACTGTACGCACAGGATATGATGCGGTCTCAGCTTCACTTTTCTATTCTCCTGTCGAACCTTCCGCCGGATTTACCGACTCCTGCCCGGTCTTATCTATCCTGGTGAGCCGTCCCCTACCGGCGATGTATCTGTACAGGATGAATTCAATGACGAACCAGACGCCTATCGTGAAGGCTGCGAAGGGAGCGATGAAGAAAGGTCCGAACTCCTCGAAGCCGGCCTTGAAGACAGGCAGCAATCCTGCAAATATGAAGACGGCGGCGATGAAGAGTACGCTCAGGAAGGGAGCGGAGACCCTGTATCTGGCATTGCATTGAAAGCACTGGAGACGGTAGGGGATCGACTGTCGCAATGCCGTCCAGAATCCTATCTCAGCCTGGCAGTTCTCGCATCTCATCGCCATCCTCTTAAGGTGTTGCCTTTCTTTTTAAGCGCAGAGGCCGATCTCGGGCAGTCTCTGCCGGACGATCGTTCACCTGTGAATCTATGGGATGTAATAACCGATACCCGTGCTTGCGTACAAGGAGATTTTTACTTCCGGAAATGATCTTTTCAGGAATTGTTTATCAGGCCCTCTCCCGAGCTGCTCGGATTGGAGAAATAACCGATCTCTTCCCTCGTGTCTGCCGCCACGAGGTCATACCCGGGCTTTCCTACGGGATTGCCTCCCCAGAAGGTATCACACACGTCCGCCATCTCATTGAGGACCCTCTCCACCTCGAGCCTGATTCGTCTCGCTTCTTCCCTGGTTGCACCCCGGGGAACGAAGATCGGGTTGCCGTGGTAAACGACGATCCTGGTGAAGGGTACAGGAAGGAAATACCGGTCCCAGCTTTTCAGCACGATCCGGTGCTCTGCCCCGTACATCATGGGGATGATGGGCTTGCCGGTGTCCTCGGCGATCTTTATCGCACCCATTTTGAGAACCCGCGGGGGTCCCTTGGGGCCGTCAACCATGATGCCCGCAGTGCGGCCCCCCTCATTGAGCTTCTCGATGAGCTTGTACATGGCCTTATGCCCGCCTTTGCCCTTGCTTCCCCTGACGGACGAGAAACCCAGGCGAAGGGCGACGTCGTTGGCATAATCCCCGTCCTTGCTCCTGCTGATCATCATGATGATGTTCCGGTTGCCGAAGTCCTTGAAGAAGTAGAACATCCTCTGGTGCCAGCTCACATAGACAGCCCCGTTGCAGGCGATCACGGCATTCCTCTCGTTCTCTTCATTGATGCGGGCGACCACCCTGCAGGTGCGGCACCAGTTCCTGATAAGAAAGGCGATCAGGGGAGGAAACGTCTTGAGCATGAGCTTTTCCCAGAAATTGAGATGATTCGGGCTCCGGTACGGCATGTGTGTTACCTTTGCTCTACTTGCACGAACGTTATTTAATATCCAGGGCATCCACCCCATCAACTGCGTTTGAGGGTGGGATGTGATTATAGAATAGTCCATTCCGGCATCATCTCAATCCGGTGGCGGATGCATTCGAATGCTCTCTACCGGGCTGCCCTTGACGACCGGCCGTCAGGGAAAGCCCGCCCGGGAAAAAGATCGGGATGGTCTGCATGTCCTCTGTAAGTTTCTGGGTATCGCTCGAACCAATCAGCTCTTCCGCCTTCAAAGCCTCTTCATCATCCTCACACACGGCAGTACGGTTCCGCACGGCAGGGTATAGGACGAATCGTACTGGCGGACAAAGCCCGTGCGCTCATAAAAGCCGACGGCATTCAAGGTCGAGCTCAGATGAAGCGCGTGTATGTCCGCTTCTCCTGACAGTGCTTCCACCTCGGCCACGAGCATCGTGCCGATTCCCTGCCCGACATGACGGGGAGATACGTACAAGGCGGTCAATTCCGCTTTTCCCGGATCGAGTATCGAGAGGCCCACGATCTCCTTTTCAACGGCAAGGATAAATTCGAGTGTCTCCATTACCTTGACGTATCCATGGGGATTCAGCGCACTGACCCAGTCGTCTATCTGGTCCTGCGAGTAGGGGCCGAGGCACAACTCCCGTATGGATGAGTTGTGCATCTCGCAGATGGATGGGATATCGCGAGGAGTCGCTCTTCTGATTTTCACCGGATCTCCCTTAAGCGCATACCGTGTTCAAGGACGAATACACAGGAATAGCCTCAATTTTTTAAGAGGCCTCATGAAGCTACTCATCAGCCCTTTGAAAGTCAATTATGATTTCTCTTTCAAGCAACTCAAGCCGTCTGCGTCCCTGCAGGCCTCAAGACCCGGGCGATCCCTGTGTGCCCCGCCCTGTCGGCCGGGACGGTGCAGGATATCCCGGGACACGGGCAGGCATGCCGGATCTTCAAGCAGCTGCTCTTGATTCTTCAAGTTTCCAGATTTACTAATACTGGTGACGGTCCTCGACGTGAGAGACAGATCCTTAAAAAGAGAACGTCTACCCAGGTATCCTTCCCAAGAGGAGGAAGTATCATGAACATGACCGGATACGGTCCCGGCGGTTCAGAACCAGGAGAGAACGCGAGCCGCTCGAATACCCGTAAATATGCCCGTTGCGGACGAATCAGTCCCGGAAGTCTCCTCAAGCTTTTCTGCCTGTTCCTTCTCTTCTCAGCAGCCTTTCTCCTCCCCGCTTCGGATGTCCGGACGGCCGATGAATCCGCCGGGCAGGATCAGGAGGTGCTGCGAGCCACCCTCGATAACGGATTGCGGGTGGTCATCGTGCGCAACACGCTCGCGCCTGTGGCGACGACCGTGATGAGCTACCTCGTCGGATCGAACGAGACGCCTCCGGGCTTTCCGGGAACGGCTCATGCACTGGAGCACATGATGTTCCGGGGCACTCCAGAACTCTCGGCAGGCCAGCTGGCAAACATCACCGCCTCTCTTGGCGGCATGTTCAATGCCATGACCACGCAGAATGCAAGCCTGTATTTCTTTACCGTTCCCTCTGAAGACCTCGATGTCGCCCTGCGCATCGAGGCAATCCGCATGCGGGGCATTCTCGACAGCCGGGAGCTATGGAGCCAGGAAAGGGGCGCAATAGAACAGGAGGTGGCACAGGATCTGTCCATTCCCGAATATGTCTTCTACATAAAGCTCCTCGAGGCCATGTTCAAAGGCACGCCCTACGCACACGATCCGCTGGGGACCCGCGCTTCCTTCGCCAAGACGACAAGTGCCATGCTCAAGCAATTCCACGAGACCTGGTACGTGCCCAATAATGCCATTCTCGTCATTGTCGGAAACGTGCAGCCTCAGGAGGCCCTTGCCCGCGTCAGGAGCCTCTTCGGCAGCATTCCCGCGAAAAAGCTCCCGCCGCGCCCGAAGGTCCGCCTGCAGCCCGTGAGGCCTGAGACCATCCGGCTCACGACAGACAAACCCTACGGGATGGTCATAACCTCATTTAGGATGCCCGGCTATGACAGCCCTGATTATGCTGCTGCGCAGGTACTGGCCGATATCCTGTCGAGCCGCCGCGGGAGTCTCTACGCGCTCGTGCTGCAGGGCAAGGCGCTGGATACGGATTTCGAGATCGATTCTTTCACCAAGGCAGGCCTCGGGTATGCCATCGCTGCATTTCCCCAGGGAGCAGATGCACAATCACTCCAGAAAGACATCCGAAGCATTCTGGGCTCGACAAAAAAGGGCGGGATATCCGCCGACATGGTCGAGGCAGCCAAACGGCGCAAGGTAACCGAGACAGAGTTCGAGAAGAACTCGGTGGCCGGACTTGCCATGTCCTGGTCCCAAGCCCTGGCCGTCGAGGGGAGGAATTCGCCCGAGGATGACGTGAATGCCATCAGGAAGGTGACGGTCGAAGACGTCGAGCGGGTGGCACGAAAATACCTTGACCTCGATCATTCCATAGCCGCCGTCCTCACGCCTCAGCCGTCGGGAAATCCGGTGTCGGGAAAGGGATTCGGGGGCAAGGAATCCTTCACCCCCAAGCAGATCAAGCCTGTACGGCTTCCGGACTGGGCTGAAAAATCGCTCAGAAGGCTTACCATCCCTTCCTCGACCCTGCATCCCGTCGTCGATGTCCTGCCGAACGGGATCAGGCTCATCGTGCAGAGCGCACCGGTGAGCAATACGGTGAGCGTGTACGGCCGCATCCGGAACAAGCCCGAAATGGAAGAGCCTGCAGGCAAGGAGGGTGTCGATGGCGTCCTCGAGAATCTCTTCTCTTTCGGGACCGCATCGCTCGATCGTGACTCCTTCCTGAAGGCGCTCGACGATATCGGCGCTGTGGAGTCTGCAGGAAAGGATTTCTCTCTTCAGGTCCTGGCCGATCGGTTCGACCGAGGCATGCAGCTCCTGGCGGACAACGAGCTCAACCCCGCCCTCCCCGCGCAGGCCTTCGAGGTAGTGCGGACCCAGGCCGCAGCCGAGGCGGCCGGCCGCCTCAAGAGCTCGGAATACCTTGCCGAGCGCGCCCTTAAGAAAGCCCTCTTTCCCGAGAATGACCCGTCGCTGCGGCAGGCTACGCCTGCTACCATATCATCCCTGACCCTCGAGGACGTGAAAGACTACTACCGTAAGGTGTTCCGACCCGACCTGACGACAATCGTGGTAGCCGGAAACATTACGCCCGAGCGGGCACGAGAGGCTGTAATGAAATATTTCGGCGGATGGAAGGCGCCCGAGGATCCGAAGCCTGAAGTACTCCTTCCGCCCGTGCCCCTGAACAAGCCTTCCTACACCACAGTGCCCAATGCAAGCCGTATCCAGGATCGAGTGACCCTCGCCCAAACCCTCGGGCTGACAAGGTCCGATCCTGACTACCACCCTTTGAGACTGGGCAATACCGTCCTCGGAGGATCATTCTATGCAACGCGGCTGTACAGGGACCTCCGGGAGTATGCAGGGCTCGTCTACTACGTGTCCTCTTCCTTCCAGATGAGCAAGACGCGGGGTATCTACGTGACCGAATATGCCTGCGATCCGCCCAATGTGAGCAAAGCCCGGGCCATCATTCTCAAGAACTTGAGAGACATGCAGAATACCCTCGTCGGCACTGAAGAGCTCGATCGTGCCAAGGCCCTGCTTCTCCGGGAGATTCCCCTTTCGGAGTCCAGCATCGATGACATCGCATCGGGATTCCTCAGGCGGGTCGAGCTCGATCTGCCTCTGGACGAACCGATCCGGGCGGCCGGGATATACCTGAAGCTCGGCGCCCCCGAGGTCAGGGAGGCCTTCAGGAAGTGGCTCCGAACCGATGATCTTGTTCAGGTCACCGAAGGGCCGAGTCCGAGGTAAGATTCAAGCGGCATGCGGGGCAGGTCACAGGGCCGGCATGCGCTCTCTTCGGCCTGATCCGTGCATCCGGATCAGTGCAACAGGAGCTCTTTGGAGACGGGCATTGCAGGCAGTATCAGGATATGGGGCTCTGCAAGAATGCTCGGCAGGACGAACCTCCTGAAGCAGCCGTTCGCCTCGGCAGTTACATCTGCCCCATGAGCCTGGCGGTTACGATGCCGAGGATTTCGTGGAAAACGAACTCGCTGTTGCGGATCCCCATCGTATCGGGAAAGAAGCTGCCGGGAGCGATTTTTCGAGAGTTGCGGGTATAATGGCATGCAGGCGCCGGAATGGGCTGCATGCCCAGGGCTTTAAAAAGGCCCATTGCGCGGGGCATATGGTGGGCCGAGGTCACGAGGACAAACGGCCTGCTTCCGAGAACAGGCTTCAGGAGCACCGCCTCGCCATGCGTATCCCTCGACCGGTCTTCCAGGGTTATATCTTCCGGATTCACCCCGAGCTCTCCGGCGAGGCTTGCCATGAGCTCGGCGCTCGTCCGGGAATCGAAGACCTTTCCTCCCGATACGAGCAGCCTCGTTCCCGGAAGGCTCCGATAGATGCGGATGCCCTCGACGAGCCTCACCTGCGTCTCAGGGGCGAGCTGGCTCGTCACGGGAAGGCCGGCATCCGAACCATGGGCGCCTGCCAGAACCACGACCCACTTCACTCCGGCCTCGCGCGCAGCCCTGATATCGAGGACCGGGTATTGATACTCCAGCTTCCTGAGAACCGCATCGGAGATGATTCCGTATCCGGCAAAGAGGAGCAGGATCGAACCGGTCGTGAGCACGATCTTCGCCGCAGCCTGCCGCCTCTTCTGCCAGAGGAGGACGATCCCGATGACGAGCAGGGAGAGGACGATCGGCACGGGCATGAAGAACTCGCTGACGATCTTCTTGAGCACGAACATACCGCCTCCTCTGATCATAATGAGAATGGAAGGGTTTATATCATGAAAATCCATCCATCAGAAAGCGCCTGTCCTGAGGAGGAGCTCGGACTGCCCGCGCAGACGAAAGGAGCATGCGCCACCATATCCGACACTGGCGCCCGGGGAGAAACCGGAAGCGGGCCGGATCTTCAGACAGAGAGATTATGTGGCCGGCCCGTCCTAATATCCCCGGGACTCGGACAGCACGGTCAGCCTCAAATCAGGGCCGATGACGACATCGACGAGATATCTCCCTCTGTCCCTGAAGAGACCGATCTGCCCTTTCGTATCGAAATGGCGGCCTGCCGCATCAAAGGCGACCTCGACCCCGGAAGGGCCCTTCGGGCTTACCATGAACTTGGTGACTGCACGGGGAGGCAGGCGGTCTATGCGCTGTGAGAATCCCGAACCGGAAAGTATCACGTTCGTGAGAGTGATTCCCGACTGGTTGGTGACCACGATGGCAGGCTCCTGCGAGCAGCCTGCCTGCATCAGCATGGCCGCAGCCGTTATGAAGACAGGGATCAGCTTCTTCATGCACCCCCCACGCCGGGAAAGGATGATCTCTTCGTCTCATGACTGCATGACAGCGCCGACATTTCCCTTACCGGCTAGGAATAATTATAAAGACTCCGACCGTGTTCAAAAGGGATCCGATCTTCTCGAAAGCGATTCCTTCTCCGGTTCGAGGGTTATGCCGGTCATGCAGTCCATGCACGGCGTGGCTCTTACAGCTTCTTCGTGAACCTGATCCCCGTATTCAGATATCCGTTGTCCTCATAGAACCGGTGCGATTCTTCACGATGACTGCTGCTCGTGACCACTGCCAGGAGTGCACCCTCGCGCTTGAGCCGGCTCTCGATCTCTGCGATGAGCTGCTTTCCTATTCCGGCACCTCTGTGCCTTTCATCCACGATGAGCGTGATCAGTCTCCCGTACATTCCGGAAAACTCAAGTGAGTACGCCATATATGCGCCGACCAGCCCGACGATGTCGCCATCGGCTTCTGCAACGAAGATGATGTATTCGGGCAGCGATAAGAGGACTTTCAGCCTGCCTGTCATCTCCGCAGGCGTCGAGGGATATCCCAACTGCGTTACGAGAGAGGCGATGGAAGCTGCATCGGCCGTGCCGGCCTCGCGAATGATACAACTGCACATAGGTGATATAATCACGACGGATCATCGGTTATCAATCTCTTAACCGGGAGGCGTGAAGCTTATCAGCGCAGATCGACAATCCCTGAGGAAGCGCACGGGCGCCGACTCAAGAGAGGTAGGCACTGATTTGAACAGCTTGAGGAATGATGAGATAACTTTTCTGTCATTCCCTTAGGAAGCGGGAATCCAGGACGATCCTGGGCTCCCTGGATCCCCGTTTTCACGAGGATGACAAAGGAGAAGCCGGGGATGACGGGGGAGAAAGCGGAAATGACAGGGTGGAGAAGAATACGCTCCTGCGGACCCCGGGAAGCACGAGGCCCGCTGGATACCCTCCTCTGGGACGGCGAGGCTTCGATCATCGGGATCGGAGCCTCACGCAATCACTTTTCCAATGCTTTCTATTCGCCTTTGAAGTCCGGCTTGCGCCTGCTCAGCATGGACTCGAGGCCTTCGATTGCATCCTTTGTCCTGCCCGCCTTCATTATGCCCAGCCGTTCTTGTTCGAGCTGGCTCTCCAGCAGGGTCAGCATGGCCCGGTTGAGGTTTTCCTTGGCGATGGCGAATGCGGTGAGCGGCCCCTTCGCGAGGCGGGCTGCATGTTTGAGGGTTACGGCTTCGAGCTCGGCATCCTCGACCACCTCGTTCACGAGGCCGATCTCGAGCGCCTTGCGGGCATCGACCGTGGGGTCCAGGAAAATGAATCCGTTTGCCCTCCCGAAGCCGATGAGCAGGGGCACGAACAGGCTCCAGGCGCCGTCCGGCACGAGGCCCACGGAGGTGTAGGCCTGGCGGAATACCGCAGATGCCCCGCAGATCCTCAGGTCGCAGGCTGCAGCCAGCGAGAGGCCCGCGCCCATGGCCGCGCCGTTGATCATGGCGATCACCGGCTTGCCCATCCTCCGGATGCCCGAAATGAGAGGATCGAAAGCCTTGGTCATCTGACGGGCCGTATCTCCGAGATCGGGGGAGTTCTTGAAGGTGACCGCATCTCCGCCCGCACAGAATATCTTGCCGTTGCCCGTGATGACGACGGCCTTGATGCCGCTGTCGTCCCAGCAGATCTCGATCGCCTTCAGGATGTCGGCAACGAGGGTCATGCTGAGCGTGTTCAGCTCTTTGGGACGGTTCATGCGGATGACGGCTACATTGTCCGCCTGCTCGAAAATGATGCTCTCGAAATCCATATAACCTCCTCTTCGGTATCAGTTATCCTCCTGTACCAGGACAGGAGACAAGCCTTCCAGGCTTTCCGAGGCTTTCGGCAGGCGCACCTGCAGCGCTGCCAGGAAATTGGCAAGCGCAATGAGCGCACCCATCAGGAATACGTACTGAAAGCCGAAGCTGTTCCAGATCACCCCGCCCAGCAGGGCAACTGCAATGGAAAAGACGTGGTCGAGGCTCACCGCCATGGTTAGGGCCGGCTGGACATGTTCGTGGGTGAGCGCGATCTTCTTCATGTAGGTCGAGCGGGCCATGTTCACCGACATGAGCATCTGATCGAGGAGAAAGCATCCGCAGGCGATGAGAAAGGCCGTGTGCTCCGGCAGAAAGAATTTCGAAAACCCGTACCCGAAGCAGACGAAGACCAGGAGCACGGCCTCGGATACGAGGACGAGCCTCTCGCCCAGCCGGTCGATCGACCATCCCAGGAAGGGCTGGAAAAGGATCCCGATCACTCCGCCCAGCAGGAGAAGCGTGGCTATGGTCTGGGTGGGCTGATGAAAAACCGTGACCAGCACCCACGGCGCAAAGGTGAGGAAGAGCTGCTTCCGGGAGCCGTAGAGCACGGCGAGAACGTAGTACAGGCTGTACTCCCGGTGGAGCTTCAGGTGCAGTGCCGGAGGCTGGGTTTTCTCGGGCTTCATGGCGAACATGAGAACAGCCGCCGCAGCGAAGGCCAGGCTGGAAAGGATGAAGGTATGGTGGAAATTGAAGCCCAGGTATTTGAACCCGGCAAAGACGATGAAGCTTCCGAGAATGGCCGCCAGGTTCCTGATGGCGTTCAGCTGCCCCAGGCGCCTGCCCGTCTTGCCATCGGATGCGAGGTCCATCCCGATCGACGAGGACAAGGGGATGAAGACATGCTGGCCCAGGCTGTAGATGAAGAGCCAGAGGAGCATGAACGCGTACGTGGGTGCTGCAAAGCCGATCAGGAGCGAACCTGCAGCGCCGAGCAGCATTGCGACCGCCCCGAGACGGCGGCTGCACAGAAACCAGAGCAGCGCCGATACGACGACGACCAGAATGCCGGGGATTTCACGGGGAAACTCGAGAAACGAGCGTTCGAGCCCTCCGATGGCAAAGCGCTCATTGATGAAATTGTTAAACGTGGCGTCAATGACGCTGTACGCAACACCCATCGCCAGCGAAGCTCCGATGAACAGCTTGAGCTCCCTGGACATGCTCCTCATACGTTCCGTGGACATAGTGATGTGTCATACCCATTCGAAGGGCTCAAGTCAATGGAAGCAGAGGACCTCATCTCCGTCCGGTCATGAGGAACACGGTGAACAGCTGCAGCCCTTCACCCACGACATACTTCATCACGCCTCCGGCGGACTTGTCCCGGACTTCGCTGAACCCTGCCTCGATGAGGCTCTGGCGCAGCTTCACCCGATCGAACCCGAAATGGAACACGCCCTCGTTGTCGCTGTGAAACTGCCCGCCGTCCGGATCGAGATCCGCGATGCAGAGGTATCCCGAAGGGTTTATTATTCTGTGAAAGAGATTCAGGAGCGGTTGTGTCTCCCTGACATGATGGAGGGCCATGCTGCTCACGACGAGATCGTACCTCCCGGGAAGGTCGTCTCCCCTGTCGGGATCGAAGCACAGGGTCTTTACATTGGCGAGATTCTGTTTCCCGATCTTCCCGTTGAGGACATCGAGCATGCCCCGGGAGCTGTCGACGCCGGTTATGGAACGGACGGAAGGCTGGAGCTCAAGGGTCAGAAGCCCTGTCCCGCACCCGAAGTCGAGGACGTCCATGACCGGCTCCAGCCTGATCTCTCTCGCTATTGTCCCGGCGATGTCCTTTGCCAGCTTGACTCTCTCCGGGTTCTCGTCCCAGGATGCCGCTTCTCTGTCGAAGTCCCTTGTATCGTCCTCCATCTCTCTTCACCTCGCAATCATCACTACATAAACAGCCGGTATAACGAGAATCAGCGTGCTCAGAACCCACCAATTCGTTTCCCTTTTGCCCCTGACCTTTTCCGCAATGCCCTTCAATGCTGAAGCCAGTCCGAACAGGGCGCCGGCAAGGGCGATCAGAAAAGCCGTCAGACCCCCGTCCCCTGCATCCCGTGATTCCGACCGGCATCATGGCCACAGCGAAAAAGGATACCGGCACGAGGGCCGGAATCATCACGTGAAAGACAATCCGCTTCATGCGAATTTGCTTTATCGGCCTTCACCGAAAGCCGCGGGGAGAAGCCGTCGCGAGGGTTCAGGGTGCAATTTTCTTGTGTCCGGACCCATGGAATTACGGACGCTACAGAGCCTCTTCCATTTCTTCGTCAGGGATCTCGACGCCGCTTTGCACCATGAGCAGATCCCTGGCATGGGCGGCCGGGAGTTCCTGGACATCCTTCAGCTTCCTGCCGATCACCCTTGTCCGTCTCTGAGCGTCTTCTATGGTGTTCGAGGCCTCCTGGAGCTTTTTCTGAACCTTGCCCAGGATGTCCCCGTACTTCGTCCATTCGGTCTTCACTGCTGCAAGCAGGCTCCACACCTCGCTCGAGCGCTTCTCGATGGCGAGCGTCCTGAACCCCATCTGAAGGCTGTTCAAGAGCGACCAGAGCGTCGTGGGTCCGGCGATGACCACCTTGCACTCGCGCTGCACGTATTCGGGAAGGCCGGTCCGTCTGATCACCTCGGCGAAGAGCCCCTCGATAGGCAGGAAGAGGATGCCGAAGTCCGTGGTGACAGGAGGGTTCAGGTATTTCTCGCAGATATCCCGGGCGCACTGCTTGATCCTGGTTTCGAGCTGTTTGGATGCAGCCTCGGCAAGCTCCGCATCTGCCCTTTCCTGGGCCTCCACGAGCCGCTGGTAGTCCTCGATGGGGAATTTGGCATCGATGGGGAGCCACACGGCATCCTGTTCATCTTCACCCCGGCCGGGAAGCCGGATCGCGAATTCGACGCGTTCCCCGTTGTTCTTGGTCGAGACGTTCGCCTCGTACTGGTCGGGGTTGAGGATCTGCTCGAGCATGGCCCAGAGCTGCACCTCGCCCCAGGTGCCGCGCGTCTTCACGTTGGTGAGAACCTTCTTGAGGTCGCCGACGCCGGTCGCCAGGGCCTGCATCTCGCCAAGGCCCTTGTAGACCTGCTCGAGACGGTCGCTCACCTGCTTGAACGACTCGCCGAGACGCTTTTCCAGCGTGCCCTGCAGCTTCTCGTCAACGGTCGCCCGCATCCGGTCGAGCTGCTTCGAGTTGTCCTCCTGGATCGACCTGAGCTTCGCTTCAACCGCAGCCTTCAGTGCTTCGAGCTTCTGCTCGAGGGTCTCCCGCACCAGCTCGAGCTTCTGGTCGTTCGTCCGGGTCAGGGACGTAATCTGCTGATGGAGCGTGTCTCCCATGCCTTTGAGGGCGGCGGCGAGCTCTTCCCTCGACTGCCTCGAGGCATTGCCCGACTCTTCGCGGTTTTTGGCGATCTCGTCGCGCACCAGCCTCTCCGTGCGTTCATACGATTTCTCGATGGATTCGAGACCGTCATGGACAGGGCCGAGATCGACGGCGGATTTCCGGAAGACAAGGACGACGAGGATGAGGACATCGATCCCCAGCAGGGCGATTACAGCCATCAGGAGAACGTTGTCCATCATGCCCTTCCTTTCGAATTCGCTTTTAAAAAATAATCATGAAATGTCCGGGATGGAATATAGTCCCTTTCCGGCGCTCCGGTCAATGGGAAGCTCGATTGTCCGGGCTGAAAGGATCGGGTTGGCAGGGTTCATGCCCTTATAGGAATATATGATTGATTTCACCTTCGGTATGGTTGAGGGTTGATGAAATCCTCCAGCCTTTTAAAAAATACTATCAGGAAATGCCGTTGATATAGTACTAGCATTACAATAAAATATTATGTTATCAAAAAACTCTGATGTACAATCTTTTATCGCCCTTTTCGTGACATTCCCGGCTGTAGATCAACCAGTATAGGATAGCTGGCGATTTTGCAGTCTTTTCAGGAGTTGAAAATGGATGAACTGAACATTCTGATAACATTTGCCGTCGCCTTGGCAGGGGCTCTGGCCTTCGGGTTTTTTGCCTATCGTCTTAAACTGTCGCCCATCATCGGCTACCTTTTGGCAGGCATTGCGGTTGGCCCATTCACCCCGGGCATCGTCGTCAACCATACGATTGCCGAACAGTTCGCCGAGGTTGGCGTCATCCTGCTTCTCTTCGGCATAGGGTTGCGTTTCCATCTGCGCGAGTTGATAGCGGTATGGCGGGTGGCCATCCCGGGAGCATTGATACAGAGTACGCTGTCAACGATCGTATTGGCGGCACTTCTCTCTCTGTTCGGCTGGAGTTGGACACACGGACTCATATTAGGGATGGCTATTTCCGTGGCCAGCACGGTCGTTATGGCCATGGTGCTGAACGAGTGGCGCGACCTGCACGCCAAGATCGGCCATGTCGCTATCGGATGGACCGTTGTAGAAGACATCCTCACGGTAGTCCTCCTGCTTCTCCTCCCGATTATCTTCGCCCCCGAAGATGTTGGGGGGCTGAACATCATGAATGTTCTCGGGCAGGCAGGATTCAAGATTATTGGCCTGGTTGCAGTTGTTTCGCTATTGGGTAAATGGGTTATCCCCCAAGCGCTGGAACATATTGCGAAAACCCGTTCCCGAGAACTTTTCACCCTGGCAGTGCTTGTCCTTGCCGTGGGAATAGCGGTAGGGTCTGCCAAGATCTTTGGTGTATCGATTGCACTCGGTGCTTTTCTGGCCGGGCTGGCCGTCGGCCGTTCAGAATTTGCAGCTCGCGCGGCTAACGATGCATTGCCGATGCGTGACGCGTTTGCCGTGCTCTTTTTTGTTTCGGTCGGTATGCTTTTCAATCCGCAGAGCCTGACACAAGTTCCCCTGATAATAGCCGCGGTGCTCTTTGTGGTGGTCATTGTCAAACCGCTGGCCGCCATTGTGACGGTTCGAATTCTTGGCCAGCCCCTGGTGACGGCCATCCCGGTCGGCGCAGCCTTTTCTCAGGTTGGTGAATTCAGTTTCATTCTAGGGACTGTCGCTCTCAGCCTGGAACTTATCGATGATGCCGGATGGAACGCACTTGTAGCAGCTTCAATCATTTCCATTGCTTTGAACCCGTACGTCTATCGATGGGCGCGCCGTTGGACGTCTGCGAGAAAAGGCAAGGCGTATCCGGTTGCCGATAATCGGCACATGATCATAAATCCCAAATTCTGTGTTCTGATTGGATATGGCCCTGTCGGCGAAATCGTCCACAAGCTCCTTCGGGATTCCGGTGCTTCGGTCACGATAATCGATCTCAATCTCGACACAGTACGACGACTGCGTGAAGAAGGTTACACGGCTGTATATGGAGATGTATTGCGCCCGGGCACCCTCGATGACGCGGGCATTATGGAGGCGGGAAGCATGATCCTGAGCGCGGACATCGAAGACGCTGCCGAAGTCGTTAAGCAGGCACGCCTCCTGAACCCTCAGCTTCAGATACTCGTACGTTGCGCTCACCTTCGCGATGCGGCTACGCTGAGTCAAGCCGGTGCCACTTTCGTCGCCGCAGGAGAAGCGGAAGTAGGTGTGGCTTTGGCCGAGTTTATATTGGAAAGCAGCCAAATGGCCTGCGATATCGCCGCTGGGCATCGAGAAACGATCAGACGCATCCTTTATAATCCATCAAAGGCTGCATAAGATCCATCAGCCGTGAGAGGATAGCAGTTGCTTGGGAAACAAAACCGATACAGTTAAGTTCCGGTTGATAGAAGAGATAATCTCATAATGGAAGTTATGCTTTTTTAAAAACAAGCCTGGAGCTTAACTGTGAGTTTCACAATACCTTAGACTTCTCTTTCGGGAGATAGTCCTGCCTCACGGGCGAGAACACCTCGATGGCCACCGACTCCTCCACGATCTCGGCCCCGTGCTCGACGCCGCCCGGTATGCACCAGCTGTCTCCGGGCAGGGCCTCGTGGGTTTCCGTCCCGATCGTGAGCCTGATCAACCCCTTCACGAGGTAGCCCGTCTGCTCGCAGGGATGGGAATGGAAGGGAAGGATGCTCCCCTTTTTCAGCAGGAACTCCGTCATGAGGGTCTTGTCGCCGTACACGATCGTCTTCATCTCCACGCCTTCCACGGCCGGGATGTATCCGTCGCTGCTGTGCTTCTTGAACATCACTCTTTCCTTTCAGGATTGATTTATGCTGCATAAACCCGGATGCATCGGCTTCATGCGGCAATGGTTATCCCATGGTCGCGATCATCCGTCAGGATCTCGAAGGCCGCCCGGTTCTTCGTCTCGAGGGTCTCCGATGTTCCCTGCTGCTTGTCCTTAAGGCGGACAATGCACGATGCGATCTTGGTGTTGAGACAGTGCTTGGAGCCGCCCGGCGGATTGTAGTAATTCAGCCCCACGAATGCGCCGGCCGGAGCCGACACGATTCCCTCGATCTCCACGAGGGGGGTTTCGGATCTGAAGCTCCAGGTGAAGCAGGTGAATTCGCCATGTGCCTTCACTCCCTGGAGCAGCCCGTTCAGCGCATGCTCCCTTCCCTCGTGGCGCAGCACGATGGGCGTGATGGGAGGCGTCCACAAAGGCCCTATCCTGATTCTCGCCGTGGCCAGCTCGAGGAAACTTTCGGGATAGGCATCGAAGCCCGCAACCTGGCCCCATGCATACAAGTCGGTATGCCGGGAGCCCCAGTTGTGATTCTGGCTCCCCACCCAGTCCGTAACGCCGATCTTTTCTCCGTTCACCTCGATACTGCCGTTGTAGCGTGCCAGGGGAAGCCCCACCAGGCTCTTCGCGGCCGGGAGCTTCGTATGGTAGAGCTTCAGGGGAAGGAGGAGCAGAGGGTTCGCTTCTCCTTCGAACGAGAGATCCCAGGAGATTGCATTCGCACCTTTCTGAACGGCGCCGGAGAGGCTGTCCGTTCCGAGCAGGGCCTTGCCCACCCTGACATCGAACCGTGAAGGATCGAACAGGCACTCTTCCAGAGGCAGCTCCTGTTTTACGGCGACGTGGCGGTTCGTCTCGCCGTTGAAGAAGACTGCCCAGAGCTCTCCGATCGCATCCTGGGGACGGCCTGCAGGGCTGAAGATGGTATATCTGATCCAGAAGGCGAGCGGCCGCTTCGGATGGTTGGCGCGCTGGAAGAAGCTCTCGTAGTGCCCTTTCAGCTGGCCGAGATACCTCGTCCGGTTGACCTGTCCGTAAAAGGCTGTCAGATCGTCTTTCATGCTTCAAACCTCCGCATAAGATCGGACCGGCGTTCAGGATCCAGGCAGATCTCCTTCTCACTGATCCTGGACAGGCGCTGCCTCCCCTCCCTTGAGAAGTGCATCGACGATCCGGCTGATCCCGATGACGCCGGCAATGAAGATCCCTCCCACGATAAACTCCACGCCCATCCATATGTACGGATTCGAGCTCGAGGCCTTTTCGGCCAGGGCAGCCACGAGGAAGAACATGAAGGCATAGCTGTTGAAGACGTAAGGGACGGCATTCTGGAGCATGACGATGGCGTACACGAACAGCCCGACAAAGGCCAGCTTGGCGACCTCTGAGCCTACCGAAGGATCGAAGAGCGCATGAAATTCTTTCAGGAGGACCACACAGGCGATCCCTGCCAGGCCTCCGATCAGGATGTTGGGCGCCAGCTTCGCATCCTCGTGAGCGACGAAGAAGAAGATCATCACCATGAATGCCGGCCACGCCGGAAGGCTCAGCCGCGCGAGAATGATCTCGAAGATGATGATGAATGCGACGAGCAGAAACCCGAACAGGATGTTGTGTTTCGTAAAGATCTTGTCCATGAACCCCCTCCCCTCACGGTGCAGACATGAAAGGCCTTTCGTGCCGCCCTCTTCTCTTCAATGCTCGCAAACGACTCAATTCCCCGATAATACCACCATTATCGCTTCGAGCAAAGAGGTCTCATCGCTTCGGCTCTCTCATCAGCGCAGACCAGATCAGGTCCGTAAGGGCAGTGAGCAGGATGCTGAGGAAGCGAACGAGCTTCACCCCGTCATCCTCTCATCCGTGCAGCCCCGAGGGGTCCGAGGAGCTCCACGAGCAGAACCGCTATCCAGAGCCTTCCGCGAAAGACGTTATAGTCTGCCAGCAGCCTTTCCCATGAATTCCCGAACACGTAGCGGCCTGCGACGAACTCGAATGCAACGGTCGAGCCCAGCCACGTGATGCCGATCTGCCAGAGCTGCCTCCGATTCTTCGGGCCGATCCACGGGAGCAGGAGCCATATGAGAAAAAAGGAGAGGATGCAGAATATGACCGTGCTGATCACATGCCCGCCATACTCGCCCGTACGGGGAGAGATCAGGGCGTTTCTCGCCGTGCCGTTGACAACGGCAAGCACAGCCATCAACAGCCAGACAGCCATGGCTCTCAAGAGCATAGTCTCCGCCTCACCGGACCAGGAAGAGAACGTGGCCCTTTCCACTTATGATGCCCTGTCCATGCACGAGCTCAATGGTCTTCTTTCTTCCCGCCGCTCTCAAGGCGCAGCCATTCATCGATGTCCTTGTTGCGGATGCAGATCGCGGCCTCTTTGCACCATGCCAGGCAGGTGTTCCGGATCTTCTCGTTCGTATTTCTCGTCCCGCAATCCGGGCAGGCAAGGAATATATCGTCTTTCCAGAACTCGATCTCTCTGCCGCAGCCCGTACACCTCTGCATGCGTATGTCTTCGGGCTTGAAATGCGCAGGGTCCATCCCCGGGCAGCGCTTCTTCGTCATGACGTCAAAAACCGGATGATCCCATCGATGTCTGCATCGGAGAACGATCCGATGAGCAGATCGGCCCGGGACAGGTCCTGGACGCCCGAGTTCGGGTTCTGAAAGCCGACCGTCCTCATGCCGGCAGCGGCCGCCCCTGCAATGCCCCGGGGCGAGTCTTCGATGACGAGGCATTCGCACGGCTCGACGCCAAGCCTCCGGGCAGCCGTAAGGAAGATCTCTGGGTGAGGCTTGCCGTTCGACACATCCTGGCCGCATACCGTCGTCTCGAAGAACGGTGTGAGGCCTGCCCTCGACAGGATCAGATCGACCACCCTCCTCGACGACGAAGAGGCTACGGCGAGCCGTACGGAAAGGCCTTTGAGGGTGAGAAGGAGCTTCTCGACGCCGGGGATGGCGCACAAATTCTCTGCTGACGAAAGCGACCGCTCATGCTCTTCGAACTCCTGACGGATGAGCATATCCATCGGTGCATCAAGGCCGTGCCGCTCCTTTATGGCAGACCACATGCCCTGAGCCGAAGTCCCCACGTACGTATGATACTCGCTGTCCGAGACCTCGATGCCGAGGGAGGCGAAGAGGCGGCGGTTGCTCATCATATAGATGGGTTCGGAGTCGACGAGGACCCCATCCATATCGAATATCACCGCCCTGTTCTTCATGCCTCCGTTCACCTGCTTTCAAATGCGGCTTCCGACAGTTTCAGCGAATGGCTGCGGATGTCGGCTGGCCATGATGCTGTCAGCTCTTCGAAACGTTTTCTGTCGCCTGTGAACAGGGCCCTTGACGCCTCTTCGAACCCGGGCAGGTTCCCGGCCATGGCGGACATGAACCTGTACGCGGATTCCTGCGAGCGGCGCACCCTGTCTTTGCCGCTGTTCACGCGCCTCGCTTCATCCACGAGCTTGCGCAGAGCAACGGAGGCGCCGCCCGGCTGACTGCCGAGCCATTCCCAGTGGCGCGGCAGCAGCGTGACTTCCCGGGATACCACCCCCAGCTTCGGGCGGCCCGGACCCCTCGAGACGCTCCTGTCATTTTTTGGCTGCGCACCGCTCGACTCGCCTCTTGGTGCTTGAGTTTCGAGCCTTTTGAGGACGTCTTTCACTGTGCCGCGAAAATCGACTTCCACGAGCTCGCTCGTGAGGTCATCAAAAATGAGCACCGCTGCCGTGCAATTTTCATCGAGCACCTCTTTCACCTTCCCGGCGACGTGCGAGAGCTCTCCCGAGGCAATGCAGCGGCTTCCCTCGAATGCGGTGCACTGTTTTCGGCTTTGTTCGTTCATCCTGCACAATCCTTCCCTGGTTTGGGTGATCTGATTATGCCCGGGCAAAATAAGCTTGTCAATATTACCCGGAAGAAATTAAGCATCCAATGAAGCAAGTTCCGTGGTCGATCAGATCATGCGGCCCGCCCTGCGAGCACTATTCAGTCCACGCACCCCAGATATCACCAGGGGGAGATTCCTCGAACCAATGAATCGGATAGTGGACCATGCCGGGCAAGAGGCGGCTCCACACCACTGCAACCAGTGAGAGGATCAGAATGCCCAAGCCGACAGGCTGCCAGAGCGCGGCAAGACCGGCATGCCCGTGTACCATGATGAGGGGATTTGCCCCGGCCGGCGGATGCAATGTCCTGGTGGCGAGCATGAAGACGAGGGCCAGTGCAACCGCGAGAACGCATACCCAGAGGCTGTCGCCGAATGCCTGGTAGCAGAAGATCCCGATGAGCGCACCTCCCAGATGGCCGCCGAACAGGGCCCGCGGCTGGGCTGTCGGTGTGCGGGTGAGGCCGAAGAGAAACACGCTCGATCCGCCGAGCGAGGCGAGCAGGAGGGGAGACGACAGTCCGTCTACGATCCAGAGGGCCAGCCCGATTCCTGCAGCCGCTCCCATGGAGCACCACGCCAGGCGAAGGATGTTCCTGACGCCTTTATTGAGCTTTCTCTCCTGCCCTGGACTGCCTGCCATTATATCCCGACTTTCTCTTCTGCTGTAAAGCACACAACCTCCGGATCAGACCGATGCAGCCTTGTCCCGTCCTGCCGGATCATGCCAACGGTCCGATTCATACCAATTTTCTTTTCCTTATCACATTGCGGCAGGGAAATCATTTTCTTGGAACAGGGGAAAATGTTTCCACAGGAGCACCGTGTTTTTCCCATCTGACATATTTTGACATGCAATTGATTATATTATCAATTATCTTTTTTGTACTAGCTTCCACCTGTTAATTAACTGGGATTCGTTTGGTAGTTCCCCCGTCTTTTTCTGGCACATTTCGTGATGATACCATCCGGTATGAAACGCGTGCTCATGGATACAAGCAACGACCGATTCTTCATGAAAGGGAGACCATCATAATGAAAAGAGGAAAAAGCCGCTTCAGCAAGGAAAAGAGTGTCCCGTCATTCTTCAAGATGGCAAACGCCATGTGGAAGACCCCTGAGGAGCCTTTTATCTTCAGCAGCCTGAACATCGACATGACCAGGGCACTCGCCTGGATAAAGACTCACCGTGAGCGGACCGGGGAAAAGATCACGGTCACCCATCTCTGCACCAAGGCCCTCGCCATGGCGTACCGCAAATATCCCAAACTCAATGCAAAGGTCGAAGCGAACAAGATCTACAGGCGGAAAACCGTTGATTTCCAGATCCTCGTCTCAACCGAATCCGGAGATGAGCTCTCGGGCATCAAGCTGAACGAGGTGGACAAGAAGACCGTATCCGAGATCGCACACGAAATCAGGGAGGGCGCCTTGGCAGTGAGAAGCAACCACGGGCCTTCGTACCAGGCATCGAAGGATCTCATCGGGCACTGCTCCATCCGGCTCACCCGGTGGATCATGAAAATAGCCAGCGCGCTCGTCAACAGATTCAATATGGATCTCTCCTCCTTCGGTTTCCCGGACGACCCCTTCGGCACGGCCATCATCTCCTCGGTGGGCATGCACGGGATCGAGTCGGCATACGGCCCGCTCGTCCCGGTATCGAGGTGCGGCCTCCTCATGGTCATTCCCGAGGTCAGGGAAAAGCCCTGGGTCGAGGGCGGCAAGCTCGTGGTGAGACCTGTCCTGAAGCTCTGCATGACGCTTGACCACCGGCTGTTCCACGGCTTCTACGTCTCCCTGCTCCAGAAGGAGATCAAATACCTGCTGCAGAACCCTGAAACCCTCATGGGCGGAGAAATCAGGGCTGCAGAAGAAAAGGGCAAGGTCCGCGTCCTCAGGGAGATCACCCCGAAGATCGCTGCAGGCGGGTCATCACACTGATCCGGATACTGCCGCCGCGAGAGCCCTCCTTCACAAAAAAACAGGGCCGGAGGAACCATTCGGTAATGGTCTCCGGCCCTGTTTCCGCACTTGCATATTGACATTCCCCGACCCCCGGATATCATGAAAACAGCGTGCAATGAACGGGCTTCATGAGCTGTCCGGATTGACCGGGCTAAAAAAGACAGAGAGCTGCAATTCTTTTCGAGGAGGGATCGTCATGCCGGAACTCAAGTTTGAAAAAGACCTCTGTATGCAGTGCGAGACAGTGGACTGTCTCACGAAGTGCCGATATGCCGGCCTCGACATCCCGCAGGCAAAGAGGGAGCGGGACCTGCTCGCCAATGGCGGGAAATCCCGGGTGCTCAATGACTGCGTAACCTGCTATGCGTGCGAGGAATTCTGCCCCAAGGGCAACCACCCGTTCTACCGCATCGTCGAGCTCCAGGAAAAGCACGGGGTGCACCCTGTCCCGGCCCAGATCGAGGAGCATCAGATCGCATCGCTCGCCCCGAAGGGAAAGACCCAGTTCCGCGAGCTGCATGCGCCCGTCATCGACATGTGCACCTTCCCCATGCTCAAGGATTCCATAAGAAGCCCCCTCTTCGAGAATGCATCGATGTTCTGGGGAACGGACGTCTTCTGCAACCTCATGTACCTGCACTTCGGCAGGATGTCCGTCAGCAGACAGCGGCTCCCGGTCATGATCGAGAACATCTGGAGATACTACCTGGAGCCGAACGGGCTGAGCGAGCTCGTCTGCTACCACGACGAGTGCTACGCCGCCTTCACCTCATATGCAGAGGCCTATGGACTCAACGTTCCCTTCAAGCCCGTCCATCTCTTCGAGCACATCCTCGACCGGTTGAAGCAGCTCAAAGGCAGGATAAGGCCCCTGAACATCCGCGCGGCCTATCACCGCAACTGCTCGAACCGTCTCGTGCCCGAGACCCACGCCCTCGTTGACAGGATCTTCGACCTCATCGGCGTGAGCCGCGTGAAAAGGCACTACGAGGACGGAGATGCCCTGTGCTGCGGCCTGAACTTCGAAGCCCAGCAGCGATCCGATCTGGCAAAGGACACGAGAAACAGGATCATCGAGGACCTGAAATCTTCGGGTGCGACCCACTGCATCTACAACTGCCCCATGTGCTTCTTCACGCTCCAGGAGAGCGTGCGCTCGGCCGGCATTACGCCCATGCTCATGGCAGACCTCTGTCAGACGGCCATAGGGGAATAGAGAAGCCAAGCAGGACCTGCCCGATCGGGCAGAGCGGGTATCGCGGATTGCGGAGGTTTGTCGGAGCCTAGCGGCTGCATCAGGCTCTGTGAAGGGCGAAGGATTAGCGGTTATTCGTTTTGAATCCGGCCGGCTTATGAGGCAATCTTCCGCCGGGGCTGCCGGTCATGCCCTGTCCCTGACCACAGAGCCCACGATCACGCCCATAAGGCTGAACTCGATGATTCCGAACAAGGCCCATTTTGCAACGAGCGGGAACGGCAGCGGATAGAGAACGTACTGGTTGAGATCGACCATGATGGCGATCAGGACCCCGAAGCAGAAGCCGTAGAGCAGTCCGGTCCGGGCATTCTTCTCCGAGACGAAAAACGCGTAGATTGCCGTAAAGAGGAATGTCGTCGCCAGCGTCGCCGGGAGGGATATCCACATCTTGGATGAGAAGTCCGCCCGTCTCAATGCCTCGACCTGCCTGTTCGCCGATCCGAGGATCACCAGATGAACGAGCCCGTTATACAAAACAGAAAACACGAACGAGAGCACGGCTGCAGCGAGCAGCCTGATCTTATGTATTCTCATTTTGTCGTCCGCAGCAGCAGCGAGCCGATGCCGTTCCCCTGATATGAAAGCAGAACGCACAGCGGACCCATGCTCAACACTTTGCTTTCGTTGCCGTCATCATCTATCGCGAGGGCTTTTGAGGAGACGATGCTCCCGACGATTCTTCCCTCGTCGCATGCGACGTAATCCAGCTCGGGGATGAATGCCTCCGATCGCCTGAGCCGATGCACAAGCAGGTGCTCGACGCAGCCCGGCCTGTACAGGTCCCAGAACGCCTCCCGGGTTATGCTCCCGGTCTCCCGATGATCGCTCTCTTCTTTTCTTCGTATCTCAATATCCACTACAGATAATCCTTTCTCGGCGGACTGAAGAAGTCCAGTACCTCACCGGGCTCTATGATTTCAATGCCATGCTCGACATTGCGGGGAATAGAGTATGAATCGCCCGGACCGATTTCGCACCCGAGATTATCGACGATGATCCTGTACCTTCCCGAGATGACATACCCGCTCTGCTCATTAGGATGTTTGTGCAACGGAGGCTTGTCCTCTTTCTTGTAGAGCATCTTCGTCACCATTGATTCCGGGCCGTGCGAGAGCAGAACAAAATCGACACCCAGGAAACTTCTCGCCTTCGCCTCGTCCGCTTTAACTATCATATCTTCTCCTTGCCTGGTTGATGTATGGTAAAGAGCCGTCTGCCGGATCAGCCTGTTCTGTGCCTGCTACAGCTTCTTTGCAATGACTGCAAATTCTCTGCTCTGCGAAGAGAAAGGCGTCCCTGCGACATCGGAATAATACCCCTCAATGGCAAGGCCGCAATCTTCGAACTCCCTCTCCAGATCCTCGGGGCTGAAGTATTGAAGCCAATTATAAATGGTACGTGATCTTTCCGCCTCGACGATCGTGTACTTATCGAGAACCACTTTTTCCTTCTCATACTTGAAGGTATTCAGAAAACCGTAATATTTATTGGGAGACCAGAAGCCATCGAGGAGATTGGCCTCATACAGCGCCTTCTCCTCCCGTTCGCTGAAGGCTGTAAGGGAGTACACGTCGAGGAGAACAGAACCTGAGGGTTCCAGAAGCATATGGAACTTTGAAAGGACCTTTCTCCTCTGGACAGGGCTGAGCGCACAGAAATCGCACATGATCATCATGATGAGATCGAAGCGATCGTCGGTTTCGAAATCCAGATAGTTCCGGTTTATGTAATTAATGGGCAGACTTTCCCGGGCTGCAATCTCCTGTGCATATCGGATCGACCTCTTCGAGAAGTCTATGCCGGTAACTGCTGCATGCCTTCGAGCCAGCCTCGCGGCATATAATCCCGGGCCGCAGCCGAAGTCGGCAACCTTCTTCCCGGCTCCGATATCGAAACGGGAAGCTATCCAGTCAACAGATCGATCGATGAAAGCCACGGTGCGGGATGAAACATCGATTCCCTCATCCAGGTGGAACCTGAGCATCTGCTCGGACGTATGTTCGTCCGTCCAGAGATCTGCTGCCGTATAGAACTCGAATGGCTCAGGCCGCGCATTTATTTTCTCGAGCTGTTCAAACATTGACATCTCCTCTTGCTTTCCGATATCCGGGCTGTTTCCCGGCAATGATTTTTGCTAGTGTTTGACGGTGGGAGCCATATGGGTTATACCCGGTATGGAGGATTCCGGTGTCAGGCTTACAGGAAATACTGGTCATCATTCTGCTGCTCGTGCTCATAATCTTTCTTCCCAAGCGGATGGGAAAAGGAGGGAGAGATAGAAGGCCGGGGAAGATCATGAAGGCTCTTTCCGGCAAGGTGCGGCTGGGCGTGATGGCATCCGCAGTCTGGCTGCTGCTGTGGACGGTATATTTCCGGCCCTGGTCCGGCGATCTCCTCGGCTTTGCCCTGGTCGGACTGAGCCCGGTCGCCCTGGGATGGGGAGTCCTCTGGGTCATCGACGGGTTCAGGAAGGATCAGGATGCCTGAGCCGTCCGGATTCCTGCCGCAACCGCACTCCTTTAAACGCAATTCCCGCCGACGTCTCTGAATCGTTATCATGGGCTGCCCGCATGCACCGGTCTGATACGGCTTTTACAAGCCCCGGACTGTGATGCGTTTCAGATCACCGTCCCGAGGCACGTGCAATAACCTTTCTTCCGAATAAATCGGGTCAGGTGGTAGACAATGAGCCCGGCCAGGAAGCCGTAAGCCATGTTGGCAGCCAATGAAACGGCGATGGTCATGCCCATGGGGAAGAGATCGCTGCTCAACCGAATACCTTTGGCGAACTTGGCAAGCTCCGTTCCGACGAGAAACATCATGGCGCCGATAATGGCCATGGGGAAAACAGTGAACAGTCCGGCGATGGAATGAGCCAGAAACAGCCCCAGAGAGATTTCTATCAATCCTTCTATTATATTCGTCCCGCCTGTCCGTGCGCCGAAATAGTACTGTCCGGCCAAGCCGCCGGCCCCATGGCACAACGGCATGCCCCCGAAAAAAGGGAGGATCACATTCATGACACCCTGACTCCAAGAGAGCCGCCTCACGCTTACAGGCTTATCCGGCCAGTAGGTTTTAATCAGTGAAGAGGTGGCGATGGTTGCGTTGGTAACCGTCAATGGAATCTGGGCAAAGCCGGCCAGGAGAAGTGTCTGCCAGACTTCCTCAAGGCTGAAGCCGGTAAGGGTCGGAAGCCTGAATGCCGGAGGGCTGACGTGCTGGAACTGTCCCTTAATGAACATGATGGTTACGCCAAGAACCATCAGGACGATGGCAGCAGGGGCATAACGGTTCTGCCGCAGCAGCATGACGATGAAGATGGAGGCGATCCCGATCGCCCACCACGTGGATATCATTTTGAAAGCTTCGACAGCGAGGAGGATTCCCAGTGCAACCTGGATTCCACGGATGACGGAATCAGGTGTTACCCGCGCAATCCACCCGATGACGCCGGTCACGGCGAAGACCAGCCATATGACGCCCATCGCAAATCCGGAGGCGTAGACCATCGAAGGCGACCAGTGCTGGGCAATGGCAACGACAGCAAGCGCCTTCATAGGCTCGATGGGCATGGGAAGCCGGTACACAAGGCCGGTTACGATGTTTGCCAGACCCATCATCACCAGAAATCCTGCCGGATTGAGACCGCAGACAACGATATAGCCGATCGCCAGAGGAAAGAGTGTACCGAAGTCGCCCGTGGATCCGGCCAACTCTCTGAGATTAAACTCAAAGGATTTGATCTTCATCGTTCCCCTTGAGAATGTGCCGGTCTATTCCGCATGACGTGCTCATCACCGGCGGATGAAGGCCTGCAGTACAAAGCTAAAGCCCGTGCCCGCAAGAGCCCGGTAGATTGCGGCGACACCGGGCAGGGCGCTGAGTTTCTTTGGAAATGGCCTCCCTTGGATAAGATAATATTCCTGGATTACCCGCAGACCACTGTTTCCGGCGAACGTGAAAGCTCAGGAGAGCGGCATTGCCGTATCCGCTGGAGCCTGCCCCAAGCTCTTTTTCACCCGACATTGCCCAGGAAGAGCCTCTGTATCCTCAGGAACTGGGTGCAGTAGGAGCACTTCTCCATGAAGCAGTCCTCGGGGTCTCCGTGGGAGTTGAAGATGCAGTATTCTTCGGTGCACTCGATGCAGCCCCGGCATTGCCTGCACTTGTCCGGGTATTTGTCCAGGTTCCTGCTGTCCAGCAGCTATCCCTTCCAGGCAACCCTAGGGAAGTTATCCACGACCTTGAGCTGCCGGTCCAGGTTGTGCCCGCGGCAGGCTATCCAGAAGATGTCGTTTCCGGCAAACTGGTTGAGGAGCGCCGAAAGCTTTGTCTCGGCCATGACCATGTAGAGCTGGCCTCCTGCGGTGTTCACGACAGCCTGGAACTGTCCCTGGAACTCGACCGCCGGGAAGAGGCTGGTGTCAGGGCAGCTCTGGTACGGCCCGAAAACCTGATCAGGCCCCATTGCCCCCTCGTCACCGCGGATGATCGCCATCGCATCCGGAACACCCAGGAAACGGCCCACGGGGACATACACCTTGAGGGTCGTACCCTTGGGCAAAACGGTGAAGATCTTTGCCTCTCCTTTGGTCTTCCACTGCCCGTGACCGCACAGATAAACATTCGCCATTTATGTTCCTCCTGTCATTCTCATGTGACTCGCCGGTAGCTCGTCAGGCGTCATTTGATGTCGAACCTGAAGCCGCTGCCGTCCACCGATACCTTTACCTTCTTTATCTGCTCGCCTTTCGCCATGCGGGTGAGGATCTCGCGCGACATCTCGGGCAGGAGCGTGTTGGTCATGATGTGGTCGGCGTTGCGCGCGCCGCTGTCAACCTCGGTGCACCGGCTCGCGATCGAGTTCACGACCTCGTCTCCGAACTCGAATTCGCACCTGCGGTTCTCTATCATGCGCTTCTTGATGCGGTTGAGCTTGAGCCTGACGATGAGCTTCATGATCTCGTCCGTGATGGGATAGTACGGGATCACCTTGAGCCGGCCGAGGAATGCGGGCTTGAAGTGCTTGAGCAGGTCGGTGCGCAGCATCTCGGCAAGCGCCCCGGGATCGGGCCTGGTCTCCGGGTCGGCGCAGGCCTTCATGATGAGGTCGGTGCCGATGTTCGACGTGAGGATGATGAGCGTGTTCCTGAAGTCGATCTCCCTTCCCTCGCCGTCTTCCATCCGGCCCTTGTCGAAGACCTGGAAGAACATCTCCATGACATCGGGGTGGGCCTTCTCGACCTCGTCGAGGAGCACCACGCTGTAGGGCCTGCGTCTCACCGCCTCGGTGAGCACGCCGCCTTCGCCGTATCCCACGTAGCCCGGAGGCGATCCCTTCAGGCTCGATACGGTGTGGGCCTCCTGGTACTCCGACATGTTGATGGTGATCACGTTCTCCTCTCCGCCGTAGAGCAGTTCGGACAGCGCGAGCGCGGTCTCGGTCTTGCCCACGCCGGAAGGCCCCACGAACATGAAGACGGCCGTGGGCTTCGACGGGTCTTCGATGCCGGCATGGGCGGTCTGGATCATCTGCGCCACCGCTTCGAGCGCGTGGTCCTGGCCGATGATGCGCTCCTTGAGGAGCTTGTCCATGCTGAGCACGGTCTCGATCTCGTCGGCCATCATGTTGCCCACGGGGATGCCGGTCCAGCCCGCGATCACCTCAGAGATGGTCTGTGAGTCGACCGCCACCTGGACGAGGGGCTCGTCGCCCTGTGCCTTTTCGAGCTCCTTCTCCAGACTCTTCAGTTCCTTCTGCTTCTTTACAAGGTCCTTGCTCTTCAGGTCCGATTCATGAAGGTCGTGGATCTCCCTGCGGACGGCGATGATCCTGTTCGCGGCTTCCATGACCGTCTTCCACTTTTTATTGAGTGCCTCGAGCCTCGCCTCGGTCTCTTTCTGCTCCTTTTCGAGGGTCTTCACCTTCTCGGAGTGGTCGATGCCCACGAGGGTTTCCTTAGCGAGGGCCTTGAGCTCGCTCCTGATGTGGTTGATCCGCCTTACTGCCTCTTCGATCGCGGGCGGGCTCGTGGTCAGGCCGATGGCCACCCGGGCGCACGCGGTGTCGAGCACGCTCACTGCCTTGTCCGGGAGCTGCCTGCCCGAGATGTAGCGGTGGGAGAGCCTCACCGTGCTCTCGAGCGCCTCGTCCGTTATCATGACCTTGTGGTGGTTCTCGAGGAACGATGCGATGCCCCGCATCATGACAAGGGCCTTCTGCTCGTCCGGCTCCTCGACCTTCACGACCTGGAACCTGCGGGCCAGGGCCGCGTCCTTCTCGAAGTATTTCTTGTATTCAGCCCAGGTGGTGGCGGCGATGGTGCGGAGCTCGCCCCGGGCAAGCGCCGGCTTGAGCAGGTTCGCGGCGTCTCCCATCCCGGCGGAGCCTCCTGCTCCGATGAGGGTGTGCGCCTCGTCGATGAAGAGGATGATGGGCACAGGCGATGCCTTCACCTCGCCTATGACCGACTTGAGCCGGTTCTCGAACTCACCCTTGACCCCTGCCCCTGCCTGGAGGAGGCCCAGGTCGAGCGACCGGATCTCCACGCCCTGAAGCGCCGGCGGCACGTCTCCCTCGGCCACCCGCATGGCGAAGCCTTCCACGACGGCCGTCTTGCCCACGCCCGCCTCACCGGTGAGGATGGGGTTGTTCTGCCTGCGGCGGATGAGGATGTCGATCATCTGCCGGATCTCGAAATCGCGGCCCAGGACCGGGTCGATCCTGCCCTTCCTGGCCTGGTCGGTGAGGTTGATGGTGAACTGGTCGAGGGCCTTCGTGCCGACGGGCTTTGCCTCGCCCGGTGCTCCCGGCTCGCGGTCCGCCTGCACAGCGGCGCTCTCATCCTCGGCCGATCCCTTCACGATGTCGAGGAGGCTCTCGTGGAGGGTGTCGACCTTGATCTTCCTGAGAGAGTCTGCCTCGGACAGGAGCATCCGTGCCGTCTGGTCATCGCTCAGGAGCGAGAGGATGATGTGGCCCGAACGGATGCTGTCGGCCTGATAGTCGATGGAGGCGAGCATCCACGCCTCCTGGATCATCTTCGGTATCTGGGGCGAGAACACGGGCGTGCGCGCGTTTCCGGTCTTGAACCCTTCGAGCGCTCGGGCAAGGTCTGCGGTCAGTCGGTCCGGGTTGATCTCGAAGAAGCGGAGGATCTTGCGGAGATCCGTGTCTTGCAGGTCCATGAGCTTGAGGAGGAAGTGCTCGAGGTCCACCTCGTAGTGGGTGTGCGACATGCACAGCCCGGCAGCAGATTCGAGGGCGCTCCTGCAGGTGGTGTTCAGCTTGCCGATGAGGGTCTTCAGATTGCTTACAGCCATATTACGGATGCTCCTTTCAGTCCATGGAGTTTGATGCAAAACACTTTGCCAAATTTACAGGATACCTCGCACAGTCATCCTCGTTTTCTCCCCTGTTATTCCCGTTTTCTCCTCTGTCATTCCTCAAGCTTTTCAAATCAGTGCCCACCTCTCTAAAGTTGACGCCTACGCGCCTTCTAAGGGAATGACCGTGCAGCCGGCTTGGTGTATGTTTTTTTCATAATATCTAGCCTAGTGAACTGGAGTCCCGGCTGTCCCGACCTTTCCGGACGCATTGAAGCCTCCCATGGCGTCTGCTTCCTCCACGATGATGGAGACGTCCTCATGAAGCCCGTGCCGGGGCAATTTCAGCCAGGTGGACCGGCCCAGCTGCCATTCCTTTTTGCCGAGCTCGCAGGCGGGCACCTCGTCCTTCCTGAGGGTTATGCGGATGTCGAACTCGAATTCCATGCCCACCATGTACTTAACGAGGAAGAAGATGGGGCGGATGAGGTCGCCGCTTCCGGGCAGGAACCTCCTGAACTCATCGTAGCCCATGGGACCGAGCTCTATCCGGAACGTGCTCTGGCAGTCCTTGATGCAGGTCCCGCAGATGGTGTCGACGCCCAGGGAAGCGTTTCTCATCCCCAGGCTCGTGCGGTCTTCCTCGTCGAGATCGATGTCCCTCTCGACGAACTGCTCCACCCGGACATCGGTTCCGGACAGGTACGCCACCGTCGCCTCGATAGCTGCCGCAGAAGGCGCCTGCTTCGAGAGGAGGCCGGTATAAAAGGCGAGGGCTTCCTTGGGCAGGCCGATCATGCGGGCCAGCCCCTTTGTCCCGAGGCCCGACAGGCTCAGCAGGTAGGAAGAGAGGCGGTCGTCCTCGCCGCTCGTATAGTTCTCCGGCAGGCGGCCCTTCTTCCAAGCGAGGTAGAAGAGAGAGATGAGGCGGTGGTGGAAGATATCGAAAAACGAGGATGCCGCGAAGTCCTTCTGTCTGTTCCTCTCCGCTGCCAGGGCATTGTACCAGCGGGGAAGCACACCGGAAGGACCGATCAGCCCCATGAAGGAGACGCCCATCTCGATGGGCCTGCCGTCGTCCGGAACCTCGAGCGACGAGAGGTCGCTCGGCGGAAAGGAAAAGCCGGGCTCGACCCTGAACCGGACCGCTTCGTGGGTGGGCACGAGGCTCCTGCCCAGGGCGTCCCTGTCGGGGTAGAGCGCCTCGATCAGGCTCACTGCCTGGAAGAACGAGAACCGGTAAAACTCGCTAAAGAGCCGGTCCTTCAAATGAGTATCCGATTCCCGCTTCTTGGCGGCCATTTCTTCAGAACCTCCGGCCGCTGGATGACCTTTGCCTCCAGCTGGGTGAACGAGTTCACCGATACGTACTGAGCCAGGAATCTCTCGAGGACGCTCGCAAACAGAAAGAGGCCCGATCCCACGTACTTGTCCTCATCAAACTGGATCGTGACGTGCACGCCCCGGCAGAACGACCTGCCCATGCGCCGCGTGATGTGCTCCGAAGACACCTTGACGATTCCTGCTATCTGCTGCCTGGTCGAGGGCGTGTTCTCGAAGTCGTAGAGCTTGAGGATCTCCTTGAGCCCCTCCTCTCCGCCCTCCACGATGGAGAGGTAGTTGAGCGAGAGGTGGGAGATGAGCTGCCACTGGAGCGCTCCTCCCAGGGACGGCCTCCGTGTGGGAGTGGGCTTTATGAGAGAGCTGATGCGGGCTATCTGACCTGCCGCCTCGATGTCGAAATCTCCCGCGGGGTCTCCGAACGGAAGGCGGGAGGGCAGGTCGCGGTTCGTGCACGTGAGGTATGCGGTGACGATCTCAGCCCCGGGGTCGGCCGGACGGAAGTCGAGATCGGCGAACGAGAGGTAGACCTCGGTGCCGCCATCGCCTTTTTTCTCTGAAGGCCGCCGCTCCATGTGCCAGAAGACCCTTTTCTTCCTCGCATCGCTGTCTTCGAGGTGGTGCCTGATGGAGTAGAAGGGCCGGTATTCGCTCCCTTCCCTGCCGTCCGCCCCTGCCGCCGAGACCACCTTCTCGATCTGGTAGATCTCGTTCGCCGTCTGCCTGCGTATGTCCGGGATCACCCGGTACTCGGTCTTTTCCTTGCTGACGCGGATAGGTTCTGCCACGCGCTCGAAGAGATTGATCACGGGGGCCGCACCCAGGCAGAAGGTGTCCCTGGTCACTACGAGATCGGGCTTCGGGGCCCTGTCGAGATAGAGGACGATCTCCATGGCGTCCCCTGTGACCTGCTTCCCGAGCCTGTTGAGCCCCTGTATGTCGAAGAAGAGGAACTTCTCCGGGAAGCAGAAGTACTCGAACAGGAGGATATAGCCCGGGAACGACCGCTTCGGATAGGGAAGCATGATCTCTTCGTCCCTGAATCCGACCGGGAGGATCGTATCGGGATCGAGGGTTACGGTCTCGGTTTTTCCGGATTCGGCCTTGATGTTGATCTCCACGCGGCAGACATTGTTGAAGATGAGCTCATAGAGGTGAAAGATGTGCTGGTGCTGGCCGTTGAGGAAAAAGCGCAGCTCCTGGAGAGCCGAGAGGCTCGACCCGCCCGTGCTTTTGAGCTCGATGGTCAGGGCCTTCACGGCGCCGGCCACCTGCTTCGCAGGGTCTGCAAGACCGGCAGAGACCACCTCGATGGGCCATAGGGTGACGGGATAGGAAGTGGAGAACCGGCAGGCCGTGCCGCCGACTGGCTTCGAGTAGAGAACCGTTCCCTTGGGTATGTGGTAGCCGGCTGGTGGCATGCCCTGCTTCACGGGCTCGAACCTCACGATGGACATCGAGGGGATGGGGCTTAAGTAGTGGGGATAGATGATGCCGAGCAGGGATTCGGTGATCTCAGGCAGATTGTCGTCGATCTTCTTGTGGATGCGGGCGCTCAGGAAGGCAAAGGCCTCGAGGAGCCTCTCGGTGTGGGGATCTTCGCACTTGTCCTTTTCGAGCAGAAGGCGACCCGCTATCTTCGGGTACTTTCTCGCGAACTCGGCACCCAGCTCCCTGATGTAGGTAAGCTCACGTTCGTAGTAGTGGAGAAGGTTGTCATCCATGGGTGATTCCTTGCTCTACTTCGATATGACGTACTCGCCGCGGTTCACGTCAAAGTATGTGTCGAAGCTCACCGGCTCGGCCTCGGGCTCCATCACGAGCAGGGCATTGATGCGGAAGCGCACGCTCTGGACGCTGTCCGAGTCCGCTTCGAGCTTGACCCTCACGTCCCTGAGCCTCGGCTCGAAGAGCTCAATGGTCTTTTCCACGTCGGCCTTGAGCTGCTTCTGGACGGAGAGGCTCTTGGGGTTCTGCGAGGTAAAATCCCCGATGCCGTATATGTAGAGAGACCGGCTGAGCTCGCTGAAACCCTCCTCGAGAAGATCGACCGTCCGCCTGGTGTTGAGGAGGTTCTCGAGGTCTCTCACCACGGCGGCCTTGATCTGCTCCACTCCGGTGAGCTGATACTGGACAGGCTCGTAGGAAACCCCGGGGTTTTCATCCACAAGCCTGTCCAGGACCGATGCCCTCAAGTTCGGATCGTGGCCCTGATCTCTCATTCCCTCTCGTGCTTAAGGTCAGCTGCCCTTGTTGGCCTTCAGGTCCCAGTTCGCCTTGACGTTTCCCTTGGGCTTGCCGCTCTGCTTGTCCATCTCGGTGTATGTCCACTCGATCTTGCCGTAGTTGAAGCTGACCTCCTCAAGGGGCAGGGTCTCGCCTCCACTGGCGCTTCCTCCGGGCCGAACCGATGAGACGATGACGTCGGAGAGCTTGTATTCCATGTATTTCTGCTTGTCTCCACCTGCCCGGCACAGCTCGATGGTCACGGAGTTTATATGGCTCCCGTTGCAGCAGAACAGGGCCAGCTTGGGCGAGGCCTTGTCCAGTGTCTTCACGATTGAGAAATCACTGTGGTTGCACCGCTCGGCCGTGGCCGACCCGCCGCTGCTCCGTGATCCGGATGCAGCCTGGGACAGGCCATGGGAGAACGACAGGATCTCTATCCAGTCCTTGTGCTTGTCGTCAGTGCTCTCTCCGGGGATCCCTTCGATCTTTAGAAAAGCGTCAAATGCCATGGTATGCTTCCTCCCTTTTATCCATCTGATATGAAACCGTCATTTTGTCGTTAATACACCTGTTCACATCGGGCGGGGCCTGAATCGGACAGGCCCCGCCCGGAATACGCCTAACCCTTGGCCGGGGGCGGGAGCTCCGCCACGAGCCGCAGAGAGACCGAGAGCTCATCGAGCTGGTAGTGCGGCTTGAGGAAGGCCACTGCCCGGTACGCCCCTGCCTTGCCCGGGACCTCGCTCACGTCGATGCGGGCTTCCCGCAAGGGCAGCTTCGCCTTTGCCTCCTGGCCGGCATTGTCGTCGAGGAGCACGTAGTTACTGATCCAGCGGTTCAGGAAGTCTTCCGCGTCCCTGCGGGTCATGAAGCTGCCGATCTTATCGCGCATCATCGACTTCAGGTAGTGGGCGAACCGGGAGACCGCCATGATGTACTGGAGCTGCGAGGAGAGCCTGGCATTGGCATTGGCTGCATCCGAATCGAAGAGCTTGGCCTTGTTCGCGCTCTGGGTGCTGAAGAACGCCGCATAGTCGGTGCCCTTGCAGTGGACGAGCGGCACGAAGCCAAGGTCCGCGAGCTCCTTTTCCCTGCGGTCGGTGATGGCGATCTCGGTCGGGCACTTCAGGGCCACATCGCCCTCGTCCGTCTTGAAGGTATGGACCGGCAGCCCCTGCACGAGTCCGCCGCCCTCGACCCCCCTGATGGCTGCGCACCAGTGGTATTTCGCGAAGGCGTCGGTGAGCCGTGCGCCGAGCGCGAAGGCTGCGTTGCCCCAGAGATACTTGGAGCTGTCCGTGCCGTCCACGCTCTCCTCGAAGTCGAAGGATTCGACCGGAACGTTCTCCCTGCCGTACGGGAGCCGCATGAGGACGTGGGGGAGTGTGAGCGCGACATAGCGGGAGTCCTCGGACTCACGGAACGACTTCCACTTGGCGTAATCCGCGGTGGAGAAGATCTTGGCCAGGTCGCGCGGAGCGCCGAGCTCGTCGAAGCTGTCGAGGTTGAACATCTTGGCGGATGCGCCGGAGATGAACGGTGCATGGGCTGCAGCCGCCACCTGGGAGACCTTTTCGAGGAGGGCGATATCCTGGGGATGGTTGCCGAATTCATAGTCGCCGATGAGCGCTCCGAACGGGGCACCGCCGAACATGCCGTACTCCTCCTCGTAGACCTTCTTGAACAGGGCGGACTGATCGAACTCGCTCGCCTTCTCCATGTCTTTGAGGAGGTCCTTCTTGTTCACGTTCATGACCTTGATCTTGAGGCTCTCGCCGGTCTCGCTCTGGTTCACGAGGTATGCGAGCCCTCTCCACGATGCCTCGAGCTTCTGCAAGTCGGGATGGTGCATGACCTCGCCCAGCTGGTCGGAGATGAGCTTGTCGATCTGGGCGATGCGTGCGTTGATCATGGCCTCGGTATCCTTCGAGACCGTCATGGCGCCTTCCATGATCTGGCCCACGAACTCGCTGATCAGATCCCTTGCCCGCGACTTCTGGGCCTCGTTGCGGGCCATGCGGCCTTCACCGATGATCTTGTCAAGAAGGCTCCCCTCCTCGACGACCGCCTGGGCTGACTGTGTCTGAGTCTGTTTTTCCTTATCAGCCATATGTCTCCCCCTTTATTCTTTTCCGGGCTTGTTGATCCCGGCCTCGGCTCCCAGCTTCTCGATCGACTCGGTGCTCGAAATCACTTCCTGGAGGAGCTCTTCGAGCTTGTCGTTGCCGTCGAGCTTGCCCAGGAGATCAGAGAGCTTCTTCCTCGTCTCGGCAAGCTTGCGCAAGGGGTCGATCTGCTGCACGATGTTCTCGGGATGGAAATCGTCCATGGACTTGAACTTCAATTCGACAGCCAGCTTGGTGTCGTCGCCGCTGAGCTTGTTGTCGACCCTGAAGGCGACCCTCGGCTTCATGCCTTCGAGGACCTTGTTGAAGTTGTCCCGGTCGATCTCGACGAACTTCCTGTCCTTCATCTTGGGCAGAGGCTCTTCCGGATTCCCGGAGAAGTCGCCCATGACGCCCACCACGAAAGGGATCTCCTTCATCTCGATGGTGTCGCCTATCTCCACATCGTAGGTTATCTGGACCCGCGGCGCCCTCACCCGGTCCAGCTTGTGCTGCGTGCTCTCCTTCTTGGCCATACCGTATCCTCCTTTTTACGTGTCGCCTGCTTTAAGAGACCTTATACACCATGGCTTTGGTTATATCCCTGGTACAGAGCTTCTGGAAAAGCTCGGTCTGCGCCTTGTACCTGTCTTCATCCGATGCGCCGTCCGAGGTCAGGCACTGGTAGTACGCATCGATGACCTCGGCAATCCACACCGGGGATTCCCACTTCTCGAGACCCAGCTCGCCGATGAGGTTGTAGAGCCCCTCTATGATCGGCCTGGCGAGGTCTGGACGGCTCACCTTGAGGCAGAGCTTCCCGATGAGAAGCCGGTAGCGGTTCTGCTGCCTGATGGAAGGGGCGCTGTTGGCTGCGCTGCTCAGTACCTCAAAGGCCTGCCTGATGCCAGACTTCTGCACGATCTGAAGCGCTTCTTCCCAGAGCGCCTGCTCGACCGCCCCCTGGTCTTCGGCCGAGAGTACCGGGATCATCCTGGAATTCGCCCCCATTCCTGCAGACCCGGCCGCCTGGACAGGGACGTCCCTGCCTGCCGCATCTGCTGCGAAGCTCTGTGTGCCGGGCTGCATCTGCACCTCCATGTCGGAAGTCACCGGAGCGACATCCGGCTCCTGCTGCCGCTTGTCCTTGAGGATGCGGGAGACGAGCTGGTCGCAGTCCTCGATGGCGGCTTTGAGCTCGGAGAGCCTCGGTGCATCCTTGCCGAATTTTTCGTCGACGAGGGAATCCATCTTCGTGAACTCTTCTAAGCATGCCTTCACTAGGGCCGAGCACTTTTCGTAGAAGTCCTTCGACGATGCGGCGACTCCGGAATCGAACTCCTCACCCGTGATCTTGCCCTCGGCAATGAGCTCGTCCCTGGCCCGCTTCTTGCCTTCGTCCACGTCGCCGTACTGGTTGAGAATATCTTTCTCGAAGCCCACCTTGCGGGATTCCTGCCACTTCAGCCAGGAAAAGCCGGCTGTCCTGTCCGGGTCAGTCAGGGGGACGTCCTTGACGGAGGTCCACAGCTTGTCGTTGAGGAACTCGAGGGTTCCTACCCGGTATTCGAGATCGCCGTCCTCCATCCGGGGGTAGAGATTCTCCCAGTAAAGCCGGAGGAAGGCATTGATGATCTTAAGGCCGGCGGCGAGCCCTTCGAACCCCTGTTTCTTCACGAGGGCCTCGGTCAGCCACGCAGCGATCTGCAGGTCCTTGGTCTTCGAAGAGAGCGCAGTAACGGAGAGCTTGATGACCTCGTTCCAGTCCGATGCCTTGACCTCGCGCTCCCAGTCTCCCCGGGAAAGCGAGTCATCCGCCCTCCTCGCCTCCTTGATGGCATCATAAACCCCGGTATAGCGCAGATCCTCACCTGCCGGGTTGTCGCCTTCGATGGGAGCCGTGATAGATTCGATGTCGATCATTGCTTAAGACCTCTCTCTTGCTTATTGAGACCCTGATAGGTGAACACGACCTCGCGGACTTCCAGAACGGCCATCTCCTTTTTCCCGATGCTGTAGACGTGCTGGCCTGCGCCGCGATAGTGCGACCCGCCGAGAGATATCCAGTCGGCCATGCGGCCGAGCTTGATCTGTTCGTTCTCATGGGAGCAGGAGCCGGGATAGAGCACGGGCAGGAAACAGCCCACGGTCATCCCCTCCCAGGTGGTGATGTTGGCCTGGATCCAGATGAGGTCGGTGAGCGTTTTGGGCTGCGTGACGGTGAGCTCGCGGATGGAAGCGATGGGGACCCATACGTAGCGGTCGTGGACAAAGGCCTCCAGGAACGGCGACAGCACGCTGTCGGTATCGGAAAAGCCCAGGAACGTGTCTCCGTTGACCGTGCCCTTGACGGACGGGATATCGCCTGCCGCCTCGGAAAAGAGCCTGTCCGCGCCCTTGATGTCATTCGCGAAAAGCCTTTTGACAGCGCCGTAGTAGGTTTCGAAGTAGCCCGGCGTCTCGGGCAGGAACGAGGGGGATTTCTCGAGATCGAAAACCGCCTCACGCTCCTTCTCGGCGGCGATGAGCTGGTTGAATACCTGGACGCCGCTCAGGAGCCCGGGGTCCTGAGTCGAGATCATGTCGAGGTGTGATCTGGCCTTGTCCCACTCTCCAAGCAGGACGAGCACCTGGAACAGGAGTGTTCTCGAGCCGGTATCCGCAGGCGCGGACTTCACCTTTTCCACGAGGGCGGCCCTGGCTTCTGAAAGCCTTCCTTCCCTAATCAAGCCCCTCAAATCCATAGCACGGAAAACCTCTTTGCCCCTTTATGCCTTACCAAACCACAAGACCCGGAGAAACACAATAAAAAACCTGCATCCATGCCATCTATGAGGCATTTCCGGCTAGAGCGACCACAGCCGGACAAAGTCGTCGGAGTTAAGCGGCCTCCTGTACAGCGCGAGATGCGTGCGGTCGGGGAGGCCCCCCATGAATATTGCATTGGGGGCCTCGGCGATGGAGGCCTTTATGCGGTCGTGCCACAGCGAGAGGGCATCTGCAGGGTCTTCGTTGTCCCTGCCTTCTAGGGGAAGATAGCACTCGGCGGCGTTCAATAAGGGCTTCAGCTCACCTTCAATCGCTTGCTTCGGCGATGTGCCCGCACCCTGGAACAGGGTCGGGTGCGGAAGCAATGCGACGTCTCTCTCGAGGGAGCCGAGATCGTACGCCCTCTTGTTCGTGAGATACTCCATCCGGGCCCAGATCCCTTCGAGCACATACGGGAGAAGTTCCCACGTCTCCTCCCACCCTGTAAGGGGGCCCGTTCCCAGGACGAGGAAGGGAAAGGCCCTGCCGATCGCGTCGCTGCTGTCTCGAAGGAGGCCGCACACGAGGTCCTGGCGCCTTGCTCCCCTGGCCCAGAACCTGTATGAGCAGGCCTGCACCGGCCTTGCCGTGAGCTTCGAATATCCCGATTCGACCCAGTTCATAAACGCCCCGAGCACGGGTGACCGGCTCCCGATGCTGATGTAGTCCCTGGCAACGGGGTGCTTGCCTGCTGCACCCCAGGCCCAGACCTGGCTGGTCTTTACTGGCCCCAGCACGAAACGATCTTCTCCGGCGCTCTGCCCAGGCCCTGCGAAAACAGCCCCGCCGCCTCCCGGGCGTTGCCGTCGAACCGGTAGTTCACCTTGATGTACCTGATGCCCATCCGCTTCAGGCTCGCAGCCTGGCCGGGGAAATCGCCCGGCACGAAGGTGTGCTGGCCCGACGGGAACTCGCTCAGGAACTTCGAGAAGCCGAGGTTGCCCTCGTACTGCCTCGTCAGCGTCGTGTTGCCCACCTCGATGGTGAGCACGGTGGTCCCGCACATCTGAGGCGAATAGTTGACCGTCTTGCGCACGGGGTAGTTCAGGTTTTCGATCGTGACCATCTCGTTGCCGCAGCCTATCTCGAGGCGCGTGGCATGGGGCTTGATCGCCGCATCCGCATTCGCATCCGTGGGAAGGCCGGTGATGGTGATGATGAAGTTCGACTGGACCGGCTTGCCGGCCCTGGCCGAGAAGGAGAGGAAGCCCGCTTCGAAGGCGACCTTTCTGCCCATGACCTCCTTCGGAGAATACCCGCTCAAGCTCCTGTTCAGGAAGGGTGCTGCCGGCCCCTGCATGAACCTCGATCCGATGCCCTGCGGGCCCCCGAGGATGGCGCTTATCTGCGTGGGATCGGTGATGCCCTGGACTTGCGTGAGCACCTCCTTGACCCAGAGGTCCTGGAGATGGCAGGCCGTCTCCTGGCAGGCATAGGCCCAGAGGAAATCGAGCGGGCCGGACATGAGCTGCCACAGGCCTTCACCGGGGGCAAGGCCGCCGGACTTCAGGGCAAGGAGGGCGCCGTTGGCCTTGAGGAACGGGGTGGAATCCGCCTGGCCGCCCGTGAAGGTGGCTGTTGCAGCCTGGAAGATGGCAAGCCTCGATCCCTTCAGGGAGGAGTTCGCATCGGCGAGGGAGGCCATGTAGGCGGAAAATGCCTTGATCTCTTTGAGCCGGGCTTCGGCTGCGTCTGCCGCCCCTTCGGAGCCGGAGAGCTTTCCCTTGATCCTGGTGCCGGTCTCGGCGACCTTGTTCAGCAGCGATCCGCCTCCTGCAGCGCCCGCGACAGCCGCCTGGTCCGCGATGGAGTTGAAGGTCTTCACCAGGGCGAGCCACGCGGGAACCTCTCCCGAATCATACGGACCGAGCTCGGACTCCATGCGCCTGAGCAGGGAGAAGTACGGACCCTCGCGGGTTCCCATTTTCGAGGCCGCCTGATCCCACTCCATCTTGCCCCGGAGCCTCTCCATGCCCTTCGGGAAGGAGCGCGCGAAGTTTTCCCAGGCAGCCAGGTAATTCTGCCTGTACCATGCCTGGAACGCCGGCTTCCGGGCATTGACGGCCTGGGCGTCGCCCAGCGCCGTGCAGATCTCTTCGAAGATCGCCTCCACCCTCTTCTTTCCCTCGAGGGTGAAGGCGCCGGGAACGAGCGGCTCATCGGGAAGATCGATGCTCCCGCCCCAGAACTCCTTCAAGGAAGCGCCGGGCAGCGGCGAGCTCTCGCTCGCGCAGACCGCGACCCATCTGAAGTCGCCCCTCCTCCTGTCAAGGGTGCTCGCGAGCGCTGCCTTCAGGTTCTTCATTTCCCTTCTCAAGCTCTCGGTATCCTCGTCCCAGACGAGACGGAACAGGTAGAGGTTCGCAAAGCTCTTCACCGTCTCGGGCGCCGCCGAACCACCCGCCGCAGGGACGAACGCCAGGTACGACGGCTGCGGTTTTGCTTTAAGCTCATCGTAGCCCGCTCCCCTGATGCGCTCGCTGATGAGGTTGATCCTCCTCACGAGGTGGATGGCATACAGGGCATAGGCTGAATCGGACGTCGTCGGAGAGATCACGGCGATGTCCTGGTTGATCTTCCTGTCCATGGACGAGACGATGCCCTGCTCCACGAGCCTGCAGTAGTTCTCCTTGAGCCTCCCCTCGATGTCCCGGCTCTTGGAGAGGCCGAATCTCGGTATCCACCAGCCCCTGTTACCGTCCACGACCTTGACGATGCCCCTGCGGTAGTCTTCGAGCATGCTCACATCACTCAGGAGATTTCCTTTGAGGACCGGTGCCTCTCTGGGCACGGACCGGATGATGGAGATGTTCTTCACGAACGAGAAGCTGAGCAGCCCGCACAGGGCGATCGAGATGAGGAGCCACGAGAGCAGGCCGAGATTTCTCGTGAGCCTCGTCCACTCGATGGCCCGCTGGGTCGGGGCGAAGAGGTGCCTCTCCCGGGGGAGGATCTTTGCGAAGAAGTCGTGGAGGAAGAGGCCCTTGTTGGTTCCGGGAAGGACGTCCCGCTCCTCGATGAGTCCCAGGTTTTTAAGGAAGTGGGAGTACGGGCTTCCCTCCTGCTTGCCCGAGCTGAAGTAGAGGCCGCGCAGGAGCGGGCTCTCCTGGTAGGGGTTTTCCTTAAAGGCCGCTTTCATGAAAGCTGTAAGCCCTTCCTCGAGCTTCGAAAACTCTTCGGGGAAGAGCAGGAGCGCCGGGTCGAGATATCTCGGGTCTGACTTGTGGAGCTGGAGGAGGCGGATGTTCCTCAGCCGCTCGGACAGGGTATGCATCCCGCTCTTCAGGAAGGCCTCGGGGTCGGCCTTCATGGTGTGGTTGATCATGCCGAAGGCCTGCTGCTGGTTCGCCTCGGAAAGCTCGCTGCAGAACTGGGTCATGCCCTGGATGAGGTCGCACTTGGTGACGAGCACGTAGATCGGGAACCTGCTCCCGAGACCGCGCATGAGCTCGTCGATCCGTCTTCGGATGTTCCGGCCGTCCTCTTCGATGAGCTCGGGCCTCGACTGGAGGAGCTTGTCCGTGGCCACGGCCACCACGAGGCCGTTAAGCGGCTCTCGCTTGCGGTATTTGGCGAGGAGAGCCACGAACTTCTGCCACTCGTCCTTGTCCCTTCCTTCATCGACCGGGATGGCGTATCTGCCTGCGGTGTCGATGATGATGGCCTGCTCGAAGAACCACCAGTCGCAGTTCTTGGTGCCGGAAAAGCCCGAGACCTTCGTATACTCCGCAAAGGGCGAGGAGAGCCTCGCGCTCTTGATCGAGGTCGTCTTTCCCGCGCCGCTTTCACCGATCACCATGTACCACGGCAGGACATAGAGAGGGTTGCCGAACTTCTTCAGGTGGGACTTCTTGAGCGCTCCCACCGCCTCTTTCCACTTGTCCTGGATGTCGGCGAGGTTCTTCTTCTCATCGTCCTTCATGGACTTCACGTAGGCGTTGTCCTGCTCGATGATCTGGGCAACGAAGAGCTGCTCCTTCCTGCGGAGCACGACCTTGCGTACGATGACGGCAGCGATGCCGACCCCCAGGAGCAGTATGACGAGGAAGATCCCCACCCACCAGGGCCACGCAAAGGCCAGGACGATCCCGAACACGAGGAGGAGGCCAAGGACGCAGCCCAGGGCGATCAAAGCGTAGAGCAGGAGGCTGCGGCTCATCACTGCACCGCCTTGAAGAGGGTTTCCGTAATGTTGGAGAGGACAAACCGGTAGATGAAGAACAGCACGGCAAAGAGCGCGACCGGGATCGAGGCTGCCACGATGTTGAAGAGCGGGAATCCTGAGGGCGCTTTCATCTCCGGGGCAGGGCCTGCATCGGCCGGGTAGCCCTCGGGGAAGAGCTCGCCCTTCTCGAGCGAGGGGATGCCGAGCGAGCTGCCGGTGAGGACCTTGAGGTTCGAGGCCTTAAGCTGGTCGATGAGGAACTTGTCTCCCTCGTTGCAGTAGCGGCCCGTGAACCCCATGGCGAGGCAGAGGTAGTAGACCTCCCGCGCATCCTTCTGGTGGGGCCCCAAGGCATTGAGCCTGTCGAAGAAGAGCTCGCCTGCGTTCGTTGTCTGGTAGTGGATCCTCTGGAGGGGCTCCTTGAGCCAGAGCTGCCGGTGCGTCCAGGGGGAATTCATGATGGTCTCGTCGATCCAGGCGCACACGGCAAAGCGGCCCGCGTCGTAGTCCTCTTCGGTGATCCCGCCGTAGCCCACGCCGTCCCTGCTCGATTGGAGAAGCCGGTCGATCTCGGCCCTCACCTGGTCGTAGGCCGGCTGGCGCTTGTCGACGGTCTTCTTGAAATAGAGCACATAACTGATCAGTTCGATGAAGCAGTCACTCAGACGCATTGTCATGTCCTCCCGACGACCATGAGCTCGACCTTGAGGTCGGCGGGTGCGCTGTCCCAGAACAGGGCGATGTTCTTTCCCTTCTGGACGCCTGTCCACTGGTCGCCGTTATGTTCTATCTGGAAGTAGCTCGCGTTCGCCCTGCGCGGAAGCTCCTGGGGCGGAACCGGCAGGTGCCTCAAGCCCAGTGCCGGCAGGGCGCGCACGATGAGGATGGCGAGCGACTCGCGCGAGCTCAGCTTTGCGGCCGTCTCGATGGACTCGAGGATCTTTCCCTGGTCATCCTGCGTCTCGACCACGAGGTAATAGCGGTTCGAGCCGTCGAAGATCGCGGGGGGAAGCTCGGCCGAATAGTACGTTCCGTCGTACTGGAGGTCGAACACATACTCAGGCCCGGCAGTGATCTCGTCGAGCAGCCGCGTGATCATGTCCCGGGCCTGGACGAAGCACTCGAAGAGGTTCTCGTGGAGATAGGCCGGCAGGGCCCCCCTGCCGTCAGAGGTCTCTCCCAGGACCATGACATCCTCGGAAAAGGTCGAGAGGTCCCCGATGATCTGGCGCAGCACCCCGTAGAGCATCCAGGGGTGGATGTCGCCCTGCTCGGTGAGGTGGTAGAGCTGCGGGATGGAGCGGTTGAGCGATCTCAAGGCCAGGAGAAAGACCATGTCGCGCGTTCCGAACTGGGCAGTGTGGATTCCCCGGTCGCGCTTGTAGAGCTCGAGCTGGCGGCCCCGGGCCGTGACCTGGTCGCGGATCTCCCTGACGGTCTTCTCCAGCACGGGAGATGCCGAGACCGCTATGCAGGGCGGGATGAACCGCTCGGATACGACGATCTCGTCGCCCCGCCTCTCGAGCCGGGCGACCGGGATGACCTCGTAATCGGCGAAGAGGTCCTGCTCGGTGCCCCAGAAGATCTTCACCGCGTAGAAGAGCCGCTTGAGCTCGGCGGACGGACCCTGCTCGTGCATGTCCGGCACCTCTTCGAAGTCGGACGGGGCCACGAACCTCGTCGTCGCCTTCGAGATCCCTTTCGAGCCGTCGAGGACGGTCACGTTCTCGCCGCGGTCGTTCCACCTCTTGATCCCCAGGTATACGAGGAGAGGCCTGCCTCCGTCCGTCCAGTCCTCGTCGAAGCTCCTGGCATCCACCTTTGCATTGTCCGGTATGACCACGTGGGTCATGTCCCGGAACACGAGCTCGCCGCCCGTAATCTGCAGCGTCCTCGTCTCGAGGGCGGACTTCCGGATCTCGAGGTTTCTTACGCCCCACAGGTGGGGCATGAGGAACCGGTACACCGGTGCGACGAGCGACTGGAGATAGCGGTCGGAGAGCTGGAAGTGCTGGGGCTGGAGGAAGAGTCCATGGTGCCAGAAGATGGGTCTCTCCATAATTATGCCTCCTGGGATGATACGATCTGTTTGGGGCCGAGCTTGATGACGGCGTTGAGCGGCATGGGAACCATCCGCCTGCTGATGAGCCCTCTCTTCTCCTGGGGGATCTTGTAGAGCCTCACGATCTTGTCGCGATCGATGTTGTAGTATCCGGCGACGATGCCCACGAACTTGGCGCCGTCCGCCCTGTCGAGGCTGACCTTGAGGCTCTTTCCGGGATTCACGATGACCCTCCTGGCATTGACCACGCTCGAATCGAAGCTGCTGCAGCCGAGAAGCTTGTAGAGGCCGTCTGCATCCTCTGCAAGCTGCCTGAAGGCGTTGGGATCCTTGAGCTGATAGACGCACACCGACAGGGTGTGGGCCTTTCCGTCCCGCACGTTGAGCTTCTTGTCCGCCTCGAAGCTCAGATTGATGGCCTTTTCTTCATACTCCCACCGGGCTGGCGACGGAGCGGCGCACGAGGCCGCCCAGAAAACCACGCATGAGAGCAACAGGATGTTCTTGAATGAGCCCATCAGAATTTCCCCTCTCTATGACTGAATGACCGCTGACAACTCCTCTCAAACTCCCGCAGCAGATCCTCGGCAAACCGCGGGGATTCGAACCATCTCTTCACCTTGCCGTATGCTGCTTCAAATGCATCGAAGGCGTCCGCCTTCTTGAGCGGGCCTATTTTCAGGCCTGATCCCAGGCTCGATTGTATCTTGCCGGGATCTGTTTGTGCAAGTATGTTTCCCACGATCGTGCGGGCCGCATCCTGGAAGGCCTTGTGGGAGACGAGGAAGGCGCGCCTGATCTGCCCCAGGTATTCTTCGAGGGTCTGGCCCGTCCTTGCGGAATCGAGATCGCTTCCTATGACCGCCCTGATGGTCTCCTCGCCTCTTCCGGCGCTCCCGAGGGTGGCGTTCATCACGGAGATGAGCTCGTTCAAGGAATCGAAGACCGTGTTGAGGGATGCGACAAGCCTCTGCACGGTCTCCGGAGACGATGGGGCCGCATGGGAAGCCTTGCTCCCCAGGAGGAGCCGGACGAAATCCGCCATGACCTCGTCACCGCCGACCTGCTTTTTCTCATGCTCTTTCAGCCTTGCCTGTACGCTGCGGAGCGCTTCGATTCGCCCCTGGAGGCTTACCTCCCCGAGGCAGCTCTCGAGGTATTCCATGATGGCGTCCCTCGCCCTTTCCGGGTCGGAAGCATATATCTCCCGGATGCTGAGCTCGAGCTCGCTCACGGACGGATGCGTATTCATCTCATAAACCTCACTTGTCTTTGCCCGGGGTGAGGATGATCGTCTCTGCCAGGGAATCCTCCTCATGAACGGGATCTCTCTTCTTTTCCTCCCTGCCTGACGCCTGCGCACGGGAAGGGACCACCGGCCCGGCTTTTCCTGCACCTCCAGGGGACAGGATGACCGTCTCGGGGATCTCTTCATCCGACCCCTGCTGCCGGATGCCGGAGGGTTGTGATTCCTCGGCGGTCCTGGAAGGACCGAGCATGACCGTCTCGGGTACCTCATCCTCCTCTCTCCCGCGGCCGGTGCTCAGGATCACGGTTTCTGCAGGCCCTTCTTCCTGCTTCCGGGTCATGATCACGGACTCGATCTTCTCCTCTTCGGTCTGCGCAGGGCGGGTGCTCATGGTCGCCGTCCCGGCTTGATTCTCCTTTCCATCCTCGGAATCGGGCTTGATGATAATGGTCTCCGAGATTTCTTCCGAAGGTGCAGGCTTCACAGCGCCGGCCTCTTCCTGCGGTCTCTTGTCCTGCATCAGGGTCGCCGTATGCTCGGCGGTGAGGATGACGGTTTCGGAAAAGTCTTCATCCGGCTCTTCCGGCTTCCCGGCGGCTGTCGGCCCGGAAGAAGCGGTGCGGGGAGGCTGCTCGACGGCCTCCTGTTTCTCGAACCGGTTCCCCTGCTCCGCGGACTGATACGTGCTGATGATGTCTTCGAGGATAGCGCCGATGGCCTCTTCGTCCTTTGTCTCAAGCGCGTCGGTCGGCATCGCTGCACTGCCCCGCTCCTTCCCTTCGAGCTCGCTGCCGGAAGCCTCGAGGAATCCTTCGAGGGTAACGGCCGCGTTCCCATGTGGGCCGTTCGTTATGAGAACCCATCCCATGTTTGCCGGATCACCCGAGAGCAGGGAAAGGAAATCGAGGCTGCCTGCGGACGCCGCCTCGCAGATGGCGAGAAAGAAGGGATAGAACGAGAAGGGGGTGATTCTCGATCGGGCGAGCCGTCTATTTCCGTAGCAGGACGTGCGGTCTGCGCACGTGCCACAAGGGAAGGCATCGGGCGGGTTTACCTTTTCGAGGAGATCTCCGAAGCCTTCGATGAGCTCGAGCGGGCCCAACACCTTTGCAGGCTGCGAGCCTGAAGAGGAAGCTGCATAGAACGGGGACGACCCTTCTTTGGCGAGGCATGCAGGGCAGGAGAGGTATCGGCTCAGGGAAGACGAGTAGGCTTTCAGGCCCGCTCCCTCGAGGAGCTCGTCATCCCGGCAGAGATCGAGGCCGCTGCCGCAGGAGGGACAGGGCGGGTGGAAGAACAGGTCTTTTTCCCTGCAGTAGAACAGGGAGCGAAACGGCATGAGCCCGCCTCCCTCTCCGGCCCGGTCTTTCGAGGAGGCCATCGAGCTTGAGTCCGGTCGGAAGATCCTCTGCCAGCTCTCGTCCACCGTGATGTTCGTTACTGGAAAAGCCTCGCTGAAGGTGTATTCGTCCTTTGAGAGGAGAAGGAAAACCCTCTTTGCGGCCCGGCCGCCGTCGCTTACGACCTGCGCATCGAGGATGCGGGTGAACGGTCCGGATTCGCTGACTGTCACGAACGGAAATTTGGGCCGGTCGGCAGGAGCAAGGTTTTCGTGAATGCGGGAGATCTTCAAGGCCGCCCTGCCTGGAGAAAACTGCAGATAGGGAAGCAGCGTCGGTATCTGGAAGCTGTTATCCATCGTCATCCTCTCTGGGCGGGGCTATGATCCCCGCTTTTGTGCCGCTTTGCGTTCAAAGACCGCAAGCATGCATCCTGTCTCGCACCATAGGTACGAGAATCGATGGGCATTCGGACAGAGCCGTACGAGTCGATGGAATCATCCGGAGACGGGGACGGCCTTTCCGGAGAACTTTTCGGAAGCTGCCTTCCCGGAGTTGAGCATGTATGCGCATGGTTTTTCACGTTCGACCGCCGGAGCAATACTACTACAGAAGGGGCCCCGGGGCAATGCTCCGCTGGGATGGGTGAAAATCGTGCGCAAGGTTTGGCTATGAGAAGCGACAATTAGGACACACCACGTTCATTCAATTTCAGATCCGACAACCTCCTGTCCCGACAATTCCTCCCTGGAATGCGTATATACTTACTTTACCAGGGGGACACAAGTGCCAATTTCCGGGAATGCCTCAGAATTTCATCAGGTTTAATCCCTTTTCAGGAGAGAAATGCACCGCTCCCTTCCGGCCTACCATCTCGCATTCTTCCATGCGACAGAGCCCCTGCATGTCGGCAGCGACATGTGCGAGGCATCTGCTGCCGTCTTCGAGCCTGCCCAGGACGGTCCCGCTCTCGGGCTCTCCGTTCCTGCCGTGGCGGATCACGTAGGCCTCGACCGTGAGCGTGCCGTCGGCCTCAACCGTGAGCCCGGGCAGGGCCTCGGCATCGATCGCCTCCTGAATGGCAGGATCATTGCCGCACTGCCAGGGGCGATCCGGCGGTTCGCCGCCGTAGATCCCGACCGAGTGCTTGGTGACGTACCACCCATTTGCCGTGACCATGCCCTTTTGCGATCTGTCCTGTCTGATCCGCTCTGCAGCAGAGGCGATGGCGTGCAGGCAGTAGTTGTTTCCCGGTCCGCCGAAAAAGGTGAGGCCGCCCGTGACGCTTATGGGCCTCGGGTCGTTTTCGGCAAGGCCGATCTCCTTCACGGCGATCTCCACTGCCGAGGGAAAGCAGCTGTAGAGGTCGAAGAAATCGATGTCTTCGAGGTGCAGCCCCGCCCGTTTAAGGGCGATCTTCGAGGCGTTCCTCAAGGCGGGCGAGGCATCGAGCCTGGGGCGCCTCGAGACATGCCGGATGTCGATGAGGTATGCGCCTCCGAGGGGATAAACCCATTTTTCCTTTTCGATCCCGAGATCCTCCGCCGTATCGGCCGTGGTCAGGAGGACGGCGGCAGCCTGATCCACATTGATGTTCGCATTCATGTACTTTGTATAGGGATAGCAGATATAGCGGTTGTCGGGCGTTACCCCGGCGATCTCTTCGGCACTCACGGGCCTTCGCACCCATGCATGAGGGTTTTCTGCCGCAACCTTCGAGAGACGCTCCCAGATCCTTGCCATGTGATGCCGGTGCTCTTCGGGGCTCCTTCCCGAAGCGGCCCGTATGGCGGTCTCGATAAGGGCATACATGGTAGAGGGCATGTAGAGATCGTAGGCGTTCTCGAGCTCGCTCACGCCGTCGATCTCTTCGGCGTCGACGTATTCCGGCAGCTCGTTCTCGGGCCAGTCGAGAACGATCTCGTGCCTGCGCGATCTCCGGATGGAGTGGATGGCCTCTGCGCCGGTGATGAGCACGGCCTTCGCAGCGCCCGAAGCGAGGTCGGTGCAGGCCCTGTTCAGGGAAAGCTGGGGGACGTTGCCGCCCAGCGAGGAATAGGTCTTCTTCTTCGGATGCATCCCGAGCATGCCGGAGAGCATCCCCGGCGCATCACGGTATCGCCACTGGAACAGGTTCACGACGATGAGATGGTCGACCAGGTCTTTGATCCCGCCTGCCCCGGCATCCAGGAAGGCCTGCCTGCACACCCGCTCCATGAGGCCTACCGGGTCGAGAGGCTTCACGGCATCCCTGGGCTGAGTGTACTGGGCTATCCCTGCGATGATGGGGGTGCGAGGCTTTGACATCCCTTTGGAATATATGTATTTTATCCGGGCCTGTCAATGAAGCTCGGGGGCATGCGAGCAGACTGGTCTTTCCCTCTTGGTCGGCAGATATAAACGGGTCTTCTTTTTGGCCCGGAAAAGGTGTATAATATCGAGTCATATTGTATGGATGTATGATGTAAGGAATCTCTCTCAGTCATGCGCATGAAAGATATCATGAACCGCTCCTTCGAGTGCCTGAAACCCGGGGATGACCTGCGCACGGTTGCCCGCCTCTTCAGGAAGACACACCTCGAGTCCCTGCCCGTAACCGACCCGGAGAACAGCCGGCTCATCGGGATCATGACCAAGGCGAACCTCTACGATGCCCTTGCCAACGGGATCATGCCGGACATGCCCATCAGGGGCCTCTATACCACTGATGTCCTCAAGCTCAGCGACAATCTGACGTATGAAGAGGTGAAGGAGATCGTCCGCACGAGTCCTGCCGGGAACGCCATCGTCGTGAACGATGACGACGAGGTCAGGGGAATCTTCACCAAGACCGGCCTGATCATGGCCATGCTCAAGCGGGAAACCCAGCTCAACAACGATCTCAATGCCATTCTTCAGACCATGTACAACGGGCTGCTCGCTGTGGACCAGAAGGGCCGCATCATCGAGATCAACAAGGCTGCACAGAATGCTCTCTCGATCGGCGCTTCCGATGCCCTCGGAAGACGGGCGGCGGACCTTCTGCCCGGCCTGCAGCTCGATGACGTCCTGATGCAGGGGCGCCCTTCGGTCGGATACCTCTACACGATCCGGGAGATCAGCCTCCTGTGCAACATCACGCCCATAACCCGGGAAGGGAGCATAACGGGCGCCATCATCGTGTTTCAGGATGTGACCGATCTCATGCGCATCATCACCGAGCTGGAGAGCGTCACGAAGCTCAACCGGACGCTCCAGTCGGTCATGAACCTCGTCTACGACGGGATCGTCGTCGTGGATGAGAAGGGCTGCATCTCGATGATCAACCAGGCCGCCGAGCGGTTCCTGCGGAGGAACGAGGACCTGATCGTGGGAAAGCCGGTCGACGAGATCATCGAGAACACGAGGATCCCTCAAGTCCTGAAGACAGGAGTCCCGGAAGTCAACCACCTCCAGTTCATCAGGGGCGTACCCTACGTGGTGTCGTCGTTCCCCATCATCCGCAAGGGGCAGGTGGTGGGCGCCGTGGGCAAGATCCTCTTCCGCAACCTCGACGAGGTGAAGGACCTGGCCAGAAAGCTCGCAGACATCGACCAGGAAATGTCGGCCTCGAGCAGGAGCGAGAACAGGGAAGCCCCGACGGACGGAGACTTCGACCACATCATAACGGCGGACCCCGTTTTCCGGCAGATCATCAGCGAGGCTGCGATCGTCTCGCGGGGTACCTCGAACATCCTCATCACAGGGGAAAGCGGCACGGGCAAGGAGCTGATCGCGCGCGCCATCCACAAGAACAGCTGCTTCGGCCAGGGACCGCTCGTCAAGGTGAACTGCGCAGCCATCCCGGACAGCCTCATGGAATCGGAATTCTTCGGGTATGCACCGGGCGCCTTTACCGGTGCCCACCGGAGCGGAAAAAAGGGGAAGCTCGCCATGGCCGATGGCGGTACCCTGTTTCTCGACGAGATCGGGGATATGCCGATCACCCTTCAGAGCAAGCTCCTGCGGGTGATCCAGGACAAGTGCTTCGAGCCCATCGGCTCCAGCAGGACACAGAAGATAGACGTACGGTTCATTGCGGCCACCAACCGGAACATCGAAGACATGGTGGCCCGCGGCGGATTCCGGCCCGACCTGTTCTACCGGCTCAATGTCATCCACCTGCACATCCCGCCTTTACGGGAGAGGAGGCAGGACATCAACCTGCTCATTCAGTTCTTCCTGGAAAAATACAACCGCATCTTCGGCACCCGGATCAGCGACGTCTCCTCCGAGGTGCGCGAGATCTTCCTCGACCACGACTGGCCCGGCAACGTAAGGGAGCTCGAGAACGTGATCGAGCGCGGCATCAACTTTGCCAGGGGAGAAACCATCGAGAAGCAGGACCTCCCCCATTACCTGCGGTCCGCCGCACAGCCTTCCCACCAGAGAAAGATATATCCGACCGGCAGCCAGCTCCTCAGACCGAGCCGCGAAGACCACGAAAGGGAGCTCGTGCTCGATGCCCTGAAGCAGGCAAACGGAAACAGGGTCCAGGCGGCGAAGATCCTCGGCATCAGCAGGTCGTGGCTCTATGAGAAGATGACCAGGATGGGCATCACCAACGGGAAGTATCCTGTCTGAGATCAGCCGTCATGCCCGATGCTGTGAGCCTTCGGCGAGCGAGATCTCCCAAGCGGCATTGATGAGGCCGATGTGGGTAAAGGCCTGCGGGTAATTCCCGATGAGCTCATTCGAGTGCGGATCCACTCCTTCCGAAAAAAGGCCCAGATCATTGGCAAAGGCCAGGGCCCGCTCAAAGACCGAGCGTGCATGCTCTGTCCTGCCTGCAAGGGCCAGCGCGTGAGAAAGCCAGAACGTGCATAAGAGGAAAGGTCCTTCCTCGCCCTCGAGGCCGTCCGGACTCTTGTACCGGTATACCAGCCCCCGAGAGTCGGTCAGATTCCTTTCAATGGCGCTGATGGTGGAGAGCATGCGGGGGTCGTCGGCCTCGATGAAGCCGACGATGGGCATCATGAGGGCAGAGGCATCGAGGTTATCGCTTCCAAAGTACTGGGTGAATGCTCCGACCTTCTCATTCCATGCATGCGTGAGGATCGCTTCCCTGATCAGTTCTCTGCCCGCCTCCCAGGAGGACACCCGGTCCTCTGCCTTGATCAGGTCTGCAATGGCTATGGCTCTGTCCAGAGCGACCCAGCACATGAGCTTTGAATAGAGGAAGTCCTGCTCCGGGGCCCGCATCTCCCATATGCCGTGGTCTTTGTCCTTCCATCTGGCTGCAGCGATATCGACGATGTCACGAAGAACCTCGCGGGTGATATCGTCAATGCCCTGTAAGTAATCCTTGAGCCTGTAGACGGCATCGAGCAGCTCGCCATACACATCGATCTGCCTCTGTTTCCACGCCTCATTGCCCACCCTTACCGGACTGCTGTCATTCCATCCTGAGAGGTAGCTTAGCTCGTGCTCGTTCAGGTCGTGCTCTCCGCCGATGCCGAAAACGATCTGGATATCCTGGTTCTGCTCGATATTCGTGAAGGTGGCTCCTGCTATGAAATTGAAGAATTTGTACGCCTCGTCAGGGCAGGCAGCCACCCAGAGGGCATTGAGGGTAAAGCTCGCATCCCTGATCCAGGAATACCTGTAGTCCCAGTTTCTCATCCCGCCTACGGCCTCGGGCAGTGAGGTCGTGGGAGCTGCGACAAAAGCGCCGGTGGGATAATAGGTTAGCGCCTGCAGTATCCTCCCGGACAGCCAAACCATCTCTTTCCAGGGTCCCTGATAATTCTGGTGTATCGAGGACCAGCTTTCCCATGCCGCTATGGTTCCCTGGAAATATCTGACCGCCTTCTCCCTGGTCCAGTGTGAAGGGGGTGCTTCATCGGTGCTGCTGTGCTCGAGGACAAAGTAATATTCATCCCCCTGGCTCATGGGGATATCCGCCCATCCGATGGACCTGAACAAATTGAACCGGACCGGCGACGAGAGGAGGACGACGGAGGATCCCCCCACTGCAAGGATGCCCTCTCCGGTCTGTTTCAGTATCGGCAGGATGAGCCCGTATTCCGGCCACGGGGCATATTCGATATGGACGTCGGCGCTTCCCCTGGTGCACCGCACCCGCCGGATCAGGGCGCGGGGCGCATCCTGACCGAGCTCATGGCCCGTGTCGTTCGGCCCGACTGCCAGCAGGTCCTCCAGGATGACCTCTCCCTGGTCACCTTGGAAAGTGGTCTGGAGGCAGAGGGTATTATCGATATACTTTCTCGTGATCTCTTTCGCATGAAGGGCGGCGATGCTGTAGTGCCCGCCTTTCTCATCGAGTATCCCCGCAAAGATCGACGGTGAATCGAAACGGGGAAAGGGGAGCCAGTCAACCGACCCCGATCTGCTCACCAGGGCTGAGGTGTGGCAATTGGAAAGAAGTGCATAGTCCGAGATAGGAAGAAACTTCATCTATCCTCCGTGAGGCACATATCTCACTTCCTGCACATCTCGCTGCCAACCTTGCCGTGCTTCCTCTCTTCGGCGGTTGCCTTGTCGGGGCCGAAGGCATGTCCGCCGAAACCGTTGCGCATCATGGCAATGGCGCGCGCCCAGAGCTTCTGCTTGTCGCGGGAGGTGAAGAGCTCTATGACCGAAAGCGTGATGACCGGACAGGGAACCTCCATCCGGATGGCATCCTCCACCAGCCAGTTCACCTCGCCGGTGTCCTCCACATAAGAAGGGATGTTCTCCATTCCATCATGCTCACGATATTCCTGGGCCAGCAGATCGATGAGCCATGACCTGATGACCGATCCATGCCTCCAGCAGTTGAGGATCGCCTGGGTATCGAGCTTGAACTTCGAATTTGCGAGCAGATCGACTCCTTCGCCGATTGCCTGCAGCATCCCGAACTCTATGCCGTTGTGCACGAGCTTCGTGTAGTGCCCTGACCCCACAGGTCCGGTGTGGACATACCCGTTGGGCACCGACATTGCAAGGATAATGGGTTCGATAAGCTCCATGGCTTTATCTTCTCCGCCGGCCATAAAGCATGCGCCGTTGATCGCCCCCTCCACGCCGCCGCTCGTTCCCAGATCGATGAAGTAGATCCCTTTTTCTTTGAGGCGCTTCCCCCTCTCGATAGAATCCCCCCAGTAGGAGTTGCCCCCATCGACGATGACGTCTCCCCTGCCGAGAACATTGCCGAGCCGGTCGATGACGGTATCGACTGCAGGGCCGGCGGGTATGTACATGATGACTATCCTGGGGGGCTGGAGCTTGTCCCTGAATCCGTCGACCGAGGTTATGGGAACCAGCCCTTCGCGGATCAGGTCAGGGGGAAATTCCCCCTTTGTATATCCTACGACATGAAATCCTTTGTTCATGGCCTGCCGCGAAAGGTTTCCGCCCATGCGGCCAAGGCCTATCATGCCGAATTCTTTTTCGCCCATGGTTTTCCTCCTGAGCGCATTGTTAGGATGGATGGTGGAAAACTGATAGGGGTGACACAGACGTCCGCTGTGATATCCTTATGAGTAGATAAATAGCATGCTCCGATTGGAAATCGAGTGCAGGATATCCCGATACCCTTTTCATAAGTACATTTGGCGTCGGGTGATTTCACAAGGAACATCGGCCTGTCTGCACATTCCGTGCGTCTTGATATGTATGGCTGCAGTCGTATAAAAACCATATGGGCTTACTCCGGCCTCGCAGGCATGCGGCGAGCGTCGGGGTGATCTCCCTTTCCTCATCAGCTCCGGCCAGTCAGGAGAACCCGTGACCAGCACAGAAAAGGAGAGCGATACCATGATCAGGGTGAAGAGGATATACGAATCACTTGCTCCCTCTCCCGATGACGGAAGGAGGATCCTGGTCGACCGCCTGTGGCCGAGGGGTGTGAGCAGGCATGAAGCGATGCTTGACGAGTGGATGAAGGATATCTCTCCGAGCAGCGAGCTGAGGAGATGGTTCGGCCACGACCCTGCCCGCTGGCAGGAGTTCAAAAAGAGGTATCGGCAGGAGCTGGAAGGCAAGCAGCCGTTGTTCGAGAAACTCAAAAACGAGGCGGAACAAGGGAATATCACCCTCCTCTACGCTGCAAGGGACACGCAGCATAACAATGCCGTTGCCCTGAAGGAGTTCCTCACCGAGGCCGGGTCATCCGGGGCAGCGAGGCGAAGCCGGCCCCGGGAATAAGCAGCCGGCTTCGAAAAGGAGGTTCCGATGGCGGAAAAGACATATGCCTATGCGATTGCAGGAGGAGGCCTGGCCGGAGCTTCGGCCGTCGAGGGCATCAGAGAGATCGACAGGGACGGCTCGATCCTCCTGATCGGAAGCGAGAAAGAGCTGCCCTATAACCGTCCTCCCCTCACGAAAAAGCTCTGGTTCGGCACGGAGACGGCAAGCCGGATCTTTGTTCACGGCAGGGACTATTACGAGAATAACGGGGTCGACATGTTCCTGGGAAGATCGGTGACGAAGCTCGACCCGGACCATAAGACCATAACCGACAGCGAGGGCAATTCATACGGATACGGGAAGCTGCTCCTCGTGACCGGGGGCACTCCCCGGCACCTGCACATCCCCGGGGCAGACCTCGAAGGCGTCACTTATTACCGGTATCTGGATGACTATGAGGCGATAAGGCCTCAGGCAAAAGAGGGAAAAACTGCTACGGTCATCGGCGGCGGGTTCATCGGCTCCGAGATGGCAGCGGCGCTCACGATCAACAGGGTCGAGGTAACCATGGTGTTCCCGGACCCGTATCTGGTGAGCAGGGTCTTCCCGGAAGATCTCGGCCGGGCCCTGCAGCAGCATTTCATGAACAAGGGAGTAACGGTACTGACCGGCGACAAGCCCAAATCCTTTTCCCGCACCGACGGCGGGTTCCTCACGACGACCGATGCCGGCAATCGGATCGAATCCGATATCCTGATCGTGGGCATCGGGATCACCCCGAACATGGATCTCGCAAAAGACGCAGGCCTGAAAACCGGCAACGGGATCATCGTGAACGAATATCTCCAGACCTCGAACCCCGATATCTACGCAGCGGGCGACAACGCCTTCTTCCCCTACCAGGCTCTCGGGATGAGCACGCGCGTCGAGCACTGGGACAACGCCCTGAGCCAGGGGAAATGGGTGGGGAGGAACATGGCGGGCGCACACCTGCCCTTCACCTACATGCCGTACTTTTTCTCGGATCTCTTCGAGTTCGGCTACGAGGCCGTGGGCGAGATAGATTCGCGGCTGAACGTCTTTGAAGACTGGAAGAGACAGTACGAAACCGGCATCGTCTATTACTTGAAGGACAGCCGGGTGTGCGGGGTCATGACGTGCGACATCTACGGAAAGCTCGATATCGCCCGAAACCTGATCCGGAGCCATGAGAAGGCGACGCCTCAGAGACTGCGCAACGCCATCGTCTGAAGACGTACGGCTACAGATATCCCTGCAGGGAGACATGCCATGAACACTGAAGAGCTGAAAGGCAAGACGGCGCTCGTCACCGGAGGCAGCCACAGGATCGGCGAGGCAATCTCGCTGTGCCTTGCAGACGCCGGTATGAACATCGTGATCCACTACCCGTTCTCTCCGGACGAGACGACCGACCTCAAGCGCATCCTTGATAAGAAGGGGACGAAATCATGGACCGTGAAGGCCGACTTCGCCAGGGAAGAAGAGTACGCGACCCTCATCGAGCGCACCCTCGAGATGACCGGATCGCTTCACGTCCTGATCAACAATGCATCGATCTTTCCCAAGGGGAGCCTGAAAGACGTTACGTTCAAGGATCTGGTGGAGAACATTCAGGTGAACGCATGGGCGCCGTTCGTCCTCATCCGCGACTTCGCCAGGCTGGTCGGCTGCGGTCACGTGGTGAACATCATCGATTCCCGGATAACGTCCTATGACTGGTCGCATGCAGCCTATATCCTGAGCAAGTATATGCTGGCAAAGCTCACGGACATGACGGCGCTCACCCTGGCGCCGGACATCACGATCAATGCCGTGGGGCCCGGCCTTATCCTCCCTCCTCCCGGAGAGGACGAGAAATATCTCGATGCGCTCGCAGACACCGTGCCCATGAAGAAGCACGGCGATCCTGAATATGTGGCCCGCGCCGTCCTCTACCTTGTGACAAGCGAGTATCTGGACGGACAGATCATCTTTGTCGACGGAGGCCGGCATCTCAAGGAATATGGAGGCGGATCGAATCCTCATTACTGACCTCACGGCACGCTGCATCATCGGCGTTAATGAAGAAGAGCGCCGGGAGAAGCAGGATGTGGCAATCAGCATCACGCTTTTTACCGACCTGCGCCTGCCCGGGAAAAGCGACCGGTTCGAAGACGCCCTCGACTACCGCGCCATCAAGAAACGCGTCTATGCCTTGGTGGAGAACTCACGGTACTACCTGATCGAGGCCCTGGCCCAGGCCGTTGCCGATACCTGTCTCGAGAATCCCATAGTCAGCCGGGTGAGGGTGCGTGTCGAAAAGCCTTCTGCACTGCGCTATGCAAAGAGCGTCGGCGTGGAGATCGAGCGCGCCGGAGGAGCCCTGTAATGGAAAAGGCATTCGTGAGCGTGGGGTCGAACATCGATCCGGCAGGAAATGTCAGAAAAGGAATAATGCTGCTCGCGAGAAGAATGCATGTCACAGGCCTTTCCACGGTATATATGACCCCGCCCATCGGCAGACCGGAGCAGGGCAGCTACTACAACTGTGTCGTGAAGATAGAGACGGAGGCATCCCCTGCCGAGCTGAAGCACGGAGTGCTCCGCCCCATAGAGGATATGCTGGGCCGCAGGCGGACGGATGATGCGTACGCACCCCGGACCATGGACCTCGACCTCATACTCTATGATGAGCTCACGGGAAGGTTCGATGACCTGATCCTCCCCGATCCGGACATCTTCGAGCGGACATTTCTTGCCGCCTGCCTCAAAGAGCTGGCTCCCGAAATGATTGTTCCCGGTACAGGCATTACCGTTTCCGAGATTTCCGAAAGGCTTGGGGCCCGAGGACTTGTTCCCCTTCGAGAATACAGCGAATCGCTGAGAAAGGAGGTCGCATATGCCGCTCGATATCCCCAGGATCGAGTCTTTGATCGCAGATCTCCTCAGGGAGATCGGCGAAGACCCCGACCGTGAAGGACTGCGAAAGACCCCCGAGCGGGTGGCGAAGTCGCTTGATCTTCTCCTGTCAGGCTACCGTGAAGATCCCGAGGCCCTGATTCACGGGGCATGCTTTGCCCAGAAGGCGGACAGCATGATCATCCTCAAGGACATAGAGATCTACAGTCTCTGCGAGCACCACATGCTGCCATTCTTCGGCCGCTGCCACATCGGTTACATCCCGAGGGGCAGGGTGATCGGCGTAAGCAAGCTGGCAAGGCTGGCAGACATGTACGCTCGCCGTCTCCAGCTCCAGGAGCGACTTACCGAGCAGATATCCCATGCCATCAAGAAAGAGACACAGGCAGACGGTGTCGGCGTCATGATAGAGGCCAGGCACCTGTGCATGATGATGCGGGGAGTCGAGAAGCAGAATTCCATGCTTGTGACTTCATCCCTGCTCGGCGTTTTCCGGGACAATCCGGCAACGAGAAACGAGTTCCTCTCACTGGTATTGCGGCAGAAGGGCTGACAGGAGGGCGGTCATGACGGAAAAATTCCACATAGGCGACCACGTAGCCTGGAACTCGGAGGCAGGGCACGTGAGCGGCAGGATCATCGGGATACATACGGAGAATTTCACATACAAGGGCTACACGCATCACGCGAGCGAAAGCGACCCCCAGTACGAGATCAAGAGCGACAGGACCAGCCACATTGCTGTGCACAAAGGGTCGGCGCTCAGAAAGATCGACGGCTGAGAGAAAGTACGCAAGTCTTCCCTATGACGTATGAAACATCTGCACTATCCTTTCCCGTCCACCCTCCGTTCAGATTGGATCTGACCGTATGGGCGCTGCGGAGACGGAAGACGAACATCGTCGACCTATGGGACGGCAGCCGGTATTCGCGGATCCTGGTTTTCGATAACGAACCGGTGAAGGTTACAGCAATCCAGAAGGAGATGCATACCCAGCCCGGAATATGCCTCACCCTGCAGTCGGAAAGAGAAGTCACCCCGCAGCTGCAACATGACGCTCGGCTGACCCTGCAGAAGATGCTCGGCCTCACCGTAGACCTGCAGCCGTTCTATGCCATGGCCGGCTCGAATGACATTCTGTCGTCCCTCGTCCAGCGGTTTCGAGGGGTCAGGCCCCCGCGGTTCCCCACCATCTTCGAGGCCCTGATAAATGCCGTTGCCTGCCAGCAGGTCACCCTCGATCTGGGCATAGTCATGCTGGGCAGGTTATCCGAAGGTTTCGGAAAGGAGTTCGTCGACAACGACACTGTCATGCATGCCTTCCCCCGGCCCGAGGACTTCCAGGAGGCTTCCGAGGATGACATCCGGGAGCTGGGGTTCAGCCGGCAGAAGGCGAGAGCGATGAAGGAGCTCGCGGACGGCATCCTCGATAAAAGAATAGATCTGACGAGCTTTGAGCGTATGAGTGATCGTGATGCTGTCGCCTATTTGACGAACCTTCGGGGCATAGGGCGCTGGAGCGCCGAGTATGTGCTCCTGCGGGGGCTCGGAAGGCTCGACTCCTTTCCGGGAGACGACGTCGGTGCGCAGAGCAACCTCGAGCGCATCTTCCGCCTCGGCCATAAGCCCGGCTATGAAGAGATCAGGACGCTGACCTCGCAGTGGCACCCCTATGAGGGCCTCGTCTATTTTCACCTGCTCCTTGAGAAGCTGCACCAAAAAGGGGTCATATGAGCGTCATCTATACGGTCGGCCATTCAACGAGATCGATCGAGGAATTCATCGCACTGCTTCAGGCAAACCGGATCGAGATCGTGGTCGATGTGAGGAGAATCGCCAGATCCCGCCGCAACCCTCAATTCGGCGGATCTGCATTGTGCGAATCATTAGAGGAGCGCGGCATCCTGTATAAGCACATCGAGGGTCTTGGAGGTTTACGGCATGCATCAGGCTCATCGCTAAACACGGCATGGAGAAATTCATCTTTCCGAGGATATGCCGACTATATGCAGACACCGGAGTTTTCAGAAAGCATACATGAGCTTGTCGAGATAGGCAGGGAAAAGCGTACGGCCATCATGTGCGCCGAAGCTGTTCCATGGCGCTGCCACCGCTCGCTTATCTCCGATGCGCTGGTGGTGCGGGGATTCCATGTTGTGGATATCATCAATGCAAAGGAGAATCGTCCCCATAATCTGACACCATTTGCCAGAGTCGATGGAGAATCGATCACGTATCCTCAAGACCACCTGACCGGATAAAGCAATCGTCAAAGGCAACAACCGCAGATCACACTATTCTTGATATTGACCTCTTTGGTATTACAATATATTACCATGGTAAGGAGACGGCCATGAAGAAGCAGGAGATCGTTACGTTCAAGGTGGATTCGTCCCTCATGGAGCTGCTCAGGGACATTCCGAACCGCTCCGAGTTCATCCGGAATGCGATCGTGTCCGCGCTCGGGAGCATCTGCCCGCTTTGCTGCGGCACGGGCATCCTGACACCGAACCAGAAGCAGCATTGGGACGAGTTCTCGGCAGAGCACGAGGTGAAGACCTGCAGCGAGTGCCAGGAGCGCTACCTCGTGTGTGGACATGGACGGTAAGGGCGCAGGGTTGATCGGGAGGAAAAGGCATGGCCAGAAAGATCATCTTCGGCGCTCTCGTTTTTGCCTTGTGCGCCGCCATGCTGCTCATAGCAGTCGCGAAAGGGCCGAAGACTGCGAAAACCGGAGCTCCGCACAAGGTGACGGTCGTAACCACACTCTTCCCTGTTTATGACATGGCAAGGCACATCGGAGACGGAAAAGCGGACGTATACCTGCTCCTGCCTCCGGGCGTGGAAGCACATTCATTCGAGCCCAAGCCGAGCGACATCGTGAGGATCAGCAAAGCAGATATCTTCGTCTACACCGACAAATACATGGAGCCCTGGGCCGATGACATCGTCAGGAGCGTCACGAACAGGGACCTCATCGTGGTGGATGCAGGAAGAGGCACGATGGAGCTCCCGGCAGTGTCCCACGATTCTGACGAGCCTGCAGGCGCTCCCGATCCCCACATCTGGCTCGATTTCGACAATGCGAAGATCATGGCAGGGAATATCGAGGCAGCCTTCGAGGCCAAAGATCCGGCAGACAAGGACTTCTACAGGCAGAGGCTCGAGGATTACCGAAGAAAACTATCCGAGATGGACGCTGCCTACAGGAGCGGGCTTTCACACTGCAGAAGCAGCGAGATCGTGTTCGGGGGACATTATGCACTCGGCTATCTGGCCCACCGGTACGGCCTCAAGTACGTGGCCGCCCAGGGCGTCTCTCCCGACGCCGAGCCTACGGCCGGCGATCTGAAGAACCTGGTAACCCAGATCAGGAAACAACGTATCCGCTACGTCTTCTACGAAGAGCTCTCGAGCCCGAAGATCGCCGAGACCGTTGCGGGCGAGACGGACGCGAAGCTGCTGCCGCTCAGCGCGGCGCATAATGTAACCAGAGACCAGGTCGAGCGGGGCGTGACCTTCTTCGATATCCTGCAGACCGATCTCCAGAACCTGAAGACCGGGCTCGGGTGCGAATGATATGGACCCTATCCTGTCGGTAGAGCATGTAAGCGTCCGGTACGGATCCAACGAGGTGCTCCACGATGTGACCTTCAGCGCCGAGAAAGGCGACTACATCGCCCTGGCCGGGCCGAACGGCGCAGGCAAGACGACACTTGCCAAGACGATCATCGGCCTCGTGGGCAAGTATGCCGGCACGATCAGGCTGTTCGGAAAGGATACAACAACTTTCAAAGACTGGAACCGCATCGGGTATCTTCCTCAGAGGGTGAGCGCCTTCAACCCCCTTTTCCCGGCAACGGCGAAGGAGGTGGTGGGGCTCGGACTGCTGTCCGAAAAGGGCTTTCCGAGATACTTCGACAGGAGGGACGAAGACGAGATCGGCAGGGTCCTCAACCTGATGGGCATCTCCGATCTCAAGGACAAGCTCATCGGCGAGCTTTCCGGCGGCCAGCAGCAGAGGGTTTTCCTGGCACGCTCCCTGGTGTCGAACCCGGAGCTCCTCATCCTGGACGAGCCCAGTACCGCGCTGGACCCGAGCTCACGCGAGTCGTTCCTCGAACTCCTGAAAAAGCTGAACAGGGAAATCGGAATCACGGTCCTCCTCATCACCCACGATACCTCGCAGATCGGGAAATATGCGGACAAGCTCCTGTATCTGGATAAAAAGGTCATTTTCTTTGGGGGGTTTGCTGACTTCTGCAGGTCGGAGGAGATGGGCGAATACTTCGGTCGCTTTTCCCAGCACCTGATCTGCCACCAGCATGACTGACATGACGCTGCTCGACTTTCTCCATTATTCGTTCATCCAGAGGGCGTACCTCGCCGGATCGTTCATCGCCGTTCTCTGCGCCATGCTCGGACTGTTCCTGGTTTTGCGGAGACTCTCGCTCATCGGGGACGGTCTTTCCCACGTCAGCTTCGGGGCGATCGCACTTGGTCTCTTCTTCGGAATCTACCCCTTCTACGTCGCGATCCCCATCGTCGTTCTCGGTTCATATTTCATCCTCAAGCTCACCGAGAGGGCAAAGATATACGGAGATGCCGCGATCGGCATCGTTTCGTCCCTGGGCATCGCTTCAGGCATAATTCTGGCGAGCCTGTCGAGAGGGTTCAACGTCGATCTGTTCGCCTACCTGTTCGGGAACATCCTGGCCGTCAGCAGTGCCGAGGTGTACCTGTCCGTGGGCCTTTCCCTCGTCGTCCTCCTCACCATCGTCATGCTCTACAACGATCTGTTCTCCGTGACCTTTGACGAAGAGTACGCCAGAATCACGGGAATCAGGGTGGAGCGGATCAACCTGATCCTGACCTTTCTCACCGCGATCACCGTGGTCCTCGCCATCAAGGTCGTCGGGATCCTGCTCGTTTCAGCCCTGCTCATCGTACCGGCGGTCACTGCCCTGCAGATCGCAAAGGGCTTCAAGGGCGCCATGATCATCTCCGTTCTCGATGCGGTCGTTTCCGTCCTCATGGGGATCACCCTGTCCTTCTTCCTGGACCTGCCCGCAGGCGGAACCATCGTCATGACAAGCCTCGCGTTCTTCGGGGCGTCTTTGCTGTACAAAAGGATTACGTAACCTTACGAGAAATGTCCTGCATCGGAGAAAGGACACCTGTCCGTTATCCGCGACACTTTCCGGTATCCCGGACACCCTCTTCCTCTCTCTCCTTGTCATGTGAAGATAATTATTGCGATTCTTTCCTGGCATACGGGTTGCTCAGAGTATATTGAATGCAGGCCCTTTCACGAGAAGGGATAAGAATGTTCATAGGAGGTAATATTCATGTTCAAGTCGTATGAGGATGCCTACAGGCGTTCTTTGGAAGACAGGGAAGGTTTTTGGAGCATTGCGGCAGGGGCGATCCACTGGGAAAAGAAGTGGGACAAGGTGCTCGACGATTCGAAGGCTCCGATCTACCGGTGGTTTGCGGGCGGCAGACTGAACACCTGCTACAACGCCATCGACTACCACGTGGAAAACGGCAGGAAGGACCAGGCCGCCATCATCTATGACAGCCCGGTCACAAACACGGTGCGCACCATCACCTACGGAGAGCTCAAGGACGAAGTCTCCCGGTTCGCGGGCGTCTTGAAGTCCCTCGGCGTAGAGAAGGGCGACAGGGTCGTCATCTACATGCCCATGATCCCCGAAGCGGCCGTCTCGATGTTCGCCTGCGCGCGCATCGGCGCGATCCATTCCCTGGTGTTCGGGGGGTTCGCACCCAACGAGCTCGCCGTCCGGATCGAGGATGCAAAGCCCAGGGTGGTCCTCTCGGCCTCGTGCGGCATCGAGCCCAAGGGTGCCATTCCCTACAAGCCGCTCCTCGACAAGGCCATCGAGCTCTCGAGCCACAAGCCCGAGAAGTGCGTGATCTACCAGAGGCCGCAGGTGAAGGCGGACCTCGTTCCGGGCAGGGACATCGACTGGGCGGATGCGCTCAAGGGGGCAACACCCGCCGGATGCGTCACCGTCGAAGCGACCGATCCGCTCTACATCCTCTACACCTCGGGCACGACAGGCATCCCCAAGGGCGTCGTCCGGGACAACGGCGGACACGCCGTGGCGCTCAAGTGGACCATGAAGCACATCTACGGCGTCGAGCCCGGAGACGTGTACTGGGCGGCATCGGATGTGGGCTGGGTCGTGGGCCACTCGTACATTATCTATGCCCCGCTTCTCTACGGGTGCACGACCATCATGTACGAGGGCAAGCCCGTGGGCACCCCTGACCCCGGAGCCTTCTGGCGGGTGATCTCGCAGCACAAGGTAAAGGTGCTCTTCACGGCCCCCACGGCATTCCGGGCCATCAAGAAGGAAGACCCGAACGGAACCTACGTGGGCAAGTACGACATCTCGGGCCTGAAATACCTGTTCCTGGCCGGAGAGAGGCTCGATCCCGACACCTATCACTGGGCGAGCGATCTCCTGAAGCTCCCCGTCGTGGACCACTGGTGGCAGACCGAGACGGGCTGGGCCATTGCCGCGAACTGCATGGGCATCGAAGAGCTGCCCATCAAGGCCGGCTCGCCCACAAAGCCTGCGCCGGGCTATGACGTGAGGATCCTCGATGAAAACGCACAGGAGAAGCCCAACGGCGAGGAGGGCGTGATCGGGATCAGGCTCCCGCTTCCCCCGGGCTGCCTGCCGACATTGTGGCAGAAGGACGATGCATACATCAAATCCTACTTGAGCGATTATCCGGGATACTATGCCACGGGCGACGGCGGCTACAAGGACAAGGACGGCTACATCTACATCATGGGCAGGGTCGACGACGTCATCAATGTCGCCGGGCACAGGCTCTCCACGGGCGGCATGGAAGAGGTCGTGGCAAAGCACCCGGATGTGGCCGAATGCGCGGTGGTCGGCGTCGAAGACCAGCTCAAGGGCCAGGTGCCCGTCGGATTCGTGGTCCTCAAGGCCGGCGCTGCAAAGGGCGAGCAGGACATCCAGAAGGAGGTCGTGAGCATGGTCCGCTCCGAGATCGGGGCGCTCGCATGCCTGAAGGACATCATGGTCGTGAAGCGGCTGCCCAAGACAAGGAGCGGCAAGATCCTGCGAGCGACCATGAGAAAGATCGCAGACGGCCAGGAGTTCGCCGTGCCGTCAACGATCGAAGACCCGGCAGTGCTGGGCGAGATCGGGGAAGCCCTGAAGGCCATCGGCTACCCGAAAAAGTAAGCACTTTTTGGGGCAGGCAGGGCCTGCCCTTGTAAAATATCATTTTAAGAAAAGGAGAGTGATCATGACAAAAGGTGTGGATAGTGCTGCCCTCGCGAACCTCGATGCAAAGGCACAGGAGAAGGCAGGGGCACAAGCGGAGCAGAGCATAGGCAATCCTGCAGTGGTGGGCCTCGCGGGTTTCGGGATGACGACCCTGCTGCTGCAGTTCCACAACGTGGGCTGGTGCGGCGTGGGCCCGGTCCTCGCCATGGGGCTCATCTTCGGGGGCATTGCCCAGATGATCGCCGGTCTCCAGGAGATCAGGACAGGCAACAATTTCGGCTACAGTGCCTTCACCGCCTATGGGGCGTTCTGGATCGGGCTTTCGATCATCTTCCTGCTGAACCAGTTCGACGTCTATAAATCGAGCCCGACCGACATCGGCTGGTATCTCGTCGGATGGACGGTCTATACCTTCATCATGTGGATCGGTTCGATGAGGGTAAACGGCGCCCTCGCATCGACGTTCACCCTGCTCCTCATCGGCTTCATCCTGCTCGATTTCGGCCACTTCGGATATCCGGAGCTGAACAGGATCGCGGGATTCGAGCTCATGGTGTGCGCCCTCAATGCATGGTACGTAATGGCTCACGTGATTTTTGCCGGTGTTTTCGGAAGGGACGTCCTTCCTGTAGGCAAACCCTGGATTCAGTAACAGGGCTTTTACATCCTCAAAAAACAGCGCGGCGCACGGGAACCGACTCTTGTGCCGCGCTGTTTTTCTTCTGTTTGAATAAGATTAATTTTTTGATTTCATTTTGACGATACATGGGGGCATGGAATCAGAAACCAGGACAGATTCCCAGCTTGAGACCGGACAGAACTATCACATGTGCAAAGATATGTCCCCGAATGAGCATGTGCCCTGCCCTCTCAACCAGTACGACCTGAGATCGTGCATGCGCCGGTTTTTCTCCGTTGCGATTGTAGGCATCTTCATCGATCTCATGATCTTCTTCATCTACGTCATGGCGATAGTGGCAGGCTGCCGGCCGGGGACCATCGGCCTCTACTACAGCCTGATCGAGGTGCCCATCATCTGCGGCATCCTCGGTGTCTTCTTTTTCAACGAACTGCAGGACCTCACCCACGAGGTCGTCCAAAGGGTTTCCCAGCTCCGCCGCTAGATTCTCGAAGCCTATCGAGAAGTCCTGGAATCCCAATACAAGTCAGTTTCTTCAGGAAGGGTTTGCCGCCGTTTTTTCGTTCGCATCTCCGGCAGGAACGATGCGGATCACGGAGCCGCAGCTCGAGCATTTGAGCTTGCGGCCGCCGAAGCGCGGAGAGACCTCGATGGATCGACCGCAGGCATCGCAGGAGAACTGCTGCCATTTGCCCCCTGCAATACGGACTTCCTGATTCCCGGGCCGTCCGTTTTCTTGAGGGGCAGAAACCCTGCCTTCGGCAGGAGCGCTCATGGCTGCAGATTCACCGAGGACCGAGGTGATCATCCCCGAATCGCCCCTGGGCACCGCATGCACCCTCTTGCAGCGGGGGCACACGATCTGCCCGCCGGGGTATCCGGGAGGAAGCTTCATCCTGAGCCCGCACCGGCAGGTGATGAAGGTGAAGCCGTTCATTGCCCGTATGATATCCCCTGCCCTCCGTGCGGATTCACCCACGGATGAAGGGGAGATGCCCCGGTCCTCGCTCGGAGGCCTGATAGCCACCCTTCCGCCGTCCCTGAGATCGGCTGCGGGAACGAGGGCCCTGTGCCTGCGGGTAACCTTGATATAGGCCTTCATGTAGTCCATATACCCTGCCCCCTGGCCCATGGCGCACAGTATTCCGATGCGCTCCTCGAGGGGCGGGTGGGTCGCAAAAATGCCATCGTTCAGGCTCTGCCTGTTCGGGTTGGCGATATAGAACGGCAGGAGCACCGAAGGTGCGTCGCCGAGCGTATCCGGACTGCCGCCGATCTTCTCGAGGGCGGAAGCGAGCCCTTCAGGATAGCGGGTGAGCCGGGCGCTCGTGGCATCTGCCAGATACTCCCTCCTGCGCGAGATGGAAAAGTAGAGGATGCGTGCAAAGACCGGCCCGAGGACTGCAAGGACGAGGGAAACGAGAACGAGCGCTCCTGCCGCCTTGCCGCCCCGCTTCGATCGTGAGGTTACCCTGGCCGTCGAGGTATAGCGGAACGTCCGTAAATATGCATCCGAGACGAAAATGATCGACCCGAGCATGGTGGCCGCGACGGTCATGTAGAGCACATCCCGGTTGAGGATATGGCCGATCTCATGGGCGACGACCCCCTGCAGCTCGTCACGGCTGCACATGGCAAGCAGGCCCGCGGTCACGCAGATGCAGCTCTTCTTCGGGGACTTGCCCATGGCAAAGGCATTCGGTGCCGGGTCGTCCACGAGGAAGATCCTGGGCATGGCCGGAAGGGAGCCGGCAATCACCATCTCCTCGACCACGTTATAGAGCTGGGGATATACGTCTTTGCCCACCTCATGGGCGCGGGAGACGCCGAGCAGGATGCTGTCCGAGGCAAACAGGCTCGCCAGGAGCATGACGATCCAGATCCCGGCTGCCGCCACTGCACCCGTAGCCCCGGCATGGAGATCGTACGCTCCGGCTGTTCCCATGCCGATGAGCGCCCCGCACAGGATCAGGAAAAGCCCCATCAGGACGATGAGGATGACGGTCTTGCGCTTGTTGGATGCGATGATCGACCAGAACATGCTTCAGGCGAAGCTCACCTTGGGTGCCGTCCGCTCGGTCTTGTCCTCAAGATCGAAATATTGCGCCGTCCGGAAATCGAACCAGCCGGCAATGAAGTTCGACGGGAACATCTGGATCTTGTTGTTGAGGAAAAGCACCTGGTCGTTGTAGGCCTGCCGGGCGAAAGCGATCTTGTTCTCGGTGGAGGCGAGCTCTTCCTGCAGCGCGAGGAAGTTCCGGTTCGCCTTCAATTCGGGATAGCTCTCCATGACGGCCATGAAGCGTGAGAGGGCGCCGCTCAGCTCGCTCTCGGCCTTTGAGATATCCGGCACTGACTTCGCCCCGGCCGCGCGTGCGCGGGCCTGCGTGACCGAATCGAAGGTCTGCCGCTCGTGGGCGGCATAGCCCTTCGTGGCCTCCACGAGATTGGGGATCAGATCGTGCCTCCTTTTGAGCTGCACGTCAATCTGAGACCATGCGTTCTTGATCTGGTTCCTTAAAGCCACGAGCGAGTTGTACGCCGCAATCGTATAGAGAACGAGGAGAGCGAAGACCGCTGCTACTGCGATGAACACAACCGTTCCTGCCGACATGGAAAAGCACCTCCTGCAAACGCTTCTATTCTTTACAGAGAGTGAAGACCTCATCGAGGAGCTGCAAGAGGCTGCTCGCCCGGGCATGCTTAAGGGAATCCGCACATCCGGCTTCGAGGACCTTCACGAGCTCTCCCCTGTCGAACCACATTCCGTGCTCCGGGCACTCATCGAGCAGGATCGAGCCGCCATCTCCGATGAGGATCTCCCCCATCCCCTTTGAACATATCGGACACCGGCGCTTCTTTTCTTTACTGCGGGCAGGAGTCATCGTCCTCAAGAGGGAATCGCCCTTTTCCCCTTGAGCGAGGAGGAGCCGGAGCTCTCCGAAATCGAGCCAGATCCCCTCACATCGGGTGCAGTAGTCGATCTCGATCCGGTTGAATTCCAGCGTGACGAGAATGCCTTGGCATTGAGGACATTTCATGGAAGGATTTATAGCACATAATAGAATGAAGGAACTACAGGATCATTCCGAAGACAGGTCCGCCTCGAATCTCCTCTCGAAGGATTCTGCCATGCCGAGCTGGACCCTGGCGCTCTCGCTATAGGTGGGGTCGCCGGTCTTCACGTACTTGGCGGTCTGCTCGATCGAGGTTTTGAGCGACATGAGCTGCAGCATCTTGATGTCCCTCATGCGCAGGAGCGAGAAATCCGGAAGCTTCATCGTTCTCCATGCATCCTTGAGCTGATCGAGCCGTTCCTTGCTCCCTTCGAGATCGGCGAGAAAGGCCTTTCTTGTCCTGGAGTCGAAGGCCTGGGACGGGTTCGGCCCGGCGATTCTCGCGATGGCGGCTGACTGGACATCCATGATCGCCTTTTCACGGACCAGGAGCTCATCCATATCCCTGCGCATCTCCTGCATGAGCTCGTCTTTCCTTTTGACGGCATCCTCGGTGGGGTTTTCTTCGGTCACGGACTTTATGCCGTACACACTGACCGGCTCGGAGGCGCCTTGCAGGAACATCCGATCGCCCTGGATCCAGTAGCCGGAAGCCCTGGTGACCGTGCCGTCATTGCCGGTTATCACGTAGTCGGCCCTCGATTGACGGGGGCTCGCGCAGAGGACAACGATGAGGATGCCGCAGCAGACCGCTACTGCCTTAAGGTTATGCCAAGCTCCCCATGAAGTGCTTGAATGATTTTGTCCTGCCATTTTTTGATTATGGAGTCTTCGAGCGTCCGTGTACCGGACTGGTATGTGAGCCTGATCGTGATGCCTTTCTTCCCTTGCGGAAGCTTTTCTCCGGTGTAGAGGTCCACGGGGATGACCGACCGGAGGTCCGCGATATGCAGGCCTTCGATGACTTTGAGGATCTCGGCATAGGGGATCCCCGCATCGGCCAGGAGCGAGAGGTCTCTCCACGTCATGGGGAATTTCGGGATCTCCTGCATGCCCTGCCACTTTTTCCCGAGAACGGCATCGACCGAGACTTCCGCTGCATAGACCTCATCCGTGATGTCGAGCATCGAAAGGATGTCTTCATGGAGCGCACCCATGTGCCCGACCGCTGAAGAGCCGAGGAAGATATCCGCCTGGTATCCTGGCCTGTAGAAGACATGCTCGGAAGGCTTCACGCTCATGCCCGGAAGCAGGGCCTCAATCGCGCCCTTGATGTCGTAGAAGTCCGCCTCTCTCGGCCGCTCGGACCAGTTCGTATCCCGGCTCTGGCCGGAGATGGCGATGCCCAGCTTCTGCTGCTCGTCCGGGAGAACGCCTTTGCCTCTCGGATAGAAGCATTTTCCCAGCTCGAATATGCTGATGTCCCTCCGCTGGAGGTTCTTGTTTCGCGCCACGGTCATCGCAAGACCCGGGATGAGCGAGTTCCTCATGATCTTCATCTCGTCCGAGATGGGGTTCAGGAGCTCGAGCACGTTCTCCCCGAAGAACCTCGTCCACCTGGGCGAGATGAAGGAGTAATTGACCACCTCGGTATATCCCATGGCGCACAGGCCCGTGCGCAGCTCGTCGAAGTTCACCGCCTTGTCCGGAGACACGAACGGCTTGAAGGTGGGAAGCTCGGGCTCCACCTTGTCCATGCCGTAGACCCTGATGAACTCCTCCACGAGGTCGATCTCTCTGGTCACGTCATGCCGGAACGCCGGGCGGTGAACGGTCCAGCCGCCTTCGGTTCCTTCGAGACTGAAGCCGAGTCTCGTGAGGATCCCCTCGACGTCCGCGTCCCCGATCTCATCGATGCCGAGCACCCTGTGGAGGTAGCCCTTCCTTAAACGTATGGGCGCGCTCGCGTAATCGTAGTAGTTCACGTCGATCACGCCCTTCAGAATCCTGGCGTCGGCGAGCTCCTGCATGAGATAGGCGGCACGGTTCGCTGCTTCGGCCTGGATCGCGGGGTCGATCCCGCGCTCAAAGCGGTAGGATGCCTCGGTGGAGAGGCCCAAAACCTTCGAGGTCCTCCGGATGCTCAAGGGATCGAAGAACGCGCTCTCGATCACGATCTTCGTGGTCGTCTCGGAGATCTCCGAGTTTTCGCCGCCCATTACGCCTGCAAGGGCCACGGGCTTTTCCTTGTCGCAGATGAGGAGATTGTCCGCTTCGAGCTTTCGCTCGACCGAGTCGAGGGTGGTGAAGGTCTCGCCTTGGAGCGCCTTTCGCACCACGATCCCGCGGCCGGCGAGCAGGGTGTAGTCGAAGGCGTGGAGAGGCTGGCCGTATTCGAGCATCACGTAGTTCGTGATGTCCACCACGTTGTTGATGGCGCGCACGCCTGCCTGGAAGAGCCTTCTCCTCATGACGAACGGGCTCTTCTTGATGTTCACGTCCTCGACCGCCCTGGCAGCGTATCTCGGGCATGCATCCGGTGCGAGGATCTCGACCGTCAGGACGTCCTCGACCGGTACGGCCGTTTCATTCAGCGTGAAGCGGGGAAGCGTCATGTCGGCACCGAAGACAGCGGAGAGCTCCCGGGCGATGCCGATCACGGAGAGCTCGTCCCCCCGGTTCGGGGTGATGTTGATCTCGAAGACCCAGTCTTCGAGGTCGAGCGCGTCGACGAGCACGTCGCCGGGTGCGAGGTCCTTTTCGATCTCCATGATGCCGGTATGGTCATCGGTCAGGCCGAGCTCGCGCTCGGACAGGAGGACGCCATATGACTCCTGGCCCCTGATCCTGGCCTTCTTGACGAGCATGCCCGGCCCGAGGTTCGTTCCGACGGGTGCGAAGGCGCTGACGAGGCCTACGCGCACATTGGGCGCGCCGCACACGACCTGGAGCACTTCGCTGCCGGTGTCGGTCATGCAGATCTTCAGTTTGTCGGCATCGGGATGGGGCCTCACCTCGACGATCTTTGCCGCGATGACCTCGCGCGGGACCATCTCGTGGATGATCTCCTCGACCTCGGTGCCGCTCATGGTGAGCGCCTTCGAGACGTCGAGGGCGTCATTCCCGATGCGAACGTATTCTTTGATCCACTTATAGCCCAGTCTCATGTCTTGCCTTTGTCATGCAAACTGCTCGAGGAACCTGAGGTCGTTCTCGAAGAACATCCGGATGTCGCCGATCCCGTACTTGAGCATGGCGATCCTCTCGATGCCGAGGCCGAAGGCGAAACCCGTCACCTTCTCGGGATCGATGTTCACGTACTTGTAGACCTCGGGGTCCACCATGCCGCAGCCCAGGATCTCCATCCATCCCGAGTTCTTGCACACCCTGCAGCCTTTGCCCTTGCACATGATGCAGCCGATGTCCACCTCGGCCGAGGGCTCGGTGAACGAGAAGAACGAGGGCCGGAATCTGAGCGGCACGTCCTTGCCGAAGAGGCGGTGGATGAATTCGTAGAGCACGCCCTTCAAATGCACGAAGGTGATGCCCTCTTCCACCCAGAGGCCTTCGATCTGGTGGAACATGGGCGTATGGCTCACGTCCGAATCGCACCGGTAGACCTTTCCGGGTGCGATGATCCGCACCGGGAGCACTCCCTTTTCCATGACCCTCACCTGTACCGGCGAGGTGTGGGTGCGCAACAGGATTCCCTGCTGAAAGTAGAAGGTGTCCTGCATGTCCCGGGCAGGATGGTGCTCGGGGATGTTGAGCGCCTGGAAGTTGTGGTAGTCGTCTTCGACCTCGGGGCCAGAGGCGACCGTGAACCCGAGTCCCAGGAAGATGTCCTCGAGCTCTCTGATCACCTGGTTGATGATGTGGATGCCGCCCCGCCTGGGTGCCCGGCCCGGCAGGGTCACGTCGATGCCGGAGACCTTGGAGGTGCGCATGAGCTCTTCGGACTTTTTCGCCAGGGCGTCTTCCATGAAGGTTTTGAGAGCGTTCGACAGGGCGCCCATGCGCGGACGCTCTTCCGGCGAGAGAGTGCCCATCTGGCGGAGAATGGAGGTGAGCGCCCCCTTCCTCCCCAGGTATTTCACCCTCATGGGTTCGATGTCATCTACTTTGCGTGCGTGGCCGAGTTCTTCGCAAAAGGTCTGCTTTAAGGCTTCGAGCTGCTTTTCCATCTAGACCTGTGCTACTGCCTCCACGATGTAGGAGAAGCCTTTCGGATCGGTGACCGCGATGTCCGCGAGCACTTTCCTGTCGAGGTCGACACCCTTGGTGCTCAATGCATGAATGAACCGCGAGTAGGTATATCCCCTCTCTCTCAATGCAGCATTGATACGGACGATCCAGAGACGCCTGAATTCCCGCTTCCTGGCCCGTCTGTCACGATAGGCATATGCCAGACCCTTGTCCAGGGTCTCCTGCGCTGCACGGTTCAGGTTCCTCCTGCCGCCCACAAAGCCTTTCGTGAGCCGGTGCAGCTTTCTCTTTTTCCTGATTCCTATTTTCCCACGTTTTACTCGCATTTCCTTTGTTCCCCTTACAGATATGGCAACATCCGCTTGACGCCGCACATATTGGCTGAATCAACCAGAGTTGATTTTCTCAGATTCCTCTTGCGCTTCCTGGTCTTCGATGAGAGGAGATGGCTTGCGTACGCTTTGCTCCTCTTGACCTTCCCGCTGCCGGTCTTGGTGAATCTCTTCGCTGCACTCCTGTTAGTTTTGAGCTTCATCTCGTGTCCCTCTTTCTCTCATTACTTCGGGGCGAGCATCATGATCAATGTACGGCCTTCCGACTTAGGCTCGGATTCGACGACCGCTATATCCGCGAGGTCCTGCCGGATCCGGTTGAGCATTTCGACGCCCTTATCCATGTGTATGATTTCACGTCCTCGAAATCGTACAACAACCTTTACTTTATTTTTCTCCGCCAAGAACCGCTGTATGTGCTTCATCTTGAACTGGTAGTCGTGCTCGTCGGTCTTGGGCCTGAATTTTATCTCCTTTATGACGACGACAGTCTGCTTCTTCTTCGCGGCGCTTTCCCGCTTTGCCTTCTCGTACTTGAACTTGCCGTATTCCATGATCCGGCAGACAGGAGGGGTTGCCTTCGGAGCAATTTCGACAAGGTCCATTCCATAATCCCGTGCCCTTTCCAACGCCGCAGGCACGGTCATGATCCCCAATTGCTCTCCATCAGGTGAAATGACCCGGACGCTGTCCGCGACGATCGCGTTGTTGATCCTGATGGTGTCCTTGTCTTTCCCAAATTTTTTAAAACCGTTCTTAGCTATAACGCCCTCCATATTTTTAAAATTACGCGCCTTTGTAACTCACACAAGGTATGATTGTCAATACGGATTAGATCACGGGCTGTGCATCTTTCACGATTTTTATGAAGTCATCGAGCGTCATGGTCTGCTGCTCGCCGCTCCTGTCCCGCACGGCAATGGTCCCTTCTTCCTTCTCGCGGTCACCGGTCACGATCATGTAGGGGACCTTCTGCAGCCTCGCCTCGCGGATCTTGTAGCCGATCTTCTCGTTCCTGAGGTCGATCTCGGCGCGGACGTCACTGCACCGCAGCCTCTTCGTCACCTCGGTCGCATAATCGGCCTGGGCGTCGGTGATGTTCATCACGATGGCCTGGACAGGCGCTATCCATACCGGGAATGCGCCGGCAAAATGCTCGATGAGCACGCCGATGAACCGCTCGAGGGACCCGAGGATGACCCGGTGGAGCATGACAGGCCTGTGGCGCTCGCCGTCCGCACCGATGTAGTGGATGTCGAAGCGCTCGGGCAGGTTGAAGTCGCACTGGATCGTTGCGCACTGCCACGACCTGCCGATGGCGTCCTTGATCTTCACGTCGATCTTGGGGCCGTAAAAGGCACCGTCCCCTTCATTTATATCATAGGGCAGGCCTTTTTTATCAAGGGCGTCCTTAAGGGCCTTCGTGGCGAGGTCCCACATCTCGTCGGAGCCCATGGCCTTTTCCGGCCTGGTGCTGATCTCCATGCTGTAGGAGAAGCCGAAGATCGCCATGACCTCGGCCACCATGTCGATGATGGCGGTGATCTCGTCGATGAGCTGGTCCGGGCGGCAGAAGATGTGCGCGTCGTCCTGGGTGAACTGCCGCGTGCGCAGGAGCCCGTGGATCACGCCCGACTTCTCGTTCCTGGTGACGCTGCCCAGCTCGAAGTACCTCAGCGGCAGGTCGCGGTAGGAGCGGACCTTCGACTTGTAGATGAGGATGTGGGAGAGGCAGTTCATGGGCTTGATGCCGTAGAGCTGCTCGTCGAGCTCGGTGAAGTACATGTTCTCCCTGTAGTTGTCCATGTGGCCCGAGATCTCCCAGAGACGGCCCCTCAGGATATTCGGCCCGTACACGATCTCATAGCCCTTGCGGAAGTGGAGCCTCTTCTCGAAGTCCTCGATCAGGGACCTGAGCATACCGCCCTTGGGCATGTAGATCACGAGCCCCGGCCCCGCGTCTTCGGAGAACATGAAGAGCTCGAGCTCTCTTCCGAGCCTGCGGTGGTCGCGCTTCCTGGCCTCTTCGAGGAAGTTCAGATGTTCTTTGAGCGCCTTGGGAGAGGTGAAGGCGGTCCCGTAGATGCGCTGGAGCATCCTGTTGTTCTCGTTGCCCCTCCAGTAGGCCCCGGCAACGGAGAGGAGCTTGAATGCCTTGATATACCCGGTGGAGGGGACGTGCGGGCCCCGACACAGGTCCGTGAACGACCCGATCTCGTAGAGGGAGACGGTTTTCACGTCTTCGGGCAGATCGTCGATGATCTCGACCTTGTAGGTCTCGCCCTTTTCCCGGAATAAGGCCCTGGCCTCCTCCCTGCTCACATCCTTGCGGATGAAGGGCTGGTCTTCCCGGACGATCTCTTCCATTTTCTTCTCGATCTTTTCGAGGTCCTCGGTCGAGAAGCTCTCGTCCCGGTCGAAATCGTAGTAGAAGCCTTCTTCGGTGGCCGGCCCGATCGTGGGCTTCGTGGCGGGGAACAGCTGTTTGACCGCCTCGGCCATGACGTGGGCGGTCGAGTGGCGCACGATCTCCAGGCCCTCCAGCGAATCCATGTCCACGGTCTCGAGGAGCTGGCCGTTTTCGAGGGGGGCTGACAGATCGAGCAGACGCCCGTCGATGCGCGCTGCTACCGCACGCCTGTTCTGAATGACATCCTTTAGAACTGATCCTTCCGTGCTGATGCTTTTTCCGTCCACGGTGACGGTTATCTGAGGCATAGGTTCTCCATAAAAAAATGGTAGGCACGCAGGGATTACGAGCCTGCATTCTACTTTCTGAGCTGCTTAAGGCCTTAAAAATCCGGATTTAAGACAGCTTTGCAGTGAGATAACAAAAATGGGGATGGATGTAAAGGGGAAGGTTGCATCCGGCCTCGCTTGAACCACAGGTACAAAAAGGTATACGCCCTGAAGCCATTCCAAAGATTTCACCTTTCAACTCACGGAAGCATAAAAATAAAGTAGTGGTAAGATAATGATTATGTTAATAAAATATACCTTGTTATTGCGCTCTCCTGATGAAGAGTACGAGGAGGTCTGCCTGAATAATGCCACACCCGAGAAATGTGAGGAAGCCTCATAAATACAGTGTTAACATTCCAGCAAAAACGTATCAGCCCAATGTACTGGTGCTGTTCTTAAAGAAATACTGGCCTTGGATATCATTGACCCTCATTATTTTGTTCACTGTATCGATCCGTATCCGATTGCTTCAAATTCCCCTGGAACGGGATGAGGGAGAGTTTGCCTATATGGGTCAATTGATGCTCCAGGGGATACCTCCTTACCTCCTGGCATACAACATGAAATTTCCTGGCATTTATGCCTTATATGCCCTTATCATGGCAGCTTTCGGTCAGACGATCATCGGCATCCACTTGGGATTACTGGTCTTCAATACCGCTGCTATAGTACTCTTGTTTTTACTTGCACGAAGGCTTTTTGATGACCTAACCAGTGTGGTTTCAGCGTCCGTTTATGCCCTCCTGTCCCTTAGCCCGACTGTTTGCGGTACTGCTGCGCATGCTACGCAGTTCATCGTTCCCTTTGTACTTGCAGCCACACTGCTTCTCTTGCACGCACTCGATAAAGGCAAGTACTGGATGATTTTTGCCAGTGGATTCTTGTATGGTCTGGCATTCATCATAAAGCAGCACGCAGCCTTTTTTGTCATTTTTGCTGTCCTCTATTTCATAACTGACAGCCTCAGGAAAAACCGGATGGACTGGAAAAGACCTCTGATCGGGACTTTTATACTGATATCCGCTTCGGTTATCCCATTTATCATAAGTTGTTTGTTGCTCTATATAACTGGTGCTTTTCAGAAATTCTGGTTCTGGACCATCACCTATGCACACCAATACGTATCATTAAAACCGCTAAGTGGTGTCCCCCGTGAATTTATAGATCATTTATATCTCGTCATGTACTCTGGGGAGATTCTTTGGGCAATGGCCGGATTGGGTCTGACAGGAATTTTCTGGGATAAGAAAATAAAGGCCAACTGGATCTTCCTCACTGGATTATCCTTCTTTTCATTCCTGACGATCATTCCAGGTTTCTACTTTCGCAACCATTATTTCATAACACTGCTTCCCGTGGTAGCGTTACTAAATGGCGCCTTTATCAGCGGGATGGTACGTCTTTTTTCTGCGAGGGGAATGCCCTCCTACATCCAGGCATTGCCTGTCACTGTTCTTGCGATCGCCTTGATGATACCAGTCTGGACATTGAGAGATTTTATCTTCAAAGCTTCACCGATCGAGGCATGCTGGATGATTTATTATGATAACCCCTTCGTTGAATCCATAGATATTGCCGAATATATTAAAAATCATTCAACCACAGATGACAAGATAGCAATTTTAGGATCTGAGCCTCAAATCTGCTTTTACTCAAACAGAAAATCCGCGACAGGATATATTTACGTATACAGTTTGATGGAGTCTCAAAATTATGCTGGCAAGATGCAGGAAGAAATGATCCGCGAGATTGAAACAATCCGCCCTAAATATGCAGTGCTTGTGAATATGCCGCACTCCTGGAAGGCTGGTATGGATTCAAACAAGTCGATATTGTATTGGGCAAAGACGTATTTAACGAAACATTATCGTACTATAGGAGTATTCAATGTGGCCCCTACCAGTTATGTATCGTTTTGGGAGAACAATCTTACACAATGTCCCGCCGTCTCTAGTACTAATATCTTTGTGATGGAACGGAATTGATTTAGAGAGAGCCATGAACCTGAGATGAAATGGTAGGCACGCAGGGATTTGAACCCTGGACCCCCACCGCGTCAAGGTGGTGCTCTCCCCCTGAGCTACGTGCCTGTAACTGCTTTTTCGTTATCCTGTATCTTTGCCATTTGTCAACCGGTTTTTCGAGCACCGTATTTTGACCTATCTGTTATTTCATGAATGATTTTAGGGCATCGGGAAAATCTTCCCATCCGGCGTCCCGGTATGGTAGACAGGACTCAAAGCTTCTATTCTTGAATGGTAAGGACGGTATGATGGAAATCCTGGCGCACGAGATCGCTTTTGACTTCGACGGGGTGGTGGCCGACACCTTCAGGCTGTTCGTCCAGATGGCAAAGAGGGATTATGATGTCGACATCGACTATGAGTCGATCAAGGAATATGACTTTCTCCGGATCATCAAAATGGACCAGGACCACGTGGCGCAGCTTTTCAGCACCCTCACCTATTATCCCCACGAGCTCGATCTGGAGCCCAATGCAGGCGCGGCCGACGTCCTCACCCGGATAGCCGAGACTGCGCCGCCGATCTCCGTCGTAACGGCGCGGCCCATCAGCGGCCCGGTCGAGCGCTGGTTCGAAAAGAACATTCCCCGGATACGTCCCGATTCGATCAGGATCAGTGCGACCAGCGAAAGCACGGCAAAGCTCGAGATCCTCAAGCAGCACGGCACCAGATTCTTCGTGGAGGACAGGCTCGATACGTGCCATCTCATTGCAGCCCAGGGGATCACGCCCATCGTTTTCGACCAGCCCTGGAACCGTGAAGCACACCCCTACACGGTGGTGAAGTGCTGGGACGAGATCGATTCTCTGATAACCTGGAACGGCAGGTGAGTATTATTCATTCGGTCCCTTCCCCGCAGGAACCCTTGCTCCGTGGACCCCTGCAGGGAAGAGAGAGGGCTCATTCGCCTTCCTTGAGAACCTTTCTCAGGGATTTTTCAATATAATCGATATGCTCGATGGTCAATGCCTTGGCTGCATCCGGGTCTTTCCTCCCGATGGCATCCGCGATCCTGAGGAGCTGGTCCACGATGTCGCGGGAGGAGTTTTCCACGCGGGAGAGCTTTTTCCTGCTGTAGGGGAAGGCCCCGGTGAGCACGTTGGCGATCGTATCCCGCAAGTGAACGAATATCGTGTTTTTTGTGGAGTCGGCCAGGATATCGAAGAAGTCCGAGTAGAGCTTGCCCCCCTCCTTGGAGGTGAGGACGTTGTCGGTACCGATGACCCCGATTCTCTCGAGAATCTTGTCAAAGCGCTTTTTCTGATCCTTCGAGGCATTCTTTGCGGCGAGAGAGGCGGCTTCGGAATCGATGAGCCTTCTCACGGCGAGCAGCTCCCAGATCTTCTCATGGTTGACTGAGATGAGATCTTCTATGGAAGACTTCACGTTGTGGGTCAGGGACTTGACGTATTTGCCCTTCCTGTCCCTGGATTCGATATAGCCCTTTGCCTCGAGAAGCTTCATGGCCTCCCTGAGCGAGATGCGGCTGATACCGAAGAGCTCGGTCATTTCCTGTTCGGAAGGGAGCTTCTCCCCGATTTTGAGCTTGCCCTGCGAGATGAGGTCGATGATCTGGTTCATCACCAGGGTTGGAATATCCGGAGACTTTTCGATTCGGGAAAGTCCTGGCAGCTTGGTTCTTTTCATCATCGTTAACCACGCACTCCTTGCACTTAAAATACTACGTGTATACATATTTACCGTACACTAAGTGCGCTTGGTTGTACAAGGGAATAAAATGATTACCGAGGCACGAGTATACGATACTCTACGCCTTTACCCCTTAAAGAAATTACTGATATGCTCTGTTACAAGGTATACTTCATCGTCTTTCATACCATAATACAGCGGCAGTCTGACCAGCCTGTCACTCAAACTGTTAGTCTGCTTCATCTCACCGCTGGCACGGCCGTATTTTCTCCCCGCGGGCGACGAGTGGAGCGGAACATAATGGAAGATTGCCTTTATCCCGTGAGAATTTAAATACTTGATAAGCCCATCACGCTGTTCCAGAGAAGATACAATGATATAGAAGATATGACCGTTATTGGAACTCTCGTTGCCGACAAACGGGAGCCTCAATTTCCCTTCGCTTTCCAAGGGTCTGAGGAGATATAAATATGTCTGGAAGATTCTGTTTCGCGTTCTGATTATCTTGTCAGCCTGCTCCATCTGCGCAAAAAGAAACGCGCTGACCAGCTCGCTCGGCAGGTAGGAAGATCCGATATCAACCCAGGTATACTTGTCCACCTCGCCCCGGAAGAACTGCGACCGGTTCGTGCCCTTCTCCCTGATGACCTCGCCCCTCTCGCAGAACATGTCATCGTTGATAAGCAATGCGCCGCCCTCGCCGCTGATGATATTCTTGGTCTCATGAAAGCTCAGGCAGCCGAGATGGCCTATGGTCCCGAGAAACCTGTCTTTGTATGTCGAGAGGAGAGACTGGGCGGCATCTTCGATCACATACAGCTTGTTTTTCCGAGCGATCTCGAGAATCTCGTCCATGGCACAGGGCACGCCCGCATAGTGGACCGGGACAATAGCCCTCGTCTTCGGGCTTAAGGCCTGCTCGATGAGCTTCTCATCGATGTTGAGCGTGTCGGGGCGTATATCCACGAAAACAGGCACTGCGCCGCGCAGGACAAAGGCATTTGCCGTCGAGACAAAGGTGAACGACGGCATGATTACTTCGTCTTCGGGCTGAATGCCGCACAGCATGGCCGCCATCTCCAGGGAAGCCGTGCAGGAATGGGTCAGCAAAGCCTTCCGGCAGCCCAGATTGTCTTCGAGCCATTTATGGCACCGCTTCGTAAAAGGGCCGTCTCCGGCCAGTTGCCCCTCGATAACGGCCTGCGCAATGTAATACAGTTCCTGTCCCACGATGAAAGGCTTGTTGTAGGGAATCTTGATTTTCTTTTCATCCATGTCCGAGCTCCTTGACCCCGATGCAGAGCAGCGATCCGCCTGTAGGAAGTTTTATTCCCCTTTGAAGAACACGTTCCTCCACACGGCATACCCTTCCCATAATTCTATTCATTAAGGGATGCATTTTCAGCTCTCGCAAAGGATCATACTCTTTCCGGGCGTTCACGGCAAATCGACCGTACAATCTCGAGAGGACCATCAAGGGGAGCAGGAGCGTTATGAACGAGGTCACACAAGCGATTTTGAATCCCTCATGCCTCATCTTGCCCACCAACTCCCGCCGCGTATACCGTCTCCTGTGGAACGCCTTCACATCCTGTATGCTCCAGAGCCACCTGTGCTGGGGTACGGTAACGATCACCCGCCCGCCAGGACTGAGGGATCTGAATATCTCACTGAGTACTCGGGAGTCATTATCGATATGTTCGAGAATATCCAGTGCCAGGATGAGATCGAATTCCTCATTAAAGGGCATCCGGTATGCATCCATCTGATAAAAAGAAGCGGTTGGAACTCTCATGCTTGCGAAATGAAGGCTCTCCGTGAAGAGGTCGCTGCCCGAGAGAGTCGCGTCAGGGTATGTCTTACGAATCTCCGCCAAGGCAAAGCCGGTACCGCATCCGATCTCCAGCACATTCTTCGGTGCAGGTGAACAATGTGCGATTGCTCCGAGAATAAGCCTTGTCCGGTGCTGAAACCAGAAGCTGCCCGCTTCCAGCCGGTAGAGCAGCGGGAAGTATTCCGGCTTGAATGAATCATGCAGTTGCATCTTTTCTTCGACAAAGGAAAGAAAGCCATTGATGGATGTCGGCGCTTCTTCACATCGGGGACAGCGCCAACCTGGTGACGAAAAGCCATGCCCGCATAATTTACAGATTTTCATGGCTGTAAAGGATTGCCTTCTGCGAGCGGCTCAAACCACTTGTGAAAAGTGTAGAACGAATGGGTCGGCTCGAACCCGAGGCGGATCCATGTCTTCTGGCTGGCCTGATTGGTGATTTGCGTTGAGATGACCATCTTCTCGAGCTCTCTTTCCACGCACCAGTTCAGGCATCTGATCATGATGGACCGATAGACTCCCCTGCCCCGGAAAGCAGGTGAAACACCAAAGAGCCCCCCTCTCCTTCTCTCTCGTCATTGATCCCCATGGTGCCGAAACCGATTATCCTGCCGTCAGATTCTGCGACAAACACTTCACCTGTGCGTCTGGGAGATGTGCATGCCCGGTATGCCCAATCTATGTATACCTCATTGCATTCTTCCCGTAGAAGCCTCGGGTCGGCATGGTAGTGGCCGAGGTATCCCCTGAACGACTCCCCGGCGACATCCTTTACCAGAAGCTCTTCTCCGGGCTCTGCACGCCTTATTGCCACACCCTGGATCTCTTCTGGGATGGGTATTTTTTTGAGGTCGTGAGAGAAATACATGAGGGTATCCATCAGGGAAAATCCCTGCCTCTCCATTTCCTGGGCAGCTTCAAGCCCTGTGACGGGGCAGCGGGCGATGAGGAGCTCTACCTGATGCGATTTGCAGAATCCCATAGCCTCGCGGACATCCGATACGCTCGATACGAGGGCTTTTGCCGTCTTTATCCCGAAGCGATCTTCGTCTATTTTTGAAAGGCAGATATTGAGATCATGCTCGGCCATGACTGCTCTGCTCGACTTGGGGTGCTGGCCTGGTGTCGGACCCCGGCTCCCGGATCTCACGGATAACGCTGCTGGGGCGTTCCATTGTCCGGAAATGAATCCGGGCGAGATACTCTCCGAAGATTCCGAGCATCAGCAGCTGCACGCCGGAGAATATGGCTATCGTGCACGCCAGAAATGAAAACCCCGGCACGCTGCCCCCGCGGATGAAATAGTTTCCGATAACGATCGCCAGAATGATAAGCCCGAACAAAGTGAACAAAAAGCCGAGAATGCTCGCAACTTGGAGAGGAACAGGGCTGAAGCCGGTGATCATATTGAAGGCATGGGTTACGAGCTTCCAGAGAGTGTAGTTTGACGCACCAGCTTTGCGTACATCATGCCTGACAGGAACTGCGGTGAATCGCGTTGTCCCCCAGGTAAGAAGGACATCCAGAGAAACGAAAGAGCCTCGGTATTCCGAGAACGCATCTCGCAGCTGGGTACGGAAAGCCCTGAAGGCGCTTACCATCCGAGCGGTCTCGATGCCGATTGTCGCCTTCAGCGATGACTTGGTGATGAGGGAAGCCATATCCCGCCACAAGCCGTGCTGTTCATGAACGGGCGAGCCGTAGACCACATCATAGCCGTCATCCAGCTTTTCGATGAGCTTCGGTATCTCCTCTGGAGGGTGCTGGAGATCATCATCCATGGTGACGATAATATCGTGCCTGGCCATCCTGATGCCGCACAAGAGGGCGTTGTGCTGGCCGTAATTCCGCATGAGGTTGATCCCTCGGACCCAGCTGTTGTCGGCCACGAGCCTGCAGATGACCTCCCAGCTCCGGTCCCTGCTTCCATCGTTTACGAAGATCAGCTCGTGCTCCTGACTGCATGTCTTGAGAACCTCCCCCAGGCGAAGCACCAGCTCGGGCAGGATTGAGCTGCTGTTATAGACCGGAATGACCACCGAGATATTCACTTGAGCATACCTCTCCTGTCAACTCCATATGGAAAACGAAGCGAAATGTCTTTTCGAGACTATACGCCGGAACAAAGTGCCCATCTCCCCCTTATCGAAATCTATTATACATTTTTTTAGGAAAACGTTAAACCTGCCGGAGCTTATCCCGCATCAAGGATGAGCCTGGGCCTGAAATCGAGGTAATCCGCCGAGACGAACTCGAACCGGATGCCGTCGATGGTCCGGTTGAACCCGCCATAGTTCAGATTCCCCAGATGCATGTGGCCGAATACCCAGATATCGCACCCGAACTCCCTGGCGATCTCCACTGCTTTGCTCTCTCTTCCCTCGAGAGAGATCGGCGGGAAGTGCGTCATGACGATCCTTGTGTTCAATCCGTTGGGCAGCGATTTCAGGGAATGGCGGAGCCTCTCGAGCTCCCGGTCCCAGATCTTCCTGTCTTCCTTCGTGTAGCTCTCGAGCTCCAGCTCCGGGTCGATCCAGAGCCG
>JAKPPU010000198.1 GCA_029547185.1 Deltaproteobacteria bacterium | reverse complement strand
CAGAAGGAGATGGCTGATGAACTCTGGTCGTACCATGTTCTCCCAGTTGATGGACTTCGTACCTGTTCACGATTTCCGACAGTGTGTAAAGCGCTACAACGGAAACTACAAGATCAAGAGCTTCTCCTGCTGGGACCAGTTTCTCTGCATGGCCTTTGCCCAGCTGACGTACCGGGAAAGCCTGAGAGATATCCAGGCATGCCTGAGGGCGGCACAGACCAAGCTGTATCACCTGGGCATCCGTGGCAAGGTTTCACGGAACACCCTGGCCAATGCCAACCAGGTACGGGACTGGCGAATCTATGCCGACTTCGCTCAGATCCTCATAGCCTGTCATTGTCGATGTTAAATGTCCCCAGAATGTCGAAATAAAAAGTCCCCTCAAAAAAGCGAGGAGGTGTACCCTTGGAGGGATGAGATGAACTCCGGGGGGTGCGCCGATGCTCAAGAAGGAGGACTGGATGGATATCAGGGAACAGCTTGAGAAAGGGTTCTATCAGAAGGACATAGCTAACCGTCTTGGGGTGCACCCCAAGACGGTTAGCAGGGCGCTCGCCCGGCAGGGGGCCCCACTTGGGGTAAGGCCCAATGCGCACAAGAGCAAGCTCGACGAGTTCAAGCCGTTCGTCGACGAGCTCCTGCGGGAAGGTGTCTGGAATGCTAAGGTGATCCTGATGAAATGCCGGGAAAGGGGATACACAGGAAGCTACAGCGTGGTGAGGGATTATATCCATCCCAAGCGGCCCATGAGGGAGAGCAAGGCAACGGTGCGTTACGAGACCGAGCCAGGCCATCAGATGCAGAACGACTGGGGTGCTGTGACGGTCCAGGTGAGCGGCAGCCCCCGGAAGGTTCACTTCACGGTGAACACCCTTGGATATTCGAGGCGGTTTCATTTCTGGTGCGCACAGAAGGAGGATGCCGAGCACACCTATGAGGGGATCATCAGGGCCTTCGAGTACTTCGGCGGTGTCCCCAGGGAGGTCCTGGTGGACAACCAGAAGAGCCTCGTGATCACCACCATATCCGTGATGCCGTGCACTTCAACGAGCGGTTCCTCGATCTTGCCGGTCACTACGGGTTCACGCCCCGGGCCTGCCGCCCGTACCGGGCCCGGACCAAGGGCAAGGACGAGCGTATGGTGGGATACATCAAGGGGAACTTCTTCGTCCGGTACCGGCGCTTCGACGGCTTCGAGTACATGAACCTGCTTGCTCAGCAGTGGCTGAAGGAAGAGGCGGACCAGCGGATCCACGGGACGGTCAAGGAGGTGGTGGCCCAGCGGTTCCTCCGGGAGGCCCCGACGCTTGGGGCCCTTCCGTCTGCGAGGTACGACACCGCCTACCGGGAGCAGAGGATGGTCCACTGGGACGGCTACATCGACGTCCAGGGGAACCGCTACAGCGTTCCCTCCTTTCTCTGCGGCAAGCAGGTGACGGTGCGTATCTCCCTGGACGGCAGGCTTGCCGTATATGCCGGGGATATCAAGGTGGCTGATCATGTTCTTCGTTCTGCCCGTGAGGGATGGGGAACCGTTGCCGACCATCATCATGCGCTCTGGCAGCACACCTTCCAGGTGCAGCGCCGGGACCTCTCCGTGTATGAGGAGGTGGGCTTATGCAGCTGATCAACCTCCTCGAGAAGATGAAGATGGAGCATCTGGGCTACCAGGTCGACACGCTCTGCGAACAGGCCTCCAAGAAGGACCAGGGCTATAGGGAGTTCCTCCTCGATGCGCTGCAGACGGAGTGGAACGGCCGGCACCTCAAGGTGGTCGAAGCCCGTCAGAAGATTGCCCGCTTCCCGTGGGTGAAGACCATCGAGCAGTTCGACTTCACCTTCCAGCCGAGCATCGACCGCAAGGTGATCCGGGAGCTCTGCGGGCTGAGCTTCGTGGAGCGCTGCGAGAACGTCATCCTGCTCGGCCCTCCCGGGGTGGGCAAGACCCACCTGGCCATCGCCCTGGGGGTGAAAGCCATCGAGGCGGGCCACACGGTGCTCTTCCTGAGTCTCGAGTCCCTCGTCACCCGTCTCACCCGGGCTCGTATGGAGAACCGGGTGGAGCGCCAGCTGCAGCAGTTCGTCTATCCGAAGCTGCTCATCATCGACGAGATGGGCTACCTGCCCATGAACCGGGACGAGGCGGGTCTCTTCTTCCGCCTGCTCACCAGGCGCTACGAGAAGGCTTCCACCATCATCACATCCAACAAGAGCTTCGTCGACTGGGGGGAAATCTTCAACGACCAGGTCCTGGCAACGGCTATTCTGGATCGGCTTCTTCATCACTGTACGACGCTCAACATCAAGGGCGAGAGCTACAGGCTCAAGGAAAAGCGCAAAGCGGGAATGTTCGGGCCTCCCCCCAAGGCTGACGAGGAGAAGCCTGAACAGGATATCGAGTCTTAACCAAACCGGCATTTAGGGGACATTTTATTCCGACACAAAGGGGACAAATTATTCCGGCAAAAAGTGGACAAACTTCTTCGGCATTGACAAGCCAAGGCAAGGAGACTCTACACAGGCGAGTCCTTCGGCATGGAGTTGGACCAGACGGTGTATGCACTGGATGCCACGATCATCGATCTCTGCCTGTCGCTCTTTCCTTGGGCTCAGTTCAGGAAGAACAAGGGAGCTATCAAGCTCCATACCCTTCTCGATCTGAAGGGAAGCATTCCCACAGTAGTGATAGTCACCCATGGCAAAGTTCACGAGGTGAATATTCTCGATCAGCTCATGATAGAGGCAGGGGCCATCTACATCATGGATCGGGGCTATATCGATTTCACCAGACTTCATGCCATTCATCAGGCTGGGGCCTTCTTCGTCATCAGGGCCAAGGACAACTTCCGATTCAGGCGCCTCTCTTCCCTGCCTGTGGACAAGTCTACAGGGATGCAGTGCGAACAGGTTGTCACCACGAAGAACTTCTATGCCCGGAAGGACTACCCGGAAAAGCTTCGCCGGATCAGATTCTTCGACAAGGACAACCACAGGCGTCTGGTATTTCTGACCAACAACTTCACCCTGCCGGCACTGACCATTGCCGAGTTGTATCGGTGCCGGTGGCAGATCGAGCTGTTCTTCAAGTGGATCAAGCAGCATCTTCGTATCAAGGCGTTTTACGGCACCACCGAGAATGCGGTGAAGACTCAGATCTGGATCGCCATCTCAGTGTATGTGCTCGTGGCGATCGTGAAGAAGACCCTGAAAATCGACAGCAGCCTCTACACTATTCTACAGATTTTGAGTGTTACGTTGTTCGAGAAGACGCCCATTCTACAAGCACTTACAGATTCAAACAGTCTGGATTCAAAGTTAATGCACGGCAACCAGCTGACTTTATTCAACTAACGTTGGGACAGTAGTGCCTGGAATTATTTATTCAACGTGGAGGCACATCGCAAAAGAGAATGTATGTCCTGCATGTTCTTCCTTGGCTGTGTTCCCCATAAATTCGATACCTGGTCAAAAACTATTTGAAGAAATACATTCCAATAGGAATACCAGGTTTGTCAGAAGGGTATTATTGCTCCGGCAACTAAACATGCGAACCTTTCATGCTGCATAAGCGACTGATGGATGCCTGAAGTAATTCCTCACATGGTGTGGCCTCTTCACCAAGGTCCTCATGAAGGAGCGAGTCTTCTTCTCCAGATCCTTGA
>JAKPPU010000197.1 GCA_029547185.1 Deltaproteobacteria bacterium | reverse complement strand
TTGAGGCTGATGACGGGCGGTGTGTGGAAGAGCGGGTTTGTAGCAGCCCTGTTTGCGCTTCATCCGGTGAACGTGGATACGGTGGCATGGGTGGCGGAGAGGAAGAACCTCCTGAGCACATTCTTCTGGCTGCTGGTGATGCTGAATTATTATTTTTATACGAGGCGTCCGGGAGTGGCGAGGTATGGGGTGCTCGTGGGGGTGTTCGTTTTGGGGTTGTTGTCGAAGCCCATGCTGATAACGCTGCCGTTCGTTCTCTTGCTTCTTGACTACTGGCCGCTGGGGAGGATTCGGTTCGGGCAGGAGGCATGTCTTGATCGAACAGGGATAGAGGGGAGGGATATAAGGAGTGTGCGGGAGCTGTTCGTCTCGCCTGCTGTGCTCGACAAGATACCGTTGATCGTGCTCTCGCTCGTCTCGGTTTATGTCTCGATGTATTCGCTGCGGGTAGGAGAGAGCGGGATATCGCTGCAGGCTGTTCCCCTGGGATTGCGTCTTGAGAATGCGATCGTATCGTATGCGGGGTATCTCAAGGAGGCGTTGTGGCCGTTTGGGCTGGCGCCGTATTATCCGTATCCCCAGGGGGTTCCGCTGTTGAGGGTGATTTGGTCGCTGGTGCTGCTGATATCGGTGACGGCGGGAGTGGTGCGGTTTGGGAGGAGGATGCCGTATCTGATGGTGGGGTGGCTGTGGTTTTTAGGGACGCTCGTGCCGGTGAGCGGGCTTGTTCAGGCGGGGCTGTGGCCGGCGATGGCTGACCGGTGGGCGTACGTGCCGTTCATTGGGCTGTTCATCATGGGGGCATGGTGGGTGCCTGAGCTCGTGAAGAGCCTGTCCGCAAGGAAAGAGGTCCTTGCCGCCTCGGCTGCAGCCGTCCTCCTCGCCCTTGCTCTCCTCACCTCCGACCAGCTCGAGTACTGGAAAAACACAGTCTCTCTCTTTACCCATGCACTCAGTGTCACGGGAGACAACGATGTCGTGGCCTTCGGTCTGGGCGTTTCCCTGATGAAGGAAGGCAAGCTCGAGCCGGCCAAAGAATACTTGACGAGGGCACTGAAGATGAATCCGAATTCCTTCCCGGCACACAACGACCTGGGTCTCATCCTCTCCAAGCAGGGCGACATCCCGGGAGGCATCGAGCATTTTCGCAAGGCCATAGAGCTGTCTCCGAAATTCGCTGAGGCTTACAACAATCTTGCCACCTTGCTGATAAAGATGGACAAACTGCCCGAGGCCACCAAGATTCTGGCCAGAGCCTTGGAGATAGACCCGGAGTATGGCGAGGCATACAGCAACATGGGATTGGCATTGGCGCGCCAGGGCAGGGTCGACGATGCCGTCAGATACCTCGACAAAGCCGCCCGGTTAAGCCCTTACTCGGCAAGCGTATACTTCACCAACGGCATGATCATGGCAAAGCTCGGCAGGATGGATGATGCGATGCGGTACTTCGAGGGCGCTGCCCGGATCGATCCCTCTTCCGAGGAGGCGCATGTGGGGATGGGCCTGGTGTCCCTGAAAAGGCGTGATGGCTATGGAGCAGTCGAACACTTCAGGCAGGCCCTGCAGATAAACCCGAACAACAAAATCGCACGGATGTATCTGCAGGAGATAATGGCAGCAGGAGGGCAGTCTTCAGATTCTCAGATGCAATAGTGATCCGACCGGGCTTTCTCTTCTTTGTTTCAGGGAGAGAGGAGCGGCCGGTGTGATGCTGCGGGCATAACGGGCGATCACCTTCACTGTCTATAAAGCCTTCCGCGGAGATGAGACAAGCTTGGGCGGTATGCTATATAATGCTTGACATTCATTTAATAATTACCGATAACTAGTCGATCCTGAAGAACCCGATTTTTTTAAACGGGCAAGAGGATAGGCGATTTCCAGAGATCAAGAAGCCAATAAAAAATTGGGGCAAAAAATCGGGCGATGGCCCGGAGCAGCTTCCTTAAGTTGTACCCGCAGGCGCTCAGCATGGCATTGACGAAGTCCCCGGCCTTGCCCTTGAGCCGGTTGCGCTCCATACCGTGCTCGTGCTTCATATGGCCGATCACCGGCTCCACCGCCGAACGGCGTTTCCACC
>JAKPPU010000167.1 GCA_029547185.1 Deltaproteobacteria bacterium | reverse complement strand
AAGGCCAAGCTCCTGCAGGTCGTTCTCCTGGGCCAGCCCGAGCTGGACAATACGCTTGCCCGGAGCGAATTCCGGCAGCTCAAGCAGCGGATCTCCCTGCGCTTCAATCTCAAGCCCCTCAACCGCCGGGAAACGGGGGAGTACATCGTCCGGCGGCTCAAGGCCGCGGGGGCCCGGAACACGGATCTCTTCGACGACGATGCCGTCAAGGAGATCTACAAGTACTCCAAGGGGATTCCTCGGCTCATCAACGTCGTCTGCGACAACAGCCTCATGACGGGCTTCGTCTACGAGAAGCACCGCATCGACCGGGATATCGTCCGCGAGGTCATCAAGGACATGGAAGGCCCGGCACAGCGCAAGGGGTGGAAGGCCATCATCCTGCCGGCCATCGTCATCCTCGCCCTGGCCGGAATGCTCATCGCGTGGTGGGGCGATCTCAGCTTCGGCAATCGTCCCTATGCCGGAGAGAGCGCCCAGAAGGTGTTCCGCAGCAAGATCATGAAGGCCCTCGAGATCACCTCCCTCGAGCGGACCGACAAGGCAACCGAATCACAGAACAACAGTTCTCCTGCGGAACAAGCAACCCCCACCCCTGCCACAACTGAGCAGAAGACCGAACAGGCAAGTGACCACTCTGTATTTAGTAACAGGCCAAAATAGACCGAGACAGACGGAACGGACGATAACATGGGTAAACTCTACAAGGCCCTCGAAAAGGCTGAAAAGGAACGCATCGGTGGTCAGGCGCTGAAAGTTCCCAAGGAGGAACCGCTTCCGGAGATCCCGGAGCCGAGGTTTGCGTCGGCAGCAGCTCCGGTGTCAATATCCGTGCCTGACGAAGCCGAAATCCCTGCCGCGAGAGCTCCGGAAACACAGCCTGTCAAGGCCCCGGCACCGATCTCCATCCCCTTGCCCGATGAGGTCGTCTTCCCGGATTTCGACGAGAAGCTGGTCGCATACCGCGAGCCGGGCTCCGTCGTCTCCGAGCAGTTCCGAAAGTTGCGGACACAGCTCCTGACCCTGAACCTGCCGGGACAGCCCAAAACGATCATGGTCACCAGCGCCTCGGAAGGTGAGGGAAAGACGCTGGTGTCGACCAACCTGGCGACTGTTCTTGCCCATGACCTTCACTCCTACGCCCTGCTCGTTGACGCAGACCTCCGGAATCCGGCCCTGTCGCGTTGGTTCGGGCTGAACAACGGGCGGGGTCTTTCCGATTACCTGACAGAAAATGCAGAAATCCCGGATCTTCTGTTGAAAACGAAGATCGCCAAGCTATCAGTCTTATCAAGCGGGACCGTCCGGGACAACCCCGTCGAGCTGATCGGATCGAAGAGGATGGAAGCCCTGGTCCGCGAACTCAAGAGCCGCTACAGCGATCGGTATATCATCTTCGATTCCTCCCCCCTGCTGGCCACGACGGAGCCCAGCGTGCTGACCAAGCTCGTCGACGGGATCATCTTGGTGATCAGGGCCGGCTCCACGCCGCGCGAGAGCGTTAAACAGGCCCTGACGACCATAGACCCCTCGAAGATCCTGGGCGTCGTCCTGAATGACCTGGAGTTGCAGTCGAAAGACCTGCATGCCCGGTATTTCGGTACGTCCCGCTACTACTACCGGTATGGCTACGGAGGATCGAAAGGACAGGAAGAAGAGAAATCCAAAGTGGATGGAATCCTGGACGAAATCCGGCGGTTCTTCAAGAAAGACAGCTGATTGAACCGATCCTCTATGGACACAATAACCGGCACCAGTAATGGGAATGACAATACCAATAACGTCGACAACCCGACTGGGCCGGTCAGGAGAGTTGGCCCCTAATTCGACGATAAGCTGCGGCCCGCAAAGGTGGACTCACGGCGCAGCATGCAAAGTCCTACTCATCGGTGTCATTTTGTAACCGACGGGGCGGCAGCGTGCCGACACGTCAAAAACTTAGCCGGAAAGAACCAACCACAATATCTTGTGCAAGTGACGGCATAAATAGTTCGGAAGCACAATATGTGGGTACGATTGTTCCCGCGCTTCATTCTATATCGCGTACAGGGAGTCCGCATTGAAAGAGGCTAAACGCACTTTGAGCAAATTGAAGACACTGGGTTCGGGCAAGAGCGACGTGTTTGATGATGTGAGGGGCATGTACGACGAAGACTACTTCAACCGTATGCTTTCCCTCGAGCGCAAGCGGACCCAGCGCTCCAAGAAGCCTTTCCTGCTCATGCTCATAGACATCTCCAGGCTCGTGAACTCCCATCCGAACCTTGTTGTCATCCATTGCATCGGAAAGACGCTTGAAGAAGGCATTCGCGAGACCGACGTGCGAGGCTGGTACAAGATGGGTCTTGTCATCGGCGTGATTTTCACGGAGCTCGAGAATGCGCGCGGTGAGGTGCGGGACCGCATCTTCGGCAAGATTCTGTTATCCCTGGCCCGCGAGCTGGAGCCGGAGGAACTCGACAAGATCGAGATATCGTTCCATGTGTTCCCCGAGGATCACGACAAAGAGGGCGGCAAGGGCCGCTTCAACATGAGCCTCTACAAGGACATCCTCGAAGGGGAAAGAAAGAACGGCCTCTCCCGTAAATTTAAGCGGCTCATGGACGTTGTGGGCAGCCTGCTGGCGCTCGTTCTTTTCTCTCCTGCCTTCCTGGCGGTTGCCGTGGCTGTCAAGATGACATCCGATGGCCCCGTGCTCTTTCGCCAGGAGCGGATCGGTCAATGGGGGAAACCGTTCACTTTCCTTAAATTCCGGTCGATGCAGGTCGTTCAGGCAGATAACCCGCACAAGGTCTATATCGAGAAGCTCATCCGGGAGAACAAGGCAGCCAACGGCAGCGGCGCTGAAAATGGCGAAGCCCCGGTCTTCAAGCTCACCGCCGACCCCCGTATTACATCCGTCGGCAGGTTCATCCGGAAAACAAGCCTCGACGAACTCCCGCAGCTGATCAATGTGCTGAAGGGCGAGATGTCGCTCGTCGGTCCCCGTCCCCCCGTTGCCTATGAGGCCGATGTCTACGACGTATGGCACCGCATGCGGCTGCTCACCGTGAAGCCGGGCATCACGGGCCTGTGGCAGGTGATGGGACGAAGCAGGACCACCTTCGACGAGATGGTCCGCCTCGACCTGCGCTATGTCAGCGAATGGTCCCTCTGGCAGGACATCAAGATCATCCTCAAAACCCCCTGGGCCGTGATCGCCGGGAAGGGAGCCTATTGAGCGCGTCGCGCTCAACTAGGCACCAAGGTTCAAGCATCAAGCAGCAAGGTTTATACAAGAAAGTCAAAGTCTTGGGTATGCCAGGCAGGACCACGAAGCAATACAGAAACAACAGCCTTCGATTTGAAGATCTGGATGTTTGGAAGAGGGCTGCGGCGTTAAGCGCAAATATTTACAGGAGGCTGAAAGATTTAAGAGACTTCGGTCTCAGAGATCAGATAACTCGCTCCGGTCTATCAATTCCCAGTAATATAGCTGAAGGCTTTGAGAGGGAATCTCAGAAAGAAGCGTTGACATTCCTTTCATACGCCAAAGGATCTTGCGGAGAGCTTCGGACACAAATTCATATAGGGATTCAAATCGGTTATATCCCGCCAGATACCGGAAAGGCCTGGATGGATGAATCCATAGAAATAGCTTCGATGATAAAAGGTTTGATCAGAGCAAAGCGGCGATTTTTATCTGAATCCTGATATTCTTTATGTATTGCCGATTGCTTCTTATCTCTTTCTGAATTTTCACCTTGTTGCTTGATGCTTGCTGCTTGTTGCTTTCACCTTGAATATTGTCACCTGCACGACCAGTCAATTCCTCGCGAAACAAGCTCAACCTTTGCAACTAAACTTCTCCGAAAGGCAATCGATATATGTCTCAGGCATCTTCCATTCATGTTGTAAAGTCGGAACACAAGGGAGTTCAAACGGATTCTATGCTGCGCATCGGTGTGATCGGCTACGGCTACTGGGGCCCGAACATCGTGAGGAATTTCAGCTCGATAGACGGCGCCAGGGTCACGGCGGTCAGCGACCTGCGGGATGAATCCCTCAAAAAGGTCGAGAAGGGCTATCCGGGAGTCCGCACCACAAAGAGCGCCGACGAGCTGATCCGCTCAACGGACATCGACGCCGTGGCCATCGTGACGCCCGTCTTCACCCACTACGAGCTGGCAAAGAAGGCCCTCGAGGCCGGCAAGCACGTATTCGTCGAGAAACCTTTCACCTATACCGTCGCCGAGGCGGAGGAACTCATCAACCTGGCCGAGCAGAAGCGGCTTCGCATCATGGTGGACCACACCTTCCTCTTCACCGGGGCGGTGCGCAAGATGAAGCAGCTTGTCGACGACGGCACGCTGGGCAAGATCTACTACTACGACTCCATGCGCGTCAACCTGGGCCTTTTCCAGCACGACGTCAATGTGATCTGGGACCTCGCCCCCCATGACCTGGCCATCATGTTCTACGTCCTGGGCCGAAAACCGAAGGCCGTGGTGGCCACGGGCTCGGCCCACGTCAAGCCCGGGATGGAGGACATGGCCTACCTGACCTTCTACTTCGACGACAACGTCATCGCCCACGTCAACGTCAACTGGCTCTCGCCGGTGAAGGTGCGCACGACACTCATCGGCGGCCAGAAGAAGATGCTCGTGTGGAACGACAACGAGCCCGATGAGAAGATCAAGATCTATGACAAGGGTGTGGAGGTGAAAAACACCGAGGGCGTCTACAACCTCCTCGTGAGCTACCGCTCCGGCGACATGTGGGCCCCCAAGGTGGACCAGATGGAAGCCCTCAAGATCGAGGCGCAGTACTTCGTCGAGTGCTGCACAAACGGCACGCGGCCCATCAACGACGGCGCTGCGGGCCTGGAAGTCGTCCGCATGCTCGAGGGGGCCATCC
>JAKPPU010000085.1 GCA_029547185.1 Deltaproteobacteria bacterium | reverse complement strand
CATCGACTACGGGACCATCGGCGGCCAGGCCATACCCGAGTTTTCCCTCTACAACCTCGGAGAGCTCATAGCGAACCTTGGGGGAAAGAATGCCCACTATGCGCGGCTCGGCTATCTGCAAAGGCCCGTCTTCTCCTACGTCGATGCCGACACTCTCAAGATCGGTCCCGGGGTGTATCACCACATGGGCACGACCGATCAGTTCGTGGAGTGGGATACCGACATCACCCTCGACGTCTCGGTATCTGGAACACGGTTCTACTACCTGTACATCAGCGACGAGCAGATCAGGCGGCACGGGAAAAGCGTGCTCTCGGCTGACGACTTCACGCTTTCCCTCACGGCACCGACGTACAAGGGCACGGCTCATGCCTGGATGAACGGCCTTGATCGGTGCATCTTCGCCGCGCATGTGACGTCCGGATCTCTTGGTAGGTTCTGGCATGACGGTGGCGATAGGGTGCAGATCGCACCCTCCAATGATCTGATAGAAACATCCATAACCACAGAGTTGTCCGTTACCCTCTCTATTCCATCCTTTTCGACAAAGGCAGATTATTTGCTCGGAAATAAACTCGGTGATGCTGTTTTTCTCAGGGTGTCTCCATCTTCCGGCATTGCCGGATCATATGTCGGGATAGGTGTTCCATCAACATATCAGGGGTCACAGATCACAACGGAAACGTCGATCGATCAGAAGATATACATAACGCTCAGTGGATACACAGGATCAAACGCAGTCTTTGTCTTTACAAACGGCTGGTTCTTCCCTGCCGGCATGTAGCAACCTTCAATAGCGTCTCTCCAAAACGATAATCACCTCAAAGCAATACTGCCCTTACGCACAAGGAGAGATCGCATGAATATCAGGAAATCAACCTTATCGGTCCTCGCAATAATCCTTCTCGGCATCCTCTGCGCCATTCCCACGATGGCCTTTCAGAAGCAGAACGCGGCCGTTCCCGGGGAGGTCCTCGACTCGAACGGCGACGAGACGACGGCCGTGTGGATGTCCGGAATCTTCGCCTACGAGCAGACGAGCACGGGCATAGGGACGATCCAGATCAAGAGATCGGAGAACAAGTCAAATTGGGTCGTGGTCAAGACCTATACGAATACGGCTGCAGGAGACTCGAGGAAATACCTCTATGAGAGCATGGGCGACGGGGAGATCCTTGGCGGTGCCTGGTATAAGGCGGTTCTCTCCGGAGATCCTACCTCCGGGTCATTCAGAGTCCGGCTGGTGAAGTGAGGGACGGGGCATGAAGAGATTACCCTATCTTCTCACGACAATCCTCCTGGTGATAAGCAACTTCGCTTATGCGGGAGGCGTACCGTTCACGGGCAGTATCGATGCGCAGGACGT
>JAKPPU010000210.1 GCA_029547185.1 Deltaproteobacteria bacterium | reverse complement strand
GTCCAGGCATTCCGGAAGGAGGGTTCCCTGCTCCGGAATCAGGCCCTCGATGTAGGGATGTTCCCGCATGCTTCTCATCTCGCTTGCATTCCTCTTATAATGATATTATACTACATACAGCCCCCAGATGGAACAAAAAGGTGTGATTCCATGGCGATTCCCAAGGCGATGCAGGAAAAGTACGGCGAGATCGCGCCGCTGATCGCAGAATTCTGCGATGATCATTTAAACGACGAGTACAAGGCATTATGCCTGCGCCTGCTCGAAAAACTGTGCCGGAAGCGCCCTTCGCCGCTCATCAAGGGTAGAGAAGAAACGTGGGCGGCGGGCATTGTGTACGCAATCGCCGCTAACAATTTCATCTTCGACAAGGACAATCCTTACTGCATGACGGCGCAGGATATCGCCGATGGCTTTAACCTCTCCGCCTCCATCGCCGGCAATAAGGCTTCCGAGCTTAGAAGAATATTTGACATCTCCTATTTGAATACCGAGTGGGTATTGCATGAATACATTCAGGACAATCCTGCAGTCTGGATGCTTAAGGTGGACGGGTTTATTGTGGATATCCGCCACATGCCGCTCCATATTCAGAAGCTTGCCTTTGACAAAGGCCTCATTCCTTACATCCCCGGTGAAAAATGACAACCTTTGATTTGCTCACTCCCTCTTCAAACCTTGCGTTTCGAGACAGCCTGACCACAATCCGTCTCGAAAGAGACGGATTTTTATTGTATTCCTGCGAAATCGACCTTGTTTTGCGCTGAAACAGGCTGTTTTCTTCTTGTTTCTGCACTATCACTTCGCCATTTCCTTCAAATCCGTATGGGTATCCCTTGGGTTTTGGCTCGGGTTTTTGCCTGCGTCATCCTTCTCATGAGGTTCTGCACCCCGCCCGCGATTGAGATGGCCCGGCGGATGTCATAGGAAGTGAACATGAGCGCGGTTTCGGCTGCCACTTTTTCCTTTCCCTTGCACAGGAAGTAGTGCGCGCCGTCGTAGAACTTGATCGTCCCGAAGGGGTGCTCCGACACCCGGAATCGCTCCTTGAGCTTCTGAACGTTCCTTTTTATGAACACCATCACCCGCGCGGGTGCGCGCTGTACGTTGCCGAACACGTGGTTGTGGTCGGGCTGGCGGACATCCGGGATCTGCGGGAGTGGGAAACGGGGGCTTCCGTACATCCGGACAGGTACGTATTTCGTATCCGGGCCGAACTTCACGGTCTTGAAGGTCTTTCCGTCCGTGCAGCGGTTTGGGCAGGTCCGGCAGGCGCCCTTCGTGCCGTAGACCGTACCGTTCTTCTTCTCGCCCTGGAAGTTCATGACCTTCCCCATGGGGCAGGTGACCGTCCCGTCCTCGTGCCGGATGAAGCAGCTGGTGACGCTCTCGTACTGGAGTTCCACCGAGATGTCCGTGTTTTCGTAGCATTTCGGGAGGACGCCCGCGTGCAGGCAGTCCCGGATATCCTCGGGATTTTGGCTGGCCCGTTTTTCTTCGGTGATCTCCTGTGGATGATATTCCAGGTTGACCACCCGCTCCTCCCGGTCGTACACCATGCCCACCTGGGGCGCGATCCCGTTCAGGAGGCAGTCCTCGACATCCTTCGAGGAGGAGTATCCCTTGTCCGCGATAACCTCCACGGACGAATTCCCCGTGATCTCCATGGCGATCTTCGCCGTGGAGCAGAGCTTGTTCATATCGTTGCGGTCGTTGGTCACGTCGAAGCCCACAATCATATGGCTGTCCGCGTCCGCCGCCGCCTGGATGTTGTAGCACGCGCGCTTTCCGCCGTCCTTGGTGGGCATCACCCGCGCGTCCGGGTCGGTGAAGAGAAGCTGCGTCTCGCCCGTCTCCCGCATCTCCCGGATCGCGGCCTCGTGCTTCTTGATCCGCGCCTTGATGTCTTCGGGGTCGGGCAGGCGCTTCGGGTCGATGTCCAGCGCGAACGCCCTGTCCAGCCGCCCCTGATCGATCTTGTCCGCCTCGTCCAGGTCCTTGAGGTATTCTTCGACCAGCCGAAGCTGCTCCCTTGCGTACTGGAGTTTCTTTTCGCTCAGCTCGATGCTCGTCGACTGCTTGAGGCCGTTGACCGCCTGAATCGGCGTTCCGTCCACGCAGATGCGGCTTCCCTTCGTCAGCCCCATCTCCACGCACAGCCGGACGAACTCCTTCAGCAGGCCTTTTAGCGCCTTCCTGTTGTCCTTTCGGAAGTCCGCGATGGTGTTGTGGTCCGGTCGGAGCCGGTTCAGCAGCCACCACAATTCGAGGTTCCGCGCGCACTCCCGCTCCAGCATCCTGGAGGAACGGATGCGGTTCAGATGCCCGTAAATGTACAGCATGAGCAGCGCCGCCGGATCGTAGCCCGGCCGCCCGGTGCCCTTGGGCTTCGACCGCACAAAGCCCATCCTCACAAGGTCCAGCTGCATCACGAACAGACGGATGAACCGGATAGGGTTCTCCGGCGATATGATCTCGTCCAGGCATTCCGGAAGGAGGGTTCCCTGCTCCGGAATCAGGCCCTCGATGTAGGGATGTTCCCGCATGCTTCTCATCTCGCTTGCATTCCTCTTATAATGATATTATACTACATACAGCCCCCAGATGGAACAAAAAGG
>JAKPPU010000196.1 GCA_029547185.1 Deltaproteobacteria bacterium | reverse complement strand
AGCGTCGTACACGCCTTCCAGCCCATCCCATTGATCCTCGAGACATCGAGCAGCTTCTTTGCCATGCCGTCCGGCTTCGTGCTGTCCCAGCGTATCTCGCCCTCGTATCCGACAATCCCGGCAACGAGCTCTGCCAGGTCTCTGATCGGCAGGTCGCTCCCTGTCCCGAGGTTGACGAACTCACCGATTTCCTGTGCGTGGAAGTTTTGCATGAGATGCACGCATGCATCAGCGAGGTCATCTACATAGAGGAACTCTCGCAGAGGCGTGCCCGTGCCCCAGAGGGTGACATATGGCATGTTGCCTTCTTTCGCCTCGTGGAACCGCCTTATCAGGGCGGGCAGGACGTGCGACTTTTCGAGGTCGAAGTTGTCTCCCGGCCCGTAGAGGTTCGTGGGCATGACCGAGAGGTAGTCCGTCCCGAACTGCTCGTTGTAGAATCGGCACAACTTTATCGCGGCGATCTTTGCAATGGCATATGCCTCGTTCGTAGGCTCGAGGGTGTTCGTGAGGAGATATTCCTCCTTGAGCGGCTGGGGGGCGTTCTTCGGGTATATGCAGGAGGAGCCCAGGTTGAGGAGCTTCTTCACGCCGGCCTTGTAGCTCGAGTGGATGATGTTCGTGGAGATCATGATGTTTTCGTAGATGAACTCTGCGGGAAAGGTGCTGTTGGCCATGATCCCGCCCACCTTTGCAGCACTGAGGAACACATACTCCGGCTTTTCGCTCGAAAAGAAATCCTCGACCTCGGCCTGCCTCGTGAGATCCAGCTCGGTGTGGGACCGGAAGACGAGATTCCCGTATCCATCGGCCTCGAGCCTGCGTTTTATGGCAGACCCGACCATGCCTTTATGGCCGGCTACGTAGATCTTTGCCTCTCTATTCATTGCGGTTCAGCACCTTGAATCCGCTGTTGAGGCACAGGAGGTCTCTCTTGGTCTCTTCGAGATCGTATTCAATCATTTCCGCGATCATATCCTCGAAAGAGATCTTCGCCTCCCAGCCGAGCTTCTTCTTTGCCTTTTCAGGATTGCCAAGCAGGGTTTCGACCTCGGTCGGCCTGAAATATCTCGGGTCGATCAGGACGACTGCGTCGCCCCGCCTGGTCTTCAGGTCGCGGTCCTTGGCCCTGACGTTCGCGACAATTCCTTTCTCCTTGGCGCCTTTGCCTTTCCACTCGATATCGATGCCGACGTTCGCAAAGGCGAGGGTGCAGAGGTCTTTTACGGAATACTGCTTGCCGGTCGCGATCACATAGTCATCCGGCTTGTCCTGCTGGAGCATGAGCCACTGGGCGACGACGTAGTCCCTGGCATGGCCCCAGTCCCGCTTCGCATTGAGGTTGCCGATATAGAGCTTGTCCTGGAGGCCCATTGCAATCCTGCTCACTGCCCTGGTGACCTTTCTCGTGATGAACGTCTCGCCCCTGAAAGGCGACTCGTGGTTGAACAGGATGCCGTTGCAGGCAAAGACGCCGTAGGCCTCGCGGTAGTTGACCGTGATCCAGTAGGCATAGAGCTTGGCCACGCCGTACGGGCTTCTTGGGTAGAACGGCGTCTCCTCGTCCTGGGGGATCTTCTGCACCTTGCCGTAGAGCTCGCTCGTCGAGGCCTGGTAGAAC
>JAKPPU010000130.1 GCA_029547185.1 Deltaproteobacteria bacterium | reverse complement strand
TCGTACGTGCCATTGCCCGGAAACCATGGCCAGTCATTTCATCGGACGTGTACCCCATACGCCGAAGGGCAGCATTCACAGCATTATTGCTCATAGGCTTTTGTTTTGAACGATGACAGGGGAACACGTAGCGCCCTGATCCTGTCAAAGGCTTCAGTTCTTCCAGAATGGATAAGGCTTGCCCGGCAAGGGGTACAATGTGCGGCTGTTTCATCTTCATCTTTTCTGCCGGTATATTCCACTGTGCGCTATCAAGATCAATCTCAGCCCATTCCATCTGTCTTAACTCTCCAGGGCGTACAAAAAACATGGGCGCCAGTTTCAAAGCACACTTGACCTGGTAAGTACCCTTGAAACCATCGATTGCCCTGAGTAAATCCCCTACCTCTTCCGGGTCAGTAATGGCCGCATGATGCTTTTCTCTAACTGGAGGCAATGCCCCACGCAAATCAGCAGCCGAATCCCTCTCAGCCCTTCCAGTTGCCACAGCATAGCGCAACACTTGCCCGCATATCGTCCGTATCCTATGAGCCGTTTCCAGTGCTCCCCTACTCTCTACACGACGCAATACAGCTAGTAGGTCAGGCGGCTTGATCTCTCCTATTGGCTTTTTCCCCAGCCATGGGAATACATCCCTTTCCAACCTGTCCATGGTTGTGCTTGCATGGTTTTGAGACCATTGCCCCGAGAATTTTTTATGCCATTCACGAGCAACAATTTCGAAGCTGTTCTCTGCCTCTGCTATCTGCTCTGCCTTGATCCTCTTCAGAGCCTTCTTTTCCATACTTGGATCATGCCCATTGGCTAATAAATTTCGGGCTTCTCTGAGCTTGTTTCGTGCCTCCTGCAATGAGATATCGGGGTATATTCCAAGAGCAAGGAGTTTTTCTTTTCCCCCGTAGCGATACTTGAACCTCCAGCGTTTACCCCCAGTAGTTGCAACTTGGAGGTACAGCCCAGAGCCATCAGCGAGCTTGTAGTCCTTATCTTTTGGTTTCGCCGATCTCACCTGAATATCTGTAAGAGCCATGACATACCCCCTACGATATACCCCTTCATATTCACTCAGGGGTTAATCTACCACATAATATACCCCCATTTTGATTGGATTTCAATATACAAATATGGATCATATCGGACAAAGAAAAAAGATAAGGCCCTGTTTTATCAGGACCTCATGAATCATAATGGATCGCTCTGGATTAATGGTTGGTGGAGGCGGGGGGAATCGAACCCCCGTCCGAAGGTCTTCGCAACAAGGCAGCTACATGCTTAGTCCGTGTATTTGTTTGTTGGACACGTTCAGCCCGCGGACAGGCTTCCCGCGCCCCATCCCCTTTAAGTGACCCGGCAGCCGAAGGGGCGGCAGCTGTCAGGTTTGCCTATCTGAATTTGACACCCTTACATGAGCCGATAGGCGGGCTCATGCAGGATGTGGCTGACTAAGCAGCCAGTGCGTAAGAATAATCGTCGGCACTTATTTTTGTTTCTGCCTGTTTTACGAGGTAGCAGACCTCGGCATGCTCCCTGTTCCTCAACTACCCCCGTCGAACCCAATACGCCCCCGTTGCATAGATAGTAATAGTATCTCTTGGTATTGATGTCAAATCGACCGTAAGGATTCTTCTTCGACGAGCTCGCACAGGATGTGGCCGATGAGGATGTGGGCCTCCTGAATCCTCGGCGTCCTGTTCGAGGGGACCGAGATCGCGCAGTCAGCCAGATCCCGCATCGAGCCTCCGCACCCGGTGAGGGTTATGACGGCGATGCCCTTTTCCCTGGCCTCTTCGATCGCCCGGATGATGTTGCGCGAGCCGCCGCTCGTGGATATGCCCACGAACACGTCCCCTTCCCTGCCGACGGCCCTGACCTGCTTGGAGAAGATCTCGTCGAAGGAATAGTCGTTTCCGATGGAGGTGATTACCGATGTGTCTGTCGTGAGCGCAAGGCCTGCAAGCGGCTGCCTTTCCTTCCGGAAGCGGTTCACGAGCTCTGCTGCCAGGTGCTGGGCATCCGCTGCAGACCCCCCGTTGCCGGCGAACATGACCTTGTTCCCCTTGCCGAGGGCGTCCGTGATCATCCGGGCAGCCTTTTCGATTGCAGGCACTATTTCGGAGAGCCTTCCGTGTACGTAGGCGCTCTCCTCGATGATCGCCTGAATGCGCTTCTCCATCACTCTCATTCTCCGGGCATGTTTTCGATCTTACCGGATATATAGGTGATATCCCACCGCATTACAAGCGGCAATATGCGGTGCCCCAAAGACTGGAAGACAAGGCTATACCCGGAAATGGCCGTCCTTGTGATTGAGGTCCAGGATGATATCCTTCCTGTGAAGATGGAAGACGTTCAGGAATTCCCTGTTGTAGTCGGCCGTGGATGAAAAGCTCTTGAATTTATCCGTCAGGAGCGTGTCGTCACCGGCGGGGTCGGTGGATTCGTTTAAAAGGTCGGAGAGGTCGATATCCATCTTCCTTCTTTCCGGAATGACGTATCTTCCTATGAAGAGATAAATCAGCTTATCGAGAAGGTATCTGATAAAACGCATCCCTGCTCCTTATCTTCAGCATCCTTGCCTGAAATCTGTCTCCGTATTCTATCGGCAATAGCATACAAATTGTGAAAGTCAACACCATGCTGTCCGGAGGTAAAGAAACAATCTTTTTTATCCGATAGATCAATAACAATGAAGGGTACGATCAAGGATCTCCTCAAGGTTTCGGGAGTGCAGGGATATATTATAGCGAACCAGAAGAATATCCAGATCAAGCTCCCGTCCATGCACCGGCTTGCAGGGGCCAAGGACCGCATAAAGCGCCTCTACGACGACCTCGTGCAGGCAAGGAGAAGACCGGGCAACACAATCGAGGTGTTTCTCGATGACATGGTAATGACGATCTTCATCAGCGGCACAACCATGCTGATCGTCCTGTCGAGTGCCCTCGCCAACCTGGCACTGGTCAGGATGACCGGCAAGCTGGTCGTTGCAAATATCGTGAAGGAGACCCGTTAGATGAGCGATGACATCAAAGGAGGCCTGGATGAAACCAGGTGCCCCGAGATCATCAAGATCCTCTCCCTGGGAAAACGCTCCGGAAGGCTGTTTCTGAACAACGGGGCAGACACGGGCAACATCTTTTTCCGGGAGGGCGAAGTCATTCACGCCCAGTGCGGCCCGCTGCAGGGGATGAAGGCTATACACGAGATGGCCGTCTGGACGTCGGGCGAGTACCGTTTCGACGTAGACGACTTCCCGGACGTCGTCACCGTGGACCGGACCGTGGATGAAATCCTGAACGAAGCTGCTGAGCGCATCAGGCAGATGGACAGGGTCACGTCCCTGATTCCCTCGAGCTCCGCGGTATACGAGCTCGACCCGGAGATCAGGGAAAAGGAGATCTCTCTCAAATCGATCCAGTGGAAGGTGCTGGCATATATCAACGGGAAGAGGTCCATCTCGGATATCGCCCAGAAGATCGGCCTCGGCGTCTCGGATACCATGAAGGTCTTCTATACGCTCATCAAGACCGGCCTGCTCAAGGAGGCCGACGTCATAGAGGCAGAGTCTCCCTCGGGGATGGCGAAGCTTCCGGATACATCTTTCATGAAGGCACTCACCGGAGATCTCGTCAGGGCGATCGGCCCGATCGCCCCCATCGTCATCATCGAGACCGCGGACGAGATGGGGCTCGATCTCCTCTCGGACGATTCGAACCAGAAGGCCGCGCTCATCGAATCCCTGTCAAGCAAGATACCCGACGAGAATATGTCTCTCCAGTTCCTGGACACCATGACGGACTGGATAAACGCGGAGGCAGAGTGATCCCATGAGAACCAGAATGTTCCTCATTTCTCTCCTCTCTTTCATGGTCTTCCTGCTTGTCTCAGGGTTCCTCATCTATTCGCAGATGCAGACGATCAAGGGCCTCAAGCTCGAGGTCCTTGAAGACAAGCTCTACACCGAGAATACCGGAATACTGAGCTGGGCGCTGAGAAACATCGGCCCCGAGAGGATCGGCCAGTCGTCCCTTCCTTCCTCATGGGGCGAGATCATGGTCGTGGACAACGCGGACCTCGTCATCAGGTCCTCCACCAATCCCGGGCACGTGGGCAAGGCCCTGCCGGCCGTTCCCGAGCTCCTCGACCAGGCAGCACCCGTGATCGAGGCCATGAAAAAGGCCGAGCCCGGAAACATCAGGACGCGCGACTACATGATAGCCCTCTCGCCGCTGGCGCAGAACAGCTCTCTCATCGGGTTCAAACCCAGGTCCTGGGAGCGGGGGCTCATCTCCGAGCAGAACGGCCAGATTCAGAGGAGCACGGAAAGCGTTACGATCATCCTGATGCTCTACCTCGCCGGAGGACTGGTCTTTGCCGTCATCATCTCCCTCGTGATAACCTTCACGGTATCCCGGCCGATCCATCAGGTGGCAAAGGCATTCGAGCAGCTCAGCCTGGGCGATCTCGAAGCAGAGCTTCCCGCGTCGGGCGGAAAGATCATGGTGGGGCTCTCCGAATCGCTCTTCAGGATCAAAACATCATTGAAATACGCCCTCGAAAGGCTCGGGAGCAGATAAGATGCCCAAGCGCGTGCTCATCGTCGATGACGAAGAAACCCTCACCTGGTCCCTCGCAAAATCCCTGTCCGTCGACCGCGAGACCTATGAAGTGGCCACGGCGAACACCGGTGAGGATGCCCTGTCTCTCATCAGGGAAGAGGCCTTTGACGTGGTCGTGCTCGACATCCGGCTGCCCGGCATGAACGGGCTCGACGTCCTCATGAAGATCAAGGAGATCAAGCCCGCGATCAAGGTCATCATGATGACCGCCTACGGATCTTCCGAGATCAAGGCAAAGGCAAAGGCACGGGGATCGCTGTTCTACATAGAGAAGCCCTTCGAGATAGACCAGCTGCGCGACCTCATTCACAAGGCCCTCAAGGAGGGGAGCTCGCGCGGCTTCGACGGCAGCATCACCGGACTGCAGCTTCCCGACCTCATCCAGATGAACTGCCTGAGCCAGGTGACCACGGCGCTGTATGTCAGGAAAGGCGAACGGGAGGGATGCATCTACTTCGAAGACGGGCAGATGACGCATGCCCAGATCGGGATCACCGAGGGAGAAGAGGCGCTCTTCAGCATTCTCTCCTGGCAGAACGGCAGCTTCCGGTTCGTGGGCGGCATGAAGGCCCCGAAGGTAACCATCAATACGAACTGGGAGTATCTTCTCATCGAGGGCATGAGAAAGGCCGACGAAATGGGCCTCGCCCTTGAAAAGGGCGAGATCGACGACGGCGATATCGCGATTATCGACGAGCAGACCCGCATCGCGGTGAAGAACATCACATCTCTGCAGGAATGCAAAGGAGTGGCCGTCATCACATCGGACAACGAGATCCTCTACCAGAGCGGGGGGATCGCATCCGAGATGGATGTCTCCTATATCACCAAGTTCTTCCTCAACCTTGCGGAGAACATCGGCGAGCTCGTCTCTTCGACCCCGAGGAAGATCGCCTTCATGGACCTAAACCGGATCGTTCTCGTCTACCCCTTCAAGATTTACGTGATGATCATCCTCTTCAACCGCGCCGTTCTGACGAAAGAGACCACGTCCACCATCGAGAGGGTGATCTCCCAATACCAGATTTAGGCTCTCGAGCCACTCAGGATCGATCCCCGATGCCCGTACCAGGATGCGCTCCACCTCGCAGGTGTGCATATAGTGCGTCTGGATGCCCCTCACCCGCTGCTCGTCCCTCCCATACCTGTCCATGAGGTCGACGAACCTTCTCTCGAGAGAAACCACGCGATCGTGCATGACCCTCTTGTCGGCATAGTTGACGACCATGGCCTCACACACCTCCATCGAACGGAGCCGGACGTGCTGCCCGACAACGTCGCCGATGCGTGGAAAACCGAGCCTGTCGAGGAGCTGCCTTCCCATGAGCGCATGGTCGCCGCCGCCGAGGCAGTCTGCCTTGCAGATATCGTGGAGCAGGGAGGCCCGGTCCACGAGCCTCACGTCGATCCCGAATCCTTTCTCGCGAAGGGCGCATGCAATCGCGACGGCAACCATCCGCACCGCGCGGCAGTGGCGGACGATGTGGCCGGGCATCCCCCTTTCCGACATGAGACGGGAGACCCACTGCCTGTCAGGTATCGCTTCCACTGACGGTCCTCCTGGTCCTGACCACGTCGCCCAGCCCCAGGAGGTTTACCGTCACGCCGACGGTCGTATCCCTGGGTGCATAGATGTCCGACTGCTCGACGTCCCGGTAGACGGTCAGGCTCCAGCACTGGGATGTATAGGTCACGGCCGTGAGGAAGTCGTTGAACCTGTCCTGGCGGAAGTCGTAGTTGAATTCGGTCCGCGCCGAGAAGCCCCGTACGAGATTGGCTTTGACGCCTATGCGGGCGGTCGTGGTATCCAGCCTGTTATACTCCTCCGACCCGTAGAGCTCGTCCCCCCGGGAATCCTTGAGGGAGAGATGGGTCCAGTGCTCAATGGTGGCGGTGGGATAATCGGCGCTCCTGAACCTGTTCAAGTGCCGTGCGGTGAACCAGGGAACGGGCTGGGCCACCAGATTCGCCTCGTAATAGTCCCACTCCCGCAAGAGGTAATCATAGATGCGGCTCAAGGAAACCTCGTAGAGAGGCTGCCCCGACCTGTTCCTTATATAGTTTTCCAGAGACACCTTTATATAATTTTCCTTCGCCCACTCGTCTTCCGGGAGGAACTCGGGGAAGAAATCGTCCGGATCGCCCGGGTCATAATTGCCGCCCACACGGGAGAGGTATGTCCAGGAGACGCTCGGCACCATCTGATGGTACAGGCCGTCCAGGAACCTCCGGCTGTAGAGCGTGGTGTTCATGGTGACGTCTCTCCTCTCCCAGAGCTCGTAATAGTTGTCCTTGTCGAGCACTCCCGGATTGTCGGAGAAGAAATTCGAATCGTAGAGAGAGGTGATCGTTGCATCCTCTGCCTCCCAGCGCTGCCGGATCTCGTCGCTCTGGAACTCTTCGGGGTTGCTCGTAATGTGGGCATCCCGATAGAACTGGGTATAGGAAGGCGTGAGGGTGAAGTACGGGAAAAAGGACAGCGGCATGCTCAGCTGGACCTGTGCGGTATCCTTGATAGCCCGTGTCCAGTCGATGGAATAGATGTTCACCGAGTTGATCTCCGAAGACACGTAAACCGGCGTACCGGGGATATTTTTCTGCGTCATGCGCACGCTTACCCTCGGAAGCTCCTGGAAGGTTTTGGAATTGCTGGGAACGATCAGGTCCTGCTTCCACAGTCCCGAGACGTTCATGGTGAATCCCTTCATTGCCGAGTTCCACTGGCCCCGCGAAACGAGCTCTTCGATGCTCCTGCCCTGATCGGCGGCCAGGGTGTCTCTCCACGGCGTCTCGGTGCCGTAGACGGAGCCGATGTCCCGGAAGTAATCCGGATTGCTGACGAGCTTGACGTCCCAGGTGAGATTCCCGCCGGTCTGGGAGGACCTGAAGAGCCACCTGCTGTCCGGGATCGTATCGAGGACCCCCCCGGTCAGCTCCTCGCCTCCCTTCCTGTCATCGATGAGGCTCTCGGCGTAGAGCTCGCCCTGCCGCTCTTCATCCAGACGGTAGCGGAACTCTCCTGCCATGAGCAGGCCCCTTTCCGAAAGGTAATTGGGGGTGATGGTCGCATCGGCGCTTCTGCCGAGGACGCGGTAGTACGGCAGGCCTAAGCGGGTACCGTAATCCGACGAAGTCCCGACCGCAGGGGCGAGGAACCCCGACTGCCGCTGGAGCTTGACCGGGAAAATGAGGTACGGGACATAGACTACGGGAAACTCCCGCACCTGAAACCTGACCCCCGAGGCATTGCCGTATTTTTCCACCGGAGCGTTGAAGCGGCTCGTCTTGAGCGACCACGCAGGAGGCTCTCCTAGGCAGGGGGTGTACTGGATATTGTTTCCCTCATACATGTCCTCACCGTACCGGGTGATCGACTCGCCCGTCATGATGACCGGCTGCTTGTAGAGGAAGACGGTCCCGTTCTCGAGCCGGAAATCCTTTCTCCTTACGTTGTAATAGAGGGTTTCGGCGCTCACCTCGCCGCTCTTTTCCTGGAGACGGGTGCCGCCTACCGCCCAGATGTCGTCGGTCACGGTGTCGTAGACCACGTAGTTCGCCGTGAGCTTGATGCCGCTCCCCGTCATGATGACGTTCCCGAATGCCTCGACCCGGTCCCCCCGCTTCTGGACATTATCCGCCTCCACATCAAGGACCGCCGCAAAGCCCGGGACGGCAATGAGAAGGGCAGCAAGAAGGAACACTACAAACCTTGGCATACGAGCGTCTCTCTCACCTCTCCGACAGTGTAGAACGAACCGGTTACGACCACGTTCTCCCCTGAAGACAAGGCCTTCTGCAGTGCCTCCGTGATGCTGCCGCACCGGATAACCCTGCCGGCTTCGACGAACTCCTCCATCTCGGCGAGTCCCCACGATCTCTCGGACCGGACCGGTGCAATATAAAGGCGGGCGCAGACTCGCTTGAGCATCGCGACCATGGAACGGTAGTCCTTGTCTGCAAGTACACCGAACACACCTACCCCACGAAAGCCCCTGTGATCAAGATATTTTATCAGCTCTGCGAGAGAAGAAGGATTATGCGCCACATCGAGGACGATCCTGTCCCCGATGGCCTCGATGCGCCCCGGCAGGAAGGCCGTAGCGAGGGCAGAGGAGAGAACCTCCTCACCCGGATCGAGCCCGAGGGCGCGGGCGGCCTCTATCGCCAGCGCGGCATTCATCGGCTGCCTCGTACCGTTAAGGGATGTCCTGTAGGGGGACGGAGCATCGACCGCCTGGAACACGGCCCCGATCTCCTCCGCATATCTCCGGATGACGCTTAAGCCCGGCTCTGTGGCCGTGGTGAGGAGCGGCCTGCCCGGCCGCGCTATGCAGGCCTTTTCCCGTGCGATCTCTTCGATCGTGGATCCGAGGAGGTCCGTGTGGTCGAGGCCGATCTCGGTGATCAGGCACACATCGGGGTCGAGCGCATTGGCCGCATCGTATCTCCCCCCCAGCCCGATCTCGAAGATGCCGAAATCGACGCGGTGCCGCTTGAAGATCACGGCTGCGAGGACGACGCACCACTCGAAATACGTCAGCCCGATATCGTCGAGGAGCGGCCTGACATCGTCCCGTATCCCCGCGAGCTCCTCTTCAGAGGCATTTTGGCCGTCGATCCTGAAGCGCTCGGTGAATCGGGTGACGTGGGGCGAGATGGTAACGCCCACCTTGAATCCGGAGACCTCGAGGATGCGCTCGAGGTAGACGCAGGTCGAGCCCTTGCCGTTCGTGCCGGCGACGAGGACATGGCGGTACGATCCTTCCGGGTGGCCCAGCCGGTCGAGGGCGAGCCGCACCCGCTCGAGGCCCAGGGACCAGACGTTTTGCGGGATGTCTTTCAGAACCATTTCAGGAAAAACGAGAGGGTGTCCCGAAGGTCACGCCGATGGACTATCCTGTCGAGGAATCCGTTCTTGAGAAGCGTCTCTGCATCCTGGAAGCCCTGCGGAATGGCGCAATTGAGGGTCGACTGGATGACCCTCGGCCCGGCGAACCCGATGCGCGCCTTCGGCTCCGCCAGGAGGATATCCGCAAGCGCGGCAAAGCTCGCAGTGACGCCCCCGGATGTCGGGTCGGTAAAGACCGTTATGAAGGGCGTTCCCTTCATCCTGTCTCTGGCGTGGACGGTCCTGAGCATCTGGAGCAGACCCCAGATACCCTCCTGGATCCGGACCCCGCCTGAAGCAGGAAATATCACGAGGGGCAGCCCGCTTTCCCGGGAGGCATCCATGAGGCGCACGACCTTCCGGCCCAAAGCCACTCCCATGGTGCCGCCTTTATGGGAGAAATCCATGATGCCAAGCCAGCACCCGCGGCCGTCGATGGACGCCTTTCCGCAGGAGATCGCCTCTTCGTCGGCCTCCATGCCTTCGGACTCGTCGGCTTCGAGCGGGACAAAGCTTCCCTCATCGCAGATTATCCCGACCCGGTCCTTCGCGCTGATCCTGAAATGATGATCGCAATGGTTGCAGATCCAGAGGTTTTCCTCGAGTTTTTTCTTCAGGATGATCTCGGAGCAGGAAGGGCACTCGACCCATCTCCCGTCCTTTTTCGCAATATCCAGAATTTCGCTCAAAATTCGAACGCCTCCCCGCCTGTTATATATGCAACATTCGGGGGGAGCTCTGCAACTATTTCATCGATATACTTCGGTTTGAGATGATAGGCGACCACGCGGGTCGAGGGAGATACGCGGCCTTTCAAGGCCTTTTCGAGCAGACCGGGTGTCAGGTGGTACGAAATCCGGGCGATCTTCTCCATCCTGTTGGGGAAGGACACCTCGACGAAGAATGCCTTGAGCGCGTCGCCCAGAGACCTGACGAGGTCGAAGAGCCTGGTGTCGGAGGTGGTGTCACCGCTGAAGAGCACATAGCCGTTTCCCTCGGAGAGCATGTATTGAACCGAGCCCGGTATGTGATCCACCGGAAACGATTGGACCGTGAGGTTTCCTATGGCGAATTCGCCTTTCGGCACCTCGCGCAGCGATATGAAGCTGCCGTTTAAGTTGTATTCTCTTATCTCCGGCCAGACCAGGCCGTTGAATATGTGCCTGCCGAGGGTGTCGATCGTGGGTGCGCTGCCCCAGATAGTGATCTCTCCGTGCTTCTGTGCGAACAGGGTATCCAGGACGAAAGGAAGCTCCTTGATGTGATCCATGTGAGTATGGGTGATCAGGATGTTCCTTATGGCCCGTATCGCCTCTTCCGATACGGCAGAGGCGACAGAGCCCGCATCGATGAGGGTATCCCCGTTTATCAGGATGCTCGTCGTGTTGTACCCATTCATCACGGAACCGCTGCACCCGAGAATCTCTATTTTCATCTGCACCCCGTTTCTGTTCCTGCTGAACGCCTGTGATTCCGGAAACATTGTATATCATCGGTAAACGGTCAGCCAAACTGTAAAGCAATATCATTTCCGGCGGCAGGCCGGCGTTTGTCCGCTCGTCAAGGGTTCGTCATCTTCTTCGAGACCAGGCTTACGAGCTGCGACTGTTTTCTCGGGCAGACGAGGATCGCATTTTCTCCCTCCACGACGACGAGGTCTTCCACCCCGATGAGAACGACCTTTTTATCCCCGGCCCAGACCACGTTGTTCGTCGAATCCTCGAGGAGGACATCGCCCTTGGTGACATTCCCCGAATTGTCCCTGGGGAGCATCTTGGCGAGGGCGTCCCAGGACCCGATGTCGTTCCACCCGAAGTCAGCCGGAACGACCGCGACGCTCGACGCCTTTTCCATGACGCCGTAGTCGATCGAGATGGGGTCCACTGCCTTGTAAAAGGCTTCGACCTCCTGCCTTGTCACGTCTCCCTGCACACCCATGTCCGCAAGCAGGCCGTACATCAGAGGCAGGTGTCTCCTGAAGGCATCGAGGATCGTGTCCACGCGCCAGATGAACATCCCGGCGTTCCAGAGGAACCCCTTCGCGATGTACTCCTGCGCGGTTTTCGCGTCGGGCTTCTCGCGGAACGTAAGGACGCGGTGGAGCTTGAGAGAGCCGTCCTGGTCGAGGGTCTCGCCCGGGGCGATGTACCCGTATCCGGTCTCGGGATGATCGGGCACCATGCCGAGCGTTATGAGGAGCTCGGGTCTGCCTGCCAGAGCATCGATCCCGAAGGTGATGGCATTCCTGAATCCTGCATCGTCTTCCACGAGGTGGTCTGCCGGGAACACCGCCATGACGGCATCCGGGTCTTTCTTCGAGATTTGAAGCGCGGCATAGGCGATGCAGGGGGCCGTGTTCCTGCCCACAGGCTCGACGAGGATGTTTTCGGGCGGGAGCTCGGGGAGGTGCTCGCCGACCTTGCCGGCTATGCCGGAATTCGTCACGACGTAGACGCGGCCCGCATCCGTGATGCCCTCGAGGCGCTCGAACGTGCTCCTGAGCAGGCTCCTGTCCGTCCCGAACGAATGGAGCTGCTTGGGCATGTCCGGCGTGGACACCGGCCAGAGCCGCTCTCCCTTGCCTCCTGCCATGATAACTGCATGCACTGCCATAGGAACACCCCCGCCTGAAGGTTGATACAGCATTCTCAAGGATAATTTCTAATATAGAAGATTCGGCCGGGTCAACCCATCAAATCGGGAAAATCATTGACATGGATTAAGAGGTATCTTAGAGAGTATCTCCACATATGGCATCGTTCACCCATTTCACCCAGAAATCCCGGATCAGGATATCGCGCATATTCGCTGCGATCATAATATTTCTCGCCCTGTTTTCCGAGCCTTCCTGGGAAAGGTCCCATTTTGCCGTCTCAATCATCGTCGATGTTCTGGCCTTCCTTCTCATCCTCATCGCCACCTTCGGCAGACTCTGGAGCCTCATGTACATCAGCGGCCACAAGACAAAGGACCTCATTACGGACGGCCCCTATTCGCTCGTGAGGAACCCCTTGTATATGTTCAGTTTCATCGGTGCATTCGGGATCGGCCTCGTCTCCGACAATATCTATATCCTTGTCCTCCTCGTCCTCATTTTCGGACTCTACTATCCCTTTGTCATCCGGGGAGAGGAAAAGAACCTGCTCAGGGTGCACGGCGAGACCTTTGATGAATACCGGCAGAAAACACCCATGCTCATTCCCAGATTTTCCCTGTACCACGATGAACCCACCCTGGAGATCGACACCCGTCTCTTCAGGAGAAACTTCTTCAGCGTCGTATGGTTCCCGCTGATTTTCCTCATCCTGCTTCTCATCGAGCGTCTCCATGAATTAGGCGTACTTCCGGTTCTCTTCAATGCTCCGTAGCTTGCATTGTCCGGAAACTGGTTATATAAAGATCGGTACGATATAAATACACGGTTTCGTGCGAAGGGAGAATGCGATGTTTCCTGAAGACAGACCCAGGCGGCTCCGGCAGAACGCCGCCATGCGAAGGATGGTGAGGGAGACCTCGCTTTCGGTCGACGATCTCATCTATCCCCTGTTCGTGAAGGAAGGCAAATCGATAAGGGAGGCCATCTCCGCCATGCCCGGCCAGATCCGGTACTCTCCGGACCAGCTCGCAGGAGAGGCAAAGAAGATCGCATCGATGGGCATCCCTGCCGTGCTGCTCTTCGGCATTCCCAGGACCAAGGACAAGTTCGGCACCCAGGCGCACAAGAGCGATGGTGTCGTCCAGCAGGCAATCAAGAGGATCAAGGATGCCGCCCCGGACCTCCTCGTGATCACGGACGTCTGCCTGTGCGAATACACGAGCCACGGCCACTGCGGGATCCTCAACGACAAGGGCGCAGTCGAGAACGACGAAACCCTCGACGTCCTGGCAAAGACGGCCCTGTCGCACGCCAAGGCCGGTGCGGACATCGTCGCGCCCTCGGACATGATGGACGGCCGCGTGGGCGTCATCCGCGAGGCCCTCGACGAGGGCGGCTTCGAGAACACGCCCATCATGAGCTACTCGGCCAAGTACGCATCCGCGTTCTACGGCCCGTTCAGGGAGGCGGCAGGATCGGCCCCTGCCTTCGGCGACCGCAAGGCGTACCAGATGGACCCGGCCAACGTGCGCGAGGCCCTGCGCGAGGTCCGGCTCGACGTGGAGGAAAGCGCGGACATCATCATGGTCAAGCCCGCGATGCCGTACCTCGACGTGATCCGGACGGTTGCGGACGAGTTCGACGAGCCCCTGTGCGCCTATCAGGTCTCGGGAGAGTATGCCATGATCAAGGCCGCTGCCGCTCAGGGCTGGCTCGACGAGAAGGCCTGCATGATCGAGAGCCTGACCGCCGTCAAGAGGGCCGGGGCGGACATGATCATCACCTATTTCGCCCCGGAAGCTGCAGAGATCGTCGGATGAAATCGCCCCGTATCCTCGCCTGGGAGCTCACCTCCGCCTGCAACCTCGACTGCCTGCATTGTCGGGCATCCGCCACGAGCGATCCCAAACCGGACGAGCTCACCACGAGCGAGGGACTTGCCCTGCTCGAAGAGGTCGCGGCCGCCGGGACGAAGATGGTCATCCTCTCGGGCGGAGAGTCGCTCATGCGCCGCGACGTCTTCGAGCTCGCCCGGTTCGGCACCTCGAAGGGCTTGAGGATGACGCTCGCCACGAACGGTTCCCTCATCACACCTGAGGTCGCACGGGAAATGAAGGAATCGGGCATAGCCCGCGTCTCGGTCAGCCTCGACGGGACGACATCGGAGATGCACGACAGGTTCCGCGGGAGGCAGGGCGCGTTCGAGCTTGCGCTCCGGGGCATCAGAATTCTCGTCGAAAACGCCGTTTCGGTCCAGGTCAATACGACGGTCGCTGCCATGAACGTCTCGCAGATGGACTCCTTCCCCCCGTTCCTCGAACGTTTAAGCGTGGCTGCCTGGCACGTCTTCTTCCTCGTGCCCACGGGCAGGGGGCAGAGCCTTGAGCCTGCCACCATCAGGGAATACCGGGACATGCTCGATGCCTTTTACCGCGTCCACAAGGCCGCCCGCATCGAGTGCAAGGCAACCTGCGCCCCGCAGTTCTACCGGCTCCTCGCCGAAAAGAACGAGCCGGTCCATACGAAGGGCTGCCTCGCGGGCACGCACTTCGGCTTCGTCTCCTCGACAGGCACCATCCAGCCCTGCGGGTTCCTTCAGATACCCTGCGGAAACATCAGGGAAGGAGGATTCCATAAGGCATGGGAAAGCTCGCAGACCCTCGCCGCCCTCCGCGACGAGAACGCCCTCAAGGGAAAGTGCGGGAGGTGCGGCTTCAAGGATGTCTGCGGGGGATGCCGGGCGCGCGCATTCGAGGTGCGCGGAGACCTCGTCGAGGCAGACCCCGTCTGCTGGTACAGGACCTCGAAGGAGTGAGCCATGGACGCCCTCGACAAGAAGATCCTCACCGTCATCAACCGTTCGATCCCCTTGGAAGAGCGTCCGTTCAAGGCGGTCGCGGACCGTGTCGGAATCTCCGAGGACGAGGTCATCAGGCGGATTGCCGGCCTGAAGGCCGCGGGGATCATCCGCAGGATCGGCGGGGTCATAAATCCGCGCGGCCTGGGCTGGCACTCGACGCTGTGCGCCGCCTCCGTGCCGGAAGACAGAATCGAAGATTACGCCGAAGTCGTCAACGCCTACCCGGAGGTGACCCACAACTACGTACGGACCGGGGACCCCAACTGCTGGTTCACCCTCATCGCCGCGAATGAAGAAAGGTCGAAGGAAATCATCCGGGAGATAGAGGAGCGGCTCCGGATTAAGATCCTCGACCTCCCGGCAAAGCGAATCTTCAAGATAAAGGTGTCATTCAATCTTTAAAGGGCATCCGGTCCTGCCCCCGATGTTCTCTCCGATTTGTATTGTCTCCAGCCGGGAAAAGGGATTATCTTACGCAGCAGAATAATTCTCTTTTCCGTTATGCACGTTCGAGTCCGGAAGAGGAGACCGCAGCATGAGAATAAGCAACGATGCCATCATCTACTCCGTCGTATTCCTCCTGAGTTTCATAACCTTCTATGCATTCTTGAAGATCGGCGTCAGAAGGATCGCCGAAAGGGTTACGGAAAGGCCTCTCCTTTATATCAGCATCTCGCTGATCATCGTGGGGGTCCTCGGGATAGGGATCAAGAACCTCACCCTCGAGCCCGACATGAAGGTTCTGCTCCCGAAGAACATGGAGTCGGTGCGGACCTTCGACAGGATCGAGGAGCTGTTCGGGGGGCTCGAGACCGTCTACTTCTGCGTCACGGCAAAGAACGGCACGATCTGGGACGCGCACATCCTCTCGCAGATCAATGCGATGGGCAAAAAGATCCAGACGTGTCCGAACGTGGACAGGATCCTCTCCATCACCGAGATGAAATCCATCTCGAACAGGGAAGACGTGATGGAGGTATCGAGCATCATCCCGGAGAATGCGACGGTCGTCAGGCCCGAAGATGTGGACCTGATCCGAAGCAGGGTCAAGGAGAACGACGTGGCGTACAAGCGGCTGATAAGCCGTGACGAGAAGTCGGCCCTGATCGTTGCGTCCGTCAACATGCACGTCAAGGAAACCCTGCCCGACGGCAGAAAGACAACCCGGTTCGCACAGGACAAGGAGTTCTGCGAGCCCACGCCGGACACCCCTGACAAGCCGACCTTCGTCAACATCATGAATCAGTTTGCCGATCCTGCCTACAAGATCACGGTCACCGGCTTCCCGTACATCCGCTACAACCTCTGGCTGCAGATGGCAGCCGACATGAAGGTGTTCCTCGTCCTCGGGATCGTGGTGATGCTCGCCTTTCTCTATGCGAGCTTCCGGACGCTTCGGGGTATGCTCCTTCCGCTGATCGTGGTGCTGCTCTCGGTCATAGCCTCGTTCGGCTTCATGGGGTGGATGAGGGAGAAGATCACGCTTCCCTTCACCATCATGGCCCCGATGCTCATCGCCATCGCGCACAACTACGGCACGCAGCTCATCGCGAAATACTATGAGGACGTCCAGGACGCCAGGGGCCGGCTGAAGCAGAGCGACGTCAGGCAAATCGCGGGGCACGGCATCGTCTCCATCGGCGCGCCGGTCTTCATCTCCGCCATAACGGTCATCGTGGGCTTCGTCACCATGATCTCCCATCCCATCAGGGGCCTCGCGCTGCTGGGGTTCTTCTGCGCCTTCGGGATCATTGCAGCATTCAACCTGACCATCCTCTTTCACACGGCGATCCTTTCCTTCATGAGCGTGCCGAAGATGCTCCTCGACAAACAGCACGGCGCGATGACGGACAAGGTGCTGAAATCCGTAGCCGAGTTCACCATCAGGAGAAAAATCGAGATGCTCGCAGGAATGCTCCTCCTCGCAGCGCTGTGCATCTACTTCATCCCGAAGATCGAGGTTGACGCCAACGTGATGAACGAGTTCCCGAAGAGCTCTTTCATCTACCGGGACGCGCAGTTCATAAGCGACAGCTTCGGCGGATACAGCACGTTCAACCTCCTCATCGAGGCCACCCGCCCCGTTCCCGACGACTCCCCGGAAGACGGGCCCATGAAAAACCCGGAGGTCCTCAAGTGGATGGAAGGCCTCCAGAATTACGCCCTTGCCCAGAAAGATCCGAGAACGGGCGGCAGGCTCATCGGAGATGCCCTCTCGATGGCGGACCTGGTCTCGTACATGAACAGGGTCATGAAAGACGACGTCAGGGAAAACAGGGTGCCTGACAGCCGCAACCTCATCGCCCAGTACCTCCTGTCCTATGAGAATCAGAGCTCGGGCGAGCTGTCCGGGCTCGTGGACTATAAATACAACAACGCGCAGATGGTCATCAGGCTGCCCGACATGAGCACGCCCCGCCTCCACCTTATAACCGACCGTCTGAAACAGTATGTACGGGAGCATCCGAACCCGGATATCCGGGTCTCGTTCAGCGGACCTGCGGAGATCAATGCCGAGGTCGGCGACATGATCGTGGACGGTCAGGTCTGGAGCCTGTCGCTGAGCGTCGTCCTCATCGTCATCTGCTATATGGTCTTCTTCAGGTCGTTCAATGCAGGCATGATGGCGGTGGTGCCGCTGTTCTGCGCCATCGTGCTCGTCTTCGGCATCATGGGCGCCATGCACATTCCCCTCGACTATATCACGGCGACCCTGACCGGAATCAGCATCGGCGCGGGAACCGACTATACGGCGTACTTCCTCTGGAGGCTCAAGGAGCGGTCCCGCGAACACGGAAACCTCGAAGCGGGATATATCGATACGATGACATCGATCGGCAAGGGGATCGTGTACAACGGTTTCTCAGTCGTGGTGGGGTTCTTCGTGCTGTTCCTGAGCAACTTCATACCCATGCGCTTTTTCGGATTTCTCATATCGTTTTCCATCCTCGCCTGCATCGTGAGCACGCTCACCATCCTTCCGGTCGTGATATTCATGGTGAGGCCGGCTTTTCTCACCAAGGGAAAGGCAGGAACGCAGGAGGGTCTGGAGGCTGTGATGAAGGGTTCCGAATAGAAGCTCCGGGCCGGGCCGGTATCAGTCGAAGCGCCTATAGTAGCGCTCATGAGCCAGCGCCATCATCTCACGGTCGCCGCTGCTGTCCCCGTAGGCATAGATGGTCTCAAAGCTCCCGAGGTCGTACTTCTCACGGACCCGTCTTGCCTTTTCCTCCCGGAAGCAGTTTCGCGTGGACAGGCCGATGGATGCGCTGTTGAGGTCTATCCCGGTGGCGATGAGATCGACCCCGACGCCGGTGCACCACTCCGACAGCAGGACCTCGAGCGAGCCCGTGACCACGGCCACGGTATGGCCCATGCCGAGGTGCCGGTTGATTCTGCTCGCTGCCTCCGGCCGGATGATCGTGGGCACGACAGTGCGGGCATAGTGCCGGGCCGCCCGTATGAACGCGTCCTTTTCCCAGTCCCCGAAGTAATGCCTGATGACCGCCTGCTTGGCCTCGTGATGGGAGATGCGCTTCAAACTGTAGGACAGGATCATGGGGCTCAGGTGCACGAAGCCGGAAAGAACGCGGCGCCTGCCGCACGCCCGGAGGATGAAATCCCAGGTCGTGTCCCTGGTCGATATGGTGCCGTCGAAATCGAATAGTGCCAGGTGCATGCTCGCTCCTCTTCGCACGGTCTATGCTTGTTTTAACGAAATGCACACCCTTTTTCCATTGCCATGCTGATAATCTTCCAGGGTAATGGGACAAAACCTATGTTCCCTGACCGGTCTCTTGATGCATACACCGTCCATACCCCCGTCCGATCAGGTTCATTATAGCTTACAGACCTGATATAAATAAAGGTGATGGAGAATTATCCGCAGCATGAACCCGGGGCAGTCCCCGGACCCTTATTCCACGGCAAGCCGCGGGGAATTGACCGGAAGGAATCAAAAGTCAGGGTTCGAAGCCCTGCCTTTTTCCTCTGCAAATCCATCAGAAGACAGATGAGACGCCCTTACTGCTTCTTCCCTGCCGTCTTGATCATCTCCTGCTCGTAGCCGTTGGTGACGTGGTAGGTGATCCTGTCGAAGAAGAGGACCACCCGGTTGTTGAACTGGAGGGCCTGCTGAAGCTCGAAGGATGAATCGAAATAATGCTTTTCGAGGACGAAGAGCCAGAGGTGCCTCTTGACGAGCATGAGGGTCATGATCTCCTCGTTCAGGGGGATGCCCTCGTGGTATCGCCTTTTACCCAGCTCCGTGAAATACCTCTTGATCTCGGCTGTCTTGCCCTTTTCGCTCTGCAGCCAGGAGTCGAGCTTGTTGTAGACCTCGTATACCCGCTCGTAGACGATGTTCTGATCGAGGCTGCGGTAGCTCTTGGTCTCCTCCCTGCTGAGGAGGTCCCTGCAGAGCCTCTTTGTCAGCTCGTCCGCATTGTCTTTGATCATAAGTGCCATCTTATCGGATACCATCCCAGTCCTCCAATCTCTTCTCTCAGGAATTCCCTGATCCGGACAACAGCCAAGGTGAAGAGAAAACCTGATGCGCTCTTTCTCATGGGAACCTTCACTTCTTCTTGAGAATCTTTGAAAAGATCCCTTCCTTTGCATGACCGGCTTTGGCCAGCTCCTCTTCGTACCCGAGGGCGGAGAAATAGATGATCCTGTCGAAGAAGAGGACCACCTTGTTGTTCAGCTCCAGGGCCTGGTAGCACTCATAGGTTGAATCGAAGAACTGCTTTTCCATGATGAACAGCCAGAGATGGCGCTTGAGGAGCATGAAGGCCATGATCACCTCGCTTAAGGGAATGCCCTCGTTATACCGCCTCTTCCCGAGATCGGTGTAGTATTTCCTGATGTTGCCTGCGCGCCTTTCCTTGTTGAGCCATGAGACGAGCATGCTGTAGACATCCGATATGCGCTCTTTGAGGATATCTTCGGGGACATTGCGGTAACGCACTGTCTCCTCCCGGGTGAGCAGCTCATTGTACGCACGCCTCGTCAGTTCTTCCTGATTGTCCTCGACCAGTTTGACCAGCTTCGAGTAGATCATCAATCCCTCCCCGTCTTGATCGTATTTCACCATACCACACTTATTTTATTATCATGAAAAAAAGTCACATAGCATATTATAAAGAATACACCGCGCGTAGACAATACGCTTAGTGCCTGCTCACTTATGGTACGGTTCGTTGTTCAGTATCGTGAATGCCCGGTAGACCTGCTCGAAGAGCATGATCCGGACGAGCTGGTGGTTGAAGGTCATCGGAGAGAGCGAGATCCTCTTCCTGATGCGATCGGCAAGTGAGTCGTCGAAGCCCTCGGGTCCGCCCGTATAAAAGAAGAGGTGCCTGACCGAACCGAGCTGCGACCCTCCGATGAACCGGGCGAATTCCTCCGAGGTCATTGCCTCGCCGTCAGGGTCCAGAAGGACATGGACCCCTTCCCTGGCCTGGAGTTTGAGCTTTTTCGCCTCGATCACCTCGACCGGGCCGTAGCGGGATATCCGTTTGAGGTACTCATCGGCGAGCTCGCTTACGGGGCCCCGCTCGGTCTTCCCGGACAGGCAGAAGACGATCTTCACCCCATGATCCTTCCAGCATCGAACCACATGCCTTCGATGTCGTAGTACTGCCGCAAATCCTCCTGGAGGATATGGATGACCACATCCACATAGTCGAGGAGAACCCACCGTCCCCGGTCGAGCCCTTCCGCCCCGAACGGCTTGCCGAGCTTTTCGATCACGTTCTCGGCCATGGCCCTGATCTGCCTGTCGGACATGCCCGAGCAGATGATGATATAGTCCGCGAAAGAGCATTTGCCGGTGACGTCCAGGACGACGACGTGCGCTGCCTTCTTTTCTTCGAGGGCTTCCACCGCCCTCTCCCAGAGAGGTTTCATTTATTCATACATCCTTTCATTCCTTATGTAGTCTTCAACCTCCTCGGGCACAAGATATCTGATGGACCTGCCCTGCCTGCGCAAAGAGCGTATGAGGGAAGATGAAATGTCGAGGGCGGTGACGTTGACGAACATGATCCTGTTTCCGGTGTCGTTTACATACCCGCCATCCGACTCTTCGAAGGACACCGGCATCCCGCCGAGCACGTCTTTAAGCCCGGGCCTCTTCGCATCGGGCCGTGACATGACCACGAAATGCGCCAGGCCGAAGAGGCGTGCCGACTGATACCAGGTGGAGATCTCGTTGAAGGCATCCTGCCCCAGGATGAAGTACGGGGTCACGCCGTACGCCTCCCTCACGTGCTCGATGGTCCTGATCGAGTAGGAGCTCCCCCCCTGCTCCACCTCGAAGGAAGAGAGGGCGAAGGAGGGATTCGTGCGTATGGCGAGCCTTACGATCTCGAGGCGCTTGTCCGCGGGGATCCCCCCGGCGAGTTCCTTATGGGGAGGGATATAGGAGGGAACGAAGAACACGGTGTCGAGCCCGATTTCCTGCCTCACCTCTTCCGCGGCCCGCAAATGGCCGAAGTGAATGGGGTTGAATGTTCCTCCGAAGATTCCCAACCTCATTTTCTGATCTGGCCGTCCCCGAAGCAGATGAACTTTCCGATGGTGAGGTCTTCGATGCCCATGGGGCCGTAGGCATGGATTTTCGAGGTGCTGATTCCCACCTCTGCTCCCAGTCCGAATTCGCCTCCGTCCGAAAACCGCGTGCTTGCATTGACGAGGACGGTGGAAGAGTCCACCTGCCTGATGAACTCCATCGAACGGGTGTAGTTCTCCGTGATGATCGCCTCGGTATGGTCGGACCCGTACTGCTCGATGTGGTCGATGGCCTCCTCCATTCCGCCCACTACCTTCACGGCGAGGATGAGGTCGAGGAACTCCTCGTACCAGTCCTGCTCCGTTGCAGGCGTGACATCGGGGACGATTACCTTCGTCTTTTCGCAGCCCCTGATCTCGACGCCGTGGTCCTTGAAAATCCTGATCATCTCCGGGAGAAAGTCTCCCGCCACCGCTTCGTCCACGAGCAGGGTCTCCATGGCGTTGCACACGCCCGGCCGCTGGACCTTTGCATTGAGGCAGATGGTGAAGGCCTTTGCGAAATCGGCATCCCTGTCCACGAAGATGTGGCACACGCCCTTGTAGTGCTTGAGGACGGGAATCCTCGAGTTCTCGACCACGGTGCGGATGAGGCCCTCCCCTCCCCTGGGGATGACGAGGTCGATGTACTGCTCGAGGGCGAGCATCTCGTTGATCGCCGCCCGGTCCGTCACCGGGATGAATCCGATTACATCCGGATTTACGCCCGATTCCTCGAGGGCACTTTTGAGGACACCGACGACGGCCCGGTTGGAGTGGATGGCTTCGGAGCCTCCGCGCAGGATCACGGCATTGCCCGATTTGAGGCACAGGCCTGCAGCGTCGGAGGTGACGTTGGGCCTCGACTCATAGATGATGGCGACCACGCCGATGGGTATCCTCATCTTGCCCACGAGGAGGCCGTTGGGCCTTCTCGTCATGCCGGTGATCCTGCCCACGGGGTCGGGCAGCTCCGCGATCTCTTCGAGGGCTGCGGCCATGCCTTCGATCACCCTGTCGCTCAAGGTGAGCCTGTCGATCATGGCCTGGCTCAAACGGTTCTTCCGCGCCTCTTCGATGTCCTTCCTGTTCTCCTCCCTGAGGAGGGGTGCGTTCTCCCTCAGGCGCGCCGCTGCATTTTTCAGCGCTGCGGTTTTTTCGGTTATCGAGAGGCTCACGAGAGACCTCGATGCCCTCTTCGCCTTCTGCGCAATTGCCGTTATCACGCTCTCGCTCATTGGCCGGAATCCTTTCTCAGGATCATGTTGTTGCGGTGGACCACCTCTTCATCGCACTCCTTTTCGAGGATGCTGCAGACCTGCGAGGTGTTCGCGCCCTTGATTCTGAAGACCTCGTCGGTGGTGAAGTTGCTCAGGCCCACGGCGATCACGTCGCCGCCGTCCTCCTTGATCTCGATGGGGTCGCCCGCCTTGAACGTGCCCTCGATGTCGACGACCCCGCAGGGAAGCAGGCTCTTGCCGGAGCCCACGATCGCGGCCGCTGCGCCGTGATCAACGACCACCCTTCCCTTGGGCCTCGTCACGTAGCTTATCCAGTGGTCTTTCTGGGGGAGCCTTCCCCTGCTCCGCGGATGGACGAACGTTCCTGTCTCTTTGCCCTCGAGCACCGAGCTGATCACCTGCGGCTTGTACGCTGAGGTGATGACCGTGGGTATCCCGAGCATCGAGGCATGGTAGGCCGCCATGAGCTTCGATCTCATTCCGCCCCTTCCGAGGCTGCCCGCCTCGCCGCTGTGGGCCTTGATGTCCTTTGCCTTGAGGTCCCGTATCTCCGTCAGGAGCTGCGCATCCGGGTTGGTGCGGGGATCTTCGGCATAGACGCCGTCGATGTCCGTGAGGATTACAAGGGCCTGGGGCTCCACGAGGGGGATGATCATGGCCGAGAGCATGTCGTTGTCCGTGAACTGGATCTCGTCGACGGATACGGTGTCGTTTTCGTTTATGATGGGGATCGCCCCGAGCTCGAAGAGGGCGGTGAAGGTGTTGCGGATGTTGAGATAGCGGTGCCTGTCGTCGAGGTCTTCTCTGGTGATGAGGATCTGGGCCGCCGTGTACCCGTAGCGCCTGAAGGAGTCGGTGTACGCCCGGATGAGGCTTCCCTGGCCGATGGCGGCCAGCGCCTGCTTTTTCGAAAGATTGATGCCGTTCTCGGCGAACCTCATGATCGCCCTTCCCTCGGCAATGGCGCCCGAGGACACGAGGGCGAATTCCCTGCCCTCGTCCCTGAGGAGCGAGAGCTCGTCACAGAGCCTCTCGATCATGCGGTTGTTGAGGCCCTGACCTGTGCTCAATGCCTGGGAGCCGATCTTGATCAGAACGCGCCTGCACGAGCGAAGCACCTTTCGTGAAGAGGAACTTTTATTCATTGAGGTCCTTTATTATGTCATCCAGAACAGCATCTATCCCTTCACCGGTGAGGGCCGAAGCGATAACGCAAGGATAACCCTTGTCGTTTATAAAGGCAACAGCATCTTTTGCCCGCTCGAGCGCACCGGGGACGTCGCACTTGTTGAGGACCACGATCTGTTTTCTCGCGACGAGCTCGGGGGAATACGACTCGAGCTCTCTCCTCAGGATCGTGAACTCCTCCTGGGGGTTGCGCTGCGAGAGGGGAGAGAGATCGATGACGTAGACGATGACCCTCGTCCTTTCGATATGGCGGAGAAACTTCAGGCCCAGCCCTATGCCCTCGTGTGCGCCTTCTATGATGCCGGGGATGTCGGCCATGACGAAATCGGAGCCCTTCCACCTGACCATGCCGAGATTGGGCGTCAAGGTTGTGAAGGGATAATCGGCGATCTTGGGCCTCGCGCTCGACACCTTCGAGATGAGGGTCGACTTGCCTGCATTGGGAAACCCGACCAGCCCCACATCGGCCAGGAGCTTGAGATCGAGGATGTAATCCCTCTCCTCTCCGGGTTTGCCGGACTCGCAGTACCGGGGGGCCTGCATGGTCGGCGTGGCAAAGCGCGCATTGCCCCTGCCTCCCGCCCCTCCCCGCGCGAGGACCGCGGACTGGCCTTCGCGGACGAGGTCGGCGACGAGCTCTCCCGTCTGCAGATCCCGCACGACCGTGCCGACGGGTACGCGGATGACGAGGTCCTTACCCGACCGGCCCGTGCAGTTCTTGCCCTTGCCGTGCTGGCCTCTCTGTGCCTTGTAATGAGGATGGTAGCGCTGATCGAGGAGGGTGCGAATTCGGGATGAAGCCTCGATGATGACGTCTCCGCCCTTGCCGCCGTCTCCGCCGTCAGGGCCGCCTTTGGGAACGTATTTCTCTCTGCGAAACGAACAACAACCGTTACCGCCGTCGCCGGCCTTTACATAAATCCTGGACTCATCTATGAAGTCCATGCTTTCAAGCACTGGCTACGATGCTGACCCTCTTTTTGTCGTTGTACAGGGTTTCAAACTTCACGACGCCGTCGGTGAGCGCAAACAGGGTGTAGTCCCTGCCGCATCCGACATTCTGTCCCGGATGGATCCTGGTACCCCTCTGGCGAACGATAATGCTGCCTGCCTTCACCTGCTGGCCGTCGAAGCGCTTCACACCGAGCCTTTTCCCCGCCGTGTCTCTGCCGTTGCGGGAGGTCCCGCCTGATTTCTTGTGAGCCATGGTCTCTTACGCCTCCTTGCCTGTCTCGATCTTCGTGATAAAGACCTCGGTGAGGTTCTGCCTGTGTCCTTTTTTCTTGTGGTAGCCCTTGCGTCTCTTCATCTTGAAGACGATGATCTTCTTGCCCTTAAGCTGCCGTACGACCTCGCCGCTCACGGTCGCTCCCGCAAGTTTCGGTTCGCCAAGCCTATATTCGTCGCCTCCGATAAAGAGGACATCTTCGAACGTCACGGTGTCTCCGGCGGCCGAATCGAGCTTTTCTATCTGGATCCGGTCTCCTTCTTCGACCTTATACTGTTTCCCGCCAGTCTTTATCACTGCATACATAGTTTTAGCTCCTGAATCGCGTTTGTACCCAAAGATGAAGAGCTATTAATGAAACTTAAGGTTATTGTCAAGGGATTTTCCCCGGTTCGCAGCAAATTTCATTGTATTGGGGGGGTCATGTCTTGCCTTTTGCTCCTTGAGAGAATTGAATATGGATCTTAACCATTTCAGCAGATCCTGGATAGGCATCCCGGCAAAAAGCAGGACATGACCCCCTTACCCTTACCTGCGGGCAAAAAAAAGGCCAGAAGATAAGGTGTGGGGGACAGTAGCGGAGTATGAATCTGTCCCATCTTCTGGCACAAAAAGGAGGTTTCAGTTACTTTGTCGAGAGTTCCGGGCATGCGACTTACAGGGCTCCAAGTACTGCGTAAGGCATAAAAGGGGACCATGTTTCCCCAGTGGATATCCGCTCATGAGCAATATCCCTGCTGCCTTTTTCATCGCAGACTGTAAGCCGATGCGCATGCCCTGTGCGATGTTTTCTCAGCCCTGCGTTTTGCGATTCGCCGATTCTTTATTTTTAAAAGAGCTTGAATCTCTTGTCATTGTCATTAGCCAAATGTGTGCCAACCCCTTGTTTTTTCTATCTGCTCATTATACCTATCATTTTTCATCATACATCCATGGCCTATGGTTCGTTGCCCCTAAGCTCGACTGTTTATTTGGTTTTTACACCATAGCCTCTCTGGTCATTCCGCCATAACCGGCGCTGCCTTGGTCAGGTGGCCGGTAAGAAGATACCCGGTCCGTTTCAGACAGGGCAGAGCGTCTTACGCTCCACAACGATGCGGGTTTCAGGAGATCTTCAGCTTGATCTTGAACTTGTTCGTCCTGGGATGGTCCTTGTTCACCATGAGGGTGATGTCTTCGAGGCGGAGGACCTTGCTGCTCCCCATGGAGAGGTTGACCTCGGGGTTGCGGACACAGCTCGGGCAGAAGTGCTTGATGCTTATTTCGAAGCTCTTGGAGCCGAATATCTCCATGTTCCGGCATCGCTTGCACAGAGGCATTCCGCACCCGTCGCACCGTGAAACCGCATCCTGGGCCTTGCATATCTCGCAGAGGACTTCCTGCGTATTTTCCGAGTTCGTCTCCGTCCTGGTCTTATCCATACCGGTATGGTAAATGCGAATGGTGTGCCATATTCCAGGGCAGCACATAAGCCTTTGTTTTTCAGGAGACGAAACACCGGGCACGCGGAAAGATAGGAATCATACCTCCTGATTGAAAGGGGTCTTCCTGCCATAGTATGGCGAGAGAACCATAAACGATCCGGGAGATCTTCGCCCGAGAGGCATCAGCGGAGGTCGTCGCTCCGCATGGCGGGATAGGACCTGGCGGCGTCTTTGTAGCAGCGCAGGAAGTGGCATCCGATGGAATCCCTGTTTCTGAATGCCGCGTCTGCAACCAGGATCGCGGCCTGCGTTCCATGAAAGAGGCTGATGATGTCCTTCGACACCGGGGTCTCCTTGTAGAACTCTTCGATCCTCAGGTACATGTGCCGCAGGTCCTCGATGGCGATCTTGAGCCTCTGCACGGTCCGGACAATTCCCACGTAGTTCCACATGGTGCTCTTGATGGAGACCCAGTCCTGGGCAATGAGCGCCGGGTCTTCGTTCTCGACCTTTCCCGTGGGAATCCAGTCGCGCACGGATTTGAGCATGGCAAAGCCGATCGTCTCGCCAGTATGGATCCTTTGAGCGAGGTCGCGCGCAGCATAGTATCCCCAGACGAGGCCCTCGAGGAGCGAAGTGGAGGCGAGCCTGTTGGCGCCGTGGAGGCCGGTGCAGGAAACCTCGCCCACCGCATAGAGGCCCTTCAGGGTCGTCCTTCCGAGGGTGTTCACGTGGACCCCTCCGCAGAAGTAGTGCGCTGCAGGGACCACCGGCACCGGCTCCTTCGTGATGTCGATTCCTGCCTCCTTGCAGGTGGCGTATATGCTCGGGAACCTCGTGGGGATGTCCTCGTGCACGTGGTTCGCGATGTCGAGGAGGACATGGTCCTCGGAGTTCTCGATCATCTCGTCCCAGATGGCTATCGCAACCTCGTCCCTGGGCGCAAGGTCCTTCAGTTCGGGGTTGTACTTGTCCATGAAGTACTCTCCCCTTAAGTTCATCAGCCTTGCCCCCTCTCCCCGGAGCGCTTCCGACAGGAGAAACCTCCTCGTGCCCGGCATGTAGAGGGTGGTGGGGTGGAACTGCATGTACTCCATGTTAATGACGTTCGCTCCGGCGCGCATGGCCATGACGATGCCGTCGCCCACCGTTCCCTTCTCGTTGGTGGAGTGGAGGTAGATGTCCCCGAGCCCGCCGGTGGCGAGCACCGTGTATTGCGAGAGTATGGTGAGGACCTCCTTCGACTTCTCCATGTACACGTATGCGCCGGCGCACCTGTCCTCGAGGAGGTAGCGCGCCTGGATGTCGTTCGAGTGGTGGTGGAGCGTGATGAGGTCGATGACCGTTGCGTGCGTGATGATCTCGACGTTTTCCTGCCTCTCGAGGTGCTCGATGAGGGCCTTCTCGATCTCCCGGCCGGTGTGGTCCGCCGAATAGAGGATCCGGTTGATCGAGTGCGCGCCTTCCCGCGTGAGGACATAGCCTTCGTCCTCAGGGCCCTGGAGGTGGGTGAAGCCCACCTTCATCTCATCGATGAGCACCTCTTTGACGATCTTGGGGCCGTTGCGCGAGAGGAAGTCGACCGCCTCTATGCCGTTGATGAACCTCCCGGCCTCGAGGATGTCGCGACTGAGGAGCTCGGGGCTGTCGTTTGCGCCCCCCGTATAGACAATGCCCCCTTGAGCACGGTTGGTATTGGTGATCGAGGGATCGGACCGCTTGGTCAGGAGACAGACCTTGATCCCTGCCTTGGCAGCGATGTAGGCGCAGGTCGCCCCGGCAATCCCTGTTCCGATGACGAGACACTCGGTTTCCTTGAACGAATCGGGCATAGTGTTATTTCCTTATATCTTCAGCATGTTCGCAAGCGCTGCAAAGGCATGCCGGGCAGTATCCCCGGGCACGCTCACCCTGTACGTATCGTCTTCGAGGTGAAGCAGGGTATCCGCGAGCTTCTCCATGGTGATCCTGGCCATGTCGTCACAGTACACTTCCTTCAAGGGGACTATCCGAAGCTGAGGGTTCGCAGAGGCCGCCCGCTTCACCATGTTCGCCTCCGTCCCTATGGCAAGGCTTTCTCCGGGCGACATCCGGCTCACGCAGTTCAGGATGTTCGCGGTCGAGCCCGACATGTCCGCTGCGGCCACTGTCCGGGGGTCCGTCTCGGGATGGACGATCACCCTGATGCCGGGGCACCCGGCCCTGACCGAGCTCACATCCTCCGGCGTGAACCGAGGCCAGTGCACCGGACACCATCCCTTCCAGAGGATGATCCGGGCCTTCATCAGCGTCTCCTCATCGAGCCCTCCCAGGTCCTTTTCAGGGTCCCACAGCGCGATCAGATCGTCCGGTATCCCCATGCCTCGGGCAGTGTTCCGGCCGAGGTTCATGTCAGGCAGGAAGAAGATCCTGTCCGCCTTCGAGTATGCCCATTCGAACACCTTCAGGGCGTTCCCCGAGGTGCAGATGGTCCCGCTGTTCCGGCCGCAGAACGCCTTTATCGCGGCGGACGAATTGACGTAGGAGACGGGGATCACTGAATCCGCGATCTCCTTGAGCGCATCCCACGCCTTCAGGACGGCGCCTTCGGGCGCCATGTCCGCAAGGGGGCATCCGGCATCCCGGTCGGGGATGTATACCGACTTGCCCGGTGCGAGGATCGCGGCGCTCTCGGCCATGAAATAGACGCCGCAGAAAACCACGTGCTCTGCCCTGCCGATCCGGGAGGCCTTCCTGGCAAGCTCGAGGGAATCTCCGATGAAATCCGCATAGGCGATGATGTCGTCGCTCTGGTAGTGGTGGCAGAGGATGATCAGGCTCTCCCCGTACTCTTCCTTCTTGCGCTGAATGATCTCTCTGGCCATGCTGTCCGTCATGAGATTCCTTCGATGATCAGCGAGATGTCGAGCGCCTTGACGGAGTGGGTGATGTCTCCCACAGAGATGAAGTCCACCCCGGTCAGCGCCACCTCCCTGACCGTTTCGATCGTGATGCCTCCCGATGCCTCGAGGGGGACCCTTCCCCTCACCAGTTCGACGGCCCTCTTCATGCTCTCCGTGGAGAAGTTGTCGAGCATGATCCTGTCGACTCCGATTTCGAGGAGCTTCTCCACGTCGCTTAAGGTCCGCGCCTCCACCTCGATCGGGATCTCAGGCCGGACCTCCCTGACCTTTCTCACGGCGCCTTCGATGGAGCCCTCGCGGTCGATGTGGTTGTCCTTGATGAGCGCCATGTCATGAAGGCCCATCCGGTGGTTCATGCCCCCGCCTGTCCTGACCGCCTCCTTGTCGAGGACGCGGTGGCCGGGCGCCGTCTTTCTCGTGTCGAGGATCTTTGCCTTCGTTCCCTCGATGAGCCTCACGTATTCCGCGGTCTTCGTGGCGATGCCCGACATGCGCTGGAGGAAATTGAGCGCCACGCGCTCGCCCTTGAGCACGGCTGCGGCAGGGCCGGTGACGCTGCCGATCGTGTCTCCGGGCTTGAGCGCATCTCCGTCCCTCAGGAGGAAGTCGCACTCGATGCCGGGGCTCAGCCGCTCGAACACTCTCTTTACGACATCGGTGCCTGCCAGAACGCCGTGCGCCTTTGCCTTGAAGACGGCTCGCATCTCATCGACAGGGGAGAAGATTGCGGATGAGGTGATGTCCTCTCCATCCTCTTCAAGGGCGAGATCAATGATGTCCGTTACGAGCTTTTCCGTATTCATCGCAGAAGCCTTTGATGAGAGTATCTATTTTTGTGTGGGCACGGTCAAGATCATCTTTTGTCCGGAAAAAAGATGACAGGCTCAGATAAATGGGGTCGTAGGCAGGGACACGTGCGCCGAGGCGGCGGTAGTCTATCCGGTCGATGTCGTATTCTTCGCCGACGAAGTAATACTTACCGAACCTCGGCTTTGCGGTATCCCGGAAAGGCCAGGCGACCTTGAGGGAAAAATAGCTCTTCAGGGTTTCGGCAAGCCTCGGGGCCGATTTGACAACGGCAGGCGATATCTCCTCCCCGACGCTGTTCTGCACGATCGTGAAAAAGGTCTTGACGAAATCGATGTCCGTAACGACGCTGCCGTAGAGGTACCAGTCGTCGATGCACAAGAGGACGATCGATGCCTCGTTGGAGGCAAGCTTCTGGTAGCTGGGGCAGAAGTGCCCGTCGCAGATCTCCCGGCCGTAAAAGCTGTGCACCCGCAGGTCGCAGCCGCCCGTGACCATGGGATGGAGCATGCAGCCCACCCTTTTCTTCTCTCCATCGACGAAGCCTGCAAACTCGCACGAATAGATGGTCTTGAAGATCCTCCTGCCGTCTTCCCGGTGCCTGACGATGTCGCGGTAGCCGTCGAGGGAGAGCTCTCCCGCCTTTACCTTCGAGAAGAGAGCGTCACGGTACTCGAAACGCTTGAGGAGGGCAGGCTTCGTGTTCTCGACATAGTTGTAGATTCCGCAGCAGGCTGCGCAGGATTTCGTGGAGTCAGGCTGGCAGAGATGGATGTCCACCATGGCTGGCCGTCATGTACTGGTGATCATGATATCGATGCCGTCCACACCTATCGTGTACTTCTTTTTTTCGCATACGATGGTGAAGAGCTCCGTTTCTTCCGTATCCATGCTGAATGCGCCCTGATCGATGAGCATGTCGATGATATAGTGCAGGGCCGAGAAGGTGATGTCTTCCCTGCTGACGATGTAGTACAATCTGTCCCTGTGGATAAAGGGTATCCTTTCAATCATACACATTTAATATAGCAACAGTTGGGGCTCATGTCGAAGGAATTATCCTCGATGAGCGGGAGCTGTGAATATTGCAGACTCGATCGTCCTCTCGCCACGACGGTTATCAAGAGGTATTGCATCCAACAGCGGTTGGAGGATTATGCTGCCGGGTTTTCTCAAGGCTCGCTGACCGGCACGGGGCTGTTCCTGTCTAAGTTCGTTCCGTCGCCGAGCCGGCCGTTGTCATTTCCGCCCCATGACCAGAGCGTGCCGCTCCTCATACATATTCAGTCTCCTCTTTCCGGTATGATTCTGGTATTATCGCTATAGATATAATGTAAGGGGAGGATCCAAAGCCTGACCCGTTGCAGGCAGTTTTTAAGCGTATGCACTGCTGTACCGGCCTGTCCGGAAAGTGCTTGTCTTCCCCATGAACCGGTTGCGAGCGATGCAACGATGTATCCCTACCCTGCAAGAAAGGAGTCGGATGTGGAAAAGGTCGTTTTGTTTGAAGTGAAGGAAGGCGTTGGACTCATCACCCTGAACCGCCCTGAAAAGCATAATTCCATCACCCAGGAGCTTCTCGTGCTTCTCTACGATTACCTAGACGAGATCTCGCACAATGATGAGATCGGTGCGGCCGTCATCACCGGAAACGGAAAGTCCTTCTGCTCCGGTCTCGACCTGAGCGTGATCGGCAAAGACAACCTCCTCGATCCCCGCGGTGACGGCAAAGACCTGCCCGACGTCTTCATGGAATGCAGGAAACCTCTCATCGGGGCGATCAACGGGAGCGCGATCACCGGCGGGTTCGAGCTCGCGCTCAACTGCGACTTTCTCATCGCATCGGAGAACGCCAGGTTCATCGACTCCCACGCAAAGGTCGGGATCCATCCGGGGTGGGGAATGACCCAGCTCCTCCAGCAGGCTGTCGGACAGAGAATGGCCAAGCAGCTGTCCCTGACCTGCAAGCCGCTCCTCGCACAGGATGCGCTCCGGTGCGGGCTGGTGAACGAGGTGGTGCCCCCGGCCGAGCTGGTTCCCAGGGCGCTTCAGATTGCACAGGACATCTGCGCGGTAAACCGGGACATGATGATGAAGATCAAGGACGCCATAGAAAAACGCAACGAAACGACCCTCGAAGGCGCGCTCAGGCACGAGAAGGAAAACTTCGTCCAGTTCCTCAAGGACGTGAAGATGTTCTGAATAATTCTGTATAGTGATTGTCGAACATTAAAAGAGAAAGTACTCTATACGCGTATTCTTGGAATAGGCTGGCAATTCATCAAGTGAGCCTGTAGTATAGAGACTTCATATCAGGAAAACAAATGGGGGAAGCTCACATGAATGATCACGACATTTACACCGTCCAGGAGGCAATGCAGACTGCAGTGAAAAAAGGACCTTTGAGAGGGGCACTGATTGCTGGAGCAATCCTGCTCGTTTTGCTGTTTTCACATCCATGGGTTTTGGTTGGGGCAGGAGAAAGAGGGGTTGTTCTCAACTTCGGAGCTGTCCAGAAGAAGGTGTTAGGCGAAGGATTGCATTTCAGGATTCCCATAATGCAGACCGTTGTCCTGATGGATGTCAAGGTGCAGAAGGCTACAACCGATGCGGCAGCTGCATCGTCAAACCTTCAGGATGTAAATTCCACTGTTGCTATCAACTATCATATAGTTCCTGATAAGGCGAACGCTGTCTACCAGTCTATCGGCATACATTTCAAAGAGCGAATCATAGACCCTGCGGTGCAGGAGGTTGTAAAGGCCGTGACAGCAAGATATTCAGCGGAAGAGCTCATTACCAAGAGGGCGTCAGTAAGCGATGCAATGAAGGCAACCCTCACTAAAAGGCTCATGGAGCACAACATAGCGGTTGATGCGTTCTCCATTGTCGGTTTCAGCTTCTCCAAGATATTCATGGAGGCCATTGAGTCAAAGCAGACGGCAGAACAACTTGCACTGAAGGCACAGAGGGACCTCGAGAGGATAAAGATAGAGGCTGAGCAGAAGATTACAGCCGCAAAGGCAGAGGCGGAGTCCCTGAGACTGCAAAGGGCAAATATTTCCCAGGATCTTATAGAGTTGAGAAAGGTGGAGGCCAATCTTAAGGCCATAGAAAAATGGAATGGAATTCTCCCGCAGGTCACAGGTGGCGGGGCAGTGCCGTTTGTCGGGGTAGGTGATCTTCAGAAGAGATAAACGGCTATTGTTCCGGCAGCTGAATGCAGGAATATTTGTGCAGGGCTATAATTCAGGAATTGTATCTGATTTAATTGGCCCTCAGCTGGGTGATAACAATAGCGTAGATGGGGGAGAGTTTATCGGCTTCGTCGACAATACAGGAGGATTATATATTCAATGGAACTTAAATCCCATCGGCCCTATAAGCGCATTCGGCGGTGATTTTACCCATATGTAAACGTTTTTTGCTCACCATAAAGTCGAGGGCCCCGCTATCAAGCGGGGCCCTCTTTTTGTACCAGAGATGGAAGAGATGGCTGCTGGTGAGGCGGAGCGTACGTGATTCCCAGGAACTGAAAGCCCACGTTGCATGTGCTCCTGCGAAGACAGCGCTTTCTGAACTGGTGCGTATTGCCGGAATTCGGTGGGCTATCGAGGTCAGCTTCGAGGATGCGAAACAGGAGACCGGTCTTGACGAGTATGAGGTCCGTTCCTTCACGGGGTGGTACCGGCACATCACGCTTTCGATGTTCGCCTATGCCCTGTTGAATGTGCTCAAGGGGAATGCCAAGGAGGCGGTAAAAAAAGCCGGCTTGTCAGGAAGGGGAGCCTCGCCCGCTTCAAAGCACAGCGTGGGCCCAGATCTCCCTGACGGTTCGAGAGGTTCGCAGACTCCTCTGGGACATCTTCCCGGGCATGAGAAAAACTGCGGAGGCCATCTTTACCTGGTCCCATTTCCGAAGGGCCCAACAAGCCATTGCCGGATATTACCATTACGAAAAACGACATGCTCTCGATTCCCTAGTTTACCGCTCTCCAACTGTAGTACCAGGCTAAGGTATTTTTAGAGGTACCCATATTAATATTCAATAAATATCTAAAGATAACATAAGGCAAAAGCCGAAGAAGATAAAAATCAAAAAAGGGGGCTGCATGATTTCTCCGAAAAGAATAGTCGCTATTATTCTCAGCATGCTTATGCTGTCTCTGATGGCGTGCGGTAGCAGTGACGATGACCCGGTGAGCACCACGACCACCACGACCTTTGACTCGGAAGATCTCTTCTATGCCACAATGAGAGAAACCACGCCGGTATATGATCCGATCTCGGCAGAAGGCGAGCAGGAAGGGCTTTTTGGTTTATTACCGGAAGGTCTGATCGAAGGCGAGTCCCCAGCGTGGGGCAATGAAGTACTGCTTTACAAGGTTTATTTCACCCTGCGGGACTTCCGGTCTCCACGGGATGAAGGCGTGGTCGACCGGTCGAATTTGTACAAGCTTCTTTACGATGCGGAAAGTGTGTTCACTGACGGATACGAGTTTGCAGAGGCCCTTGCTACACCCAGAACCATTGCCTCTCCTTTTGCCGGCATAGATACGAGCGCTACTGTTTTTACGCATGCCGTCAACAGCATTGAAGAATCCGAGGATGATGAAGGTGCTGATGATGAAGCCGCCGGCGATGAAACCACCTCTTTGGCGTATAAAGTCACCGGTGATGTAATCGAGGTCCTGGTGAGCTGGAAATGGTCGGAGGAAGCCCTTCCCAACAAGGCTGAGCGGGGTATAGCCTACTATGTCTACGACAAGACCACGCAGGATATCACCATCGATATGGTTTATTCCGTCGACTATGATATCAGCTCACCGGAGTCGACATACAATCTGAGGTGCAAGGCAAGCGGAAACATCGCGGACCATTCCTTCAATTTCAATTATATCATCAACGATACAAAGATCATCGCCAAAGGCGTATCACAGGGCGACGGCAACTACGTGATCTTCAAGTACACCACCGGCCTGGAGACCAAGTATCTGAAAGTCCCCGTCGGGGAGGGCGAGCAGTTCTTCAAGGATGTCTTCGAAGGCATCGAGCCCGTTCCCGATGAGATAGACGACCCCAATGGTTACCTCGAGTGGATCGACGCACAGACCTTCATGGATGAAGACGATCTCCTCACGAGCACCGAACAGTTGAATGTCGGCGTGGAAGGCATCGCTGGGACCATTAACCTTGATTTCTAAATAAGCTATTCAAAAGACTACAGAGGGGGTCGGGGCCTGCTGTTTCCTGACCCCCATAATCTATGAGCAGGTTTCGATAATATCGTAACAAGCTCGCAATAGAACACATGGTTTCCAGAAAAGGACCAGATCTTGTTTCCCTGAAGTGTTTGGTGATCCGCACGTTATGAGATTCTGGGGCTACCTGAGTAGATAATCCTGAATTCTCAAAGTCAACATCGTGGTACGTGATCGTTAATATTCCCCATTCTCAGAAATGATAGGTCTCATGAGGACAACTGTAATCAACAAGCATTGAATATATAAGATGAATATCCCAGCAGGGAACCAAGCAGTCCGGAGCCCACAGTTCCATAAGGCATGGTTCACGGTAAAGAGCTTTTCCAACGGAGGGCAACAGTTCATGCTCCCAGCGTGCCAGGAGGCAGGGGAGGCCCTGGATGAACCGTCGAGCACTTTTCGATTTGCATCCATGGCGAAGCCCGGAGGGCGTTTGACCCCGTACTGTTTGAGCCTCCTGGAAGGAGGCGAGTTTACGGGGTCGCCCGCAGGGCAAACCATAGGATGCATTCGAAAAGTGGTCCCCGGGGTAGTGTCTAGAATTTAGTGTAAATGGCCGAGAACTCTACGAGAAGGAGAGAGTGATGGCCACACGAGATGAGTTGATAGAGGAGTTGATGAAGGGCTACGAGAAGCCCGAGGATTTGATAGGAGAGAAGGGGCTTCTCA
>JAKPPU010000157.1 GCA_029547185.1 Deltaproteobacteria bacterium | reverse complement strand
CGGGCCGGGTGACAGCGACTACTCCATCGGCGGTCAGGTGGGCGGCTCTTATGTGGGCTCTGTGGACATCCACCGGGCAAACCTCAACCAGTCCCTGGGAAATTTCGAGCTCCGGGGGATGAACCTGTATTATGATGCCGGGGGATACATGCTGATAGGGGCTCACGGGACGAATTCCACCGCTGTTTCCGGGATGACGGGCTCCGGGGTCAGCATTTCGTTTTCCGATACAAAGGAACACGTCGATTTCGACTACATCGGCTTCTCCGATACCGACAACGGAAACTGGATCGGGCTCGAGGGTTTCACCGTAGACGATGGCGCCGGAGGATATTTCTCCTTCGATACACCCTCAGATGCTCCCATCACCTTCGACGTAGGGACCGACGATTCCGGCCGGACCGCGATGAGGTTCGTCTTATCCAGCCATGTCCTTCCGCGGACCTACAGTGCAGACCACTTCATCTTCTGCAATCAGGACATCGGCAGCCTCGCCTTGGGCGGCGTCACAGAAGGTCCCGCCGAATTGCTCATAGCAGCTCACCAGGGCGGCAATCAGGGCATCGATTACGAGTTCAGCACCGTCTTCAACATGGATTCGCTGAACTATACCTATAACAGCGCTCCCAATTCATTCAACATGAGCGGAGTGCACATAGCAGGCGCGGCCACAGGATCTCCCGAGGACCCGGCGTCGTGGTCTTTTTCGGGAAAATTCCAGATCGGCGATCTGGATGGAGAGGAGATCGATGTCGATAACGACCCGGGCAATGCAGCCGTTCCCAATCCTGCCACTATCGATGTCGTGACCGACACGGCTACGGGCAATACCACCATGGTACTGGCTCTTCCCATGAAGGGGACAGCCAGGGTGGAGGATGTCACGATGGGAGGCAGAAGCCTCGGACCATGCGCAATAGACGGGATCACGGTCCACCATCTCAACCTCACGTTTTCGCCTAACTGATAATGGCATAACCTCTGGTATCGGGTAAGATTCGTGGAGATTTTCATAACGTTCATCATCGTCATCCTGTTCATGGGCAGCGTTCATCCTATGAAGAACACCCCACAGGGGCAGGTGACCATTCCCCACGAGCTGCCGGGGGTTGATCTGACATTGAAGCACCAGGTGAAGCCTCTGTCCGAGTTCAAGTTCGAGAATGTCATCAAACAGCAGTATGACTATAGCTGCGGGTCTGCCGCCCTGGCAACGATACTGAATTACTATCTGCACGAAAACCTCACGGAGCATCAGGTGATCCAGGGCCTCATGCAATACGGCGATGCAAAGCAGATCCAGGAAAAAAGGGCGTTCTCACTCCTCGACATGAAGCGGTTCGTCGCCGTCCTGGGATACAAAGGGGCAGGCTTTACGGCAGAGATCGAAGACCTGAAGACTCTCAAGAGCCCGGCCATCGTCCCGATCGAATTCCTCGGGTACAAGCACTTCGTCGTCTTCCGGGGCATGTACAAGGACCATGTCTTCTTTGCCGACCCTTTCCTGGGCAATATCAACTTGCCCCTGTCGCAGTTCGAGTCGATGTGGTATCAGAATATCGTATTTCTCGTGACGAATGGGGAAACCCGGATGAACGCGCTTGCATTGAGGGATCAGGACCTGCGGATAGTCAGCTTCGATACGGACAGGCCCCCCCTGTCTCCGAATGCATTCGAGCCGCTCGTCATCGATGAGCGAAATCTCAAAGAGTCTTATGGCGGGTACCAGTACCGGACGATAAATGTAAAGTAACAGGCTTCAAAGGCAACAAGCAGGGATCATCACAAGTACATTTTGAACAGGGAGCTCTCGAGGATACGAAGAGCTGGATGGGGAGCATGATACGTGAAGACACCTCAAGTAGTCGCCGCACTGTTGATCAGTATGTTCTTGTGTTCGGCCTCGGTTCAGGCTCAGGAAGAGGACCCGAAAGTCTCTCCCCAGGCTCCGGCGGAGGAGACACCGAAAGCCTCGGTTCAAGCCCAGCAACCGGCTCCGAAGTCCGAGGAGCAGGAGCTCCTGAAAAAGATCGAGGAGCTCGAAGACAAGCTCAACAAGCTGACGGAGGAGAGCACCGCGAGAAAAAAGCTCCAGATAACCGAAGAGGAAAAGAAGGAAAGCGAGCAGAAGGTCCTGGAGGCCGTCGGCACCGATTATACCCTTGAGAGCAGGCATACCCTGGGCCTCGACTATTCGTTCAGCTACTCGTACACCCCTTCCGAGGCGCTGCGGCAAACCCCCGACCTTGAAGTAATCGATCAGGCAGACCATACCCTGAGGAACGTGATTTCCGCATATTACGGTTTGCGCGATAACCTGAACATAAATGCAAGCATTCCGTTCGTCTACCGGTATACCGACATGGGAGCTTCTACCCAGATCGATGATGCGGATATCGGCGACTTTTCCATTGGGATAGGGTATCAGCCATACAAGGCCAAGGCCGGCGAGATGACCTCGACGTTAGGTTTTTCCGTAAGCCTTCCGACAGGCCGGAGCCCCTACGAGATAAACCCTGAAACCGAACTTTCCACCGGGAGCGGCACCTATGGATTTTCCGTATCCGGAAGCTTCAGCAAGGTGGTCGACCCCGTGGTTGCCTTCTGGAATGTAAGCTATTCACACCGTCTGCCGCTCAGCGGCCTGGACCACTATGTAAGCAGCACCTATATCCTCGA
>JAKPPU010000153.1 GCA_029547185.1 Deltaproteobacteria bacterium | reverse complement strand
TGCTCGATGCTGTAGTCATCGGCAATTCTCTCGACGATGTCCCGCAGTTCCTCGACGCTGATCTTGGTGGGGTTGTTGTTCGACACGTAGCTGAACCCTTCGGGGCAGGGACGGCCCCCGTTGGCTTCGCAGGGCTCGAGGTGGTCCGGTGCCGGGTTCTGTCGCACGACGTAGCACTCGTTGTACTCCACGGCGTTACGGCCCTCGTCCTCGGATATGAGGACCTCGTGGATCTTCTCTCCAGGCCGGATGCCGACGATCTCGTGTCTGCACTCGGGGGCGATGGCGCGGGCCAGATCCGTGATCGTCATGGAAGGAATCTTGGGGACGAATATCTCGCCGCCCTTGGCGATTTCCAGGACCTTCAGCACGAAATGCACGCCCTGGTCGAGCGTGATCCAGAAACGTGTCATGCGGGGGTCGGTGATGGGCAGGACCCCTGTCCGGGCCCGTTCCTTGAAGAAGGGCACCACCGAGCCGCGGCTCCCCACAACGTTGCCGTAGCGCACGACGGTGAAGACCTTTTCACGGCCGATGGGCCTGTAGACGTTGGCGGCAACAAAGAGCTTATCCGAGCAGAGCTTGGTGGCGCCGTAGAGATTGATGGGGTTGACGGCCTTGTCGGTGGAAAGGGCGATGACTCTCTTGACGTTGGTCTGCAGGGCCGCGTCGATGATGTTCATGGCGCCGAGGATGTTCGTCTTGATGAACTCTGCCGGATTGTACTCCGCCGCCGGCACCTGCTTGAGGGCCGCGGCATGGATGACATAGTCAACCCCCTGGAAGGCCCGGGTGAGCCTGTCGCGATCCCGCACGTCGCCCAGGAAGTACCGGATGCAGGGGTATTTCTTGACGTTGAACCGCTGAGACATCTCAAACTGCTTGAGCTCGTCGCGGCTGAAGACGATCAGCCGTTCGGGCTTGTACTGCTCGAGCACGATCTGGACGAACTTTTTCCCGAAGGAGCCGGTCCCGCCGGTGATGAGAACATTTTTCCCGTTTAGCATGTTATCCTCGATTCATGGTTGAGGGGGGTGTTCTGGATGAAGGGCAAAAGCTGATGAAAGGGATTTCGGAGCCGGAAAATCAATAAAACGATAAAGCTCCGCCCCTTCGATTCCACCATCGATTATGAATGCAATATCCGCCATAAGCATTGAACCCCTTCGGATGTCCGAAAGGGCTGCAATTACTGCATTTGATAGGGATGAAGGTTAGCCCACGGGGGAAGTCAAGTCAAGACAAAATGTCACAATGGTTGCAGAGGGTGAACGGGCTGAATGTCATTTAATCACTGGAACTTAACGCTGATTTGATGATC
>JAKPPU010000143.1 GCA_029547185.1 Deltaproteobacteria bacterium | reverse complement strand
TTGGAGGTGATGATGATCACCGGCCGGTGCCGGGCGGTGATCGTCTTGTCGATCTCGATGATGTCGAACTGCATCTGGTCCAGGACGTCGAGCATGTCGTCCTGAAAATCCGTGTCCGCCTTGTCGATCTCGTCGATGAGGAGGACGGTGCGGACCTCGGAGACGAAGGCCTGCCCGATCTTTCCCATGCGGATGTAGGCCTCGATGTCACTCACATCCCGCCGCGAGTCGCCGAAGCGGCTGTCGTTGAGGCGGGTGAGGGTGTCGTACTGGTAGAGGGCCTCGACGAGCTTCATGCTCGACTTCACGTTGAGGACGATAAGGGGCATCCCCATGCTTTCCGCGATGGCGTGGGCCAGCATGGTCTTGCCGGTGCCCGGTTCCCCCTTGAGGAGGAGCGGCATTTCCAGGGTCATGGAAACGTTGACGATCTTGGCCAGCTCGTCGTCGAGGACATATTTGGACGCCCCACGGAAGGCCGCGGGTTTGTTTGTTTTGGTCATAAACGGATACTCCTTGCGCTGTAATAATTGTGCCCCCGCTCCTTAGCCAATCTCCGCGAAAATTACCACCTTTTTTTGTCTGCCCCGCCCTTGGAGCTTAAGAAACTGGAAGCCATCTTCCGACACAAGGTGCTCAGGATGCTGCTGAACAAGGGGAGGAGCCCGGAAGAGTTTGTAAAGATGCTTTCCCGATGGAGGCATTCGGGATTCAACGTCTTCTGCGGCAACCGCATATCTCCAAAAGATGATACGGCCATGGAGAACCTCGCCCGCTTCATTATCCGGGCGTCCTTCTCTCAGGAACGTATGAGGAACGCTGCATAACGGCACGCTGTAAAGTCATCAATCACCGATTTTCGCAGTGCGATTTGATATAAGAATTGGTAATTAGTCCCGTTTTGGCACCAAATCACAGAGGTAGCTGGCTACCAGGTCAAAGATATCCGAGCCACGGTTATTATACCGAAACTCAAGTTCTTTCAAATACAAAGGGAACTGTTCCTTGGAGACGCCATGGTGCTT
>JAKPPU010000135.1 GCA_029547185.1 Deltaproteobacteria bacterium | reverse complement strand
GGCTCCTCCCGGGGCACCTGCGGCAGCTGGATACCTATGCGCTCTTTTTCGGCTTTCTCGAGGGCTTTGTAGAGCTTACCCATGTGTTGGTCTCTTCCGTCTCTATAGGTCTATCTAAGTCTATCTAGGTCTATCTAGGTCTCTTAGGTCTGTTTAGGTCGCAGTTTCGAAACATTTCCGCGTAAATATCTGATCAGACCGGATATGATAGCCGCCGTTTTATCGGCCTGCTTGTATATGTCGTCAAACGTTTCTTGATCGATGTACTTGCGATCAAGCGCTATGTACAGATGACTCTGTACCTCGGCTGCCGACGACATAGCTATGAAAAGGAACTGGATAAACTCTTTGTCTGATCGTCTGATGAGACCTTCCGCAATATTGGCCATTGATGATGCAGCGGCAGATTGTATCTGCCCTGCTAGCCTCAAGTCCTTTCGAAATCTCTCGAATTCCGCAGCATCATATACTTTCTGAACTAAGACTCGGGCTTCTTTCCAGCATTCGAGGTCTTCGAAGCGGGTGACTTTCATGGGTTGAGGTCTGTCTGCGTCCTTTTCGTCTGTCCGGTCAATCCGGTCTGTCCGGTCAAGTCAATCTATGTGATCACTGTGTCTGTTCGCCCCCGGCCGTTGATGGGGTTGTTTGCTCTGCAGGGCTGTTGTTGTTCTGGGATGCTTCCGTGGCCTTGTCGATACGGTCGAGTGAAGTGACCTCGAGGACCTTGGAGATCTTGCTGCGGAAGACCTTCTGAATGCTTTCCCCCTCACAGGACCGATCGCCGAAGCTCAGATTGCCCCACCAGGCGATGAGGATGCCCGCGATCGCAAGGATGACGATTGCAGGGAGAACGATGGCCTTCCATCCCTTTCTCACGGCAGGCCCTTCCATATCCTTGATGACCTCACGAACAATGCCCCGGTCAATGATATGTTTCTCGTACACAAATCCCGTCATGAGCGAGTTGTCGCAGACCACGTTGATAAGCCGGGGAATGCCTTTCGAGTAACGGAAGATCTCCTTGACGGCGTCGTCGTCGAACAGGCTCGTGTTCCTCGCTCCTGCCGCCTTGAGGCGGCGGATGATGTACTCCCCCGTTTCCTGCCTGTTCAGGGGCTTGAGGTTGAAACGCAGGGAGATCCGCTGTTTGAGCTGCCGGAACTCGCTCATGGCAAGGGTTTTGTCCAGCTCCGGCTGGCCGAGAAGAATGACCTGCAGGAGTTTGGCCTTCGGAGTCTCCAGGTTGGTGATGAGCCGCACCTCCTCGAGCAGCGCCGGCGACAGCGTCTGGGCCTCGTCAACGATCAAGACCACCCGCTCCCGCCGTGCGTAGCACTCCATGAGGAACGTGTGAAGCAGCGAGAGGAACTCCCCCTTGGTGGCGATCCCGTCCGTCTTCAGCCCGAAGTCCTGGCATATGTACTTGAAG
>JAKPPU010000128.1 GCA_029547185.1 Deltaproteobacteria bacterium | reverse complement strand
CGGCGAACATCGAACTGCCTGAACGGTCGGCGCTTACTTGAAGGCGACGACCTCGATTTCCTCCCCGACGGATAACCCCGCTGCACAAAGATAACGCTCCATCGCCCAGAAAAGACCCCTGCCTCTCCTCCGTCGGGCCTCCGTGTTACCTCGCAGGCTGTCATCGCGCAACGCAACGCTCGTGTCATAAATGCCGGCGCTGATCTTGTCGACCGTCCGGATCCGATAGTCCCGAAATGGGCTTAGCCGCAGCACTGCGTCAATGCTTCGGGGGGAAAAATGAAAGAAGTGCCTCGGGGGCTCGAGAGCCGCCCAATGCCGGCCGAAGATACGATGACCCAGGCTGGCAATGTTGGGTATGTGCAACACGAGACGGCCGCCCGGCCGAAGCACGCGGCAGCATTCTTTCAGCAGCGAGAGGGGGTCGTAGACGTGCTCCAGCACATGGTTCATGCTGATCTCGTCAGCCGTATCTCCGTCGAGGCGAGCGTCCCCAAGGGTGCCGTTGAACACGGGGATGCCGCGAGCCCGTGCGATGTCAGACGAGACGGGATCCGGTTCGATTCCGAGAACGTTCCACCCCAGCGTCTTCATTCGTGCCAGGAAGTCTCCGCGACCACACCCCACATCGATGAGCAGGTTATCCCGACCGTTTGCGAAACGGGGGAACCGCTCTGCAAGGTCATCAAAGGCGGCGCGGTGGCGGAGAAACCGAACGCGGCCCATCAGAGCCCCCAGGCGGCACAGGCCATGCCTGTCGTGATTGCCCCGGTAGCCAAAGTGTCCGCAGAGAATGGCCGTGCGAATACAGTCCCGCAGATACCCGAGACACCTCCGCTCGGGACCTTCCGTGCCGGCTGAGATGGGCAGATGGGTGTAGTACCCTTTGTAACAAAGGGAAAGACTGGCAGGATCGGGACGGGGATCCAGCCAAGCGAGATTGCACCGGGGGCATTTCCTCAAGTGGTAAAGGCCGGGGGCCCCGTACCGGGGATCCCGAAGATCCCTGTGAAGCCACAGGCCTTCCGCTCCGCAGAACAGACACCGCGGAACATGCTCCAGGCCGAGGTTCATCCGCCGACCCCTCTTGTTTGCCCGAGGATGCTCTCCCGGGCTTTTCCGTCGAGGATCTTCATCCAGAACGTGTAGCCGTAGAACAGGGCGACCAGGAGGCATCCGATGACATGCGCGGGGGCGAGCATCTCGAATTGCAATTTGCGGATGCCCCAGAGGGTGAGTCCGCAGGCAAGCAGGGGCGGGAGTCCCCGTGAAAGGAGATCACCGTACCACTTGAGGAGCGATTGCCCCAGAGTCCGGCATGATGCGGCGTGCAGCAGCAGCATGTCGAGGAAGACCCGGAGAAACCAGGCCGAGGCTGCGCCGGCCAGGCCATGCGTGACGACGAGACCGTAGCAGACGGGAACGTAGAGAACGGTTTCGATCACGTGAAATGCGGCAGGGATGTGCGGTCTTCCCGTGCCGTTGAGCAGGGTGATAGACGGGTATGCAATCGCGTTCACAAGGCCTGCCCCGGCGAGAATGATCAGGATGCCTGTCGACCTCTCGGCAAAGTCCGAACCGATCCACCACGCGAGGAACTCATGGCCGAAAAAGATGAAGAACAAGAGCGGTGCGCCGAACAGATACAGGAGATAGAGGGTACTGCGCCGGTGGAGAGACCGGTTGGTCTCCACGTCCCGTGTCCCCTGAAAATGACTGTAAGCAGGGAACAGGACCGATGAGAACGACGAGGGGATCACGGCCAGGCGGCTGACCAGGGAGAATGGCACATGGTAGTAGGTCAGGGCGGAAACGGTGTGGATGGCGGACAACATCATCTTTTCGATGTTGGTCAGGATCGGTCCCACGACGCCGGATACCGTGAGGAAGCCTCCAAAGCGTAACAATCGTTTCATCTCGGCCGCGCACCACACCGGCGGCATCGTGACAGGCAGAAACCGCCGGGCAAGGGTCCCGAGCATCGCGAGATTCAGCAGCTGAATGCAGACATTAGAAAGCAGAATGGCAGACAGCGACTGTTCGACCCACAGCAAGGCCACGGCGGCCGCGGTCTGCAGGGTACCCGAGAGGATGCCGGCGATGTTGAGAAGATCGAAGCGGCCGACGGAGCGCAGCGCACCGGTTGTCACTGCGGTGATCATTGAAAGGGAGAAGGACATCGCACCGATCGTGACGGCAACGCGGGCCTCCCGAACGAGCCCTGCGGGAACCCTGAAGACATGGTCCACGAGGAATGCCGTCAGGGAAAGGATCACCATTGCTCCTGCAAAGCCGATAGCGACTTGACTGAGCATTGCCGTCCAGAAAGTTTTCTGCACGCCTGGCCGCTCCCTCCGTGCGAGCCGCTCCGTCATGTGTTTGACCGATGCGTCGACGATTCCGAACTGAGCGAAGGAGCAGTAGTCCACCACGATGGCGACGAGAACATAGATGCCATAAAGTTCCACGCCGAGGCGGTGAATCATGAAGGGTGTGGCCAGAAAAGTCAGCAGCAGAAGCCATCCCTGGCCCGTGATGTTCCACAGAATGCTCCTTGATATTCTTCGTGCGATGTTTTCCATCCGGATAAACCGAGACGCTGTCGTTGCGAGGCCCCGAGGGGCCAAGGTTCTTCATGAACGTACAAGAATCATTCCACCTCTGCGGGGCGCTTGCTCTTTGGGCTTGCGGCAGAAAAGTGAACGGAAATCGTCCTCTCCCGTCTATCTGGAGAACTTTTTGCATTTCCTGAGCCATGAGCAAGGTGCACAAAATGGCAAGAAAACCGGACATATCGGTGATTCTTCCTGTTTTCAATGGCATGCGATGGCTCGGACGCTCCGTTCCGAGTGTTCTGGCACAGGAAGGCGCCTCGTTCGAGTTGCTCGTCGTCGACGACGGATCCCGATTTTCGCCTGCAGACACGCTGCAGTCTTTCCAGGACAGCCGAATCCGCCTGATTCGCATCGATCACGCGGGAAAGGGGACAGCGCTGAACTGCGGCGCTGGCGAGGCCGCTGCGGACGTCCTTTGCTTCATCGATCAGGATGATGTCATGCTGCCGGGGCGATTGAAGAGGCAGCTTGGCGGCTTTGCCATGCATCCCGGCACTGAAGCGGTTTACTCGGATTACGAACGGGTGTACCAGGACGGCAGACTCATCGATCGCTTCGTGAGCCGGCAAGCCTCCGGCATGGATTGCCTTTTTGCCATGGCTGAGGGCAGGGGGCTTGTATCGATGCAGACGCTCATGATTCGAAAGGAAGCCTTCCGGCGGATCGGCGGGTTCTCCAGCGACCCTACCCTCACGGGTCTCGACGACGCGGAGTTCTTCGCTCGCCTGTTCGCCTCAGGAACCCCTCTACTTTACGTGCCGGGGGTTGTTCAGCAGTGGACACAACATGAAAGCAATTATTCTGCCTCCGCTGCATTCCAGCAGGCGAGAGACGTGCTCCTGCAGCACTTGGAATGTCTTGCAGAGCAATACCCATCGATCGCCGGCATCCTGCCTCGCTATCGATATCACAATGCCTGCGCCAGCGGGTTGTACTATCTCGAACAATCCATGCCCCATGCGGCAGCTTTGGAGTTTGTAAAGATGATACGGCTGCGCCCCTTTTCCTGGAGCGGGTATTACCTGTGGGCGAAGTCCCGACTGATGACGACCAAAGTTGTGCCGGGAGCGACAGGGCGCACATCGGGGGCGCCGTGAACGTTTTATTCACCGGGTATCACAACCCGCATTACCCGACCGTCACCGAGTACATTGAGGAGGCCATCCGTTCTCTCGGGCATGCGCTACGGGTCATTGATGAGGGGTGTCATATCCTGCCGGGACGTCTTCGGCAACGCTCCTCGTTCATCGAGAGGATCGACCTTCAATGGTTCAACCGACACATCCTCGAGGCTTGTGACCGATTCAGGCCCGACCTGTTCATTGCTTTGGGAGGAGAGCGGGTCTTGCCTTCCACTGTGAGTGCCTTGAAGAAGCGGGGAACTCGGACGATCCTCTGGACTGTGGATCCCCCCGTCCATTTCAGCCCTGTCCTGTGCGGTGCCCCGGCCTACGATCATGTTTTCTGCCAGGGGACCGAGGCGGTCGACATTTTGCGGCAGAGAGGAATCAAAAGGCTTACATGGCTCCCGATGGCCTGCGCCCCCGCCCATCACTACCGCGTGGATCCTGGTCCGGAGGGGAGGGCGGAGCTGAGCCACGACGTGGTCTTTGTTGGGTCGCACTATCCTGTGCGTGAGCGCTTTCTCGAGGGACTTGC
>JAKPPU010000131.1 GCA_029547185.1 Deltaproteobacteria bacterium | reverse complement strand
GGCAAGGACCACCTGCATCACCGGCTCCACGAGCTGCTCGGGGACAAGCGCAGGGTCGTCCTCTTCATCTACACCCTGTCCGCCACCCTGGGGATCAGCGCCATCGCCCTGCGCAACGCCCGCACGATCGACAGCATCCTGTTGGTGGGCCAGGCCTTCCTGATCACCGTGATCATCTCGATCATCGAGTACGCGGGCAGACGGCACCATTAACAAACTACCTTTCGCTTTTCCTCCCGGCACTTCCCCGTTGAAACTTTTCCCGTCCTGTGCTTTATAGGCACCGGTTCCCGCCGTGTTTCTGCAACGGCCAATCGGGAACAGGCCGACTGCGGGACGCACCCTCGACTCGAAAGGACGCCGGAGCATGATGTGCGTCGTCTGCTGCTACTGCAGGAAAGAGATCAGGACAAAGCCCTCGGAGTTCGACGGCGTGTCGCAAGGCGTCTGCGATGCATGTCTTCCGCTGATGGTCCGGGAGCTCGGGCAGCCTATGCAGGACTACCTCGACGAGCTCCAGGTCCCTGTGCTCGTCGTGCAGGACAACGCCCGGGTGATCTCCGCCAACGCGGCCGCCCGGAAGCTGATGAGCAAGGAGGAGATCGAGATCTGCGGCGAGCTGGCGGGCGACGTGATCGGCTGCCGTCATGCCAGGGAACCCGGCGGGTGCGGCCAGACTCGGCACTGCCGGAGCTGTGCGATCCGGCAGTGCGTCACGCACACCCTGGACACGGGGGAGCCCTGCCGAAAGACGGCCTTTGCGGACATCGGCCTCTTCAACGGCGACAGGCGGGTCCGCTTCCTGATCGAGACGGAGAAGGTGAATTCCTTCGTGCGGCTGACGATGCACGATGTTCAAGAAGGGTAGAGGGGTGAGGGCAGAGGGGACAGGGTCGAGGGGCGAGGGGTAAGAGGCGGATGAACTTCACCTTCTCGTCCTTGACCATGATGGCCCCGATCTTCTTTGAGCGCCTGCACATCGGGACTTTTGTTATAGGACCCTGATCAAGGGTATTTCGTCCAGTTCGCCAGTTTCAGTCCTTCCACCCGCCGGAAATGCTTCGTGTTGTTCGTAACGAGAGTGAGATCATAAGCCAGGGCGCAGGCTGCGATTGCCAGGTCGAAATCATCCAGTCTTGCCCCACTGCTCTCGAGTTGGGCCTTGAGTTTACCGAAAACTCCGGAAATTTCAGGACCCAGGGGAATGACCTCGAGTGACTCCTCCAAGGTCCTGATCTTGGCCAGGTTGCTGTTTACTTTCTGTGATTTATAGGCTCCGTAATAGAGTTCCATGCAGGTAACGACACTGACCTTGATGGGAGCCTCAAGGTGTACCTTTAGATTTGCTCGAACTGCGGGATTGCCTTTCAAGGCAAAAATGACCGTGTCCGAATCAAGCAGAAACATCAGAGCCCTCCTCTCAGCTTCTTCGAACTTCTGCGAGCTTCTTTGATCTCTTTTATAATCTTCACGGCCGATCGGTCGTCAGCCCAGGATCCGGATAAGGCCAGCAGGACCTGGGCAGGCGGCCGGATTGCCTGGATCTTTTTTCTTCGGGCGAGGTATTCCTTTGTCAGGAAAAGGATTTGCTGGCTGATGGACCGGTTTTCTCCGACGGCGAGCTTTTTGATCTCGCTGTAGAGATCGTCGTCGATGCCTTTGATCTGAAGGTTTGCCATGGCGACCCCCTCTTGTTTGCTTTCATGAATTAGTATTCCATTATCATGACATTGTCAATCAATAAACTGCAGGTTTCCGGGCCGGCCAACGCGAGAGGGTCGGATGCCTTCGAAAGCACACGGATGGACGAGGGAGGATTGTTTGTTGCGACGCGAAATCGACAACGTTCTTTACGCGACAACGATCGAGGTATCCTCTACACGGCAGAGCCCTGCCGAAAGACGGCCTTTGCGGACATCGGCCTCTTCAACGGCGACAGGCGGGTCCGCTTCCTGATCGAGACGGAGAAGGTGAACTCCTTCCTGCGCCTGACGATTCACGACGTGCGGGAAGGGCAGGGGTAGGGAAACGGAAATGGATCCGGTCCGCTCGGGGCTCCTGCCAAAACCGAGAGCGGACTCGAGCC
>JAKPPU010000125.1 GCA_029547185.1 Deltaproteobacteria bacterium | reverse complement strand
GGGGGGATAGAACTTGAACCCATGCAAATCTTTAATCAAAGCCCATATAACGTTGGGAGATCTCTCAACTGTAGATACTGAAGGTATCATTCGACGATCTTTACACGTCTTACGATCCGATGAAATAGAGAGTTCTATAAGGGATGACAGGTTTTATCTCATTCCATGTTTCTGTAATAACTATGAACTTTCCAAGGCCCTGAAAACGTATGATCTTCGGAGGACACCGATACTTGTTCACTCGCATGGTTTGGTTGAGCGAGCCCCACGATATTGAAAAAACCATGAAGCCTTCGATGCAGGAAAAGATGCCTGTCGGAGTACTATTCAACATATCCAATTATATTATTAAAGATTTCCTTTGACAAAAGGATGGTAACATATTAAGGGCTCTCCATCTGAGACATGAATATATCTACCTTGAATCTTATTTTATGAATAATGCCTAAAGGGGATTTTCCTGAAATTAATATTCTCGCGCCGATATCTTTTTGTTTTCAGAAATACAAAAATACAGATCCCTTGCTTCGCCAAGCAGGGGTCTGAAACAAGAGGTATTATCATGGCAAAAGGAACAGTGAAGTGGTTCAATGATCAGAAGGGTTTCGGTTTCATAACGGCTGAAGACGGGAAAGAGGTGTTCGTTCACCATAGTGCCATCAAAGAGAGCGGCTTCAGGTCTCTTGAAGAAGGCCAGAAAGTCACCTTCGACATAACCCAGGGAGCAAAAGGCCCCCAGGCTTCCAACGTTTACAAGGGCTAAAACACCGGGGCAGGCTCGGCTTGCCCTTGATCCTGCCCTTACTTCGATTATTTTGAAGACTGATAGCGCAAGCCACACTATGTGGCATTGAAGCGAATGGGCAATCGGGCCGGAAAGCTAGGTAAAAGCTATCAGGCAGCGTTATGCGCCTGTTGGATGACGTCACCCGCCGATCTGAGCCCGGTGTGACCGAGGAAACTGCAGATGGCAAGAAAAACGAATTATTCTTTCCAGAAGTCGGAACGCGAGAAGATCCGCCAGAAGAAGAAAAAGGAAAAGCAGGACAAAAAGCAGGAAGCAAAAAACCGTAAAGCTGCCTCCCGGAAAGAAGGGGTCGACATCGACCCTGATATAGCAGACATCGAGCCAGGCCCGCAGACATCGAACGATTCGGAAGACTGATCCCTCCAAAGACAAATCCTTTGCTCTGGAACAACCGGCAAAAGGAATCCGGTCTGAAGATACTCAGACATAAAAACATAAGGAGTTTTATGAAATTTGATGCATTTGATTTACACCAGGACATTATGCGCGCAATTGCGCACAACGGCTACGAAGAACCGACCCCCATTCAGGCAAAGGCAATTCCCGCAATACTGACAGGGAAGGACCTTCTGGGCCTTGCCCAGACAGGCACCGGCAAGACTGCGGCATTCGCGTTGCCGATAATTCATCGGTTGATGAAAAGCAGGGGCAGGCGCATCCGTGCACTGGTCCTCGCACCGACACGCGAACTGGCGGCCCAGATAAATGAGGCTATACAGAATTTAAGCAGAGGGACGGGCTTGAAAAGCGCGGTCATTTACGGCGGGGTGAGCATGAACCCCCAGACGGAGGCACTCAAGCGCGGCACTGATATCGTTGTGGCCTGCCCCGGCCGCCTGCTCGATCATATCTCCCAGAGGAACATCGATTTCTCAGGGCTGGAGACCCTGGTTATCGACGAGGCAGACCGTATGTTCGATATGGGATTTCTCCCTGACATCCGCCGCATTGCGGGACATCTCCCCCAGAAACGGCAGACCCTGCTTTTTTCGGCCACCATGCCCGATGATATCCGTCGTCTGGCCGATGATATGCTTCATGATGCGCTCACGGTGCAGATCGGCTACAAAAAGCCTGTAGCAACCGTAACGCACGCGCTTTATCCGGTTGAACACCACTTGAAGGCAGCGCTTCTCATAGAGCTGCTGGCAACGACCGACACGGAGTCGGTTCTCGTCTTCACCCGAACGAAGCGCCGCGCCGAGCGTGTGGCCCGGCAGCTTTCGAAGGCAGGCTTTTCAGCAACGTCGCTCCAGGGCGATCTCTCGCAGAACAAACGCGAGAAAGCCATCGAAGGATTCCGCAGGGGATCATACCGGATACTAGTGGCCACCGATATCGCTGCACGAGGCATTGACGTGTCGGCAATCTCCCATGTCATAAACTTCGATATGCCCGATACCGCCGATGCGTACACTCACCGGATAGGCCGTACCGGGCGCGCGCAAAACACCGGTGATGCCTTTACCTTCGTCACGCGAGACGATGCGGCCATGATCAGAACCATCGAGCAGATCCTTGGCGAAAAGCTTCAACGGAAAACACTGACTGATTTTGATTATACCAAACCGAAAGACACCCCCGCTCAGGCAGGGAACCCGAATCAAAGTCAGCAGCAACGGGCGGCATATCCTGCTTCCCGGCGTTTCAGCCCCAGCCGTTCAAGGAATGCAGGCCGCATCCACACGCCGGCATCCTCTCGATGGACGACGAACCTTGACAGGTAGTGCGGCATGGCCGGGATAAGCTCACATCATTCATCCCGGCCGCCATACCTGTTCGGATAAGTTATCGGAAAAACATGATCAACTCTTTCCTGATCAAAATGCATTTGGGGTCCCGCCCAATCATCTCTTTGCAAGCCGTATCAGCTTCTCCAGGTATCTTGATTTCAGCTGACGGCCGGCGAGCAGTTGTTTAATCGGAGGAAGTTTCAGGACGGCACCTAAAACACCTGCAAGTGCACGGTGGCTCCATAAGGCATGGTTGTCAAAAATGAGGTTCTGCAATTTGCCTCGCTCTATAGCCATCACGACTGCCCTGTGTGCTCCGTTCAAAGGCGTGATGACCCTTTCAGGGCGGGGTTTCAGCTTGATGAATCCTTTTGAGCACGATCGGACACACATGCCGCACCCGAGACATCGCCTTTCATCGAGATTCGCCCTCTTGATCGCCGGGTTCCCGGGCCTTACCGAGGAAACCACTTCGATGGCATCCACCGGGCAGGCTTCTCTGCATTTCCCGCATCCCGTGCAGGAGGCCTCGTTTATCTCCGGGATATAATTGGTGGTATGAATGCAGACCGCTCCGGCAAACCTGCGCGCTGCGAGCAAGCCTTCGCAGCAGCACTTGCAGCAGTTGCAGATAAAATTCGGGCTCTCCCGGACATTCTCGCCGATCTGGACCAGGCCATGCTCATGAGCTGTCTGCAGCAGGTCCAGCCCTTCGGCTGCATCCACTTTCCGTGCAATGCCATGCCTGATCAGCGATTCTGCAGGAGCGCCGAAGGTCATGCAGATATCCGGCGGCGCATCACAGGCCCTGCCCAGATGATGCATCTTGTGACGGCAGTAGCAGAGGCTGACAGCTCTACAAGAAGCGTTCTTGATCACTTCCGAAGATCGTTCATAATCGAAGACGTGCAAGCTGTTACCCTGAGGCAGCGAAGGCTCATGGACAAAGGTCCGGCCAAGCTGAGTCTCTCCCTGCATGAACAGGTCCCTGATGAAATCCTCTTCCACATTCAGGTACTGGTAATACAGCTCACTCAGGGCTTTCTGATCGATTTCATTCCGGACGCGCATCAGCGAGAATTCGAAGAACCCTGCCATGGGTGGCGGAAGCACATAAACGGAATGCCCATCCTGATCGAAATCAACCAGTACTGCCCTGTCGGCCAGCTCATCCAGAATCTTCCGTGTCTCCCCCAGGCTCATCTTCCAGACCCGGCTTGCAGCTTGAGCAGTGAAGGGCCGCAGAGGCAGACGGGATACCAGCTCAGCTTCCTTCTCACTGAAAAGCATTTTCAGAATGCTGTAGAGGGTCTCTGAAGGCGGTGCACCCTGCGGAAAACGATTGAGACGGTCCACTAAGCGGGAATAACCCGCCAGGGTGGTAGTGTGAGCCATAGAAATTGTATATGTTCATGAGGCTCATAATCAATTCCGGCCAGGCTCGCGCTGCCCGGGACAGCCGTTTCCGCCAGCCCTTCATTCATACGTGGAAGGAGAGATTTTCCTCACGCCGAGCCTGGCAAGCGCGGCGGCCAGAACGGCAAACCCGAGCACGATATCGGCGATATCTCAGATCCTCATCCCCTGGACGCTCACGGGGATATATAAGACGGGTGAGGTTTCCGACAGAGGTGATCCCGGGATTGAAGTCCGGAAGCTGACGCCGTGTTAGCGATTGCGGCAAGGCCGGCCGGGCCGTTTGGCAGCCCTGCCCTTCGGGTGTCTCGGCACAGGACGAGCCGGGCCGTCAGTCCAGGCTACCCCTCAATGATGCCGGGCTCGAGATCCGGCTTATGCTGGGACAAAAACCTTGGATGCGTTGCTTTTTGCCTTGCCGACCTTCCCCATGAGCCTCACGATTACTTGCAGGGCATCCTGGGGGGTGTCGAAGAGCTTTCCGCAGTTCTCCTCTTTCCCGTCATGGTAGGTCGATGCCTGGTACTTGTCGCACGTCGTGCTTCTCTGTACCCGGACATACCCGATAAGATTTTCATCCTCGAAGACCTGATACAGTGAACTGTTGCTTGCTGAAGATCTAAAGGTGATCATATGCCCTCTCTTTTGCGTATTACCCAGAGTGCTCTTAACTCGCATAGAACCACGCTTTGCGGCGGATGGCAAGCACTGAATTGAACTAATCTTCACACCTGCCATAGATGATTGAAAGTCGAGGAGATTATAATTTCGTGGACTCCGCAACTTTCATTTTTAGAGAAATCAACCCCGTGATGATAGTGCTCCAGCCGGTCATTACGAGAGGGGGAAATCGGCAGTCTTCCGGACGATAAAAGGTGTGGGTCCCGGCTTACCCCTTTTTCTCGGCGCTTCCCCGTATGCAGTAGTGGTTCGATGACAGGCCATAATCGGCCCAGACGAGGCATCCCGGGCAAAAACACTGCTGCACGGCATCGAGATCGGTGCACGTCGCCTTGCCGGACGAGCAGTACATGCCGGGCACCTGCTCCGGCGCGGGCATGCCTTCTATCTTTTTCGCCTTCTCATACAGGTCGTGGGCGCACTTGCTCTTGACCTGGACCGGGCATTCCCCGCACAGGCACCGCGAGATATTTTCTTTTATGAAATCGACTTTGGGCATTTTCTCCCTCACGAGCTCATCTTACGCTCCCGTATCTCTTAAATATCATGGATCTCAGTTTATATATAGAATGCGGATTAGGGTAACCTTTTTCAATGGGTTCGGTACTTCGGATCATCAGGGCTCTCAAGAGAGAACTCCCTGTAAGGCCCGCTCTGGCAGACCGGCACGGTATCCTTTGCATGCCGGTTTTTCTCCGCTTTCCGTGCTGCATCTGCTCAACATCCCCAGGCGCCGAATACTCGTTTCAATATACTGTATTATTGTTAACGATCAATGATCAGAATACCGATGTAATATTCGAGATGATTTTATCAAGAAAACAACAAATTACGAATGATTCTGGTGGAGGTATTCTGTGATACGCTACCATTTTTCCCGGATATTCCTGGTATGTCTGTCGGTGAGCATAGCCGGATTGTGCATCCTGCAGGCTCCATTGGCTTTTGGAGCCGATTCTCAGCCGGTCCAACAGCAGAAATCGGCCGGACCCGTTCCATCAGGGGTGAACTCAATTACCCAGGCTGTCGTGAAGACAGGCATTCTCACCTGTGCGAGCCGTGTCAACCAGGTGAGTAATTTCATTACTTCCGATGCAAAGGATACAGGTTTTTATCTCTTTCTTCCTTCATCCCAGCCCGATCGGAGCATGTTTTCCGTATCCATGGAGATCCAGAGCAAAGATTCCTTAACGGCGTATGCAAGCGAGAGTTTTGCCCCGAATCTTTCGAACGGGTGCGATGCAATCTATGACGAGGTTGTCTTCCTGCCAATGAGCTGCAAAGAAGCGATGCAGAAGTACTTTCCTGACATGAAGCCGGAACGGAACTTGTTGAAAAATATTGTCGTGCTTGCAGGTTCGCCCACCGTGCGGGTTTTTCTGATGCCGGCAGGCAGCGGTTGTGTCGTAATCAAAAAAGAAGTCGTTCGCTGAAAGATTGCGAAGGGAGGAAAGATCATGAAGCTCAATGATTGCATGATTCCGATGCGACGAGTGATCGTAGTGGTGCTCGCGCTTGTGTTCCTGCCCGCTGTCTCGATGGCGGCAGACGTCGATGCCGACAACCTGACCGTGAATCAAAACGCCACAGTAGGCGGGACTCTTGACGTGACCGGGGCCACCAACCTGAGTACTCTGGACACTTCGGGTGCAGCAACCCTCAATTCGGCGACGGTTGAAACCGATCTTTCCGTGACCGGGAACGCTACAGTAGGCGGTGCTCTCGACGTAACCGGAACCACCAGCTTATCCACTTTGAGCACCTCAGGGACAGCTACCCTGGATTCGGCAACAATCACAAACGGAGCCACGGTAGGCGGTACTCTCGAGGTGACCGGCAATACGACTATAACCGGCGATACGACAGTGTCCGGGAGTACCACTACCGGGACTCTGAATGCGGGCGATACGGCAGTGACCGGGGACTTGGAAGTAACCGGAAATACCATAACCGGAACGCTGGAGGCGGGAAATACGGCTATAAGCGGAACGCTTGAAGTGACTGGCGATACGACAGTAACCGGAGCACTGGGAGTGACAGGGGATACCGCGATAGGAGGCGCTCTCAGTGCCGGGACCACGACGCTCAATTCCGCCACTGTCACCACGGATGCGAGTATTGGCGGAAATCTCGACGTGACCGGAAACGCTACTGTAGATGGTACGCTCAGTGCGGGTGCTACGACACTGAACTCTGCGACTATCACCACAGATGCTTCCATCGGGGGAAATGCGACCGTAACCGGTACCCTGAATGCTGGAGCGACAACGCTGAATTCTGCTACTGTCATTACAGATGCCTCTGTTGGCGGAAACCTCGATGTAACCGGAAATGCGACAGTAGACGGGACACTCAGTGCAGGAGCAACGACGCTCAACTCCGCAACGATTACCAACGATGCTTCAGTCGGCGGGAATGCGACGGTTACCGGTACCTTGAGTGCAGGTGCGACAACACTGAACTCCGCAACCGTTACGAACAATGCATCGGTAGGCGGGACATTGGGCGTAACCGGGAATACCACCATCGGGGGAGCCTTAAGCGCGGGAGCCACGACGCTGGATTCCGCCACCATCACGAACGATGCGTCCGTGGGAGGAAACGCGACGGTAAGCGGAACTCTGAGCGCAGGAGCCACCACACTGGACTCGGCCACTATCACAAATGATACTTCTGTAGGCGGTACCCTCGGTGTGACAGGAAACACCACCATTGGAGGAACCTTGAGCGCGGGGGCGACAACGCTGAATTCTGCAACCATCACCAATGATGCTTCCGTAGGAGGAAATGCGACCGTTACCGGAACCTTGAGCGCAGGAGCGACAACGCTGAATTCTGCAACCGTTACAAACAATGCATCGGTCGGCGGAACCCTTGGAGTGACCGGGAACACGACAGTGGGCGGGACGTTAGGCGTAACGGGAAACACCACGGTGAGCGGAACATTGAATGCCGGGGCAACCACTCTCGATTCCGCTACCGTCACCAATGATGCGGGTATTGGCGGAAACCTCGATGTAACCGGAAATGCGACAGTAGACGGGACACTGAGAGCAGGTGATACGACGCTCGATTCAGCAACCGTCACCAATGATGCGGGTATAGGCGGGAATCTCGACGTGACCGGAAACGCTACTGTAGATGGTACGCTCAGTGCGGGTGCTACGACATTGAACTCTGCGACTATCACCACAGATGCTTCCGTCGGGGGAAATGCGACCGTAACCGGTACCCTGAATGCTGGAGCGACAACGCTGAATTCAGCTACTGTCACTACAGATGCCTCTGTTGGCGGAAACCTCGATGTAACCGGAAATGTCACGATAGACGGGACACTGAGTGCAGGCGCTACGACGCTCAATTCAGCAACCATCGCCAATGATGCCGCCATAGGCGGGAACACGACTATATCCGGAACCTTGAATGCCGGAGCTACCACACTGAACTCCGCTACCGTCACCAACGACGCTTCCATCGGCGGCACCCTCGGCGTGGCAGGGAATACCACCATTGGAGGGACCTTAAGCGCGGGTACTACAACATTGAATTCCGCTACTGTCACCAACAATACTTCCATCGGCGGAACTCTTGACGTAACAGGGAATACCAGCCTCACTACCCTGAGTACTTCAGGGGCTGCCACCCTGAATTCGGCCTCGATAACCAACGGTGCCACTGTGGGAGGAGCCCTCGAGGTGACGGGCAGCACCAACCTTTCGACCTTGAGTACCTCAGGTGCTGCGACATTGAACTCGGCATCGGTAACCAATAATGCCACGGTCGGCGGTACCCTCGAGGTGACGGGCAATACCAGTCTCTCCACCCTGAGCACTTCAGGGGCGGCAACGCTGAATTCGGTGACCGTAACGAACAACACGGCCATCGGTGGAAACGAGACAGTGGGTGGAACCCTCAGCGTAACCGGAAACACCAGTCTCTCCACCTTGGATACGTCCGGCCTGGCTACGCTGAATTCAGTATCGGTGACGAACGACACTTTCATTGGCGGAAACGAGACGGTCGGCGGCACTTTGGAAGTGACCGGGAACACAACTTTAGGCGGGACATTGGCAGTAACCGGTACCACGAGTCTTTCAGCACTGAACACTTCCGGTCTGGCAACCTTGAACTCAGTGTCGGTAACGAACGATACCGCCATCGGCGGAAACGAGACGGTCGGCGGGACCCTCAGCGTTACAGGCAACACGAATCTTTCCACTTTGGCCACTTCCGGACTGGCGACGCTGAACTCAGTGTCGGTAACGAACAATTCTTCCATCGGAGGAAATGAAACAGTTGGCGGGACACTGGCAGTAACCGGTAATACCAGTCTCTCGACCCTGAATACCTCCGGTTTGGCGACACTGAATTCGGCATCGATTACGAACAATGCCACTGTGGGCGGAACCTTATCGGTAACCGGTAATACGAGTCTCTCGACCCTGACGACCTCAGGAGCTGCCAGCCTGAATTCCGTAGCGATCGCGAATAACGCCACAGTTGGCGGTACCCTGAATGTGGCCGGGGCCGCTACGCTCAATGGTCCCGCAACCATCAACAACAGCCTGTCCGTCGACAGCAACGGCACTGCAGCGGGCGGTCATACCTTCTTCATCAATGGGAGCGGCGTCAGCATGGCAAGCCAGAGCGACAGCGGGATGAGCTACACCGATCACTCCGTGAAAAACAGCATAACAGTGGGCGACGACCGTTACTACACGAACAAGGACGGTGCTGTTTCATCACAGACTTACGGGACGATCGTGACCGGCCGGATGTATGTCGACGGCGACCTGACCGTGAACGGCTATCTCACCAGTACAAATCCCAACAGTGCATCCGGGATCGTCGTGAACAACAGCGGCGTATCTGTCGACGGACTCAACAACTCGGTCGGGCTTTTTGCCGACAGCAACATCGACGTTTCAGATGGCCGCGGCTCTCTGCTCCTTCAGGAAGACACAGCTAGCCTCACCGTCGTGAATCCGGTGAATAACCAGGCCCATGGACTGACAGTAGGTACCCGGGAAACCGTCCTGAACAACGGCACCGATTACACGACGCTCACCCTGAACGACAGCGGCGCCACCCTGACGGCTGACCGGAATGCAACGAGCACGGACGGCCGGGGAGAGCTGAGCCTGCAGGAAAATTCGGCCAGCCTCACCGTGGTCAATCCCGATACCAACCACACCCACGGTATCATTGTCGGAACGGATCAGACGGTAATCAGCGGAGGCACGAGTTCCACCATGCTGACCTTGAACGACAACGGCGCGACCTTCAGCGATGATGCCACGGGAAGACCGGTACGGGTGACCGGCATAGCCGACGGCAAACACCGCTATGACGCCGTGAACTATGGACAGCTGCAGAAGGCTTACAGCGGGATTGCCGCTGTCTCCGCAATGTCTGCCATCCCCGACCCTGTACCGGGCAAGAAGTTCTCCGTTGGACTCGGAGTCGGAACATACATGGAAGAAGAAGCATTGGCTGTCGGCTTCAAAGGAGACATTGCAGAAAATATCCGTGTTACATCCGGAATTGGTATGAGTCGAGACAGGGCAGTCCTGAATGCAGGAATCGGGTTCAGCTTCTGATAAAAGGTAAAGCTTTTTATTAATCCGATCCGGATGCTGGCATGCTTCTCACCATTTATTCAGGGCCCGGGAACGACGGTTTGTAGTATACTCCCGACGAAGGGGTGACAGCCTATATCACCGGTTCGTACGATGCCGAGGGGTGGAAGAGGAATATGACACGACGCGGTAGAGGGTGCCGGTGCTTTCTCCCATCCTTTCCGGCTTCTTTCCCCTTCTCCCGGCCTATAGCGGGTTGCCGCTGAGGTAGGCATCGACGATCTCCTCGAGCTTCCTGGGAAGCCGGTTTATCGCCTCATTGCAATGGGGGCACAGCCATGTGAAGCTCTGGGTGCTGCAGGCGTTTTCTTCACCGGTAGCGGTCCCGCAGATCTGGCAGGAATCGAGGTCCTTTTCCTGAATCTTTTCGCCATGAGGCAGGCTTAGCCCGGCCAGGTACAGTTTGCGGTCTTTTCTCTCTACGGGCTTCGACCATTTCACCGTTCCGGTTTTGTCATTGATCCGGGCGGCGATATCTTTTTTCCGGGCTCCCTGCGATGTATGGATGGAGACGACCTCATCCGGATTGAGCTCGTGATCGGTTACGAGGCAGACGCTCTCACCGCTGACATCGTAGACGATTGCGGGAAACGTCCCTTCCTCCCTGCAGGAGACGCACTCGATCTTCGAATGGATCAGGCTCGGATCCCCGGTTTTTCCCTGTTTTCCTCGTTCCATTGTATTTCTCCTTTGCCGTCGGAACTGCCCTGCTTAACAAAGGCCGGGCCGCGGCACGACCATGGACGTGTCGTATGATGTATAATGAATAAGATGATTGCATCGTGAAAACAGATGCACAAGGATGCCCGAAGAGGAAGAATCAGCGGCCTTTCATCCCTGCTATGAGCCTGACCTGGGCCGAGAGGTTCGTGAGGTAGGCGTTGCGCTCCTGGCGGATGGTGCCCTTCTCATCGTACTCCTTCACGGCCATGGTCTCTATGGCCTTTTCGACGTCGCCGTCCGCCTCTTCGAGGTATCTCTCGATGAGGCTCCGGTATTCGAACGTGGCGGCATACGAGGCCCGAAGATACTTCGCGGCGTCCTCACCGGTGAATACGAAGGCATGGCCGAGGCACAAGATCCTCGGGCTCAACGACATGAGCTTTTCCAGAGAGGTCAGGTAATCTTCATACGACGCGAGGAATCCCACCTGGGGCGTGTGATCGTCCATCCCCTGCGGCACGCCCGCCGCCTCGCCGGTGAACAGGGCATCGATCTCGGGTATGGAGTACGCGAGGGAGTCCCTCGTATGGCCCGGCACCTCGTAGACACGGCATGAAAGCCCGCCCAGATCGATGACGTCGCCTTCCTTCAAGGTGAGCCCGATATCCGTCTGCCTGATGACGAGGTCTTCGTCTCCCGCGATGTCCCTCATGAGGAGACGCTGGACATCGCTCAACCTGTTCATCATCGCGAGGACCGATTCCTTGCGCAGCAGACCGGCGACCCTCTCGTGCGCGCCTACCACAAGCCCGGGAATGAGGCGCTTCAGGTAGTGGACAGACCCGAGATGATCGTAGTGGGAATGGGTGAGAAAGAGATAGCTCAGCAGGCCCCGGTCTCCCAGGATCTCCTCGATCGACTTCACATAGAGCGGGCCCATGAGGTTGAGGCCCGCCTCGATCATGAGGTTCCTGCCGCCTCCCCCGACCACGTAGCAGGGATACATGTAATTTCCCGCCACGGCGATGTTCTCGCTGATCCTGCCCGATGCGAGCTGCTTCATGATATCCGTCCTTTTTATCAGGTATTACCGTTCTGTATATCTGCCGGCCGGAAGGTGTCAATGCCAATGAACGATTGCGCCGGCCTTGCCTTTATTCTCTTGAAATATGCGCCTGCATGGAATAAAGGTCACGGTCTTACGGCAAACCTTTGGTGCTCGTGACAACCGTGAAGCCTGCAGGTCCGTGAGAGAACCGGAGAACCGGATTCGAGAACGGATGCTGAGGGCACCGTCGGTATGGCTCTTTCTCCGGAAGGCCCGTATACTTAAAAACAGAAAGGAAGATGATTTTTTGAGCTACCGCATCATGATCGCACTGATCCTCGCCGCATGCTCTCTGCCGGTTCTTTTGTGCGGCTGCGCCTCGATCGGCTCCGGCAGAACGGCTTCGGTCGAAGAAGCCGCCCCCGTGCACCTGCAGCTCATGGGCAAGGACAAGGAAGGCATCATAAAAATCCTCGGCGACCCCGATTTCATCGCATTCGAGAAGGAAAAGGAGTTCTGGGGCTATCATAAAAACAAAAGGTGGTACTTCGACCTTCACTATCTTTCGGGCGGCAGGGCCGAGGCAAAGGACCTCGTGGTCCAGCTGACGAACGGCAGGGCAAAGGACGTCTACCTCATCGATAAGGGATCATCGGTCGGTATACTCGCAGTCCCACTGTCAGTGCCTGATTGAGGAGGTCAGAGTCTCATGAGAAGATTTCTCGTTGCGATAATTATGTCCTCTCTTATGGCAGCCGGCGTTCTGTCGGGGTGCGCTTTCGGGACGTACGGCAAGGCGCACATGACTTACTCGAAGATGACCGTGCCCGAGGGACTCGTCGGCAGGGACAAGTCGTATATCCTCAAAACCCTGGGCGTACCGGACTCCGTCGCCCGTGTGGGCGATGCGGAATACTGGGACTACAACAACAAGTGCGGCTATACGATCCTCCTCTTCGGGAAGACCCTTCAAAAGGACCTCATCCTGGACATCAGGAATGACCGGGTGACGGCGGCGTACCTCGTGGACAAGGGTTCATCGACCGGCATCTTCTCCTCCCAGGGATAGTTCACAGGCTCGACGATTGTCCGACCGGATGTGATTCATCCCGCCATGGACCCTATTATCTAAATAGGCAGCCATACGTTTCGAGGGACCGGCGGCCCGGCTCCTCGATGCCTGAACCGGAATAATCGCGAGGTTTATCAGAAATGGACAGATTCTCGAGTGAAGATCTCAAAGCATTGATGAACACGGCAGACGGGGTGTGCGTTTCGATCTATATGCCCACGGAGAAGGTGGGCGACGAGAAGAAGCAGGAGCCCATACGGCTCAAGAACCTCCTGAAAAAGGCAGAGGAGATGCAGCCGGCGAGCGATATCCGCCCTGTCGAGCTGAGAAGGCTGCTCCTGCCCGCGCATGATCTCCTCGACGACGCCCTGTTCTGGCAGTACCAGGATCAGGGCCTGGCCCTGTTCCTCTCTTCTTCGGGCATGCAGTCCTTCCGACTGCCCATACAATTCGAAGAGCAGGTCGTCGTGGCCGATCATTTTCAGATTAAGCCGCTGCTTCCTCTGTTCACGGCGAACGGATACTTTTTCATCCTGCTGCTCGGCCTGGGAAAGGTCAGGCTCCTCCAGTGCTCCCGCTACAGCATGGGGGAGATAGATCTCAAAGGCATGCCCGCAGGAATCGATCAATTCCTCGGCCTCCATGAACCGAACACGGAATATTCACACCGCACCCAGGTGAGCCCGACGAGCTTCAGGGGCAGCACACCCCAGGTATTCCACGGGTTCGGTGCCGAGTCGAACTACCGGAAGCCGGAGATCCTCCAGTACTTCCACAGCGTCAATGACCGGCTGTGGGAGGTGCTCCATGACGAGCGCGCCCCGCTGGTGCTCGCAGGCGACGACCATCTGCTGCCCATTTACCGGGAGGCCAACACTTATCCCCATGTGACGGATGTGAGCATCATGAAAAATCCCAAAGGGTTGAGCAATGACGAGCTTCACGATCTGGCATGGGACATCGTGCAGCCGCAGTTCCTCAAGGCCCAGGAGGACGCCGAGATGAAGTATCAGCTGCTTGCGAGCAAGCGGAGCAGCCTGGCTTCCAATGACCTCAATGATATCGTCCTCGCGGCATACAGCGGACGGGTGGATACGCTCTTCGTTGCACTGGGCGTTCATAAATGGGGATGGTTCGACCCGGAATCGCTGCAGATCGAAATCCTCGATGAGCCTGCCGCGGGCACCGAAGACCTTCTCGATATCGCCGCTGCCCGGACATACCTGAACAGGGGGAGCGTCTATGCCATGAAGCCCTGGCAGCTTCCCGGTGAATGCTGCGCCTCGGCCATATACCGCTACTGAGGACCGGCACCGCCGTGATGATGTGCATGCTCAAAGAGAACAGTCAATTCTGATCGAAGCTGTTGAACACTTTTGAAATCACCATGGCAAAAAAGTTACCGCACGCCATGCCTGCGTGATGGACAAATGCGTTCTCTCCCTCAAAAGAGACCCTGGCGGATTGGTCGATCTAAAAGGCGGGTTCCCTGCAGATCGACCAGACACGGGTGTCGGGAATTGCCCGCGTGTCCGATCTGAAATATCCTCGCGCTCCCCGGCCCGAATTGGAATGGGTATTGCTTGAATTCTGCCGTACAGGCAAAGGGAACGGATTCCACGCCAAGAGATGTTCAAAAAAGCCGTAATCTAAAAAGATACAAAGGCACGCATACACGAAGGGGGAAGCTTTCGATGAAGAGGCTCTTGCTCCTTGCAGCGAGGATGATGACATTCTTCTGTTTGGCCATGGTCGCGCTGTTTATTTTAAGCTTTTTCTTCTGGTCCGAAACCGAGCAGGCCAGGCTCGCATCGCAGGTCATCATCATATTCTTCTCGATGATGGGCTTTTTCGTCTTCTGCCTGAGCAGCACGGCGAAGGACAGCAGGAGCTCCGGCTACCGCGAAGTCTGGAACGGCTCCGAGACGGAAAAAGGCTGCCGCACGATGGGCTATGCCATGTCCCGGGATGCGGCAAGGCATCCCTTTCACGATCGGAGGGTTCCGAGGACAAGCAGGCTCAAGGTCGTCATGCTGGCTGCACTGGGCTATGCCTACTTTGCAGGAATCCTCCTTCTCATCGGCGCCTTCGTCTTCTCTTACCTTAAGTTTGCCTTCACCCTTCAAGAGCCTCTGATCTTCCTGATCATGAGCATACCGGTGCTCCTGATCGCAGGCGCATTCGTCAAGGTGATCCTGAAAGCGGTCTGGTTCCGCATGCCGTTCCCGGAAGGCCTCGAGATAATCAGGGACGACGCCCCGGAGCTCTTCGAGGCAGTGAACCGCATACGCAAGAAGCTGGGCGGGCCGAAGATCGGCCGGATACTGCTCACCGATGACTTCAATGCGTTCATCGCCCAGAGGCCGAGGCTCGGATTCCTCGGCTGGTACGAGAGCCGCCTGGTGCTGGGGCTCCCACTCCTTCAGGCGCTCACCCCCATGCAGATGCAGGCGGTCCTTGCCCATGAATACGGACACCTGTCGGGGAGGCACGGCCGTCTGATCTCCTGGGCCTTTCGCACGAGAAAGTCCTGGATGCGGATAGTCGAATCCCTCGAAGGACAGAAAAGCTGGAGCCTGGCCGTGCTGACGTGGTTCTACCGATGGTACGTCCCCTACTTCAATGCATGCACCTTTTCGCTGGCAAGAGCTCACGAGTACGAGGCCGACAGGTGCTCCTGCGAGATCGCGGGAGAGGAGGAGACTGCCGACGCCCTGGTGAGGTACGACGTGCTCGGCCGGTATCTCCACGAGTGCTTCTGGCCTATGATAACGAATATGGCGGACGAGCGGCCGGACTCCCCCCAGTCGGTCTACGGGCTCATGCAGGAGAAGTTCTCCGAAGGCATCGATGAAGAACAGGCAGCCGTCTGGCTCGAGAAATCCCTCTCGAGAGAGACCGACTCCGCCGACACCCACCCCTGCCTCAGGGAGCGGCTGCAGGCCATCCACGTCACACCCGCCTTCAAGAACTCGCTCGAGCAGAGTGCCGCACAGTACTTCATTACCAGCCTGAACGTCGTCAGGAAGTGGTTCGACGAGGAATGGTGCTCGAATGTAAGGGCCCAGTGGCTTAAACGATACGTGCATGTGCAGAAGACCAAGTCGAGGATCGAGGAGCTCGCAGCAAAGGCAAAGGCCCGCAATCTCAAGGTGAGCGAAGCCTGGGAGCTCGCCTACCTGACCGAAGAGATCCTGGGAAGCGACAGGGCCTTTCCCTTTTACGAGCGCATTCTCAAGTACAAGCCCAAGTACGTGCCCGCCCTCTACGCCATTGGGAGGATCTCGCTCGCCAAAGGGGACGAATCCGGCGTGGCCTCCATCGAAAAGGTCATATCCCTCGATGCGAACTACAGCCTCGCTGCCCTCGAAACCCTCTACGAGTTCTACCTCGAACGGGGAGACCGGGAAAAGTCCGGGAAATATTACCAGATGCTCTCTCATCAGAGAGAGCTCGCCGAACATGGAGAAAAGATCCCGAGGTCGGACAGGAAAGCACGCTCGTAGCATTCTCCTCATGTGCGCACATCATCGAGGGGCGTTTCCCTATCGTTTGCTCCCATGCTCCAGGAACGGGAAACGCCCCCTTTTTCCTCATAATCAACGATACCGATTGACAAGTAAGTGAGCACTTGCTAAGAAATCCCCTTCATGGGAACACAGCCGAGGATGCCATTCGATGAGAGGAGGAAGCTCATCATCACACGGGTCCGCGAGCTCTTCGCCCACAAGGGGCTCGAGGGAGCGACGTCCCGTGAGCTGGCACAGGCGGCCGGCGTGTCCGAAGGCCTCCTGTTCAAGCACTTCCCCAACAAAGAGGCCCTCTTCCTCGCCATGCTCGAATCGCTCGAGGCGAGTCTGCCGGACAATATCCAGAAAAGCCTCTCCCTCGAACCTTCGACCTCGACCCTCATCCTGATCGTCCACACGCTCGTCACGGAGCTTTTGTCTTTGCATTCGGAAGAGTTCAACGATATAACCCGGATCTACCTGAGAAGCCTGGCCGGCGACGGAGAATTCGCCCATGTCGCCTTGAGGAAAGCCCGGGAGCGCCTGATCCCGAAGATAGAGGAGAACATCAAGGCCGCAGAAGCATCAGGAGACATCGATGAGAGCCTGGTACCCTATCGGATGCGTGCGTGGTTCGTCGACCGCCTGGCCTTCGTACTCCTGGTCGATCTGCTTCCGCCGGTCCCCGCCGTCGATTACCGCATCCCGCGGGGCGAGCTCGTCAGGGAGGCTGTCAGGTTCCTCCTCCGCGGCATCGGCCTCAAGGAGGAAGTCATCAGGCGTCTTTACACCGCAGAAGGAGCATTTCTCGATGCGTAAGAAAAGGAACCGGTTCCGGACATTCACGATCTGGTCTGCTGCCGCACTCGCAGGCGCCGTCTTCCTGGGATGCGCCGTCGGCCCGGATTTCAGGGAGCCCGCCGCACCGGAGGTCGCCGGCTACACGAGCGGCCCTCTTCCCGAAAAGACGGCCTCGTCGCCGGTGAAAGGCGGCGAAGAGCAGCGCTTCGTCATGAGCAGGGACATCCCTGAGAAGTGGTGGGAGCTCTTCCAGTCGGAGCCGCTCGATGCGCTCATCCGCCAGGCGCTTCAGGACAGCCCGACCCTGGCCGCATCGAGGGCACTGCTCCGCCAGGCCCAGGAGTACCTGATTGCAGGAAGGGGCGCGTACTACCCCCACGTGAATGCAACCGCGTCCATCGCCAGGCAGAAGGAATCTGCCGCCGCTTCCGGCCTGCCGAATGCGGATACCGGCCCCTTCACGCTCTACAACGCCTCGGTCGGCGTCTCGTACACCCTCGACGTCTTCGGAGGAGCGAGGCGGGAGATCGAGTCGCTCAAGTCCCAGGTCGACTATCAGTCATTCCTCCTCGAGGGCGCCTACCTGACGATCACCTCGAACATCGTCACCACGGCCGTGCAGGAGGCGTCCGTACGCGCCGAGATCGAGGCGACGAAAGAGATCGTGGCCATCCAGGAGAAGCAGCTCGCAGTCGTGGAGCGCCGGTTCGAGCTCGGCGCCGTATCGCGCACCGACGTGCTCGCCCAGAAGGCTCAACTGGCCCAGACAAGGGCCACGTTACCCCTCCTCGAGAAGCGGCTCGACCAGACACGCCACCAGCTCTCAGTCCTTATCGGGAGCTTCCCCGGCAAGCCGGGGCTGCCGGAGTTCGATTTTACCGGCCTCACCCTGCCCCGTGAGCTGCCGGTGAGCCTGCCCTCGTCGCTCGTGCGCCAGAGGCCTGACATCAGGGCGGCAGAGGCCGTTCTGCACAGCGCAAGCGCCCAGGTCGGGGTGGCCACGGCCAACCTCTACCCGCAGTTCACGCTTACCGGCAGCTACGGGTCGCAGGCCCTTAAATCAGGCGATCTCTTCGGTGCGAACGCGGCGTTCTGGAGCCTCGGCGCGGGACTGCTCCAGCCCGTGTTCCGGGGCGGCGAGCTCACCGCGCTCAGACGGGCGGCCATCGCCGGCTACGATGCCGCCGAGGCGCAGTACCGTCAGACCGTGCTGCTCGCCTTCGAAGAGGTGGCCGATGTGCTGCGGGCGCTCGATGCGGATGCAAAGGTCCTCAAGGCGCAAGCCGAGGCAGAGGCGGCTGCGCGGGAAACGCTCGCCCTCGCTGAGAGCCAGTTCAGGCTGGGGTCTGTGAGCTACCTCGATCTCCTCAACGCACAGCGCCAGTACCGGCTGGCCAAAGTCGCCCTGATCCAGGCACAGGCGACACGGCTCGCGGACACCGCCGCCCTTTTCGAAGCCCTGGGCGGCGGATGGTGGAACCGGGATTCCGCCGATGGGACGGAGCGCAAGGGATGAGGGCACCCCGGAAAGATCAGAGAGTACTTGCAGGTGCTTATGCATGAAGATACGGAGAGAGAATCCATGACGAAACGCATGGTGATTATGCTGGCAGCCGTCGGAATCCTGTTCGGCGGCATATTCGGGTACAAGGCCTTCGTGTCCCACATGACGAAGAAATTCATGGCGTCGTCCGCCATGCCGCCGGTGACCGTCTCCACGGTCAGGGCTGCAAAGGACACCTGGGAGCCGAAGATAAAGGCGGTGGGCAGCCTCCGGGCCGTGCGCGGGGTCGAGGTCACGAGCGAGATAGCGGGAATGGTCAGGGATATCCGCTTCACGTCGGGAAACGAGGTCAAGGAGGGGCAGGTCCTCGTGCAGCTCAATGCTGATTCGGACATCGCCCAGCTCCGTGCCCTCGAAGCGGCCGCCGAGCTGGCAAAAACCACGTATGAGCGCGACAGGAAGCAGTTCGAGGCCCAGGCAGTGAGCAGGGCCGTGCTCGAGGCAGACTTCGCCGACCTCAAGGCCAGGCGGGCGCTTGCGTCCCAGCAGGCCGCCCTCGTCGAGAAAAAGACCATACGGGCGCCCTTTTCCGGCAAGCTCGGGATCTGCCAGGTCAACCCGGGCCAGTACGTGAACCCGGGCGACAGGATCGTCACGCTCCAGTCCCTCGATTCTCTGTACGTGGACTTCTCTCTGCCCCAGCAGGAGCTGTCCCGGATCGCGAGGGGTCAGAAGGTCGCCGCGACCTCGGATGCCTACCCGGACAGGACCTTCATCGGCGAGGTGAGCACCATCAACCCGAAGGTCGAGACGAGCACGCGCAACGTCCGCATCGAGGCGAGGATAGAGAACAAAGAGCATAAGCTCCTGCCGGGCATGTTCGTCTCGGTCGAGCTCCAGGCGGGAGAGCCGCAGCGCTATCTCACCCTGCCCCGGACCGCAGTGGTGTTCAACCCCTACGGCGAAACCGTCTACGTCGTGGACGACAAGGGCAGAGGCAAGGACGGGAAACCGTCCCTTACCGCGCGCCAGACCTTCGTCACCGTAGGCCCGAGCCGCGGCGACCAGATCGCCGTGATCTCCGGCATCAGGGAGGGCGAGACCGTGGTCACGAGCGGACAGCTCAAGCTCAAGAGCGGAAGCCCCATCATCATAAACAACAGGGTGCAGCCCCTCAGCAACGCCGCACCCAAGCCCGAGGACATGTAGGCAGGCCCCTATGAACTTCACGGACATCTTCATCCGCAGGCCGGTCCTCTCCACCGTGGTCAGCCTCCTCATCCTCGTGCTCGGATTGCGCTCCATCAACCTGCTGCCGGTGCGCCAGTATCCGGAGACGGAGAACGCGGTCGTGACGGTCACGACCGTCTATACCGGCGCGGACCCGGAGCTCGTCTCCGGCTTCATCACGACCCCGCTCGAGAACTCGATCGCCCAGGCCAACGGCATCGACTACCTCACCTCGACGAGCACGCAGAGCGTGAGCTCCATCACGGCGAACCTGCGGCTCAACTACGATGCGAACAAGGCGCTCACCGAGATCAACACCAAGGTCAACGCGGTCCTGAACCAGCTGCCCAAGGAGTCGCAGCAGCCCGTGATCAGCATCTCGACCGGCGAGGACATAGGCTCCATGATCATAGGCTTCACCAGCAGGGACCTGCCCACGAACAAGATAACCGACTACCTCATCAGGGTGGTGCAGCCCAAGCTGCAGGCGGTCGAAGGCGTCCAGACGGCGGAGATCTTCGGCAAACAGGAGTTCGCGCTCAGGGCGTGGCTCGACCCCGACAGGATGGCGGCCCACGGCCTGACCGCCACGGACGTGAGCAGGGCGCTGGTCGCCAACGACTTCATCTCCGCCCTGGGCCGCACCCAGGGGCAGATGGTCACGGTGAACCTCACGGCGGCCACAGGACTGCACTCGGTGGAGGAGTTCCGCAACCTCGCCGTCAAATCGGTTGACGGGACCATCGTGCGGCTCGGAGACGTCGCGAACGTAACGCTCGGCGCGGACAGCTACGACGCCGCAGTACGTTTCGACGGCAAGTCGGCCGTGTTCATGGGCGTCAAGGTGGCGCCGAACGCGAACATCCTCACGGTCGTCGACGGGGTGAAAAAGGCGTTCCCCGGCATAACGCAGCAGCTCCCGGAAGGGCTCGAAGGCCGCATCGTCTACGACGCCACGGATTATGTGAACAGCTCCATCAATGAGGTCATCAAGACCCTGGTCGAGGCCCTGCTCATCGTGACGATGGTGATCTTCCTCTCCCTGGGCTCGGTCCGCTCGGTGGTCATCCCCACCATCGCGATACCCCTGTCCCTCATCGGCGCGTTCTTCATCATGCTCGTCCTGGGCTACACCATCAACCTCATGACCCTGCTCGCGCTCGTGCTCGCCATCGGGCTCGTGGTGGACGACGCCATCATCGTGGTGGAGAACGTGCACCGCCACATGGAAGAAGGCGTGCCCCTCTTCGAGGCTGCCCTCAAGGGGGCCAGAGAGCTCGGCGGCCCCATCATCGCCATGACCGTGGTGCTTATCGCCGTGTACATCCCCATCGGCTTCATGGGCGGCCTCACCGGCACCCTGTTCACCGAGTTCGCCTATACGCTCGCTGGCGCGGTGTTCGTCTCGGCGGTCATAGCGCTCACGCTCTCCCCCATGATGTGCTCGAAGTTCCTCAAGCACTCGGGGCCCGGCGAGCGGCACCGATTCGTGGACTTCATCGACGAGCGGTTCAACCGCATCCGCTCCGGCTACACCCGGCTCTTGAAAGGGGCGCTCGACTCGCTCCCGGTTGTCGCGGTGTTCGCCTGCATCATCCTCGCGAGCAACTACTTCCTGTTCATGAGCTCACGGAGCGAGCTCGCGCCCCAGGAGGACCAGGGCTTCTTCATGGCCATGCTCTCGGCCGCCCCGGATGCCAGCCTGCAGCAGACGCAGCTCTACTCGAAGCAGATCTACGACAGCCTCGTCACGATGCCCGAGATCGATCACATCTTCCAGGTCGAGGGGTTTGCCGGGCTCAACTCGTCGTTCACGGGCCTGGTGCTCAAGCCCTGGGACAAGCGCGACCGGTCGGCCGACAAGATACAGCCCGAGATCCAGGCCAAGCTCTCCGGCATCGCAGGCGCACAGGGTGTCGCGTTTCCGCCGCCCCCCCTGCCCGGAACCGGCCACGGCATGCCGGTGGAGTTCGTGATCGGCACCACCGACACCTTCGACCGGCTGAACGAAGTCTCGCAGGCAGTGAAGGAAAAGGCGCAGGCGAGCGGCATGTTCATGTACGTGGACACCGACCTCAAGATCGACAAGCCCCAGACGCAAGTCGAGTTCGACCGGGACAAGGCGGCTCAACTGGGCGTGACCATGTCCGATCTCGGAGGCTCGCTCGCTTCGATGCTGGGCGGGGGATACGTGAACTACTTCAGCCTGTCTGGCCGGTCGTACAAGGTGATCCCGCAGGTGAAGCAGATCGAGCGGCTCACGGCCGACCAGCTTAAAGATTACTACATCACCACGGCGAACGGCGACTCGGTGCCGCTGTCGACCATCGCGCGCCTCAAGACCGGGGTCGTGCCCGAGTCGCTCAACCACTTCCAGCAGCTCAACTCCGCCACTATATCCGGGGTGCCGACGCCCGGCATCACGCAGGGCCAGGCTATCGAGACACTGAAAAAGATCGCCGACGAGATTCTGCCCCAGGGCTACAGCATCGACTACGCGGGGCAGTCGCGGCAGTACGTCCAGGAGTCGACCGCCCTCCTTGCCACCTTCGCCTTCGCGCTCATCATCATCTTCCTCGCGCTTGCCGCCCTGTTCGAGAGCTTCCGCGACCCGGTCATCGTGCTCGTGAGCGTTCCCATGTCCATCTGCGGCGCCCTCATCTTCATCAGCTTAGGCGTCGGGGGCGCGAGCCTCAACATCTATACCGAGGTGGGCCTCGTGACGCTCATCGGCCTCATCAGCAAGCACGGCATCCTCATCGTGCAGTTCGCCAATGATCTTCAAAGAGAGGGAAGGACGAAAAGAGAGGCCATCGAGGAGGCGTCCGCCATACGGCTGCGGCCGATCCTCATGACCACCGCGGCCATGGTGCTGGGCGTCATGCCGCTCGTCTTCGCATCCGGTGCAGGCGCTGCAGGCCGCTACAACATGGGTCTCGTCATCACCACCGGCATCGCCATCGGCACGCTCTTCACCCTGTTCGTGGTGCCCGCCATGTACATGTTCCTCGCCACTGACCACGCGAAGCAGCAGGCCGCAGAGCAGGCCCCGGCACAAAAGGCCCTGGCTTCTTCGGGATAGAGACAGCACCGGCTTATCTCGCACTTTTGCAATTAATCGGCCAGAGGAAATACTATATTTGTATCGAATCTGATGCAGTCACCCCATTCATGTTCAAAGAGAGTACGCCGTCTTAAGAATGCATTTATTGGGCATACTTCTATACGAAAGGGGTAAGCTATGGCAGAACAAAAGAATAAACCCGGAGATCTCTCTGCCGTGTCCTCAAAGGTCTGCTCCTAGAGAGATCGAATAACGGGCTCATGCGGCCGGACCGCTTTGACAATCAGAGATGCCAGCCATGCCGCAACAGGAGCGAGCCATACGGCAGCAGCTATCGTATCATTTTCAATCCACCTGCCGAGCACGGTATATTCGATGAGGACATGGTAAGAGAGGAACACTGCCCAGCTGAAAACCAGCCCTGCAGGACCTGCTATGAAAGGGAAGAGAGCGACGAGATACAGGGCGTACCATGGATGAAGGGCCGGCGTTAAAAGAAGAAACCCAAAGGTGATCCCATACATAGCTTTTACCGGCAGGGAGGAAGACTCCTTCTTAGTACAATCTGTCCGGTTGATCCGGGGAAAGACGGTTAAATAGAGTACACAGATCACGAACAGGAAAGAAAGTATCATCCGCGCATGGTCTCCCGATGACATCATGAGCCGGAGTGTCCGGAAGGCGAAATTAGCGAATTCCCAGTTCTTCAGGTAAGCACCGAGTGTACCGAACATGTGGGAAGAATCCGAAAGGAAAGGAATACAGAGGAGGACAGTCCCGGAAAAGAAACCCGAGATCATTACCAGCGGATATGCGCCTGCGACAAGGAGAACAGGGAGATAGACAAGGGGGATGAATTTCACGAGAACCGATGCAGCAAAGAAGATTCCTGCAATGAACGAATTTCTCTTCCGATGGAAAGGTTCGATATGGTCGCAGCTTGCCGCAACCGAGACCGGAGAAGACCTGGGAAAAAGCACACCGAGCGTCACAAGGAGAAACAGTATTCCTGCACCATCGACATGTCCTGAGCCGGCGATCTCGATGACAGGAAGCGGGTGCCAGGCATAGAGTGCAGCTCGCCATGCCGGTTGATTCCTATGGGTTAAGAGTTTAAGGATGACAACGCAGGCAATCATGTCAAGAATAACCAGGATGACCTTCATACCGGTTACACTGCCGGACACGGCTGCACCGAGGGCGAATATAAGCCGAGACATAGTCGGATAGATGGTTACGAACTGAGGATGATTGACCTTATGCTGAAGTGCCGCCTCGGCCGCATCGAGCGGCTGGACAGACGAGGGTGCGAGACCGTAGGGATTGACGCCCTGCAAGGTCTGAAGTCCGTCCCAGAGGTACCGGTAAATGTCGTCCGAGAGCTCTGGGAGACGGAAGAGAAAGAGCATGCGGAAGAGCAGGCCAAGAACGAGTATCATGCCCGCCGAAAACCGGACCTTGCCGTGCTCGCCTGCATACAGCAGAACGGCCAGCGAGGATACTGCAAGGGCTGAAGCCCCGATCAGGCCGGGAATCCACAACCGCAAGTCCTGCCGGACAGCCAGAAAAACATATGATGTCGTAATAGCTAAAGGAATTCCCCAGGCATACATATAACTTGCCGGATCTCCCGGTCTCGACAGTCGTGAATGCCATCTATGGATATCTGTCGTGCGAGGCATGCGGCCTCACGAATAGATGAACAGCTCTTTGAAATCACAGACCATCACGAGTAAGAACCCCAAAGGGAACACGAGAAGAAGCGGGATCGCCGGCCACGTATTCCTTTGAAAGGCAAAGAGAATGGGCAGCAGGGTGTAGCAGAAAAGTAGAGTATTCACGATGAGCCACGGCAACGATCTCTGTCGGTAGAGAAAGGACAGGACAGGCAGCCTGCCCCTGTCCTTGATCCCGAATTTCGGGGTCCGGTCGAATATGCCTCCCCGCCTGAAGAAGCCTTTGAGCACGGAAACTGCTAAGCTGGGTGCGAGACCGATCGAAAAGACCGGAAGCATGAGCAGTATATGTAGCGGGACTCGGTTCTTTTGCGCCTGGCGGTATGCGAAGAAATAGAGCAGGATGGCCAGGCTGCTGAAGATGAATATGGGGACGTCGAGGCGCATGATCTGGTAAGGGCCTATGTATTTCCGGGATAAGATGACGGGATACAGCGTGCACGTGACGATGAATCCCAGCAGCCAGCATACATTCGCCAGGAGATGAGCCGCTGCCTCGAATTTGACTGAAAGGGGGAGATGTGCCTTCAATACCTGCGGCAGGATCTTCTTGGCGGTCTGTATGGAGCCTTTTGCCCATCGTTCCTGCTGGCAGCGAAGCGACGCCATGGTGCCCGGGAGCTCGGAAGGCACCACGACCTCGTCCAGGTATCGGAAACGCCAGCCGGCAAGCTGGACACGATAGCTCAAGTCCAGGTCTTCGGTAACGGTATCGGCCTGCCATCCGCCGGCCGTTTCAATGGCCTTGCGCCTCCATATCCCTGCGGTCCCGTTGAAATTGAAGAAAAGCCCTTTCCTGTATCGTATCCAGTGCTCGATACGGAAATGCGGCCCGAGAAGGAGAGACTGTATCCTCGTGAGCCAGGAATGATCGGGATTCAGAAAGCCCCACCTGGCCTGAACCATGCCGGTCTTCTCATCGGTGAAACAGGGAATGGTCCGGATAAGGAAATCGGAATTCGGTATGAAGTCTGCGTCGAACACCGCAATGAAATCTCCGAGGGAGCTTTCCTGTCACCGGCTGTGCCGTCCGTCTGGCATTTATCCCCGGATGCTCCAGCGGGCATGCTCATGCAGAGTACGATGATCACGCACAGTGTGATATGATTCAATCCGATGTGTGTCACGCTCAGAATCCTGTCCCGTCGGGAGCGCTCTCTTACTGGTGTCCTCTTTTCTGCCAGGCAGCCATCCCGCCCTCGTAATTGCGGGCAGAGGGAAGGCCTGAAAGCTCATGGACCATCCAGGCATAGGAAGATCGGATGCCCCCTGTGCAGTAATAAACCACAGGCCGCTTCAGATCAATCCCGTTATCTATGAGGAGTTGCTTAAGCTCTGCCGATGAAATCGGACGGCGATCGCTCCCCTTGAAAAACTTCTCCCAGGAGATATGAATCGACCCCGGAATCCTCCCTTTCAGCCGTTCGAATGTGGAGCGGACATCAACTACTGCATAGGCCCCTCTCATTTTGTCCAGCTCTTGTGTTTGAATATCGAGCCGGGGTTTCAGATCGATCTGATAGCGTGTCTTTTTCATAAAAGTGCTGTCGGATGATGCAGTGAGCGGCAGATTCCTTCCGGTCCATGCCTTGATGCCTCCGTTCAATACACGGATAGGCCCCTTGTGCCCGAGCCAGGACAATATCCACACGTCCCATCCCTCTCCACCCCAGCTCTTGTCTGCGTCACCGTAAATTACCACGGGGGTGTTTTCGTCGATGCCGAGACCGGCGAGCGCAGATGCCATCTCCTGGGGAGGCAGCACCCGTAATTCGACCCCTTTTTCATCTGTCCTGGTATAGTTCTCCCAGGAGAACGATCTCGAAGAAGGGATATGGCCTGCCTCCCACTCCGCTCTCGGGCGGGCATCGAGCACGACCCATCGGGAGGATTCTCGGTGCAGTACATCTGCGTCGATCAGGCTTAAACTTCCTGCCAGGGCCTTTCCCGGCAGGTATGACAACACCAGAAGCGCAACTGCTGTCGCTATCAATGCTGGCGCGTTTGAACGGCTGGTTTTTTTGTTGTCCACTTTCATTGTCTTTCTCTCCCCTTATCGTATTGTGCGATGTCCCTGCACAGCTCCCGGCCGATGACCCAGAGGATCTTCATTCCGGCCAGTACAACGCCGGAGACGGTCCGGCTCACCTTCGATTCCCCGGCAACCCTGGTGTGGTAGGGCAAAGGCACCTCGACGACCCTTAGGTCCGCCTTGAGCGCCCTGATCTGCATCTCCACCGTCCACCCGAAGTTCCGGTCCTTCATGTGCAGTCTCTGCAACGCCGTCCAGGCGATGGCCCGCATGGGACCAAGGTCACGGTAATCATGGCCCCAGAAAAAGCGGATCAGCATGGTTGCCAGCCAGTTGCCGAAACGCTGCTGCATCGTCATGGCGTTCGGAACATCAGGCACTCTCCTTGCCAGGGCCATGTCCGCATCTCCGGATAGAATAGGCTCGAAGAGCTTACCCAGGTTTTCTACGCCGTCACTTCCGTCAGCGTCGGAAAAATCCACGATGGCAGGAGGGTCGTCCTCAAGCGCGGCAATACCCGCCAGGCAGGCGCTTCCGTAGCCAAGACGAGGTTCATACACCACCTGCGCGCCGTGTTTCCGTGCGACATTCGCGGTATTGTCCGTGGAGCCGTTGTCCACCACGATTACCCGTGCCACCTGCTCCGGGACCATGGTGAGCACTACAGGCAGCGAAAGGGCTTCATTGAGGGCCGGGATGATCAGTGCAATTTCTCGATGATCGGGCATGTTCCCTCCTCATGCATCCAAAGGATTCAACCGCCGGCCCTGTCAGCCTTTTTTCCTTTGATCCTCCGATAGATCACCGGGACCATGGAAACCGCTGCGATCAGGCCGATGCCGAGCAGCGCAGCAGGGGACACACTTCCCCGGATCAGATCCGGCAGAGAGCTGGAAAACACGATGAATGCTATGCACGCCGGCAGCATGAAGACGAAGGTGGCAGCTACGTAGTGGCTGAGACGTACCTTTGTAAGACCGAAGGCGTAGTTGAGCAGATTGAAGGGGAAGGCGGGGATGAGCCGGGTGAAGGCGACCATCTTCCAGCCGTGCTTTTCCACCTCGCTTTCGAGTCGCTCCCATCTCGGTCCGGTGAGCTTCCCGGCTACCCAGTCGCGTGCCAGGTAACGGGCCGTGAGGAATGCGAGCGTAGCCCCCATGGTGGAACCGATGATGGTGTAGATCACTCCCCAGAACGGGCCGAACAGGATGCCTCCCGCAATGGTGATGGGCAGCCCGGGCAGGAACAGCACCGGGGCAAGGGTATAGATCAGGATGTAGATGGCTGGGGCAAGGGCTCCGGAGGAGGCGATCAGCTCGCCCAGCCTGTCCTGCTGCAGGTACTGAGCTGCACCGGACAGGTGCACGCCGAGGATACCGGCCGCGAGCAGTATGAGAAGAATGAGAAGCTTTCCGCGCCGCTTCTTCCCATGTTTCTGCTCCGGCAGGAAGGTCCGTTCGCGGGTTACGGCGAAATCCCCCTTGTGTCCACATACAAAGGTTCGTTTCAGAAGAATTCGGTTCAGATAGGTGATCGGACCCGAGCTGCCTTTCTTCCTTCCGGCAAGAGTTCCTTCGGGGTCGAAGAGGAGATCGAGGAGGTGGCTGCTCGGGGTGTGGGCGTTCAATGCCTGGGTGCAGCCCGCACAGTAGGTGACGATCCTTTTCCCTTCCGCCTCTTTTTTCCGGAGCGTGCCCCAGCTCTCGGCCATCTCCGGGTCCAGGAGGTTCACTCCCCCGCCCTGGCCGCAGCACAGGGTCGTTCGACCGCTGTGGGGCATCTCCATAATGGCCAGGCCTTTTTTACGGATCAGGTCGCGTACGGCCTGCTGCATATTCCCGGCATCCCTGATGACACAGGGATCATGGACAGTGACCGTCCCCTGCACGGTCCCTGCCGGGATGCCCTGTTCTGCCAGCTCCTCGTACACGGTCTTTACGCTTAAACCACCGGACATCGAGCTGAACATGGCAAAGCAGTTGGGGCAGGCTACCAGGACCTCGATCACTCCATGTTCTACAAGAAAGGCACGCATTTCATCAAACATGGCTTTTAGAATTTGTTCCCGCCCGAGATTGTGAGAAGGCTTCATGCAGCAGTCGAGCACGATGCCGATCTTCGGGTCGTTCTCCTTCAGGGCGTCGAATACCTTCTTCACGGTTTCCGGTCGCGTTCCCGACAGGCTGCATCCAGGGAAGAAAACCGACCTGCATCCTTGAGGCAGGCCGTAGAAGGTAAATCGCCGGGATGTCCCGATCCGCTCGTAGGCGAGCAAGGGCTTATGCTCGGCAAATTCACCGAATCCCCGGTTATAGGCTTCCTTTCGCATCTGCAGGAAGAGGCCCGGAACATCGAGCTGCTTTGGGCAGACCGCCGAGCAAAGCCCGCACAAGCTGCATTCAAAAGAGCGATTGAGTGTTGCCGGTATTGCCGGGTCCAGTTGAAGGGCGATCTGTTTCGGGGTCCCGCGTCTTGCCAGAAACCCGCATTCCCGGACACACGCACCGCAGTCGGTGCATCGTGTCCGGACCAATGATATCTGCTCGTTCAATGCCTGGTGATACGGCATTTCATTTCTGTCTTTCATGATTCGATCTCACGGGGTTTTTAAATATACGCCGAGAGAGTATGTGACGCCGACCGAGGTGTTCTTTCCATACAGCGAAGGCACGTAAGATGCCTCCACGCCCCACGTAGACGATACCTTCCACCCAACCGCGAGATCCAGCTTGCCGAGGTCGAAATTGTTCGTGGCTGTCGGGTTGCCGCTGCTGTCGTATTTCTTTCCGTTTTCCCTGCTGCGGATACCGTCGAGCTTGGCCCGGGTATAGATATTCTTTGTTATATCGATGCCGAGCTCCAGCAGGTAGCGGATCTCGTCCGATGGGTCGCCAACCCGCCAGCGATAGCCGATCTCTGCATTGCAGTAACCGGGTATCACGGGATAGAGGGACCGTCCATAGAGGAGCTTCAGCTCGTAATCGTACTGGCCGCTTCCGAGGGGAAGCGGATCGGTCTTGCCGTATCCTCCCGGGATCTTGACGAGGGCCTGACCGGAGACGATGCCGAATGCCCTGTCCAGGATCTTATATCGCACGCCCAGGTCGATGTCACCGATGCCTTGGCCTTTGGAAAGTACCCATATAACCAATCCTCTCAAAATGTGATGAATTTCTTTGGTGATTCATTAAGGCTCTATGAGACTACATTCAGGATAGTAATAAATCAATTTCTTTAAAGTTATACAAAACCGGTTATGATCTCTCATTTGAATATACAGATGATAAGGAATGTAAGATGTGGAACCATAATGAGCATTTCTCAATAGACGTCCGTCCGGCTTGATGGCTTTTAAATTTCTCTCCGCATGACCAGGTTGATAAGCTCATGTGTGTTCAGGGTCTTCATGGGCAGGGCTGCTGACAGGAGCATCCCAAGCTGCAGCAAGGTAATATGAAGGAAGACGGCGAAACTGAGATTTCAAGACATGACCCCATGCATCTTCTTCAGGGCTGAGCCGCCGAGGTAGGCCTCGCGAATCTTGGGGTCGGACTTGAGGTCGCCGGATAGACCCGAGGCGGCAATGCGTCCGTTTTCCAGCACATAGCCCCGGGAGGCTATGGCAAGGGCCTTGTGGGCGTTCTGCTCGACCAGCAGGATCGAGGTGCCCTGGATGTTGATCTCTGAGATGATGTCGAAGATCTGCTTGACGAGGATGGGGGCCAGTCCGAGCGACGGCTCGTCCAGAAGCAGCACCCGGGGCTCGCTCATGAGGGCCCTGCCGATGGCCAGCATCTGCTGCTCTCCGCCGGAAAGCGTGCCGGCAAGCTGCCTCTTCCTCTCTTTAAGGATTGGAAAGAGGGTAAAGACCCTGTCCTTGGCCTTCAGTACCTCGACCTTTTGCTCCCGGCGCGTGTAGGCTCCCAGGTTGAGGTTCTCCTCAACGGTGAGCGTGGGGAACACCCGGCGGCCTTCGGGTGAAAGCGAGATTCCTTTGCGGACGATCTCGTGGGCAGGCGTCTGGTTTAATCTCTCGCCATTGAGGGTAATGAAACCCTCTCCGATGGGTACGAGCCCGGCTACGGCCTGAAGCAGGGTCGATTTGCCGGCACCGTTTGCACCGAGAACGGTCACGATCTCGCCCTGGTCGAGGTGAACCGCGATGCCGTCAAGCGCCCTGATCCCGCCATAGGAGACACAGAGCCCCGTAATATCAAGCAGAGGCGCCATATCCGGTGTCCTCATCTTCCTTGCCCAGGTAGGCCTCGATCACGTGCGGGTCTGCGTACACGGCTTCGGGCGTGCCTTCCGCGATCTTTCGTCCGCCGTCCAGGACCACGACCCAGTCAGATATGCCCATGACCATGTTCATATCGTGCTCGATGAGCAGGATCGTCACGTCTTCTTCCCGGATAAGGTTTTTCAGGAAGGCCATGAGGTCCTCGGTCTCCCGGGGGTTGAGCCCGCTGCTCGGCTCGTCGAGCACGAGCAGGTCGGGCTCCGAGGCGAGCGCCCGGGCGATCTCGAGCATGCGCTGCGAGCCGTAGGCGATATTCTTCGCAAGCTCGTCTCTGAACCTCGAAAGGCTCACCTGCTCCAGTCTCCGCTCTGAGATCCCGCGGATGTCCCTTTCCTCTGCACGCTGCCTGCGCGTTTTGAATATCGAGGAGAAAAGGCCCGAGGAGCTCCGGCAGTGCCTCCCTGCCATGACGTTTTCCAGACAGGTCATGTCCGGGAACAGGCGGATGTTCTGGAAGGTCCTCGCGATTCCGTAGGAGATTATGCGGTGGGGCTTGCAGCCCGTTATATCCCTGCCCTTGAACAGCACCTGTCCTTCTTCCGGGCGGTAGATTCCGGTGACTACGTTGAACACCGTTGTCTTGCCCGCGCCGTTGGGTCCGATGAGGCTCAGGATCTCTCCCTTGTACACCTTGAGGTTGAAGTCGTTTACCGCGATAAGCCCGCCGAAAATCTTCGTAAGGCCTTTCGTCTCCAGCACGACCTCGCCCGAGGAATGCCTTCTCCCGCTATGCATCGGACCTCCCCGTGTCATCGAGCAGGGAGCGGAATTCTACCGCGCCCCGCTTTCTCGGCCAGACCCCGCCTGGACGGAACATCATCATGAGGATCATGGCCGAGCCGAAGATGAGCATTCGGTACATGGCAAAGGGTCGGAAGATCTCTGGAAACAGGCTGATAAAGGCCGCGCCGATGAGTACGCCCGGGATGGATCCCATGCCGCCGATGAGGACGATGCAGAACATCAGGCACGACTCCCAGAAGGTGAAGCTCTCCGGCGACACGCACATGAGCTTGCTCGCATACACGTTGCCGGCGACCCCCGCGAGCGCGGCCCCGAGCACGAAGGCCAGCAGCTTGTACTTCCTTGAGTCGATGCCGCTCGCGTTCGCCGCGGTCTCGTCCTCGCGGATGTAGTTCCATGCCCGGCCGATCCGCGAATGCTGCAGGCTCGTGAGGCCTATGATGCTCAAGCCCACGATGATCCAGATGAGAAAGTAATACTCGATGGACGAATCCACGACCAGAGGCCCGAAGGAGGGGAAATCGATGCCGAACACCCCGTTCGGGCCTCCGGTGAGGTCGAAGGGGTTGTTGATGAGGGCCTGCCGGATAATCTCTCCCAGACCCAGGGTAACGATGAGGAGGTAGTCGCCCTGCAGGTGGATGACCGGTGAGAATACGATGTAGGCAAACAGGGCCGCGGCCAGGGCGCTCAATGGGATAAGCACGAGGATGGGGATCCCGAATTTCGTATTCAGGATCGCGGTGGTGTAGGCCCCGATGGCATAGAAGCCTGCATGACCGAGGTCGAAGAGCCCCACCTCGCCGAGAACGATGTTGAGGCTCAGGCCCAGGAGTGCATAGATTCCGAAGAAAATCGCGATATCGATGAAGTAGTCGCTCACCAGGAACGGGTAAACCAGGAAGGCCGCCACCACGAGCGACACGCGCAGAGGCTCTTGAGCCATGATCTTTTCGATGCGGGACGCCTGTTCCATGCCGTTTAAACCTTTTCCGCCGTTTTTTCCCCGAGGATGCCCGTGGGCCGGAAGATGAGCACGAGGATGAGGATCATGAACACGAACACGTCCTTCCAGGCAGCCGAGATGTACGCAGCCCCCAGCATTTCGAGGACTCCCAGAATGAGGCCCCCCACCATGGCCCCCGGGATATTGCCGATGCCGCCCAGCACCGACGCGGTAAAGGCCTTCAGGCCGTAGTTCCAGCCCATGGTGAAGCTGATCTGGCGGTAGTACATGCCCACCATAATGCCCGTCATGGCCCCCAGAGCCGGGCCTAAGGTAAACACGAAGAAGATCACCTTGCCGATATTGATCCCCATGAGGGAGGCGGTCTTCCGGTCGTGAGCCGTGGCCCTCACCGCGGCGCCGAAGGTGGTTTTCTGCACGATGAAGTACAAGAGCCCCATGAGCAGGAAGGACATAACCAGGATGACGACCTGCAGGAGAGAGACGTGGATGCTGCCGAGCTGAAGATGGGCATTGGGGATGAGTTCGGACGGATAGGCCTGGAACCGGGGGCCCCAGAACACCATTATCGCGTTCTGCAGGAAGATGGAAGCGCCCAGGGCCGAGACCACGGCCGGGAGCCTGCCCGCCGGGTAGACCGGCCGGTAAGCGAGGCGCTCGACGATGATGCCGATGCATGCGAGGCTCACGGAGGCGATCAGGACCGCGGCCGTGAGCGCGCCCCAGAGCCCGAAGTGGGCGGTCAGTGCCGCAGCGCCGAAGACGAGCACGGTGTATCCGATGTAGGACCCGAAGGTGAAGAAGTCGCCATGGGCGAAGTTGATGAGCTTCAAAATCCCGTACACCATGGAGTAGCCCAGGGCGATGAGTGCATAGAACGAGCCGATCGTCAGCCCGTTGATGACCTGCTCAAGGATTATCTCCACGCGCGTCCTCGTGCTGCGGTGTGTGTGCCCTGCACTACTTGGATATCACTATCTTGCCCGAGGCATCTACCGTGTACAGGTAAAACGGCACGCCCTCCCGGTCTCCCTGCGCGGTAAATCCGATAGGTCCTGTGATGCCGGGAGCTCCGTTCACCTTGTCGCGCAGGTAGGCGGCGAGCTTGGCCGGATCGGTGGTGCCGGACTTGTCCACTGCATAGGCGATGACGTTCAGCGCATCGGCCGCATAGATGGGCCATGGGCTCGAGGGGATGTTGCCGAACTTGTTCTTATAGGCGGCAAGGAACTCCTTGGCCATGGGATAGGGCAGATCGCCGGGAAGCGGCTCGTTCGTCATGTAGCAGCCCTTGGCGACCTTGAGCCCCGCGATCTTGACGAACTCGTCGTTGATTGCCGCATTTCCGCCCACGAACGGGCAGGTGATGCCGATATCGCGCGCCTGGCTCACCAGCAGCGCCGCCTCGGCGAAGTAGCCCGTGAAGTACCAGACGTCGGGCTTGGCCTCGCGGAGAGTGGTCAGCGGCACGCGGAAATCTTTCTCGCCCGGGGTGATGGCATCGTAGTAGACGATCTTGAGCTTGCCGGCCTTCACCATGGGGGCAAGTGCGGCCTTGGTGTCCTCGGCCAGGCCCTTGCCGAAGGCAGTGTTGTCGTGCATGATGGCGATGTTCTTTGCGCCGAACTTCTTCGGCACGTAGTCGGCAAAGAACTTGCCCTGGGAGTCGTCGCGGCCGCAGGTGCGGAAGAAGTATTTCAGGTTTCTCTGGGTAAGCCTCACCGCAGTCACGCCGTAGCCGATGTTCACCTTCTTGAACTTCTCATAGATGTTCGAGGCAGGCTCGCACACCGAGGAGCCGTAGGTGGAGACCACAGCGACTACGTCCTTCTGCGTGACGAGCTTCTGGGCGGCCAGAGCCCCGGACTTGGGCTCTCCGGCATCGTCCACCACCTTGAGCACGATCTTCTTCCCGCCCAGGATGCCGCCCTTTTTGTTGATGAGGTCGGCCGCTATCTCGCAGGATTGCTTCGCCATCTGGCCTTCATAGGCCCAGGCCCCGGTAATCGGTCCCTGGAGGCCGATGACCACGGTGTCTTTGGCGGCAAACGCGGTGCTGAACGCCAATACGAGAAACAATGAACAGAACAGTATCACACGCTTTTTCATCCCTATCTCCTTGCCCGTTGGTTTTTTATTCCTTGATCCTGTTCTCCGAGGATACATAAGCTCCGGAGATGATGTGTCTGTCATGTAGAACCGGTGTGTAACGTTGGACTTACCCCGTTTATTTTCTTCAATGTTTATTGAAAATGATGTGTTTTCAAGCTGTTAAGATATATTCATTCAGGAGTGCCTGTCAAGGATATTCTCACTGAAAGGGGAATACTTGAAGAATATGGCCTTGTAACCCGGGAGAGGGCCGTCTTGAGCGAGTCCCCCTCATGCAGAGATATCCCTTTGCAGGGCGTGCGGACCCCATGACCCGAAGACCCGGCCGTGCCATTGCTGCATTAATATAAAGGGCGTCTTCTCTGTTCCGGCAATTTATGTTAAAACTTTCCATGGACATTCACGGAAAGCGAACCAGAAGGAAGGAGACACGACATGAAAGCGACATGGGATATTCCAGAGGAAATGCTGGACAACCGGGACCTGTTCAAAGATGACTTTTACCAGCGCTTCACCCTTCGCAAGGCTGCGGAGCCGCTCAGGATAAATGAAAGTCTCACGAAGGATTACCTGTTTCCCACATTTTACGGAGACGTAACCTGCGCAGTCGCCGTGTTCATGTGCTCCTATGAAAAAGCTGCAGCACTTGTCGCCGAGCAGCTGAGCCCCGAGATCGTACCGGTTCGCATGACCAAGGGGCGCGCATTGGTGGCCTTTTCCTGCTACGAGTACAAGAACGTCATGGGGGTGCGGCCATACAATGAGATCGCCATTGCCATACCGGTAATGGTCAACCCCGACTTCAATGTACCGGTCCTGCCCATGGTCACTGACAAATTCAGCAGGTTCGGCTACTACATCGCGGGCATGCCTGTCACATCGAAGGAGAACACCATCCGGGGGCGGACTATCTGGGGCCTCCCCAAGGTGACTCAGGATATCGACATATACCGTGAAGGAGGAGACACCATCGTCAAGGCAATGGATAATGACGGCACTGTCTATTTGTCCCTGCGCATCCCCATGGACGGTACTCCAACCGCCTTTGATGTCTCTTCATGCCTGTATTCACAGCTGGGAGGAAAGCTGCTGAAGAGCCGTACGGATTTTCGGGCAACCTTCAACGTGAAAAAGAATATGCAGCTTCTTTTCAAAAAGGGCACAAAGCCCGCCCGTCCCTATATCCAGTTGGGCGATTCTTCCTTCGCGCCTCTGCTGAAAAGACTCGAGATTGAAGAAACCCCTTTTCAAACCCGTTACGCCGAACACATGACCTCGTGTTTCGACCTGCCTGACACCCTGGCTCCTGAATGGGCTCAGACCATCACTGTGAGCGGATTCAAACTGGCCGACGAAGCCAGCATGAAACTGCCGGGAAGGGATCTCAAGATCGCCTTTTTCGGAACAGGTGCTATTGGCGCATCCGTGGGAGGCTGGGTGGCTCCATTTCACAGGGAAACGTATTTTGTGGACCAGGGCAAGACCCTTGAGGCGCTGAAGACAGGAGGCATAACACTTTATCAGGGAAACGATAAGAACGGGACCTTGACGAATGTCCCTGTCAAAGTCATTGAAGATCTTTCCGAGCTCAGGTCCATGGATGTGATCGTCATCGGCGTCAAGAACTACAGCCTCGAAGCCGTCGCCAGACTCATCAGAGAATATGCCCGGGAAGACGTGATCATCGTCTCCATGGCCAATGGAACGGACAACCAGAAGATCCTGCCTAAATACTTTTCACGGGTGATCTACTGCATTGTCAGCTACAACGCCTGGATGGACCAGCCGGTTACGGTCGGCTACCAGAAAAAAGGACCTCTCGTTCTCGGGACGCCTGACAACACCCTGCGGACTGAAATGAACACCATAGCCGACATCTTCAACCAGGGTGTGGAAACCGTTGTCACCGAGCATCTCCAGGATGCTGTTCATTCCAAGATCATCGTGAACCTCACCAATTCTCTGACCACGCTGGTGGGGCATGGGTTCAGGGAGTTATCCGATTTCGACACGTTCCAGAGGCTGCTCACCAATACATTATATGAAGGCGTCCGGATCGTGAAGGCGGCAGGCTACTCCGAGTGCAAGCTCGGCGGAATGCCTTCGTGGTCGCTTCTGAAAGCCGCTGCACTGCTCCCCCGTCCGCTCATGAGGCCGCTGTTCAAAAAGAATGTGTCCAAGATGGTCATATCCAGCATGAGCCAGGATATCATCCAGCGAGGGGGCACGAGCTCGGAACTGGATTCCCTGACAGGATATATCCTGAACCTGGCCAGGCAGAACAGGATAAAGGCCCCGTACAACGAAGCCATTTATGAACTCGGAAAGGAACACTTCAGCAGGCCGGGATTCAAAGGCATGGATGTAAAAGAGGTCTGGGAGGAGGTTCAGAAAAAGCTGACCGGAGCGTGATAATCATCTGTTTTGTAAAGTTAAGCGGGAAAGCTCCCGTCCATTGCAGAAGGATGAATAGCCACTCGCTCGAATCTGTGATATCCTTGCCGTCGTGAGCATGTGTTATGGACGGTTTCTTACAGCGCTGTACCTGGTCGTGGGGACGCTCCTCGTTCCTGCCTGCCCTGCCGGCGCAGCCGTCAGACCCGATCAGCTCGTCCTCGTGGTGAACAGGGCGGTGCCGGAAGGGTCGAGCATCGCCCGATACTACATGGACAAGCGGCGCGTGCCCCGGCAGAACATGATCGTCGTAGAAACCACCACGAAAGAAGATGTCGGCAGGGAGGACTATGACAGGGAGATCGCCGCACCGGTCCGCAGCTTCCTCTTGAAGAACGATCCCACGATGAGCAGATTCTCCTGCCTCGTGCTGATCTACGGAATCCCTCTGCGCATCAGCCCTCCCCTCCTGGAGCCTTTCGACAGGATACGCCTTCGCGAGCTGCACATGCAGCTTGCACGGCTCAAGGAGAGAGAGCAGGCTGCAACGGGCAGATCCCCCCGGGAGATAAAAGAGATCAAGGACGATATTGCCAGGACGGAAAACGAGATCTCGCGGGTGAGCAAGGCGCGGCAGGTGGCCTCGGTCGATTCGGAGCTCGCCCTCGTGAGGGAGGACACATACCCGCTCGAAGGGTGGCTCCCGAACAGATACTACGCCGGCTTCCGGGGAAAGAAGGTTGCCGGCATGCCGCTCAAGGTCATGGCCATATGCCGTCTCGACGGGCCTGCGGCCGCCTCCGTGTACCGCATCATCGACGACAGCCTTTTTGCAGAGGTCCACGGTCTGACCGGCAAGGCATACTTCGATGCCCGGTGGCCGGACAAAGGGGGCAAGGACCTCTCGGCCTACCAGGTCTACGACAGGGCGATCCACAGTGCTGCCGCCATCGTGAAAAAGAGCGGAAGGATGCCGGTCGTCGTCGACGAGCGGGATGCCCTCTTCGGACCGGGCGAAGCGCCGGATGCAGCATTGTACTGCGGCTGGTACAGCCTGGCGAAATATATCGATGCCTTCACCTGGGCCAGGGGGTCCGTGGGATTCCACGTGGCAAGCGCCGAGTGCAGAACAATCAGGGAGTCAGCGAGCACTGTCTGGTGCAGACAGATGCTCGATAAAGGGATAGCGGCGACGATCGGGCCTGTGTCGGAGCCCTATCTCCAGTCCTTTCCTTCTCCCGAGGTCTTTTTCGGCTGCCTCCTCAACGGAGGCACCCTCGTCGAGTCCTACACCGTCTCGAATCCCTTCTGGTCATGGCAGATGGTGCTGATCGGAGACCCCCTGTACCGCCCTTTCAGGCCGTTCCTCGCAGGGAGGTGATCCGGCATTGCCCGCAGCAAACCGGGCTCTCTCCCGAGCAGGCCGCTTCAGCAAGGCAGCGGCCTGCCACGAGACCTGCCAGTGAGGACGGAAGCGGAACAGTCTCCGGTTCATCACGGCGGGCACATGGCACAGAAGGAGCGGAAGACCTCTGTCGAGAGGTAGCGGTCGCCCCGGTCGGGGAAGATGACCGCCACGGTCGAGCCCCGGGGCAGATCCCGGGCCGCCTCGATCGCCCCCCACATGGCGGCGCCCGAGCTGATCCCGCAGAAGAGCCCCTCATGGATCGCGAGGTCCCTCGTGGTCTCGAAGGCGTCCTCGTCGCTGCAGCTGATGATCCTGTCGAGCTTATTCGGGTCGTAGATCTTCGGCACGATCGCCTCCTTCATGTTCTTGAGCCCCTGGATGCTGTGGTTGGGCGTGGGCTCGACCCCGACGACCCTGATTGCGGGCTTCTTTTCCTTGAGGAACATCGAGCACCCCATGAGGGTGCCGGTGGTGCCCATGCCCGCCACGAAGACGTCGACATCGCCGCTCGTCTGGCTGTAGATCTCGGGGCCGGTCGTGTGGTAGTGGGCCAGGTAGTTCTGCGGATTGTCGAACTGGTTGGGCATGTAGTAGACGATCCCGTCGTTCGAGATGATGTCATGGGCCCTTCTTATTGCGCCGTCGGTCTTGTCGCATCCGGGAGTCAGCTCGAGCTCGGCTCCGAGCGCCTGCAGGACGGCCCGCCTCTCGGTGCTCACGCAGGCGGGCATCGTCAGCTTGACCTTGAAGCCCATGGCGGCCCCGACAATGGCCATGCCGATGCCGGTATTGCCCGAGGTGGGCTCGAGGATCACCTTGCCCGGCGTGAGCTTCCCGGTCGCAACGGCCTCCTTGAGCATGAAGTACGCGGGCCGGTCCTTGACCGAGCCGCCCGGGTTCGATCCTTCGAGCTTGGCCATGATCCGCACACCGGTGCGGTCGGAGTTCCATATGTTCTTTATTTCCACCAGGGGGGTATTGCCGATTGCATCCAATACGCTCATGGGTATGTTTTATGCGAACCCCTGCCGGCAGACGTTTTGCTTTTTGCCGATGCAGCGTCGCTTATTTCGGCAATCCGGCAGGATTGTCCTTCATTTGAAGAGATGCACGGAACGAAAGAATGATACATCGAGCCGTTGCGGCGGGTTCGCTTACCTCCTTCTGACTTCAATTAGCCTGCTTCACGCCTCGCTTGAGAGGGCATATGCCTGATAGTTCTAATAGCATGGCGCCGGGCAAAATCAATTTCGCCGCACAGGCTCTCCCAGCCCTCAACCGGGCCGCGGGAAGCCTTTTGAAGGCTGTGTTTCGAATTGTCGTTGAATTCACATGGAGTTTGCTGTATTGTCATACCATAAGACATTATGTGGCCGGGAAACGCAGCCGGCGCTTCAATTATATTATATGAGGAAGGTTTCTCTATGCCGATTTCAGAAAGGATCTCAGCAGCACGCCGTTCCAAGAGGAAGAGCTTCGGCGAGCTCCTTGCCGACATGGCGAGGTACAATCCGAAGGGTTCAGCCATTACCTGGGGCCCTGTCCGCGTCAGCTGGAAGGAGCTCAACACCAGGGTGAACAAGCTCGCCAACGGCCTGAAAGGCTTGGGCGTGAAGAAGGGCGACCACGTCTCCATGCTCTTCAGGGACTGCCCGGAGTTCATCGAGACCAACTACGCGCTCCAGAAGCTCGGCGCCGTGCCCATACCCATCAACTTCAGGTTCGTGGCGCGGGAGATGGAGTACCAGATCGTCCAGTCCGACTCGACGACGCTCATCCTCGAAGACATGTTCCTCGAGGAGGCGCTCAAGGCGATCGGGAACGCGAAGAAGCTCGCCAGGACGGTCTGCCTGTGCCGTGAAGGCCGTCCTGCCCCTACCGGCATGACCGATTACGAGTCCCTGATAGCGTCCCACCCGGCGACAGAGCCTCCCGCCTGCACCACGGAGGAGGACGTCTGCACCATCTGCTATACGGGCGGCACTACCGGGTTTCCCAAGGGGGTCGTCCTCACCTACGGCAACTTCTGGAATCTCTCGCAGTCGCTCTTCGGCGATCTCATCGGGCGGTTCGCGTCGGATGAAAGGGTGAACTTCGGGAGGATCGTGGCAGGCCTCTTCAAAAAGCCGTGGATGGAGGCGCCGCTCAACAGGGTCATGGGCTCTCGCGGACTGCGCTCGTTCGTCGCAAAGCAGATCCCGCCGCTGCTCAACATGACCACGGGCACGATCATCGGCCCCATTATCGGAAGGATCACGGGCGGGCTCTCGATCTTCATGAACATGCCGCTCTTCCACATGGCCAACTACCAACTCCTCATCGTGGGCCCCATGAACGGCCTCCCCCACTTCCTCCTTCGGGAGGGCATCCACTACGACGCAAAAGAGGTGCTCGAAACCATCGAGCGGGAAAGGCCCATGATCCTGCTCCTCGTGCCGACCCAGTGGAAGATCGTCCTTGATTACCCCGAGATCGACAAGTACGACTTGTCCTCCGTGCTCGTTGCCATGACCGGTGCGGGCGCCAGCACCGCCGAGCGCAAGAAGCAGATCCTGAAAAAATTCCCCAACTCGCTCGTGGTGGACGTGTTCGGCCAGACAGAGATGACCCCGGACACCACGATGAGGATCGATGCCTCGGCCGACACCCTCAAGAACAAATCCGTCGGCAAACCGCTGACCGGCATCAAGATGCGCATCGTGGACGAGAACGGAAAGGACGTGCCGCAGGGGACGACCGGAGAGATCCTCTACCAGAGCGGCACGATCATGAAAGGCTACTACGGGGACACCGAGAAGACCTCAGCCGTCATCAGGGACGGGTGGTTCCATTCGGGCGACCTCGGCTACATCGATGAGGAAGGCGAGCTCATTGTGGTCGATCGCAAGAACGAGTGCATCAATACCGGGGCGGAAAAGGTCTTTCCCCACGAGATCGAAGAGATCCTCGGCACCCACGAGAAGATCGACTCTGTCTGCGTCATCGGCGTGCCCGACGAGACCTGGGGCAACTCTGTCCGCGCCGTCGTGGTCCTGAAACCGGGCCGGACAGCGACCGAGGATGAGATCATCACCTGGTGCAAGGACAAGATGACCGGCTACAAACGGCCCAAGTCGGTCGTTTTCACCGACTCCTTTCCCATGAGCCCGGTCGGCAAGGTGCTCAGGAACAAGGTAAGGGAGGTCTACGGAACGGTTTAAAGATACGGCAGCAGAACAGACGATGCCGGTGAGATGCCGGGCTGATCCTCCTGTACCGACATCTTCAACGTTATTGTCTTTTCATCTTTCATTTCTATTAGTTTCTTTATCGGGGGTGGCGCTGACCTCTCGCCTGTATGGGAAATCCCCTCGTGGGAGTGAGCATCAGGTTTACCCTCAGCCTGTTCATGATGGAGTTCCATCGTTTCTAAACCAGGAAGGAGGGTTGCCCATGGACAAGCCATTTCAAGCAATGCCGGATATAGCGATTCTCCCGGCCCATTATAAGATTCCTGGGATTGGGTTTCTTCCTATTAATGCCTTCGTCATCAAGGCAAAGGAGCCTGTCCTTGTCGATACGGGAATGAGCATGGATAGTGCGGATTTTATGAAGGCCCTCCAATCGGTCATCGATCCTAGGGACTTGAAGTGGATATGGCTCACCCATGATGATGCCGATCATATCGGCAGTCTTCAAAAGGTTCTCGAAGCGGCTCCCGATGCACGGCTTGTATCCAACTCCTTATCCGTGCTGCGGATACGCACGGTTTGGCCGTTGCCCCTGGATAGGGCTCGCTGGCTCAATCCGGGAGAAAGCATTCATGTGGGGGATCGCACGCTGACCGCTGTAAGACCTCCGCTGTTCGACAATCCCGCTACCATCGGTGTTTATGAAGACAAATCCGAAGCCTTCTTTTCCGCCGATTGCTTCGGGGCCATCATCCCGTCGCCGGCCAGGCGTACCGACGATATCACCGAAGAGGACCTCGTTCAAGGCATGACAGGATGGGCCGGCCTGGACAACCCCTGGATTCATATGGTTAAGCCGGATGCTTTCAATCAGACGCTCGATAGAGTCCGTCAGCTTGGCCCAAAGATGATCTTCTCGTCACATTTGCCCATGGCGACAGGTAAGACCGAACAGTTTCTGGAAGTGCTCGCCGGAGTCCCGTCTTCAACCCCGTCTGTCGCCCCCAACCAGGCTATGCTCGATCAGATATTGGCTCAGATGGGCGGACAGGGACAGACCCCATGACCTTATTCATACTGCTGCAGCTTGCTTCAAGCCTCAAAGATAAATCAAGCTGCTTGGGACAGATATTCACGGGAGTCAAAAGGGATCAAGGGCGATCTGTATTCTGAAGGCACTGGTTGAGGGTATACTTGATAAAGCTTCATCCGAGGTGAATACTATAAGTAACGGCTGTAACGAGCGGACTCCTTCCTCATGTGAATGCTCGTTCCTGCAGCCTGTTGGGGGAACCATATGAAACTGATAGCTTACCTCTCCGGTATCTTCGTTACGGCTCTGGGTGTGCTGGGCGTCGCATCGCCCCGGAGGCTCATTCCCTTTGCCAGGATGTTCGAGAGCCGGGCCGGGCTGAACACGGCTGCGGCCCTGCGTCTGGTCCTGGGCACGTCACTCTTCCTCTCCGCCCTCACGTGCAGGATCCCCAAGGCGATACGCGTCATCGGCATAAGCACCATCTTGTCGGGCGTGATCACGCCCTTTATCGGGGTGAAGCGCTTCGGCAGGATCCTGAGCTGGTGGGAGGGGAAAGGATCTGCGTTCAGCCGCGCCTGGTCCATGATCGCCCTCGGGCTCGGCATTTTCCTCACCTGGGCTCTCACCCCGAGCGCCGGCCGTTAGCCCTCAGAGATGCGCGTCACGGGTTCAAGCCCCGGTGCTGCATTTCCACCCTTACGTCGATCCGGCGCTGGCGGAGCCTGTCCGGGTTGCACGTGGGAACCCCGCGCGACAGGCCGAGGCCGACCCCCAGCCTGTGCAGCCAGTAGCCCGTACCCACGCCTACGGATACGCCGCTCGATTCGTTCACGCACCGGCTGATCTCGTCGTTCAACTCGTAGTAATACCTGAGGAGCTCGTCGTTCGTCATGACGGTGTAATCCTTTGCCAGGAGCTCCTTCTGGTGTCCTGCACATCCGCAGACAAGCAGTCCGATCACCATGCAGGGGATCACGCATCTCCTGAGGCTCATGCGTTCTCCTTTCCCCGCAGCAGTCCGGGCATCTACCTGCATACGGTCGGCGAGCCGGGTTTGATATTCGTCAGGTAATCGACTACCGACGGGATGTCCTGCTTCGAGATGTCGGCCCCATGGTCCACCATCCTCTTGACCGTCTTATCCCATTCCTTCCTGTCCTTCTTGCCGAGGCTGTCGCAGATCCGCTGGGGGTTGTGGCAGACCGTGCAGTTCTTCTTGACGATGCCTGCAGGATCGCCCGTAGGCTGTGCCTGGGTTTTCTCACAGGAAGAAAGCAGGGAGATCAGGAGGAAAAAGGTAACGGCGATTACAGAAAGATCCTTTAGAGTTTTGCTCATAGTCCCCTCGTCCGGTTTCGGTATTTCATGAGCCTATAAATAAGAAGCTCTCCAGGCAAAAGCCAGAAAGAACCCTCGCTTCAGCCGGGAATCACCCGGTGGAGAACTGCGCTCACGATCGAAAAGACGAGGCTGAACAGGAGCGCCCACCAGAAGCTGCTCACGTAGAAGCCCGGAACGATGGAGCTCGTCAGGAGAACGAGCAGGGCGTTCAAGATGAAGATGAAGAGGCCGAAAGTGATGATCGAGAGCGGCAGCGTGAGAACGATGAGGACAGGCCTTACGATGGCGTTGATGAGCCCGAGCACGAGGGCGGTAATCAGTGCTGCGCCGAGGCTCCGAATCGAGATGCCGGGCAGAAGGTAAGCGGAGATCAGAATGGCTATCGTCATTACGAACCAGTTAAGCAGGATACGCATTTCGGCCTCAACCTTCATTGTAAGGACGGATCCAGGAAAAGCAAGCCTGCCTTGCTGACGGTCCCGATATGGAGCATATGCCCTCAGGATGCCCGCCGGACGGGATTTGAGATGCATGTCATTGTGTCTATCTTAAATCTCAATGACCACGAAATGAAAGGAAGATCATATGCTGTTAAAAGACATAATGACGAAGAATCCCGAGGAAGTACCGGTCATAGAATCCGTCATGGACGCTGCGGAAAAGATGAAAGAGCTCAACGTGGGCGCCATCCCCGTATTCAAGAACGACAAGGTCGTGGGCATCGTCACCGACAGGGACATTGCGATCCGGGCAGTGGCCGAGGGCAAGGACCCGAAGGACACCCCGGTCATGGACATCATGAGCAGGAACATCATCTCGTGCCCTGAAAACACGGACCTGAAAGACGCCGCCCATATCATGGAGCAGAACAAGGTCCGCAGGCTCATCGTGACCGACCAGTCGGGCAAGGCCGTCGGGATCGTATCCCTTGGGGACATCGCGACCAAGGCCAAGATGATGGATATCGGCTTCGAGGTGCTCGAAAAGGTGTCCGAGCCGAGCAGACCTGCCGTTCACTAGCATATGGAAGGGGGCTGCTTCTAGTCCTGCGCCTTCTTCCCCCGCAGCAGGGCCTCGGGGTGACGCGAGAGATAGTCGGAGAGCGAACGCAGCGAATCCGCTGCCTCGGAGATCTTCTCCAGGGTCTGCATCAGCTGATACGATACCGGCGTCTCCTTTGTACCGCCCTGCTCTATGGACCTGAGGGTCTCTTCGGCCTGGACGACTGCCGACCGGGTGGCATGCGCCGCTTCCGTCATGCCGGCAATGAGCTCCGACGATCTCCTGTCGAAGTTCTGCATGAGCTTCCTCGAGTCATTCACTGCACCCCTGACGTCGGCAACCAGCGGCCCCGTATTCTCGTTGATGTTCCGGGTGAGCGAGCGGAGCTCGTCGATCTCCCGGCCTATTGATTTCATGGTCTCCTTCAGCTCGGGAGATCCGGCGACCCGTGCGATGTTCTCTACGGCATTCGTCAGCTTGATGACCAGCTCGTCGAGGGGAAGGTTCTCCACGACCTTTGACAGCTTCTCGAGGCTCGACGGCACGGTGGGGATCTGCGGATACGCAAGATTCGATCTGACAAGCCTGACAGGCTTTCCGGGATGGAAATCGAGGTCGACGAGGAGCTGGCTCGTAACGAAGGTCTGATACTGCAGCTGCGCCTTGAGACCCTGCCTGATGAGCCCTGTGAAGAAATTCATGGTGGCCTTCTCTCCGGACGGTCCGGTGATGGTTCCCAGATCGATCTGGGCCAGCACTACGATGAGGACCGATTTCGTGCCCGGATTGTATTGCAGGCCGATGTCCGTCACCTTGCCGACCCTCACGCCTTTGAAAACGACCAGGGCGCCGTCGCTCAATCCCTTGGCAGACCCCCGGAAATACATGACAAAGGTCGGGTGCTTGACGAAGAATCTTCCCGCACCCAGGGCAACGATGCCGAATATCACGAGAGCAACCGCACCCAGGACGAATATGCCTATCAGGGTGGCACTGGTCTTCTTCATCTCAAATCCTCTCAAGAGTAATATATAGGCAGGCAGAGCCCGCTCAGAATCCTTTGGCCTGCACGTCCTCTCCTCCCCTCGTGAGGAAGCTCCTGACCTTTTCGTTCCGTGAGCTCTCGAGGAGCCGTTTCGGGTTTCCCGAGGCGATGACGGTTTTCTCGTCGGGATCGAGGAAGATCGATGTGTCGGCAATGGTGAAGATGCTCTCGAGGTCGTGGGAGATGACCACGATCGTTGTCTTGAGGCTTTCGTTCAGATCGAGGATGAGGTCGTCGAGCAGGCCCGCATTCACGGGGTCGAGCCCTGACGAGGGCTCGTCGAAGAACAGGATCTCCGGGTCGAGGGCCATGGCCCGGGCGAGTGCGGCCCGCTTCTGCATGCCGCCGCTCAGCTCGGAAGGGAAGTACCGGCCGAAGTCCCTCAGGCCCACGAGGGACAGCTTGAACGAGACGATCTCTCCGATCTCGCGGGATTCAAGGGAGGTGTATTCTTCGAGGGGAAGCGCTATGTTCTCGGCCAGGGTCATGGAGCTCCAGAGCGCGTTTCTCTGGTACAGGATGCCGATCCTCCGCAGGATCCGGCTCTGGAGAGCGGGATCACCGCCCCAGAAGGGTGTGCCGTTATAGTAGACCTGGCCCTTCACCGGCGGAAGGAGCCCGGTGAGGGATTTGAGGATCGTGCTCTTTCCGCTCCCGTTCACGCCCATGATAACGAAGACCTCTCCCCTCTCGACCGTAAAATCGACGTCTCTCAAGACGACCGAGCTTCCATAGGCGAGCGTGAGGCCGCGCACCGTGATGTGCGCATCGCCTGCTGCGGGATCTTTGCTCTGTTCCGGCATGGCTAGATATCGAGTATGCTCGTTACGACGGCAAAGATGCCGTCGGCAACGACGATCAGCACGATGCCCGTGACCACGGCCCTCGTGGCCGCATAGCCCACTGCCATTGCGCTTCTGTCTGCATGGATCCCGTAGAAGCATCCCGAAAGGCCGATGAGGACCGCATAGACCATGCTCTTGACGATGCCGATGGCGAACTCGGTGACGGTGAGGGCCGTCACCGATTCGTTGTAGTATTGAGCGTACGGGATCCCGGCAACGGTTACGCCGACGAGTGCTCCTCCGGCAATCCCCATGATGTCCGCATATACGCACAAGAGAGGCACCATGAGGACAAGGGCCAGCATGCGCGGCATGACGAGAAACTCCATGGGCGAGAGGCCGAGGGTCTTCAGGGCATCGAGTTCTTCGTTCGTCACCATGGTCCCGAGCTGGGTCGCGAAGGCGGCACCTGTCCGGCCCATCATGATGATGGCCGTCATCATCGCACCCATCTCCCGCGCCATGGAGATGCCCACGAGATCGGCAATGAATATCTGCGCTCCGAACTTCTCCAGCTCGATGGTGCCGACGAACCCGAGGATGAGGCCCACGAGGATGCTGATGAGAGACACGATGGGAAGGGCCTGTACGCCGCATTCATAGATGAGGAGGCCGAGCTCTGAACGGCGGAAGCGCGCCCTGCCCCGGAAGAGGTTCATGAAGGCAAGGGATGCTTCTCCTATGAATCGGACCATCTCGACGGTGAATCCGGCTATGCCTGCCGTCCTGCTCCCGATGGCGGCGACAAGGGACATTTTGGCCTCTGCCCCGGCCAGCCTCTCGAGCTGCTTCGATTCCGCAGCGATGTTCAGGAGACGGACAGCGCCTTGAGGAAGGCCCTCGAGGATCGTTCCGACCCCTTGAGCCCCGGCCTTTTCCCGGACACCCGAAATGAATGCAGGCAGGCTGCTGTCCCATGACTGGAGCCCGGCGCTGTCGAACCGTACCGAGCGCACTTCAGGATGCTCTCTGATCTGCCGGGCGACCGCTTCCGGCGAAGGGGCCCCCGCACCGATCTTCCAGCTTCCTCTCAGATGCACGAAGAGGGTTTCTCCTGCCGGGTAGCTGAAATCGACCCCTGCCGGCAAGACCGCAGTGCCGTTCTTTCTGTCCATGGTATTGATGATAAGAGTCAGACAGAACCGATCACCTTTTTCCCTGAAGGCCAAACAGGACAGGCAGGAGAGGCTCTCCTGCCCGTATTTTTCTTAAAGCGAAACTGTTCGGAACTGTTACCCGCACATCACGGCGGGCACATGGCGCAGAAGGAGCGGAAGACCTCTGTCGAGAGGTAGCGGTCGCCCCGGTCGGGGAAGATGACCGCCACGGTCGAGCCACGCGGCAGATCGCGTGCCGCCTGAATCGCCCCCCACATGGCGGCGCCCGAGCTGATCCCGCAGAAAAGGCCTTCGCGGATCGAGAGGTCCCTCGTGGTCTCGAAGGCGTCCTCGTCGTTGCAGCTTATGATCATGTCAAGCTTATTTGGGTCGTAGATCTTCGGCACGATCGCCTCCTTCATGTTCTTGAGCCCCTGGATGCGGTGATTCATGACGGGCTCGATCCCGATGACCTTGATGGAAGGCTTCTTCTCCTTGAGGAACATCGAGCACCCCATGAGGGTGCCGGTCGTGCCCATGCCCGCCACGAGGACGTCGATTTCGCCGTTCGTCTGGCTGTAGATCTCCGGCCCGGTCGTGCGATAGTGGGCCAGGTAGTTGTGAGGATTGTCGAACTGGTTGGGCATGTAGTACTGATCGCCTTCGTATTCCATGATGTGGTGGGCACGCTTGATGGCGCCGTCGGTCTTGTCGCACCCGGGAGTCAGCTCGAGCTCGGCTCCGAGCGCCTGGAGGACTGCCCGCCTCTCGGTGCTCACGCAGGTGGGCATGGTGAGCTTGATCTTGAAGCCCATGGCCGCGGCAACCATGGCCATGCCGATGCCCGTGTTGCCCGACGTGGGCTCCAGGATGATCTTGCCGTTCGACAGCTCTCCGGATGCCGCAGCTTCCTTGAGCATGAAGTATGCGGGCCGGTCCTTGACCGAGCCGCCCGGGTTCGATCCCTCGAGCTTGGCCATGATCCGCACGCCGGTGCGGGCGGAATCCCATATGTTCCGTATCTCCACGAGCGGAGTGTTCCCGATCGCATCCAAAACGCTCATGAGTGTCTCCCCTTTCCCGTGTTATGAGGTTTCGTAGAGCTCTTTCCAGCGGGCCTCGTCGCTCACGGTCGTCAATTTGACGCCGCCCTCGCCCTTTTTCAGGTCTACCCATGCCACTGTGCCGTTGACCGTGACGGTCGCCGACGGGATCATGATCTGGATCGTCGAGCCGATGTATTCATCGGGCTTCATCTTTCGGCTTAAGCTGAAGAGAGTCGGGCAGACGAGACACAGGCCTCCGCTGGTGATGTCCTTTATCATCCCGCGTCCGTTGAACAGCCTTCCCATCTTGAAGAGGAATATGAGCTTGACGCTCTTGCGGTCCTGCTTCCTTCGATCACGTATGACATCGATTCTTCTCATCGGCTTAACCTCTTTGCTGATCGCCCTTGTCGACAGCGGACAGGAGACCGGATTCACTACCTTGCCTGTTCAAGAGGTCTAGCATGATATCGGGGAATAATCCACGATTCTCTGTATCTTTCTTCGGATGAGGGGGCAGGGTTTTATAAGGACATGGATATGTTGTAGCAGTCGGGCCAGTAGAGGAGGGTGTTCTCGTCTTTTTGCACGAATGCCCGGGCAGGACCGTCCTGTGAAATGACGAACGCCAGGCTGCTCTTCACCGAGCCTGCAAAGGAAATAGCCGAATTGTGCCTCGTTCCAAGCCGGCTGGGATCGAGGATTTCCCCTCCCCCTTCCCCGAATCCGTCCGGGCCCGTGACTATGGTTCCCGTATACGGAGGCGCCACGATCGTGGCCCCGAAGCAGATGAGATCGAGCTCTGTCGAAAGGAGCACTGCGCCGTCTACGGTGCCGAGCTGGGCAAGGAACTTGATCCTGTCGACGACGGCCTTTCTGGCAGCGATGCTGGTGGGTACGTCGAGATCTTCCCGAAGGAGCTGCTCGAGGAGATGCTGCGGGCCGATCTTCTCAATGAAGCTGAACCGGGGAACTATGTATCCGGCAGGGTATCCGTCCGGCTGGACCAGGATGAAGATCGAGCCGTGACCTCTTGCAGAGGCCTCTGTGAGGAGCAGCTCGATGGTGTCCCGGTAGATGCGCCAGTAGGTATCGCCGTGCGTCTTGAAGAGCTGGTGGTCCTGGATGCACATCATCATGTAACGGCCCAGGGATTTCACCGTGAAGGGAGACGGCGTCGCCGGGATGAATTCGCCGTTTAAGATGCGGCCGATCTGGCTGTGGTGGCGGGCTATGAGGAGCGAGCCTGCATTATTGGCGTAGACAGTGAAAAAATCGGGGCGGTATGCCAGCTCGCCGTATACCCACATGGGAATCTCGGCAAAGCTCGATGAAGCGGAAGAAAACGTGAAGATGCCCCAGATGTGTATGTCATCCCTGTTTTTCGTGGGTCCGACTGCCATGGCGCTGATGCCGGGATCGAGGGCAGGGGCAAGCTTGACGATCGAGTCCACTGACAGGGGAAGAGGCATATCGAGGTGGAGAAGATAATCCGGAGGTCTTTTCATGGTGCTTATCTTGTCACCGACGGCAGGGTCCGCAACTACGAGGGCAAAACGGACCGGCCTGCCCTCTTCCCGCTCCAGGCTTGCCAGGTATGCGGTTTCGATGACTCTCTTGATCTGCTCGAAGGGGGGCAGCGGGCTTCGTATCCGCTCGCGCAGAGGGTGGGCCTGGTCGATGGACCATGTTTCGATGATCTTCTGAATGATCCGGTTCTCGAACATCAAGATTATAGTACCGTCGATGAGGGCTATCTCAATGAAAGGGAAGCAGGATGCATTGATGTGCATCCTTTGGCCTGATGAGTTCATCCAAAATGTACTGTGGATAAATTGCCGCCGGATTTCGGCGCTCGAGCGTTCCTACACCCGGATACCGGTTACAGGCAGCCAAGCTGCGTAAGGGATAATCTTTTGTGAAAGCCAAGGACGAAAAGCCCAGAATCATGAACGAAACCATACAGGCACGTGAAAGAGACGCTACGGGCGAGACCCGGGGTCCTGTCTCCGGACAGGATGCCGGCGAGGTCTTCGACAAGCTGAACATGGGGGTGATGCAGCTCGACAGCTCGTCTCACCTTACGTATGCAAACCCGACGGCGAGCGACATCCTCCAGACGCCCGGGCAGGATCTCGAGGGAAAGCTCCTCTGGGACGTCATGCCCGCCGGCGTATCGCGTCAGCTCTCTGGAGAGCTCGACCGGGCAAGGAAAGAGGACGCCGTCGTGAGCTTCGAGATGCACTATCCGAAGCCGGAAAACCTCTGGCTCTCCTTCCGCTGCATGCCGACGAGCGGCGGGATCACGATCCTGTTCGAAGACATCACCGAGTTCAAAGCCGCCCAGGAATCGCTCCGCAAGGCAAACGAAGAGCTCGAGCAGAGGGTGCAGGAGCGCACGAAAAACCTGAGACAGGCGAGCAGGTTTCTGGAAGAGCAGAAGGAGCTCCTCCTCTCGATCATCGACAACATCCCCGTGATGCTTTCCTTCTATGACTCGGCCGGCACGGTCAGGCTGGTGAACAGGGAGTTCGAGCGCCTTGCCGGATGGTCGCTCGAGGAGGCGCGCGGCATGAACATCATCGCCGCCCTCTACCCCGATCCCTCCTACCGCAAAGAGGTGTGGGAGCACATGATGCGGGCAAAGCCTGGCTGGAAGGACATCGACCTCACGACCCGGTCGGGAAAGGTCCTGCGCACCTCATGGGCCAATGTCCGGCTCTCGGACGGCTCCCTCATCGGGATCGGGATCGACATAAGCTCACGCAAGAAGATGGAGGAGAGCCTCCTTCGTCTGGCCACGGCCATAGACCAGGCAGACGAGGGCATCATGATCCTCAACCCGGAGTGGGAGATCGATTATGTGAACCCGGCCTACGAGGCCTTGTCCGAGTATCGGAGGGATGACCTCGTGGGTAGGCCGGTATTCGTCCTCGAGCGCTTTTTCATGGACAGCTCCTACCAGGATATCATCCGGTCGGTCAAAAAGGAGGGGAAGGCATGGAACGGCCATTTGAAAAGGAGGAAGCCGTCCGGGGAGATCATCGAGATAAACCTCACCGTTTCGCCTGTGTACGACGAAAAGGCAAACCTCATCAACTACGTGTTCCTGGCCAGGGACATCACCGATGAGGTGCGGTTCCAGCGCCAGATCCTGCAGGTGCAGAAGATGGAGGCCATGGGGAACCTCGCGGGCGGCATCGCCAACAACCTGAAGAACGCCTTCACCCCGATCCTGATCGATACCGAGATGCTCATGGAAGACCTCGGAGAGCGGGACCTCTCCTACCCCATTCTCCAGGAGATGCTGCAGGCAACGCGCTATGGCATAGACCTGGTGCGGCATCTCCTCATCTTCAGCGGCCGGACCTCGCCGCAGAAGAAGCCCATCGACATCGTGTCCGTCTTCCGCGAGGCACTGAATTTCCTGAGGGCATCGCTGCCAAGCACGATCGAGATCAAGAAGGCCGTCAGGACCGACCGCGCGATGGTCTTCGCGGACCCGACGCAGATCAAGCAGATCCTCGTCAATCTCGGAAGCAATGCCGGCGATTCCATGCGCAGACAGGGGGGCATGCTCGAGATCTACCTCTCCCGTGAAATGCTCGACGAGAAGAAGGCTGTCGAAATTTCGCCCGACCTGGCCCCGGGGCCGTACGTGAGGATCGATGTGAAGGATACCGGCCCGGGCATCGATGCGCAGACCCTCGAGCACATCTTCGAGCCCTTCTTCACGACAAAGGGTGAGAACGGAGGCACCGGGCTCGGCCTGTCCGTGGTGCACGGAATCGTAAAAGACCACGGCGGGGCAATAACCGTCGAGAGCGCACCGGGCAAGGGCACCGCCTTTGCCGTGTGGCTGCCCGAGCTTAAAGAGCAAGGAGAATGAGACTGGAGCGCTCTGTCAACTTCGTATGCGGAAACGAGGCCTGCGCCCGGTTGTGATATGCCGGGCGCAGGCCTTTCTTGCATGGATATGCGTGCTGCTCAGTTCAGGATGTTGATCCTTCCGAGGACTGCGCCGTCTTCACCATAGTACGCCTCCGGGATTCCCGCGCCGCTGGCCGGGAATGAGGCGCCCAGGAACTTGAGCAGGGCCATCCACTCCTTGAGCTCCTGTATGCCTGCATCCGTGCTCGCATCGATCCGGTAGGCCATATAGACCGACGGATCGCTGATATCGATGACATTGCCGTACTGGTCCCGAGGTATGATCTGGAGGCCCTTCGAGGTCACCACGTCCATCATCTGGAGGGCATAGAGGTCGACCACGCAGTGATACACCGTCGTTGTGTCGGTGAGATCGAGCTCCTCGGCATCGCCGAGGCAGAAGACATCGGACGGATCAAAGAGGGATACGCTCCTCACGCCGGCAAAGTACGGGGCATACAGTGGATCGTAGTCGACTTTGATGCCCGAGAAGTTCAGGTAGTAATCCGAGCCCTCGGCCGGGGCCACGGTGAGGGCTGCCTCGCAGATGTTCCGCAAATCAGGGGCCGTCACGTAGATGGACATGAGGGGATACCCGAGGGACTGCTGGGTGGTGTCCGGTGAAATCCCCAGCGGCAACGCGTTGTAGATGTCGGCAAAGGTGACGTAGCCTGTCTTGCCGGGATAGATGTTGTCGCGGATGACGCCGCTGGCGATGACGCTGAAGTCGCAGGGGTCCCCGTTGTTGAGAGGTGCAAGCTGGCTGGCGACCGCCCTGATCGAGTCTGCAGCGAGATCGCCGAAGCCGCACTCCGCGAGCGATGCGAGCTCGAGTGCAAAGCCGATCCTGGAGACCGGTCCCTTGAGGGTGACGTCGAGCGGGGCGATGCTGCTGCTTATGGACGCGTCATAGGCATCGACCATGCCCTGTACCGCTGCATCGCCCTGGATGGTATCGTTCACCGGGATCAGGTCGAATTTATAGCTCACCACCTTGCCGAGAATCACGTTGTACGTCACGTCGAGCCTGCTCAGGAATTCTCCATACTCGCCGGGCGAGAAGATGATCGTGTCGCCTTTCTTAAGGGCCTTGGCGGTTGCGGTATGGTAGTGGCCCGAGGCGATGATGTCGATTCCCTTGACGTTCGCGGCAAGGTCGGCGTCGTCCCCGGTGCCGTCGACCTCGATGCCGCCGTGAGAGAGGGCGATCACGAGCTGGACGTGCTCTTTCTTCCTGAGGTCATTGACCTGCTGCTGGATGAAGGCGTAATCGTGGTTGAAGGTGACCGGCTTGGCCACCGGCGCCTTGGTGTCGGCATCCCTGCCCATGATGCCGATGATTCCCACCTTGAGACCGAAGGGATACTCGATGACCTTCTTGTCAACGATGACGCCCGCATTCTTGAGGGCTTTAAGCGGGCTGTCGTCAGGGATGACCGTGTTGGTGGCCACCACCGGGACATTGAAGCCTGCATTGGCGCCGTTCGAAAGCAGCATGGCCAGGCCTGCGGGCGACCACTCGAACTCGTGGTTGCCGAGCGTCACCGCATCGTACTTCACCTGGTTGAAGAACGTGAGGGCTATGGGGTTTGCTGCGGTCATGTCGTACACCGTGCCCATGAAGAAGTCCCCCGAATCGAAGACCAGGGTGGGTATGCACTTGGCAGCCTGCTCGTCGCGGATGGTGTTGATCAGCGTCGCCAGCCTGGCATAGCCTCCCCTGACCGAGTCGCTATCGCCGGTGTTCAGCGGGGTGTAGTCGAGGGCCGGCCCGTACCCGCTGGCGTGGTTGTGCACATCTGAGGTCTGCAGGATCGTCAGTGAGACGTTCCCCAGACGGCAGCCGCTCGTGAAGATGAGAAGAATGATACCCGTCAGTACAATCCATCTTGCATTTTTCATAGAGTTCCTCCTCCTTGATTGGGTTAGAGTGGAAATCAATTCATGGCATTGCATCGTAGCCGGTTTTCCGGATCCGGCCGTGAAAAAGAAAGAACTTTTCCACGCAAAACTGTCAGCATGTGCATTATACTCCAGGATCCTTCGCAAGTCACCAGAATTCAGAAGCTTGCACAGATTGTCCGCCACGTTTTGAGGAGGCGTCTTTCGACCGTTTTTTAAAGGGCATCAATAGATGCCGGCAGCGCACCCGGCAGCGATCGTCTGGCCCATGAGCCTGCACGCATCGAGGATTGCCGGCGTGATCTCTCCCTTTGCAGTGACCGGCTCATGGACTTTTTTGAACTGAAACCCTCTGCAGATCCTCTCGATGTGGGTCAGGGCGCCTGTGCCGTCGTTGCCGGCATTCACGAAAACAGCGTACGGCTTCCTGAAGACATGTCCGCGTGCCGCCTCGTAGGTGCGGTCGAAGAAATCCTTGACAGCCCCGGACATGTAGCCGAAGTATTCGGGCGATCCGATCACGATGCCGTCGCACTGGAGGAGATCGTCAAGAGTTGCGTCGAGGGCATCCTTGAGAACGGCGCACGAACCTTCGATGAGATCGACACCGTCCGCAACCGCCTCGGCCATTTTTCTGTTGTCGCCCCCCTGTGAATGAAAAATGACAAGTATCGTGGTCATATCGCTGTTTGCGCTCCCGATTATGGATCTGTCCTATAGGAATCTCGCTATGACGTTCTTCTGTATCTCCGAAGTCCCGCCGGCATAGAGAGACAGGTAGCTTTCACGGAGATACCTCTGCATCCTGTGTTCCATGGAATATCCCCTGCCGCCGAATATCTGCATGCCCTTTCTCGCGATGTCGCCCAGCGTCTCGGAGCAGAACAGCTTTGCCATGCAGATTTCCTTGAAGCAGTCTTTCGATTCTGCCTTCATCCATGCTGCATGGTAGGTCATCCATCTCATGGCCTCTATCCGGGTAGCCATGTCCGCCAGCGTATGCTGAATCGCCTGAAACTTTATGACGGGCTTGCCGAACTGCTGACGGGTCTTCGCAAACTCAGTGCATTCCCTGAGGATGGTCTCGGCTCCTCCGAGGCAGCTCGCCGCAATGCATATCCTTTCGTATTCCGCTGTCTGGAACAGCTGGAGAAGCCCGTTGTTCAGCCATTCGGGTCCGCCGAGGATGTTCTCTTTTGCGACAGGCACATTCTCGTACCTCACCTCGCACGACGGGTAGGCATTTCCGGCCAGCTTGCGGATGGGGGTGGCTTTGAGGCCTTCGGATTTAGTGGGAACGATGAATACGCTCATCTCTCTGGATGCCGCGGTTTCCGGACCCGTGAGCACCACCGTGATGATATAGTCCGCCACGGTAGCCCCGGACGTCCAGTATTTCGTCCCGGTGATGAGAAAATGATCGCCCCGGTCGACCGCCGATGACTTTATCGATCGTGCATCCGATCCTGCCTCCGGCTCGGTGAGGGCAAAGGCAAACTTGAGGTCCCCCTTGAGCAGCTTGGGGATGAACGCCTTCTTCTGAGCCTCATTGCCGCAGTTGAGGATCATCGTACCGGCAAAGACGACATTTACGAGGTACATGTACACAGCGGTATAGCTGTTCCTGGCGAGCTGCTCCGAAATGAGCACGATGTCGAGGATATTCCCGTCTGTTCCGCCGTATTCTGCCGGGAAAGAGATCTTCAGGAAACCGCTGTCCGCCATCTTTCGATAGAGATCCTCGGGAAATGCTCCGCCTTCATCCAAGGATGTCTCGAACTCCGGCGGGCATTCACGCGCACAGAAATCCGCGATCTTCTGCCGGAGTGCATGCTGCCCGGATGTTAACTCAAAATCCATGTCTCCACCTCCTCTGTTCTTTAGAGATTCACCATGAAACGGATCGAACTCAGTCAGTATGCATCCCAATAGTTAACATGTCAACTAAATACCTCTCGTCCCTGCCGGGATCGGACTTTGACATCTAAGAGCATGCCTCCACTATTAATCAGTGATGGCAACGTAAGGAAAAAGAAGGCTGTCGGGAATGATATGATGACGAATCTGGAAGAGCGCATTCCTTCTGATTGGTGCCGGTTCGTCAAAGAAGCTTGAGCCTGTTGTTCGGTTTGCGGGGTTTCTGCGGTTGTGCCCGATTTTCCTTGCCGGCTCTTTCTTGAGGAAAAGGGTTATGCACTTAGGATGATATTTAAGCACTGCTTAAAAAGCGAGAGGAGAGGCATGCCAAGGCAGAAGAGAAACCCGGAAGATATTGGGGCCGACGTATCATCGCATCTGTCCTGGGACAGCAGCCTGGACCATACGAATATCCATATCGATGTCGTGAATGACATCGTGACGCTGTCAGGGACCGTACCCACGTATCGAGATCTCTGGCAGGCAGAGCACGACGCGCGTGTGGTCCCGGGTGTCGCCATGGTCGACAACAGGCTCAAGGTGGCATCGTGCGTCTCGCCGGAAGTGAACGACCGTCAGGTCAGGGACAGGGTGAGGCACGTCCTCGAGTGGAACCCGGCGATCGATCCATCGAGAATCAATGTAACCGTGGAGAATCATGTCGTTACCCTCACCGGAAAGACGGAAACCTACTGGCAGAAATCAAAGGCACTGTCTCTCGCCGCCGACGTGATCGGCGTGGATGAGGTGGTGGACCGCCTGAAGGTCGAGCCGCCCGCCGGGGTGACGGACTTGGAGATCATTGAATCCATGGATGAAACCATTGAAAGGCTCAATATCGATATCGGCGCGGTCGATGTCTCCGTGGATAAAGGGCTCGTCACCCTGAAAGGGACCGTAGGAGATTACCGCACATACTGCACCGTGGAGGACATCGCAGGCTGCACAGAGGGCGTGACCGCCGTGAGCAATGATCTCAGGGTCGGATAGTCTGCAGGAGCGGCCCCAGGAGGAAAAAGGACAACGGAGCATGCCGCCATGGAATTGAGCAGAGAAGAAAAAATCAGGGATGACGTGAACACCCACCTGGTCTGGGACAACAGGATCGACGCAAAGGATATCCGTGTCGAGGTCGTGGGCAGCAGGGTGATACTGATCGGAACGGTGCCGAGCTATTCCGACAGGTGGCAGGCCGAAGACGACGCGTACTCCATACCCGGTGTGCGATCCGTGGACAACCGGCTCAAGGTGGTCCCGGCGGTGTCTCCGGCACCCAGCGATACCGATATCAGACTCCGGGTGGAGAATGTGCTCAACTGGAACCCGTCCATCGATTCATCGGGGATACTCGTCTCGGTGGACCACGGGGTAGTGACGCTGTACGGGACCGTTCCTTCCTGCCGGCAGAAAGACAGGGCATGGGACCTCGCTTCGGGTGTAAGCGGAGTCGTGGACGTCGTCAATGACCTGAAGGTACGCCTTCCCGAAGAAACCGCCGACCAGACTATCAAGGGCGACATCCTGAACACCCTGGACAGGCATACCCTGATCGACACCGGCAGGGTGGATGTGACGGTACAGGGCGGCATCGTGACCTTAAGAGGCATCGTCGATAATTATAAAGCCTTCAGGACCGTTGAAGAGATCGCAAAGTTCACCCACGGGGTCATCGAGGTACGCAACGAGCTGGTGATCGCCTGAGATCCGGTACTTCCTTCGCAAAGATCCCTATCCTGCAGCAGGGAGCACCCTCCCCGGGACCCGGAAATGGAGAAGATACCATGAACATGGAAAGAAGACGGGCAGAGAGCATCAAAAAAGCCATTCTCTCCCAGCTGCGCTGGGATCACAGCATCGATGCACGGGACATCAACGTCGAGGTGGTGAACGATAAGGTCGTGCTGACAGGGACTGTGCCTGCCTATCCCGACAAATGGGAGGCCGAGCAGGATGTGTATATCGTGGACGGGGTGAGCTCGGTTGAGAACGACCTGAGAGTCAGGCCCGGTTCGATCGGGATGCCCGACGACGACCAGATCAGGCTCAGGGTAGAGAGCATCCTTGAATGGAATCACGACATCGACGCCTCGAAAATAAAGGTCTCGGTAGACCACGGCGTCGTAACCCTGTCGGGCACTGCCGATTCATACTGGCAGAAAGAGAAGGCCCGGGACCTCGCTTCCAATATCGGAGGCGTAATCGAGATCAAGAACGATCTCAAGGTACAGCCCGGCAATCCGGTCAGCGACGAGGCTATCCGGAAGGACATCCTTGATGCGCTCGACAGGTCAACGGTCGATACCAGCCAGATAAACGTATCAGTGAAGGACTGTACCGTGATCCTGAACGGAACCGTCAATTCCTACGATGACTTCCGGGATGCTGAAGAGATTGCCGAGTTTACCGCCGGCGTGTGCCATGTGCAGAACGATCTGGTGATCTGATGGAGGCAACAGAATATCCTCCTCTTTTAATCCACCTCTGTAAGAGTTCTCATACTGCTCACTCCGGGTATTATCAGGTGCATATATGATATGCTCATGATGATTTGAGATAGAATCCGGAAGACGTATTAATAAAACTAATGTCTCGCTAAAGGGACGCAAAAAACACACGGAGGTACGAAGATGGTCAGCACTGCTGAAGTATTAGAGGCGATCAAAGGGATAGATCTGCCCAAGAGCAAATCGGAAATCATCAAGTACGCCCAGAGCAGGAATGCATCAAAGGCTGTAATGGACATCCTGAACAAGATGCCCGACCAGAAGTTCAGGAGTGCCGCAGACATCGTTCATGCTGTCGGCGAGATTGAGTGATCCGGCATTGCCTCAAGAAGGCAAACCAAGGAGGGAGTCTATGGTGAGTACAGGTGAAATCCTCGAATACATCAAAGGTATAGATTTCCCGCAGAAAAAGCAGGGCTTGATTGAGCATGCCAAGAGCAGAAACGCGCCCGCCAACGTCATTGACCTGCTGAACAAGCTCCCCGATATGAACTATCGATCAACCGCAGATGTAAACATAGAGGTCGGTAAACTGGAATAACCGGCTTCACCGTCACGTTCGTTTCGAACCACATAAGAAAACACCATCTGCTGCTCTCACCCGACGTGTGTCTGCAGGAGAATCTTCTCGCAACACCCCACAAACCTTCCTCCAATCAAGGAGGATATCGGCTGAGCGACCCGGCTCAGCCGATTTTCTTATCAAGAGGATGTTTGTATGATAGTATCAGAATGAACCCACGGGAAAGGCAGTCTTTCTTGTTATGAGAGTAGCGTTCACCTGCGATCTTCACGGGAGGTCTCCCCTGTATGAGGAGGCGTTCGAGTACGCCGTCAACGAAGGGGCGGAGTGCATCCTCATCGGCGGGGACCTGCTCCCCACGAGGCTCAGGCACCCATACAGGCTCGTGACCGGCGGCTTCGAGTTCACCGATTCGCTCCGGGCCCAGTTCACGTTCATCGATTCGTTCCTGGCCCGCTTTCTGGAGGATTTCAGCCGATGCCACCCCGGCATCCTCATCCTCTACGTTCCGGGCAACCATGACTGGTCCACGGCTCTCGAGCACCTGAAAGATTCGGTGCATGCGGCAACCTGCATACACCTCGACAGCGTGACCGCAAAAGGCATTGTCTTCACGGGCTACGGCTGCGTTACCGACTCGTCATTCTGGGTAAAGGACTTCGTGAGAAGGGATACGGACACGGACAGGTATATCCCGAGCAGGTACGCCCTCACGAGCACGAGGGAGGGCGTCACGGTGAGCCCTGAAGGTGCCTATGCAGCATTGAGGCCGAGCATCGGGGAGGAGCTGGCCTCTCTTTCCCGAGGCGATCCGGCGAAAACGATCTGCGTCTTTCACTGCCCGCCCTATGCCACCGGCCTCGACACCCTGTACACCGGCAGACCCATCGGCTCGCGCTCGATCACGGAGTATATAAGGAGAGCAAAGCCTCTCGTGAGCCTTCACGGCCATATCCACGAGGCCCCGTACATGTCGGGATTCTTCCGCACCGCGATCGGCCCTACCCTGGCGGTCAATCCGGGGCATCATCCAAGGAGGCTCCACGCCGTGATCTTCGATACGGATGACCCGACCAGCAGCCTCACGCACTCGGTCTTCGGGACAGGGCCGGTCGACCGGACCGAGTTCGACAGGGCAAAAGACCGCTGTGCCAGGATGGTCAAGGGATTCTTCATGAAGAACGTGCTCATGAAGTGAGCTCAGGCCTTTTCAAGTCTTCCGTGGGTCAATTCTCCGCAGCTTGCCGCGGAACAGGATCCGGGGCTTGCCCTGGGGCTCATGCTATATGATTCCGGATGGAGAGGCGGCCCTTTCCTCTCTGGATTGATGATTACTTTTTCTTTACGAGGTCTTCGCCGCAGCAGGTGAACGAGCAGCCGCTCCCGCTCGAGCATTCGTACGAGGAAATTTTGGCCTTATCGCATTCGCGGATGACCTCGATCTCGATGCCGCATTCCTTGCACCCGTAGACCTCGCCTTTCTTCATCATATTGCAGCTTACCATCTGCTTCTCCTTCCCGATTGCTTACAAATTGATAGTAACCGCACCCGGCCTGAAAACAAGAACGGTGCGCTGCTGCCCGACAGGCAAGATTCCCCTTTTCCCTGCCGTGCTTGAGTGGTAATTCTCTTAAAAGGAAAGGAAGAAGTAATGATCGTTTCGGTTATCCTGGCCCATCCGGATCCATCGAGCTTCAACCATGCCATCGCGAACGCGGCGGTTGAAGAGCTCTACAGGAACGGCCACTACGTCTATTTCCACGACCTGTACGGTGAAGGGTTCGATCCCGTCCTTCCCCGGGAGGAGGCCGCACGGAATGCTATTCTTCCCACACTCATAGAAAATCACTGCAGGGAGATCGCGCTGGCCCGCGGGATCATCATCGTGCACCCAAACTGGTGGGGGCAGCCGCCGGCCATACTGAAGGGATGGGTCGACAGGGTCATCCGACCCGGAGTCGCCTACGAGTTTCTCGAAGGGGATTCGGGTGGAGGGGTTCCGAGAGGCCTGCTCGAAGCGAACACCGTGCTCGTGTTCAACACCTCGAATACGCCTCCCGCACGGGAGAAGAAGGTCTTCGGCGACCCTCTCGAAACCCTCTGGAAGAACTGCGTTTTCGGCCTCTGCGGAATAACCAGCTTCCACCGGAAGACGTTCGGCGTCGTGGTCACGAGCACGCCGGGCCAGCGGCAGGCCTGGCTCCGGGAGGTAAGGGAAAGCGTCTCCTTGTATTTCCCGGCGTGATCCTGATCGGCCAAAGGTAAGCCTTCCCACCCTCACGGTGCCGCGCCCTGCTCCATACCGCAAAGAGAGAGCTGCGAGCTTGACTGAGGAGGATTCGGGCTTATGCTATTCGGTAAGGACAGTCTATGAAGAGACGCGATTTCGAGAGCGGGGTGAGGGCCATCGTGACCGGAGGCGCCAGGGGCATCGGCAGGGCGATCGCGTGCCGTCTTCTCGAAGACGGCTACTCGGTCGTCATCTTCGACATCGACCGGGATGAAGGCATCAGGGCTGCATCCGAGCTCGAGGCGATCGGGAGGATCGATTTCATCGACGCAGATGTGGGATCCGAGGAGTCGGTTTACCGTGCCTTCCAGAAGGTTCACGCAGACTACGGGCAGATCGACGCGGTCGTCAACAATGCAGGCATCGCCGAAGGGTTCGGCTCCCCCATCGAGCACCTCGATATCGGCAGGTGGAACCGCGTGCTTGCCGTCAACCTCACCTCGATCGCCCTCATGGCCAAGCATTCCTATCCCCTGTTCCGGGGCTCGAAAGGGGCCATCGTCAACATCTCGTCCACGCGCTTTCTCCAATCCGAGAAGAACACCTTTGCCTACTCGGCTTCGAAGGGGGGCGTGGTCTCCCTCACCCATTCGCTCGCCGTAAGCCTGGGTCCCCTGATCCGGGTGAACTGCATCAGCCCGGGATGGATCGACACGAAGGGAGAGCCGCTCCGGCCCGAGGACCACGCCCAGCACCCTGCAGGCCGGGTGGGAAGGCCCCAAGACATCGCATCGCTCGCCTCCTATCTGCTCTCCGAAGAGGCCGGGTTCATCACAGGCCAGAACTTCATCGTCGACGGAGGAATGACGAGGAAGATGATCTACGCCGAGTAGCCGATCGTGCCCGAGAGGGGCGATGCAAGGGCATACCGTGTCTGCCGGGGCGGGAGATCTCCGCCGGTACTCGATCGCCTTTATGCCTTCTGCCGAAGGCGCAGTCAGAGACCGGGCCTTTGTTGAAAATCAGGAAAGAACCTCTTGAAAAAATACAACGAGCTCCTGCTGCACCTCATCGAGAAAATGAGGATCAGGTCTTCGGAGCTCATCACCAACAGGGCAACGCTCGACGATGCACCCAGGGCCTGCGAGATGTTCAGCAAACGTGAGGACGGGGTGGTCAAGGTTGTCATGCACCCCTGACATGCCTTCAAAGCAGAGGACGAGCACCCTCAGAGCTCACAAGAGGCAGCCTATCTGGAACGTGACGAAGTTTTCGCCGTAGTTTTCCGTATCAGTCCAGTGGAAAACCCCCTTCCCGTTCGAGAAGTGTCTATAGCCGAGCGAGAGGTCGTACTGCCCTGTCCGCATGCCAAGGGCAAACCGGAGCGCAAACTGCAGACGCGTTCCCAGGTTGTCCGTGGTCCTTCTCAGGTAAGCAGCGCCCGGCTCGAAGGAGATATACGATTTCTCATGCAGCGTCATTCGTATCTCCTTGGCGAGGACGAAGGCACCATTCCGGTGCTGTCCGTTCCAGGCCCCGAGCTCTGCCTTGTAATAGCTGTCCAGACCGAAGAGCGGGGACGAGTCTCTCTGATACGAGAGGAACAGGCACTGGGAGCGCGTGGAGTGGTGGAAGCCCTGGCCACCTTCGAGAAATATCCCGTCGGCATGTGCGGAAGAGAAACAGCACAGGAGTATGGAGATAAGTATCGCAATCCGGATCCTCAAGCATTCCATCCTTAACAGTCAGTAACACGCCAGGGAGCGTACAACTCAGGTCCCGCCCTCCTTGATACCATTGTTTGGGGATTCTGCAAACCGGCCTTTTTAAAGGCTGTGGGGAGTAACATGCCGTCGCCGTGCATGATTCCCGTTGCGCACGGCATGGAAGCGCGGTATTGTTGCACGCCGTGACGCAGGCGGTCGTGGCAGTTTTTCTCATCGTGTACCTGGGCATGCTCCTCGGCAGGCTGCCACGCCTGCAGCTCGACCGGACCGGCGTCGCCCTCCTCGGGTCCATCGTGCTCATAGGCATCGGAGCGGTGAATCTGGACGAGGCGGCTCAGTCCGTCGATATATCGACGATCACCCTGCTCTTTGCCTTTATGGTGATCTCGGCCCAGCTCAGGCTCGGCGGATTCTATACCCGCGCTGCAAAAGCCGTCACGGCAATGGAGGTCTCTCCTCACACTCTCCTCCTGGCGGTCATCCTCCTCACCGGCGTGCTTTCCGCCGTCTTCATGAACGATATCGTGTGCCTCGCCATCCCGCCCGTGCTCATCCATGCGTGCAGGATGAGAAGGCTCGACCCTGTCCCGTTCCTCCTGGCCGTTGCCTGTGCGTCCAACGTCGGATCGGCAGCCACCCTGATCGGCAATCCCCAGAATATCCTCATCGGCCAGGCGCTCAACCTCTCCTTCTCAAGGTATCTCTTCATGGCAGGCATTCCGTCGCTCTTAGGCCTCTTCATGACCTGGGCAGTCATTGCATGGCGGTTCAGAGGACGCTGGGAGAACGGCGGGGAGGGCTGCGAGCCTCCGTCCGAGGAGATCGCCCCGTGGAACCCCTGGCAGTCGGCAAAGGCGCTCTTCATGACCTCGATTCTCTTTGTCGCCTTTGTGGCGACGCCGCTCCCGAGAGACATCATGGCGCTGGGCGCTGCGGGACTCCTGCTCATGAGCCGGAAGATGCACTCGCGGGACATGCTCGGCCTCGTGGACTGGCAGATCCTCGTCCTCTTCTGCGGTCTCTTCGTCGTCAACCATGCCTTTGCGCAGACCCACGTGCCCGAACGTGTGGTTGCATGTCTCACGGGATACGGGATCGATCCGGGCGGTCCGGCATGGCTCTTCGGCATCACTGCGCTTTTGAGCAATGCGGTCTCGAACGTGCCTGCGGTGATGCTCCTGCTCCCGCTGGCGCATCATCCCCTTGCCGGCCCCGTGCTCGCCCTGAGCAGCACGCTGGCAGGGAACCTCTTCATCGTCGGAAGCATCGCCAACATCATCGTCGTCGAATCCGCGGCCCAGCACGGCATCTCTATCGGCTGGAGGACGCACGCCCCCACGGGGATCGCCGTGACCGTGCTCACCCTCGCGACAGCGGCCGGCTTCCTCTGGCTCCTGTCCTGAAGCCAGGTCCCCTGCTCTTCCCTGCAGGCACTCTCGCAGGAGAGAGCAGTGATGCTCTGAACAGCTCGAGTATAATGACAAGAATTGAAGCCGATAAATCCGACCTGCATGGGCCAAAGGCTTGCCTCATCGAGGGAAAAGGGATACATTCACGCTTGTCACCTTAAAAAATTTCCATGCGATCGAAAAAGGGGTACGGCGATGTCCGAGAAGGTAATGCTCACCGCGGCCAGGCTCGCTCAGGAATGGGGGGTTCCGGAAAAGGACGTGAAGAAGGCCATCGAAAAGTCAGGGATCGCTCCTGACGGGACGAGGGGAAAGTGCAGATTATACTCTCGGGAGACTGCGGGAAAGATCAAGGCCCTCCTGAAGAAATGATCCCCGAACGTTGCTTCCCTGCACGAGATCCTTCGAGGATGGCTCCCCATGGATGAAGGGACGGGCAGACGCATCGTCATCCGCGGGGGAAGCATCGCATCGGGATACGGCGTCACCCGCGGATATGCCGACATCCTCGAAGGGCGCTACGGCGAACGGGGCATCGAGGTCGTGAACCGCTCGCGCAGGGGCGACAACTCCTTTGACGGCATCCGGACCTTCCACGAGGACATCACGCCGTACCGTCCGGATATTCTCCTCATCCACTTCGGGGAGGACGATGCGTTCTTTCCCGTGTACCGCTCGGAGTACAAGGAAAACCTCGTGCACATGGTGAAGCTCGCCCGTGAGCTCTTCTCGCCCGTCGTCTGCCTGCTCACTTCGCACACCTTCGACGACCCCTATGACATGGATGCCCTGCAGATCTTTTACCGCGCATCGAGAGAGGTGGCGGTCGACCTCGCCTGCGAGCTCATCCCGGTCCATACCTTCTGGGCCGGCTACCTCCTCGATACGGGGCTTAAGAATTCCGATCTCGTCCTGAGCGATACCCGGTATCCGAACGAGCACGGGCACAGGGTCTTTGCCGAGGCTGTCAGCCGCCGCCTCGACCGGGTCATTGCGGGAAGGCGCTCGCTATGATGCTTGCTCCCTGCTGCCGGCATGCTTGAAGAAGGATGTCTCCCGCTTTCACCGGCCTGCTTTCCTTCATCGGGGCCGTATCACCTGAAGAGGCAGTCATAGCCTTCAAGTAGCGGTTTTTACATTATAAGTATTTTCATTCTTCTGGAATTTGGGCTTGAAAACCGGGTGTGCTTCTTATATGAATGCATTCGGTTATTATAAGTGCATAGGACGGATGAGATGAGGAACTATCTCTATAAGCTCATAATCGACGATGTGACCGACATCTGCTACAAGAACTGCCTCGATTACTTCCCTCCCGAGTCGAAGATCCTCGATGTGGGTATCGGAAACGGGATCATGATCCGTCAGTACCACGACATCATAAAATCAAAAGGTCTTCAGATCACTGGCATAGACATCAACAGGGATTATCTCAAGCACTGCAAGAGCCTCATCAGGCAATGGGAGCTCAGCGACCAGATCGAGGTGCACTACTCGCCCGTCGAGTCCTATGCGCCTCCGGAAGATGCGTACTTCGACTACATCCTCTTCAGCATGAGCTTCATGCTCTTCGAGAACCAGCAGCTCGTGCTCGACCGCATAAAGCCCTGGCTCAAGCCGCACGGAAAGGTCGTGTTCTTCCAGACCATGTTCAAGGACAAATCGCACCTGCTCGAGGTCATCAAGCCGAAGCTCAAGTACGTCACCACCATCGATTTCGGCAGGGTGACCTATGACAGGGACTTCTACGATCTCCTCGACAGGTCGGAGATCTCGGTCACTGAAGACAGGATGCTCAAGAAAGAGTGGTTCAAGGGAGAGTACCGCCTCATCATCTCCACCCCCAGGAACGGAAACGGCAAGAGGCACATGACGTTCTGATGCGTCCCGGGCTCGGGTCCGGGAAGAACGAATGTATCTTAAATCCCGCTTTCTGCAGGAGAGAGGTCTTCTGCCAGGGGAGTATGTCCGACCTGACTGTCTCGTCAAAGGATACCGATCAACGTCAATTCAGTCATGCCGGAAGGGGTATCCTGTCGAAGAAGCTATGCCTTCTCTGATATCTCCTTGTCCGGCCCGGGCAGGTGAATCTTGAACCGGGAAAGCACGATGGCGATGTCAATATGGCAGGTGGACGGGTCGTGAATGGAGAGAGACCGCAGTCCCTGCCCGATCGTAATCCAGTAGGATAGCATGAAATTGTTTTCAAAGTTCCCTCGGGAAAGAAATCGCTTCGTCACCCTCTTCCTGTGCGGGGATGTCATGACGGGAAGAGGCATCGACCAGATACTTCCCTGCCCCGGCGACTCCACCATTCACGAATCATACATGCTCAGTGCCTTCGGGTATGTGGAGCTTGCCGAGACGGTTCACGGTGATATCCCCTGGCCGGTTGATTTCTCGTACATCTGGGGAGATGCGCTGAAGATATTTGAACAGATGACCCCTGATGTAAAGATCATCAACCTGGAAACGGCAATTACGAGGAGCGACGAATATTGGAAGGGCAAAGGGATAAATTACCGGATGAATCCCGGAAACATACCCTGTCTCACGGCAGCCGGGATAGACTGCTGCTCGCTGGCGAACAATCATGTGCTCGACTGGGGATATGACGGGCTTCTCGAAACAGTCGAGACGCTGAAAAAGGTCCGGATAAAGAGTGCAGGTGCAGGGCGCGACATGGCAGAGGCTGCAGCACCGGCGATACATGACATTTCCGGGAAAGGCCGTGTCATTGTTTTCTCATTCGGTACGGTAACGAGCGGCATCCCCTGCGCCTGGAAGGCCGCACCGAACAAGCCCGGAATAAACCTCCTGCCGGATCTGTCTGAAGAGACGGTTCGTGCAGTCGGCGATCAGGTGCGGTCGGTAAAGCAGGCAGGAGATATTGTCGTGGCATCGATTCACTGGGGAGGAAACTGGGGGTATGCCATTCCGGGCGAACACAGGGAGTTTGCCTGCACGCTCATTGACGAGGCAGGGGTGGATGTCATCCATGGCCACTCGTCTCACCATGTGCTGGGCATTGAGGTGTATCACGAGAAGCTCATCCTGTATGGATGCGGCGATTTCATAAACGACTATGAAGGCATATCCGGCCATGAACAGTACCGAGGCGACATCGGGCTCATGTACTTTCCCGATGTCGACCCGTGGAGCGGACGGCTCGTACGGCTTCACATGGTCCCGACCCAGGTTTACAGGTTCAGGATACGCCTTGCTCAGCCTGCCGATGTATTATGGATATACGATGTTTTGAATAGAGAGGGTAAGCTCCTCGGCACCTCCGTATCCATCGGGGAAAATAATATCATGACCCTGCAGCAGAAGCCGGAGCCCGGAGAATAGTGTATCCGGAGGCATTGTATTGAATAGTAAGCCGACATGCTTATTTCTCTTTCATATAATCCCGTAGGAGGTAGATCATGGCAGTTACCGGGAAATATGGAAATATCTCGATCCCTCACATAGGAAACGACGAGCCGGTCTTCATTCTCAGGGCTCAGGACAAGCTGGCCCTGGCTGCCATCGAGATGTACAAGATCCTTGCTGAGACAGAGGGTGCGGATGTCGCTTCACATCTGGACGACCAGATCGAGGCCTTTCGCCATTGGAGTGGCAAGCGGAAGAAGCCGGATTAACGGAAAAGACGATTCCCAGACAGGCCCAAGCTTTTTCCACGATCGTGCACAGATCATAGAGAACTGTGTAAAAAATCGGAACGTGCAGCATCTGTCCCCTCAGCATGATCTGATCAGATCCGGCACATCCTTCTCAGATGCTTATCATACCCATTTTCCCACTCGGCAGGCATGGGATGGCAAGGAGGATATAAATGACGAAAACAGTAATGGTTGTATTACTGGTCTCGGCAACGGCAATCATCCCTTCCGGCCGAGCCCGTGCCGGGGACGATGGGCTGAGCTTCGAGATCAGCCCATACTTCTGGGCAATGGCTATTGATGGAAATGTAGCCGTCAACAACCTCCCATCGGCTCATTTCGATATGAGTTTCTCGGATGTCTGGGACGACTTCGACTCAGGCGCGGCGACCTTCATAACAATCCGCAAGGGGGAATGGCTCGCCCTGGGAGATATTTCGTACCTCAAGCTCAAGGAAGACCGGCAGTTCCCGCTGCTGAGCGTATCCTCCGAAATCGATACGGTCCTGGCCAGCCTTTCCATAGGATATCGTATCGCCGAAAAAACGGATTCCCATTCAATCGATGCGTTTATCGGCGGCCGCTACAACAGATACAAGGTCGACATCGAGATCTCACCGCTGGGATCTGCCTCGCAGACCGAGGAATGGGTGGATCCGATTGTGGGTACGAACCTCTCCCTTTCCTTTTCGGAGAGGTTCGGAGCAGGCGTGCTGGCCGATATCGGGGGGTTCGGGGTGGGTTCCGATCTCGCATGGGAAGTCATACCCGTGATCAGGCTGTCATTGAATGACACAATCACACTCAGGGCAGGCTACCGATGGCTGGACGTCGATTACGACAAGGATGATTTACTCATCGATACCATGACACAGGGATGGCTGGCAGGTCTGGGTTTCAGGTTCTAAAGAGCGTACAAATTAATATGATATCGGGAACATTGTATGAAGAGAATCGTTCTCACTTTCCTGACAACGCTGGGATTCCTTCCTGTCCTCGGGCAGCAGGTTTCTGCACAGGCCGATCCCCTGCCGTCCTGGAATGACGGCGCTGCAAAAAGATCGATCACTGAATTCGTCTCAAGGGTCACGAAACAGGGTAGGCCGGAGTTCGTACCGGCCATGGAGCGTATCGCCGTCTTTGACAACGACGGCACGCTCTGGGTCGAGCAGCCCATGTATGTCCAGGGCCTCTTCGTTTTCGACCGCGTCCGCGCTCTGGCACCCCGGCATCCCGAATGGAAGGACACGCAGCCATTCAAGGCCGTGCTCGAAAATGACACAAAGGCCCTGGCAGCCTCCGGCCCAAAGGGCATCGCCGAGCTCGTGATGGCTACCCACGCAGGCATGACTACGGAAGAGTTCGGCCTCATCGTGAAAGACTGGCTGGTCACGGCCCGGCATCCGAAGTTCGGCAAGCCATACACCGACCTCGTGTATCAGCCCATGCTCGAGCTGCTGGCCTTTCTCCGGGCCAACGGATTCAAAACCTACATCGTGTCGGGCGGGGGCATCGAGTTCGTCCGCACGTTCAGCGGGAATCGCTACGGCATACCGCCCGAGCAGGTCATCGGCAGCAGCAACCTGACGAGGTTCGAGGTCCGGGACGGAAAGCCGGTGCTTGTCCGGGAGCCGGAAATCGACTTCATCAACGACCATGACGGCAAACCGGTGGGCATCAACAAGTTCATCGGCCGCCGGCCCATTGCCGCATTCGGCAACTCCGACGGTGACTTCCAGATGCTGCAATGGGTCACGTCCGGTGCAGGGCCGCAATTCGGGCTCCTCGTCCACCACGACGACGCTGTGCGCGAGTACGCCTACGACCGCTCGTCGCCCGTGGGCAGGCTCGACCGCGCCCTCGACGAGGCGCCCAAACGGGGTTGGACGGTCGTCAGCATGAAGAAGGACTGGAAGACCGTTTTCCCCGGTTATTCACGGGAGCAGGAAAAACAACCGTAATTCGATCAGGCATCATCGCTCCCGGATAAAAAAGGAGAAAAAGATCATGGCTGAAAAAAAGCCCAATATTCTCGTTATCTGGGGCGACGATATCGGTATCGCGAACCTGAGCTGCTACACGTTCGGGCTCATGGGCTACCGGACCCCCAACATCGACCGCATCGCCAGGGAAGGTATGATGTTCACCGACTCGTACGGTGAGCAGTCCTGCACTGCGGGCAGGGCAGCCTTCATCACCGGGCAGAGCGTCTACCGCACCGGCCTCTCGAAGGTCGGAATCCCTGCCGCGCCCATCGGGCTGCAGCCCGAGACCGTGACCATTGCCGAGCTCCTCAAGAACCACGGCTATGCGACCGGCCAGTTCGGCAAAAACCACCTCGGAGACCTGAACAAGTTCCTGCCCACGGTGCACGGCTTCGACGAGTTCTTCGGCAACCTCTACCATCTCAATGCCGAGGAAGAGCCCGAGATGTACGACTACCCGCCCGAGAAGGACTTCCCGAACTTCCGAAAAAACTTCGGCCCGCGCGGTGTCATCCACTCCTGGGCCGCCGACAAGGACGACCCGACCGAGGAGCCGCGGTGGGGACGGGTGGGCAAGCAAAAGATCGAGGACACCGGCCCGCTCACGAAGAAACGCATGGAGACCATTGATGACGAGTTCGCGGCTGCTGCAAAGGACTTCATCAAGCGGCAGTGCGCTGCCGGCAAGCCCTTCTTTGTCTGGCTTAACACCACGCACATGCACCTGTTCACGCATCCGAAGCCGGAGAGCCTCGGACAGGCCGGGCGGTGGCAGTCACCATATCACGACACCATGATCGACCATGACAAGCTCGTCGGCGGGGTGCTGGATTTTCTGGATGAGCTGGGTATCGCGAAGGACACCTTCGTCATGTACAGTACTGACAACGGCCCCCATATGAACACTTGGCCGGACGGCGCCATGACGCCCTTCCGCAGCGAGAAGAACACCAACTGGGAAGGGGCTTTCCGGGTCCCCATGCTCGTCCGCTGGCCCGGCAGGATCCCGGCGGGCTCGGTCTCCAACGAGATCGTCCAGCACCACGACTGGCTGCCCACCTTCCTCGCCATGGCCGGCGAGCCTGATGTGATGGAGAAGCTCAAGAAGGGCCACACGGCCAACGGCAAGACCTTCAAAAACCACATCGACGGCTTCAACCTCCTTCCGTATCTCACCGGCAAGGAGGAAAAGAGCCCCCGCACCCTCTTCTTCTATTTCAGCGATGACGGCGACGTGCTGGCGCTGAGGTACGACAACTGGAAGATCGTGTTCATGGAGCAGCGGGCGCCGGGGACCTTGCGCGTCTGGGCAGAGCCGTTTACGCCGCTGAGGCTTCCGAAGCTCTTCAACCTGAGGACCGACCCGTACGAGCGGGCAGACATCACGTCGAACACGTACTACGACTGGTTCCTCCACCACGACTACATCATCTTCGCGGCGCAGGTAATCGCAGGGAAATTTGCCGGGACATTCAAGGAATTCCCGCCACGGCAGACGGCGGCCTCGTTCACCATCGACGATGCCCTCGCAAAGATGGGCGAGTCCACAAGCGGGGCGGGCCACTGATGCGCCCCCGGGCATGGGGGTCCTGCGCACCTTTCATCCCCCGGCCGGACCTGTCGGCTCCTGAGGGCGGTCCGGACTGGGGGTTGCGCTTCACCGTCACCTTTCGGTTTCTAAAAGGGTGACAGTGAAACGGGCGTTGTGATGGGGTCCCTCCGCAACCGGCCGGTTCTCTACGATCCCAGGATTTTTACGATCTTGATAATTCCTTCGGTCAGGGAAACGACCGTCAGGAGCAGGGGCAGCATCGGCACGATCATCGAGGCCAGGAGAACGGCCACGATCATCAGGTCGAAGGGAAAGAGCCTCATCCTTCTGAGGACCATGTAGGTGCTCAGGTAATCGGTGGTGGCCGAAGGGTCCGTGGCGGTGAGGATTTCTTCTCCTGCGGCTTTTTTCCCGGTCATCCAGCGTGCATCGAACGATCTCAGCAGATCGCCTGCAAGGAGGCCGTATTGCAAGAGCCCGATCTTCTTTGCCTTGGCGAGCATGGGGCAGAACACCAGGAGCGGCAGCAGCAGGACTGTCAGAAACAGTGCAAGGAAAAGCACGACTATGTTCTGGAAAGAACCCAGGGGCGTACCTGCATACATGATCCTCATGCCTATCTCGGATGCAAAGGCAGAGGAAAGACCGAAGGTCCAGGGCGTGAAGAGTATCTGGCTCATGCCCAGAAACCTGATGCCTCCTGCCTGGTCGGGGTGGGCAGGGACGAGGCGGAGCCTGAGCAGTGATACCCTGAAGAGGAACCCGGCCCAGGCGAGGTAATGCCAGAACGACCTCAGGAGGAGAAACTGGAACACGGGGATGCTCACCCGGTAGAGCCACCATCCCGCAGGAGTGAGGTCCGACAATGACCTTCCCGCGCCAGTGAACTGCCAGAGCGTGACATCCTGCAAGAGCCCCCTCCTGATATCCAGCAGCTGTGCGAGAACAACGATCCCTAGCATGAAGGCCATGGCCGGGACCGAGCCGACGAAAGTTCTTGTTTTAGCAATGGCGCTTAAGTATAGGGGCATGGTGGCTTCGTCGACCATTCTCCGATCGATGAGCTGTGTGAGCGCCTCCTCGACCCTCGGCTCCAGGAAAAAGGGGAGAAGCAGGAGCAGAGGGGCGACAAACAGGAACCTTGTGTGGGTGAAGAAGTCTGAGAGGAAGGGGATATCGATGTCCCCGGCCGCTGCTCTTCCCTGTATGAGGGTAAGCAGGAGCAAGGGGATCCAGGTGATGAGCCAGACGGTCAGGACATTCATGAGGAAGAAGGGCATTCCCTGCATTGCCGGATGAAAACGTTTCATGAGCCTGACGAGCGGATCGTTTGTGAACAGGGTGAAGCTGCTCTTGCCTCCGGGAACAGGGTGTTCTCCCATGTGTCCTCCTTTTTCATTCTGCAGGGTAAGATGGTGGATGTTTATGCTGTCTTCCCCTGAACATCTCATACAGGGTGAAAATCATGTTCATCGGAACGGCCAGAAGCAGGAAAACCAGTATTGCCAGGGCCGTCGATTCATCGGGAAAGCCCCTCAAGGCGAAGATCATGCACAAGGCTGCATTGCGATTGCTCGTCGTGCTTGCCAGCACGCGCTTTTCATCCTTTCCCGGACCTCCGAGCAGCCATCCGATCACCATCGATCCGATGACCAGACAAAGCATGGCAACAAGGCCATCGGTCCCAATGACCCGCAATGCCTCTTTTTTAACCGAAGCGCTGAGGAGGATCGCTATAACGAAAGAGATAGTGGAAATCAGGTTGAGCGGCCGTGCAACCGCCTTCCCCAGGGCAGGGGCATATGCGTGTACACTGAACCCTATTGCAAGAGGCAGGATAACGAACCCTGCCGCGGTCATAAAGATGCTGCCATAGGGGATTGCAGCATGGATACCTGTCTTCATGAGCGCTTGTGCAGCAATGGGGGTAAAGACAAATGATGACACGGACAGCACGAACAGCACCGCTGCGGCAAACGAGAGCTCGCCTTTGATCTTGGTGGTGAACTGAAGGGCGTTCAAACCCCCCGGTGCCGCAGCCAGGAGAATTACTGCAGCCGCGATACCCTCTGCCATGGGAAGGATATTCACCAGTGCCAGCCCCAGAACCGGCACGAGGAGAATATTCGCCAGGAGAACTTTCAGCATCAGCCTCTTGTCCCGCAGCAACGAAGAGATCTCGCTGCCTGAAACCGCCACTCCGATGAATGCCATTGCCGTGATGACATACAGGTAGCTGAAGAACATTACAGCTGTCGTGTAATAGAATTTCATCTCGTTTCTCCTTCATCCCTCACCTTGCTGCGGCATATGTGATCTGGAGTGGACACCGCCCCGGGCTGTAGGTCGGATCATTACACGACCAGTCTCAAGAGGATGTTGAGCAATGCCGCCAACCCAATCATCAGGAGCAGGACTGCATGGGAAAGGAGCAGGGTCAGGGGGGAATCTGTGATGTCTTTCCATGCCCAGGCGGTGCAGAAACCGGACATGCTCCATGGGTGCGATGACCAGGAGCGCAAGGCCTATCACGACCAGAGCAACGCCGATATGAAATGGCTCCCTGACGGGCATGCCTGTTCTGACGGGAAGGGATACCTGCAGGTACTGGAGAAACTTTACAATCGTGAACCCGCACCCGATCTGCGCTGCCCCAGCTTGCGCGAGGGGCCTGTCACCTTCTCCGGCCGGAGGTGCCGACCCTATTGCCGTGCCATAATCGTGCGCATCTCGGCCTCCTTGTCCCTGATGAGCTCTCCGCCCACGTCCACCTTCACCTTGAAGAGCTTCCCGGTGAACCGGTAGGGCGGCTTATAATCAGGCGTCACCGTGGAGCCGGTGTCTGCCCCGCAGGTAACGCCTCCCCCGAGGCTGATGTTCTGCGGGATGGTGACCGGTATGTCCGCCTGGCCCATGAGCCTGCCGTCGACATAGAGCTGGCCGCGGCCCGGGCTTCCCTTGCCGTGTGCAATGTCCGGCCTGCCTGTGGGCTCGAACTCGAAGCGCAGGCTGTGGCGGCCTTCGGTCACGTTCTCCGAGGTCTCAATGTGGTATTGCTTCGATGCGACGTAGTTTTGGGTGTAGTGGAGCCTGCCTCCCTTCATGTAGAAGGTGTAGCCGCCCTCTACGCCGCCCTGCGAGAGGAGGACGCCCTCGGCGCCGCTCTTGCCGATCTCCACATCAGCAGTGATGCTGTAGGGGCGGTTGAGCACATTGATCGTGGTGTTGGGGGGGACTGCCTGCGTTCCGGGGTAATAGACCGCGCTCTCGCGCTGCTTGGCGATCCTGGGACGCTCTTCAGCCAATCGCAGCGTCCCCCTCCCGTCCAGAGGCAGCACGTTGTATTTTCCTGCCTCGTAGTACCAGGTGGCGATCATCTCGATGAGCTTGTCCCGGTGCTCGTGGGCGACGTTGCGGGTCTCGGTGGGGTCCTCGTCCACGTGGTAGAGCTCCCAGCCTTTCTCGTCGAGCTCGATGAGCTTCTGTGCCGGGATGGGCTCGCCGAAGAACGCGCCCGCCTCGGCGAAGGACGGGCCCGGCCAGGGGCAGACCGCCCGCCAGCCGTCGTGGTAGATGGCGCGGTGCCCCATCATCTCGAAGTACTGGGTGTGCCGGTTCGTCTTGGCGTCTGCATCGTCGAAGGTGTGGGCGAAGCTCACCCCTTCGATGGGGGACTGCGCCACGCCCCTGATGCTCAGGGGCTCCTCGATGGCCAGGGCATGCAGCACCGTGGGCACCATGTCGATGGCGTGGGCATACTGGGTGCGCACCTCGCCCTTTGCCTTGAATCCGGCCGGCCAGTGGACGATGAGCGGGTCGCTCGTGCCACCCCGGTAGGTCTCCCGCTTCCACCTCCTGAACGGCGTGTCGCCTGCCCAGGCCCATCCCCAGGCATAGTGGTTGAAGGTCTCGGGCCCGCCCAGCTTGTCCAGGGCGGCGAGGTTCTCTTCCAGCGAGTCCGGGACGTTGTTGAAGAACTTGTTCTCGTTGATGGAGCCGTTGGGCCCTCCTTCCGCGCTGGCGCCGTTGTCGGAGATGACCATGGTCAGGGTGTTGTCGAGCTCGCCGGTATCTTTAAGAAAGTCGATGAGGCGCCCGATGTGGTGGTCGGTGTGGGTGAGGAACCCGGCAAAGACCTCCATCATGCGGCTATAGAGCTTTTTCTCCTTGTCCGAGCACTCCTCCCAGCGCTTCACGTCCGGGTCGTGGCGGGAAAGCTCAGCGTCTTCCGGCACGATTCCCAGCTCTTTCTGGCGTGCGAACGTCTTTTCGCGGTAGGCATCCCATCCGTCGTCGAACATGCCCTTGTACTCGTCTGCCCACTCCTTGGGCACGTGGTGCGGCGCGTGCATGGCGCCGGTGCAGAAGTACAGGAAGAAGGGCTTGTCCGGGGCCACCTGCTTGGAGTCGGCTATGAACGAGATCGCCTTGTCCACCAGGTCCTCGGTCAGGTGGTACCCCTCTTCCGGCGTCTTCTCGGGCTCGACCGTGTGGTTGTCGTACACCAGGTCGGGATAGTACTGGTTCGTGTCCCCTGCCAGAAAACCGTAGTAGCGCTCAAAGCCCCTGCCCAGGGGCCACCGGTCGTACGGGCCCGCGGCCGAGAGCTGGTCTGCCGGGGTGAGGTGCCACTTGCCCACGGTAAAGGTGTTGTAGCCGTGCTGCAGGAGCATCTCCGAGAGGAATCCGTTCTCGAAGGGGATGTTGCCGTTGTAGCCGGGATACCCGGTGGCTCCCTCGGTAATGCAGGCCATGTTGTTGGAGTGGTGGTTGCGTCCGGTGACGATGCACGAGCGCGTGGGCGAGCACAGGGCCGTGGTGTGCATGTTGGTGTACTTCAGGCCGTTTGCCGCCAGCGCGTCGATGTTGGGAGTCCTGATGGGGCTTCCGTAGCAGCCGAGCTGGCCGAAGCCCGTGTCGTCGAGCACAATGAAGAGGACGTTGGGCGCGCCCTCCTTTGACCTCAGGGGCTCGGGCCAGGCCGGTTCGGACTGGTCGACCGTCCGCCCCACGATTCCGGGGAACGCGGTCCCCGGTTTGTATTCTTTAAGTGGCATGCTATTTCTCCTTTCTATATCTGCCCACCATGGCACTTTTTGTATTTCAGCCGTTTCCCTTCAGCATCCCTTGCCCCACAAGGGCAGGGATCGTTCCTCCCGACCCCGGCAAAACCCGTATGGGCGGGGGGCACTTTTCCGGTTGACAGTCTCATCACATCCGAGGCAGGCCTGCCCAGTCTCATGAGCCCGGCCATGTCCTGCATGGATTTTTCCGTATGGCTGAAAAAGGTACGATAGCCTTCACACAGGTAATTGAGGCCGGGCTCCCCTTCTGCCGTCTCGATCAGGCGGTTCTTGGGGCATTCTCCGTTGCAGAGGAACAGGTACCGGCACTGCCGGCACTGCCGGGGAAGCGTGTCTCTCTTGTCTCTGCCGAACCTCCTCTGCTTTTCCGAAGAGACGAGCTCGATCATGGGGGTGGTGAGTATGTTTCCCAGCAGGTGGCCCGGGTCCACGAAATGATCGCATGAGTAGAGGTCGCCGTTGTGCTCCAGGGCCAAACCCAGTCCGCAGGAAGGCCCTAAGATGCAGACGGTTCCGGCATGCCCGAGCCAGCCTGCAAGCACGGCATCGAAGTTGAGGACAAAGGTTTCCCCTACGTCCCTTCGGACCCACTCGTCGAAGATGCCCTTCAAAAAGCTTCCCCATCGGGCAGGTGAAACTGAGCGGCCGGTTGGTGCTTTGCCGGCCCGGAGTACAGCCGCGTCCTCCTTTTCCACGATGGGGATGAACTGGATGTAGCGGGCCTTGATCACGTCCCGGAAGAACCGGTACACTTCAAGGGGGCGGCCGGCGTTCTTCCTGTTGACAGTGGAGAGGATGTTGAACTCCACCCCGTGCTCCTGAAGCAGCCTGGCGGCCTTGAGGACACTGTCGAAGCTTCCGTGCCCGCGGGGGTCTCTGCGATACCGGTCGTGAAGCTCCTGTGGGCCGTCCATGCTGAGGCCTACCAGGAAATTGTTCTCCCTGAAAAAGCGGCACCATTCATCGGTCAAGAGGATGCCGTTTGTCTGGAAGGTGTTCTCGATAACGGTCGAGGGCTTCCGGTACCTGTCCTGCAGCTCCAGGGAGCGCCGGTAGAAATCGAGCCCCATGAGCGTAGGCTCTCCCCCCTGCCAGGCCACGGTCACCCAGGTTGTCCGGTGCGCATCGAGGAGCTGGCGGATGTACTCCTTGTGGACATCGTCCCCCATGCGCAGTCTGCTCCCGGGGTACAGTGATTTCTTATTGAAGAAAAAGCAGTATTCGCACCGGAGGTTGCAGGCAGAGCCCGCGGGCTTTGCCATAACATGGAAGGCCTTGGGATACGGAGATCGCGTCATAAACAGTTCTCAGCATCACCTTTTTTGCCCTGATTCTTCCGACAGCTGCATCGACAAAGAGCCTGTTGCTTCCGATATCATCCTCTCCTGTCGACAACGGCTTCACTTGGAAACCAGGAACTTTGCCCGAATCCCATGAACCGGTCTTAAGCGAGGAATTCTCTGAATTGATCATGATGCCGATGACATAATATTCATAAGATAGCTTATAGAAAGTCGATATCAAATATCGACAGACCGGTGAACAGGGTGAGGCGATCTATTTACAGAGATGCGTCAGGGGAAACTTCAATTCAACACAACAGTAATGATTTGTCGGTTCTCAGCAGGATCCGATTCTATGATATCCGAACAGATTATAAGCCGGCTTTCCCCGAATGAATCGAAGCTTCACCCGGATAGAAGACCTGCCTCTCGGTTATGATCGCCGTGATGAGCTCGTGGCCCGTCATGTCGAAGGCAGGGTTGAAGACCTCCACGTCCGGTGCGCACGGCTTGCCGCGGAACGAGCGCACTTCACAGGCGTCCCTCTCCTCGATGGGGATCTCCTCCCCCGATTCGATGTCAGGATCGAACGTCGATAGGGGCGCTGCGATGTAGAAGGGAATCGAATGGGCCTTCGCGAGCACTGCCAGGGAGTAGGTTCCGATCTTGTTCGCGGCATCGAGGTTCCGGGCGATGCGGTCCGCGCCCACGATCACGGCATCGATTTTACGAAGCCTCATGAGCCATCCGGCCATGTTGTCTGTTATGAGAGTGCAGGGAATGCCCGAGCGCTTCATCTCATAGGCTGTGATGCGGCTGCCCTGCAGGAGGGGCCTGGTCTCGTCCATGTAGACCCGTTCGAGCTTGCCCCGAGCGTGGAGCATTCGTATGACGCCGAGCGCCGTTCCGATCCCGCCGGTCGCCAGGGAGCCCGCGTTGCAGTGCGTGAGGACGGTGTGCTTTTTCCCTTCGGGGAACAGGCCGGACCCGAGGTTCGCCATGGCCTCGTTCGCGGCCTTCTCCTCTTCCCAGATCATGCGCGCCTCGTGAAGGGCCCTCGAGTAGAGCTCTGTCTCGGGCAGGTCTTTCACCGCGTCATTCACCCTCTTGACGGCCCAGGCGAGATTGACGGCCGTAGGCCTCGATTCGACGAGGATGCGGGAGGCCCTTTCGAGCTCCCCTCTTCCGGACCGGGCAGCCAGCGCGCAGCCGAAGGCGGCGGCGATGCCGATGGCAGGCGCCCCTCGGACCGCCAGGGTCCTGATCGCATCGGCAACCATGTCCGCCGATGTGCACGGAATCGACACCTCATTTTCGGGAAGCTCTCTCTGGTCGAGGACGGTGAAGACCGGATCGTCGAAGGAAAAGGGGCTGATCATAGGCAAAGGAACTCCCGTGCCGGCGCATCTTTCTTCAGGAGGGACAATTCGTTCAGGCACCGATTCCTGATCTCCGAAGGCGCAGGCAGTTTACAGACGATCTTTCCCGAATCGATGACCTTCACGAGGAGCGGCTCGGGAACCCCGGTGCACTCGCACGCATGCGTCTGCCCGTAGGGCACCACGTAATCCCGCATGCAGGACCGGCACCTGAGCACGGACTTCCTGCCGGAATCCTTGCCGCGCTTGGCGATGGGTTTGCCGCCTATCTCGACGATATCCATCGAGAAGTCGAGGGTGGCTGCGCTCGATATCTGCGTTCCCACCCCGAAGGCGTCTGCCGCATCCTTGAGGTCGAGGACATCCTCCACACCGAGGCCGCCCGATACGACGAGCCTGACGTGCGAGTGCCCCCTCAGGTCGAGCTCCCAGCGGACCTCCACGAGGATCGCCCTGAAGTCCCCCCTCCGGGATCTCGGCGTGTCGAGCCTGACGCCGCTGAGCCGCTCCTTCATATACTCGGCCACGTGGATCGCCTCGAACTTCTCGTCCTGGAAGGTGTCGATGAGCGCGATGCGCGGGATCCCCTTCTCGATGATCTCGTCGAAGGCGAGCGTGGCGGTGAGCGTGTCTCCCACGATGAGGATGAGGGTGTGCGGCATGGTGCCCACCGGCTTTTCTCCGATGAGCCTGGCGCCCGCGAGCGTGGATACGCCGTCGCAGCCGCCGATGTAGGCTGCGCGCTCGACCATGGGGGCGATCGAGGGATGGATGCGCCTGGCGCCGAAGCTCAAGAGGCCCTTGTCCCCGGCGGCTACCCTGAACCTTGATGCCCTCGTGGAGATCCCCGAGGCCTGGCACAGGCAGCCGAGAATGGCGGTCTCCATCTCGCCGAACTCGAGATAGTTCCCTTCGATCACGAGGACCGGTATCTTCGGGCGGAAGACGGTCCCTTCGGGCACAGCGTACACCGTGACCGGCCTGCCTTCGAGAAGGGTGCATACCTCTTCGAGCCCGGCGAAGACGCCCCATCGGTAGCTTTCGTCGGGAAATGACTTCAGGAACACCTCCATGCAAACGTGCTCGTTAAGGTGTCTGACCTTGAGGATCTCCTCTGTGCGGACGAAGTAGATATCCGTCACCTCACCCGAACGGACCTCGTGCGTATCGGCTATGTGCAGACGCTTCATGTCTCGAGCAGCTCCTTCAATATCCTGCTTGCGAGCCTGGGATTGGCCTTTCCCTCTGTTTCAGCCATGAGCTTTCCCACGAAAAACCCCAGGAGCCCGGTCCTTCCTGCCCTGTACTTTTCCGCCTCGTTCGGATTGCCTTCGATGATGCCCCGTGCGATATCCCTGAGCTCCTGCTCGTCGCTGAGCTGGGAGATGCCCTTCTCTTTCACGATCCCGGCCGCGCTCCTGCCCGAGGAGACCATCTCGGAGAAGACCTCCTTGGCCATCGAGCCGGAGATGAGGCCCTGGCGGACGAGCCCGATGAGCTCGGCGAGCCCGGCCGGGCTCACGCCGAAATCCGCAATCGAAATCCCCTGCTCGCTTAAGACCCGCAGGACCTCGGTCATGATCCAGTTGCTGATCTCCTTGGGCGCATCGAGAATTTTTGCGCATTCCTCGAAGTATTCCGCGAGCTCTCTGGTCTGGGTGAGCACGCCCGCATCGTATGCCGGCAGGCCGTAGCGCTCGACGAGGCGCTGCCTGACCCGGGAAGGCAGCTCGGGCAGTGTGTCGCGGACATGGCTTATCCAGACATCGTCGACCTCGACGGGCACGAGGTCCGGATCGGGGAAATAGCGGTAGTCGTGGCTCTCTTCCTTTGACCGCATCGACTCGGTCCTGCCTTTGGCCGCGTTCCAGAGCCTGGTCTCCTGCTCTACGGCGCCTCCGGATTCGAGGATGCCGATGTGCCGGTCTATCTCGAAGTCGAGGGCCTTCTGGATGTTCCTGAAGGAGTTCATGTTCTTGAGCTCGGTCCTGACGCCGTACACGCGGGTGCCGGCGGGCCTGACCGACACGTTGGCATCGCACCGGAACGATCCCTCTTCCATGTTCCCATCGCAGATGCCCAGGTACATGAGGATCTGCCGGAGCTCGCGCAGGTAGGCCACCGCCTCTTCCGTGCCCGTGATGTCGGGCATCGACACGATTTCGAGGAGGGGAACCCCGGAGCGGTTGAAATCCACGAGGCTCGACGGCCCCCTGCCTTCGTGGATGGTCTTCCCGGCATCCTCTTCCATGTGGATCCGCAGGATCCTCACCCGCCTCGCCTCCCCGTTCACCTCGATGTCGAGGTACCCGTTCTCGCACAGGGGAAAGCGGTGCTGGGTGATCTGGTAGCCCTTCGGGAGGTCGGGGTAGAAGTAGTTCTTCCGGGCAAAGACGCTCTTCCTCGAAATGCTGCAGTTCGTCGCGAGCCCGAGCCTCATCCCGAGCTCGACGACCTTCCTGTTCAGAACGGGCAGGGTCCCGGGCATTCCCATGCACACCGGGCAGGTGTTCGTATTCGGCGGAAGGCCCGATGCCGCCCTGCACGAGCAGAAGATCTTCGAATCGGTCAGGAGCTGAGCGTGTACTTCAAGCCCTATGACGGCGTCGTATCCTCTCACGGCTTCACCTGATGGAACTTCGTATGGTCCTGGAAGGATATGCCCGCACCCAGCAACAGATCCTCGCGGAAACAGGGAGCCATGAGCTGCATCCCGACGGGAAGCCCTTCAGTGTCGAAGCCGCAGGGAATGCTCAGGGCGGGGAGTCCGGCGAGATTGGCCGGAATGGTGTAGATGTCGAGAAGATAGATGCTCAAGGGATTGTCCGCCATCTCGCCCAGGCCGAAGGCCGTGACCGGAGAGGCGGGCCCGGCTATGAGGTCGCATTCGGCAAAGGCCTCGTCGAAATCGCTGGCGATGAGGGACCTGACCTCTGATGCCTTCTTGTAGTACGCCTCGTAGTAGCCTGCGGACAGGACGTACGTCCCGAGCATGATGCGGCGCTTGACCTCGGCGCCGAAGCCTTTCGACCTCGTTTCGAGATACATCTCGACGAGGTCCTCTGCGTGCGGGGCACGCGAGCCGTAGCGTACGCCGTCGTATCGCGCGAGGTTCGAGCTCGCCTCGGCCGTTGCGATGATATAGTACACGGCGACCCCGTACCTGATGTGGGGCAGGCGTATCCTCCTGACTTTTGCCCCCAGGTTTTCAAGGATCGATATTCCGAAGCGCACGGCCTGCTCGACCTCGGGGTTGAGCCCCTCGGCGAAGAAGTCGTCCGGGACCCCGATGCGCATGCCGTCCAGGTCGAGGCCGTCGAGGTCTGTGGGAAGGTACTCTTGGGGGACGCTCGTGGAGTCGAGGGGGTCGTGGCCCTTGACGGCATCGAAGAGGAGCGCTGCATCCCGTGCGGAAGAGGTCATGGGCCCTATCTGGTCGAGAGACGACGCGAACGCCACGAGGCCGTAGCGCGACACGGACCCGTAGGTGGGCTTGAGACCGGTGATGCCGCAGAAGCTCGCAGGCATCCTGATCGATCCCCCGGTATCCGATCCCAGCGCCCCGGCGCAGAGGTTCAAGGCCACGGCAGCGGCGGAGCCGCCGCTCGACCCGCCGGGCGTTCTCCCGGGGTCCCAGGGATTGAGGCTCGGGCCGATGTTGCTCGTCGTGGTCGTCGAGCCCATGGCGAACTCGTCGAGATTGGTCTTGCCCAGGATGACCGCACCCCGGCGTTTGAGCTTCTCGACGACGGTGGCGTCATAGGTGGGGGTGAAGCCGGTGAGGATATTCGAGGCGCAGGTGGTCCGGATATCCTTCGTGCAGATGTTGTCCTTGACTGCTATGGGCACGCCGATAAGGGGGTCGTCCGAGCTCTCGATGAGCTTCTCTGCCTGCCGTGCGCTCTCGAGCGCTCCCTGTTCATCGACGGTGATGAAGGCATTGTGAGTATCCGTGCGGATTCTTTCGAGGATCTCTTCGATCTCGTCAACGGGAGATTTCCCGGACTTCCGGTATTTCCGTGCGGTGGCGAGCATACGGCACTCCCCCTATTCGATGACCTTGGGCACCACGATGAAGCCGTCTTCATGCTGCGGGGCGTTCCCGAGCGCATCGGATATGTCCTGGGATTCCTTCGCAGCATCGGGCCTGAAGACGTTCGTCATGGGAAAGGTGTGGTGGAGGGGGGCCGCATCGGCAGTGTCGACCTCGGAGAGCATCTCCATGTATGCGAGGATGGAGTTCAGCTCCCTCTGAAACCTCTCGACCTCCGAAGAATCGAGCTTGAGCCTTGCAAGGCCTGCCACATGCAGAACCTGTGAATCGGTTATCTTCACCTGGAAACTCCTTTAAAGTATCCGGTTCCGTGCAGCTTTATATAATAAAACCCGCATCGTCTCAAGATAAAGCTGTCCATAGAAAATTATTTAAAAAAATAATTGTGAAAACCTATGTATTAATGTATTATGTGCTACAGCATTATCAACGACTTGCATAAATATCTCTTATCTGAGGAGGAGTTCATGCCAAAATTCGCGGAAACATCGATACCTGCAGTATTTCAGAACAGGGTCGAGCAGTTCGGTGATCGGGCCATTGTGGCGTACAAGAAGGACGGAGTCTATACGGACATCTCGTGGAAAGAGATGAACGACATGGTGAGGAAGCTCGGATACTTCCTGATCAACAAGGGCATCAATCCGGGCGACAAGGTCTGCTTGTTCTCACCGAACAGGTACGAGTGGTGGGTGGCCGACATGGCGATCCTGTCCATCGGTGCGGTGAATGTTCCGATTTATGCAACGAACTCCGCTGAGGAGTCCAGATACGTCATCGAGAATTCGGACGCCGTCATGTGCTTCACCGCCACCAAGGAGCACACGAGCAAGATCGTCTCCGTCAGGCCCAAGCTTCCCAACCTGCGGGAGATCATCTCCTTCGACCCCCTGGCAAATCCCCAGGAAGGCGTTCTCGACCTCGCGACAGCCTTAAAGGAAGGCGCGGCTTCCCCCAAGGCGGACGAGTTCGACAAGAGGATCAAGGGGATCAAGAACACCGACATGGCGACCATCATCTACACGTCCGGCACCACCGGAAACCCCAAGGGCGTCATGCTCTCGCACAACAACTTCTTTGCCAACGTCCAGCAGATATACAACGTCGATCCCGAGCTCTTCAAGCGGGCGCTCGAGCTCACGTTCCTCTCGTTCCTGCCGTTGGCCCACTCCTTCGAGCGCACCGTCGGCTACTACACGCCCATGTCGTTCGGCATGAAGGTGTACTTCGCCGAGGACTTCTCGAAGATCGTGGAGAATTTCAACGAGGTCCATCCCACCTGCATCGTGAGCGTGCCCAGGCTCTTCGAGAAGATCCATGCCGGCATTCTCGCCAAGGTCGCAGGTGCTCCCCCGATGAAGAAGGCCATGTTCAACTGGGCCATGGGACTGGCAAAGCAGAACCTGCCCTACATCTGCAACAACAAGCCTCGCACCGGCCTCTTTGCCTTCAAGTACAACCTCGCCAACAAGCTCATCTTCTCGAAGCTCAAGGTCGCGCTCGGCATGGACAAGCTCGAGTTCGGCTTCTCCGGCGGCGGCCCTCTTGCCGTTGCGGATGCGGAGTTCTTCCTCGGCATGGGCATCTCCATCGTCGAGGGCTTCGGCCTGACCGAAACAACGCCGGTGACCAATGCGAATCATCCGAAGAAGATCAAGCCCGGGACGGTCGGCCCCGCAGTCAAGGATACGATCGTGAAGATCGGCGACGGCGGCGAAGTCCTCATCAAGGGCCCGCAGGTCATGATGGGCTACTACAAGAACGAAGAGGCCACGAAAGAGGTCATGACCGATGACGGCTTCTTCAGGACCGGCGACATCGGCGAGATCGACGCTGACGGCTACCTCAAGATCACGGGCAGGATCAAAGACCTCATCATCACCTCGGGAGGCAAGAACATTTCGCCCCAGAACATCGAGAACAGCCTCAAGACATCCCAGTACGTCGAGCAGGTTGCGATCATCGGCGACAACAGGAAATATCTCTCCGCCCTGATCGTCCCCGCCTTTGCAGAGCTCGAAGGCTGGGCAAAGGAGAACGGCATAAACGTTTCCTCGCGCGACGAGCTCATCAAGGATCCGAAGATCAACGAGCTCTTTGCCAAGGAGATCGAAACCTACATGAAGGACTATGCCCGGGTCGAGCAGATACGCAAGTTCACCCTCCTGCCCAAGGAATGGTCCCAGGAGACGGACGAGCTGACACCCACCCTCAAGCTCAAACGCCGGGTGATCAACCAGAAGTACAAGGACGTCATCGATAAGATGTATCCGGAGGACCTGGGATAAGATCCCAACGGTTCACGTCTTGACAAAGCTCGCCTCAAGGGGGAAGGGCACCGGCCCTTCCCCCTTTTCTTCCCCGAGAGAATAACCTGAATTACCGGGCAATACCTTGAGAAGCACGACCACATTTTTATTATAATATAATAATTAAAATCTTGATTTCATCTCTTCTCAAAGGAGGTTATCATGAGTGTTCTCAAGGAAACCTCCATGGGAGCGATCTTCCGGAACCGAGCCCGTCAGTATGGAGACAAGGCTCTCGTATCGTTCAAGAACAAGGATGGTGTCTGGGAAGACCTTTCATGGAACCAGATGAACGAGAAGGTGAAGAGCACCGGGTACTACCTTCTCTCAAAGGGGATCAAGCAAGGCGACAAGATAGCCCTGTTTTCTCCCAACAGGTACGAATGGTGGGTGGCTGACCTCGCCATCCTCTCCGTCGGGGCGGTCAACGTGCCGATCTATGCCACCAACTCGCCCCAGGAATGCCGGTACATCATCGACAACTCCGATTCCGTCATGTGCTTTGCCGGCACCAAGGAGCACGCCGATAAGATCCTGGCGGTGAAGAATGACCTCCCCAACCTGCGGGAGGTGATCATGTTCGATGAGCCCGACTGCGAGGCCTCGAACGTCACGCCCTTGAGCAGAGCCATGGAGGAAGGGAGCAGGTACGCCGATAAAGACGAGCTCGAATCAAGACTGCAATCCATCGACATCGATGACGTGGCGACCATCATCTATACCTCGGGAACCACGGGCAACCCGAAGGGCGTCATGCTCACCCACTCTAACTTCGTCGCGAACGTGAACCAGATCTACGCCGTCGACCCCGAATTCCTCGAACCGGACCACATCTTCCTCTCGTTCCTTCCCCTCGCCCACTCCCTCGAGCGCACGGTCGGATACTACACCCCCATCTTCATGGGCAAGAAGGTCGCCTTTGCCGAGGACGTCTCGAAGCTCCTCGAGAATTTCCAGGAGGTCAGGCCCACCTTCATCGTGAGCGTTCCCAGGATCTACGAGCGGGTCCATGGCGGCATCCTGGCCAAGGTCGCGACCGCCTCTCCCGTCAAGAAGGCCATGTTCGACTGGGCCATGGGCCTGGCACGGCAGAACCTCCCCTACATGTGCAACAGCAAGCCGAGGACCGGGTTCTTCGCCTTCAAGTACAATCTCGCGGACAAGCTCATCTTCTCGAAGCTCAAAACCACGCTGGGCATGGACAGGCTGCAGGGGGCCATATCCGGAGGCGGCCCCTTGTCCGTCTCCGATGCGGAATTCTTCCTCGGGATGGGAATCAGGGTCCTCGAGGGCTTCGGCCTGACCGAAACCACCCCGGTCACGAACGCCAACAGGCCGTGCAAGATCAAACCCGGGACGGTCGGAGCCCCTGTCAAAGACACGATCGTGAAGATCGGAGAAGGCGGCGAGATCCTCATCAAGGGGCCGCAGGTCATGAAGGGCTACTACAAGAACGAGGAAGCGACACGCGAGGTATTCACCCCTGACGGGTTCTTCAGGACAGGCGACATAGGCGAGATCGACGCTGACGGCTACCTCAAGATCACGGGCAGGCTCAAGGACATCATCATAACCTCGGGCGGCAAGAACATCTCGCCTCAGAATATCGAGAACACGCTCCAGGCATCATCGTTCATCGAGCAGGTCGCAGTGGTGGGCGACAGCCGGAAATACCTCTCGGCCCTCATCGTTCCCTCTTTCGAGAACCTCGAGACCTGGGCCAAGGAGCAGGGGATCACCTACAAAGACCGGAGCGATCTCATCGCAAACGACAGGGTCATCGAGCAGTATAAAAGGGAGATCGAAGAGAACATGAAGGACTATGCCCGCGTCGAGCAGATCAAAAAGTTCACCCTGCTGGAGACGCCGTGGTCCCAGGAGACAGGAGAGCTCACCCCTACCCTCAAGGTGAAGCGCCGCATCATAAATCAGAAATTCGCCCGGCAGATCGATGCCATGTATCCGACGGACTGATCGCCTCGAAACGGCCGTATGAGAGACGGAGAGCCGGGACGCCCGGCCCTCCGTCTCGCTGCAATGAGGATGACGCGGCGGAGAGGAAGGCGCTTGAGAATGAAGCCCACGCGCCCTTGCCGGACTGACGAGACAGCCTCGTGTCCCGTTCCTCAGGACCTGACGCCTGAATGGCCCTCTGTCTGCATGGATTCCGGCGTTCCGTTCACGCCGGACGTCTCCTTCGTGGGAGGCATCCCGCTCGGACCTGCCGGCACATCCGCCTCGAGAGACTTCTTTGTCACGGGCGGCTGCCGGGGGGGTTCCTTGGCCTTTGTCTCTGACCGCGCCTCGCGGGTTTCGGACTCGGCCTTCTTGAGGTTGTGCATCGCCGCATAGGCCTTGTCATAGCGATTCCCAGGGCTCCACAGGAGCCAACCGGTTCCGCCGGCCTCCCTGGCGGCCTCGATCTGAGTCTGGATATACTTCGCATCGAAGCCTTTCGTCACCCCTAAAGGGAACGACTGGAGCCACGGCCGGATGATCACCTCGTCGCCCACCATGTCCTTCATGCGCTTTACGCCGTTGTAGACAAAGCGGTAGGGATCATCGGCAGGATTCTTCACCCCTCCGAACCCTGCGTTGAAGTGAGACGGATAGAGCATGGGCGATATGATCTCGACATGCTTCTTTATCTTGGAGACATCCTGGCCGACCGTGAGCACGTCCACATCCCTCTGCCAGATCACGATGCCGAACATGTCGACCGACAGGAGGACACCCCTAGGCTGGGTGATCTCGTGCACCCTTTTGAGGAAGCCTGCGATCACATCCGTGCGGGACACGCCCTCTTTGCCGGTTCCGGTCTTGCGGTCAGCAAAGTAGCGGACGTAGTCGAGCTGGATCTCATCGACGCCGTTGTTCGTGAGCTCTTTTATCACGGCAAGGACGTATTCCTGCACCTCGGGGTTTGCCGGATCGAGCCACTGCTTCTCCCTTTTGCTGCACCAGTCCGGCCTGGCCTTCGACATGATGGGATCTCTGAAAACCACCACGCGCGCTACCACGTGAACCCCCTGGCGGTGGAGGTAATCGACCAGCTTGGGGAGCTCCTCGATGTTCGGGGTATAGTGCTCGTTCGGGCAGTACTTCGCCGGCAGGGGGCTCGGATAGGTGATGGCCCCCATGTCGTCCTTGGCGTCGAACACGATGGTGTTCCCGTCCAGCTTTCTGAGCTTGGAGGCAGATTCGAAGATGAAGCGGGTCCCCGACGAGGACGTATTCATGTAGAGGCCCTTGGCGACATAATCCCTGGATTTCGAGACGGTCCTGGGCTTGAGCGGCTCTTTCCATGCGACCGGTATGATCAGGGTCTGTCCCAGCGACAGGGGACCGTCGATCTTGTTGACGAACTTGATGCTGTTTATGAGCTCCTTCTTGGTGTACGCAGCGGTGTACGGCATGTACCTGGCCGCGATCCTGCCCAAGGTGTCACCTTTCTGGACCGTGTACACCGGTTCGATCTTCACGGCTGCACCCATGAGAATCATTGAGCAAAAAGCTATGGAAATGACCGCAATAAGCTTTCTTTTCATGCTGCTCCTCTTTAACAATTTCGGTTTGACCGCGCCATCATCTTACCCGTCTTTTCACCCGTTGTTAATAGCAAACAAGGGGATTCGTGAAAAATGTTTCAAGGGAAAAAGGGAATGAGAATAAGGTTCATTCATGCACTATCACCCTTCTCTGCCATCATGCTCTTGTCATACAGAACATATCCCGATATACTGCAGGGGCATCACGGTCTTAATTGAGAATGCCGAGCAAATCCGGCCGGAGACCGTTTTCTCAACGGTGTCTCACTGAACCGTAGGGAAAAGTGCGGTTCTTTTTTTAAAGTTGTTTTTTTGTAAGTTAAACATCATTGCACCAGGGAGGGGTCCATCATGAGAGATGTTGTTGTCATCGGCGCCGGGCTTCACCGCTACGGGATGTTTCCCGATAAAACCACCATTGACATGGGCACGGAGGCGATTTCTCTGGCGCTCAAGGATGCAGGCATGGCCTGGAAAGACATCGAGGCCGCTTACTGCGGCACGGTGCAGCCGGGTGTATCCGGGGGGCATGCCATCTGCAACAAGATGGGATATACGGGCCTGGGCATCACCCTTGTGGAAAATGCGTCCGCCAGCGGATCGTCCGCATTCAGGGAGGCTTACCTGTCCGTGGCCTCCGGAGAAAACGATATCGTGCTTGCCTTCGGCGTCGATAAGCTCGGCTCGCAGCTCCTGGCACCGCCTCCCGTATCCGGTCAGCCGCAGCCGAAGCCGGAAAATGCGGCGCCAGAGCCCTCACCGTCTCTGCCGGAGCCGGAAAACGACGAAAGGGTGGATTCGAAGTTCAGAAAGGTGCTGCCGGTCCAGTACTTTGCAGCCCTGGCCAGGCACTACATGAAAGAATACGGCGTCACCCGGGAACAGCTGGGCCAAGTTTCGGTCAAGAGCCATTTCAACGCCGGCCTGAACCCTTACGCGCACTTCCAGAAGCCATGCACGCTGGAGCAGGCCAATAATGCCCGCATGGTAGTGGATCCCCTGACCGTGCTCCACTGCTGCCCGATGGATGACGGGGCTGCAGCGGTCATCGTCTGCGCAAAGGAGCTGGCGAAGAAATATACCGACAAACCGTGTCCGACCGTCGCCGCGTCAGTGAACAAGAGCACGCCCCCGGACGGCGATTTCTTTGTCACCCTGACCAGGCTGGCCTCACAGGAAGCTTACCATAAGGCCGGGATCGGTCCGGAAGACCTGGACCTCATCGAGCTGCACGACGCCTTCACGATCGAAGAGATCATCTATCTGGAAGCCCTTGGCTTATGTGAGACCGGCCGGGGAGGGAAGCTCGTCCAGGACGGCGTGACGGCCATCACCGGGAAGCATCCCGTCAATGCGAGCGGCGGCCTCATTTCCATGGGCCATCCCGTAGGGCCCACGGGCGTTGGCCAGGTGGCCGAGATCCTCTGGCAGATGCGGGGGCAGTGCGGCGGACGGCAGATCGAAAAGCCCGTCAACTATGCCCTGGCCCATATGGTCGGCGCAGGCGGCGTCTGCGTCATCCACCTGTTCAAAAAATGAAAAGGCGCAGCAGAGATGGGGCGGGACCGGCCTCAATGAACAAGGGGCGTCCCCATCGTCAAGAATGAACAATAACGGACACTGTCGGCACGGTCCGGACATGACTGCCCGGCGCCGTGAGAAGAGCTGCGGGCTCACTTAGAAGGAAAGTGCCCTCTCATGCCGGTTGCGGGAAGGCAACGGTGAAGGTGGTGCCGCCGTACGGCTTGCTCGATACGGAGATGGTCCCCTTGTGGAGGGTGACGATGTGTTTGACGATGGCCAGTCCGAGCCCCGTTCCCCCGAGCTTCCTCGATCTCGATTTGTCCACAACGTAGAAGCGCTCGAAGATCCTGCCGAGGTGCTCCTTCGGAATGCCGATGCCGGTGTCCGATATCCTTATGATGACATCGCCCCGGGTCTTCTCCAGGCGGATGGTGATGCCGCCCTGCTCGGTATACTTGACGGCGTTGTCTACGAGGTTGATAATGAGCTGCTCGAGCCTGAAAGGATCGCCCCTGATGAGGATATCTCCATCCGCTTCCTCTATCCCGGCTTTCAGGTTCTTCGCCTTGATCTTCTGAGAGAACATGGCGAGCACTCCCTCGATCAGGTTTCGTGCGTTTATGTCTTCACAACTGATCGCCGTTTCCCCGGCCTCCAGCTCGGAGAGATCGATGAGATCGTTGATGATGTTCATGAGCCTATCGGTATGTCGTTTGATGATCTCGAGGTACTCACGATCGTGATCGCTCCGCTCTTCGAGCATGGTTTCGGTAAACCCCTTTATCGCCGTCAGGGGGGTGCGCAGTTCGTGAGAGACGTTCACCACGAGGTCCTTCTTGATGTCTTCGAGCCTCCTCATCTCCGTCACGTCGTGAAGGATGACGATCTTCTCCCTGCCCGTACGGATGGGCGTTATGCTGCAGAGGTAGCTCTTGTCGTCGAGACTGATCTCGCCTGTCAGGGGGGCCTTCGCCGCCTCGTCCACGAGGCTGTTCAGCTTCGGTGACCTGATGAGTTCCCAGTAGTGTCTCCCGGCTGCCTTTCCCGAATCGATGAGGGCCTGGGCGCTTTTGTTCATGAGAAGGATCCTGCCTTCGGAATCGATGACGATGAGCCCCTCTTTCATGGAAGAGATGATGCTCTCGAGCTCCTCTTTGCTGCTGGACACCTCGGCAAACGATTTCTCTAGGTTTTCCGCCATCTCGTTGAAGCTTCTTGAAAGCTCCTGGATCTCGTCGTCTCCATGAAGCGGGACCCGTGTCTTGAACTCTCCGAGAGCGAGACGTTTCGAGGCCCTGCCGAGCTTTCGTATGGGGGTTGATATGATATGGGAGAACAGCAGGGCAACGAGGAGGGAAGAGACGATGATGATGGATGCGAGCTCGAGGGTGTGCTTCTTTACCCTGGCAAGCAGAGGGTCGAGGTTCTCGATCGGCATGCTCAGGCGCATGACGGCCGACTCCTGGTTCCCGTACCTCATGGGAAGGGCGATGTAGAGCATGTCGTGGTGGAGGGTCGTGCTGTAGCGAGTGGACCGGCCCGGCTCACCGTTCATGGCCGAAGCGACTTCCGGCCTGCTCCGATGGTTTTCCATCGATGCTGACGCGTGCTCGGAGTCTGCCATGACGACGCCCTGCCTGTCGATGACGGTGATCCTGACGCTGGTGTCGGACCCGACCTTCCTGATGAATGAATTCAGGCTGCTGATGTCTCTTTGTTCCAGAAGCGGCTTCGCCGTGTATTCCAGGGCAGAGCCGAGGCGTTGGAGATAGCCGGTCGCGGTATCGAGGGCGTGGGTGCTGAACGCATGGAACACGAATGCGAGGATGATGCCCGAGAGCACCAGGATCAGGAGCAGGTAACTGATAAAGAGCTTGAAGATGATGGGCTTCTTCATGCTTCCATCTTGTACCCGACCCCGCGGATATTCGTGATGAGCTTTCCGCAGCTCCCGAGCTTGTCCCTGAGGTTCTTGATGTGAACATCGACGGTTCTGTCGAGCACGGCCTTTTCGGTGCCCCAGAGATGGTCGAGGATCTTTTCCCTGGTGAACACCCTGCCCCTGTTCGAGGCAAGCAGGTGGAGGATCCTGAACTCGGCCTGGGTGAGCGTGATGAGCTCAGGGCCGGACCTTACCTCGAACCGCTCGGGATCGATCACGAGGTTGCCGCCTATGGTGATGGTCCCCTGCTCTTCATGCCCGCTTCTCCTGAGGACGGCCCTGACCCTGGCGACGAATTCCCTCGGGGAAAACGGCTTGGTGATGTAGTCGTCCGCCCCGAGATCGAGTCCGGTAACCTTGTCCGTCTCCTGTCCTTTCGCCGTGAGGATGATGATGGGTATTGCCGAAAAGCGGGGCTCCCTCTTCAGGGAGCTGCATATCTCGAACCCGTCCGCATCGGGGAGCATGAGATCGAGAAGAATGAGATCCGGCCTGCTCCTGTCCAGCGAACGCATGAAGCCCTTGGCGTCCGTATATCCTTCGACAGAGAAGCCTGCCTTCTCGAGGTGAAGCGTGACGAGGTGGAGGATATCCGGCTCGTCGTCCAGAACGGTTATGTGCATCGCTGTATCACCTGTCTCCATCCGGGGGTCTTTGATCATAAGAAAGCATAACGCATTTTAATCAGTTTAGAGTAAAAATGGAAGATGATTGTCGCCTTGTCCCGGGAAGCTGCAGGCCTCATATCCTTGTTGCCAGGAAGAACGTTACAGCGGAAATGGCTGCGGCTCCGGGGATTGTGAGGATCCACGCCCATACGATCCTTCCGGCAACTCCCCATCGCACAGCGCTCAATCGCCGCAGCGACCCTACTCCCATGATGGCCCCGGTGATGGTGTGAGTCGTGCTTACCGGTATTCCCATCATGGTCGAGAAAAAGAGCGTGATTGCCGCGCCGGTTTCCGCGCAGAACCCGTCGACCGGTTTGAGCTTGGCGATTTTCTGGCCCATGGTCTTCACGATCCTCCAGCCTCCGAACATGGTGCCCGCTGCTATGGCTGCCTGGCAGGATACGATCACCCAGAACGGGATGTAGAACGTGTCGCCCAGGAGTCCTGCGGAAAAGAGCAGGCCAGCGATGATCCCCATGGTCTTCTGGGCGTCGTTCCCGCCGTGGCCAAGGCTGTAGAGAGCAGCCGACACGAGCTGCCCCCTGCGGAAGATATGATCGACCTCCCGTGGAGAGGCCTTTCTGAAGGCCCAGTAGACTGCGATGCCGATGGCAAGACCGAGGAGCAGCCCCACTGTGGGAGAGATGAAGATGAAGGTCACGGTCTTTATGATGCCTTTGGCAACGAGTGCATCCGGTCCGGCCTTTACCAGCGCGGCGCCGACCATACCTCCGATGAGCGCATGGGAAGAGCTCGTGGGCAGACCCAGATACCAGGTGAGGATGTCCCACACACATGCGCCCACGAGTGTGGCGAGGATGATATTCGAGTCCATGACGCCCGCATCTATGATGCCCTTGCCTATGGTGTCGGCCACGTGCAGCCCCAGGAACAGAAATGCTATGAAGTTGAAGAATGCGGCCCAGATCACTGCCTGTCTCGGGGTGAGGACCCTTGTCGATACCACTGTGGCGATTGAATTTGCCGAGTCATGGAACCCGTTCAGGAAATCGAACAGCAGCGCGAGCGAAATGAGGAAAATTATATAAGCAGTCATCTCTTCAAGCCTTATGCGCCGGTAAGGATTTCATCTCTATGTCTTATGATAAATATCTCATGATTTTTTAAAAACTTGCCGGCCTCATGGCCCTCATAAGGTGAAATTGTTAATATTTGATGAAGTTTCAGTTAATTTTTTATGAAATCTCCCCTATGTTAACGCCTCTGCTGCCTTGCGGGACTACAGATGATCTTTGCATCCCTGCTCGACAGGACAGCTGACGCGGCCGACTCTTCCCTCAAGATCAAGGACGGGGAGATCGGGAAGGCAAAGGCAGCAGGGGTGAATCCTTATGAAAATACAATTTCCTTGGATGGAATCGCCGTGGTGCATCCTTCGAACCCGGTGAGCAGACTGACGAGGGAGAAGATCAAGGCCGTCTATACGGGCAGGATATCAAACCGGGCAGGGCTCGGCGGACGGAAGGCCGGGAAATCGTCGCGAAAGAGGGCTTCATCGGTCTCAGGCAGGGAGATCGCCACGGCGAAGGGCTTACACGCCCTCTTGAAGAGGGCTTCTCTTTTCCATGAGATGCGGCCTTTACTCCCTGCGCTTGAACTCCCCGATGTTCATGCCTGTCCACTTCTTGAAGGCCTTCCGGAACGTCGCCGCCTCGCTGAACCCTACCCTGCCCGCGATCTGATCGACGCTCAGGTTCGTCCCTGCGACGTATTCCTTGGCGAGCTCCTGTCTGACCTCGTCGAGGATGCGCTGGTATGTAGTGTTCCGTTCCTGCAGGCGCCGGCGCAGTGTGCGGGAGCTCATGGCGAGCTTCTTCGCCACGTCCGGCAGATGGGGGATCTGCCCCATCGAGGCAATGATGATCTCCCGGATGGAGGCGGTAAGGTCGTCGTCATCCCTCAGCCTGGCCTGCAGCTCCTGGCACTGCTGCTGGCAGATGTGGGCCATCCGGGGATGCCCGGTGAAGGTGGGCATATCGGAGTATTTTGCCGCGACCCTGAAGCGGTCGGCCTCTCTGCCGAAAAATACCGGGCATGAAAAGAGCTCCCGATAGAGACGGCCGTGCCCCGGGTCAGGATACGACAGGGTGATATCGGCATAGCGGAAGGCACGGTTCGAGAGAAAGCCCGCGGTCGTACTGAAGGTCGTGAGCAGCTCTTCCACCGCATAGATCCACAGCCTGAGGTCTTTCATGGGAAAGGCGGGAGAGATGTCCCATATGCTGTGCTCATCGTCTTCCCGATAGGACAGCGTCACGAGGGAGCCGTTGAGCTCCCAGAACTGCAAAGCGGTCTGGCTCGCCTCTCTCAGGCTCGGGCTCGAGATGATCGCATATCCGAGGAACCCCAGGTCGCCGAGGTACTGGAGCGGCCCGATATTGAGGCCGAGCGCGGGATCGTGCGTTTCATCGAGTGCATTGCCCACGATGGTGAGGTACTGCTCGGGCGTAATGAGGGCGTGCTCGTCGCGGAGCCATGTCCTGGAAAGCCCCGTGCCTCTGAGGATGCGGTCGAGCGGCACGTCCATGGAGAGGACTTGCCTCACCAGCCACTTGGCGCTGTCCGAAGAGATCCGACCCTTTGCCACGCTGTCCCCCTTTTCAAGATTGCACGATCATCCAAGCGTTACGTCCGGCAAATTTTATAATGTTTTCTCCGGCAAGTCAAACGTGCGGACGCGCCGTACGGGCAGGTCCGGACAGGCGCATGAAGAGGTCGGCCCATGGCTTTTGGCCGGATTTCTCATCTTTTTGACCGGTTCGGCACTAGCATTCCCCGGGTCGCTTCGATTATTGTAGCATAATGGAGATTTTCCAGGGGCAGTGAGCCCGAGCATATCGGGGGTATGGAATGGGAGCTTTTCAGGACAAGATCGTATACTGCGTGGGCGGATCCAGCGGGATCGGTCTTGCGGCGGCGAAAGGGCTGGCTCGCCTCGGCGCCCATGTCGCCGTCTTTGCCCGTGATGAAAAACGCCTTGCGAAGGCCCTCGGCGATATCTCGGCATGCCGGAAGAACGAGAGCCAGCGCCTGCTGTCGGTCTCTATGGACGTATCCTGCCGGCAGGCTGTGAAGGACGCCATGCAGCGGACAGTGGCTGGCTTCGGGGTGCCTGACATCCTCATCAACTGCGCCGGCCGCGCCTACCCCGGCCGTTTTGAAGACATCGCGATCGACCAGTTCGAAGAGACGATACAGGTCAACCTCATGGGAAGCATCTACACGACCGTCGCTTTGACCCCTTTTATGAAGGAGAAAGGGGGCATCATCGTGAACACGTCCTCCGTGGCCGGGCTCGTCGGCGTCTTCGGGTTTACCGATTACTGCGCCTCGAAGTTCGGGATCATCGGCTTCTCCGAGGCGCTCCGGAGCGAGCTGAAATCCTGCGGCATCAAGGTGCAGGTGCTCTGTCCTCCCGATACCGACACCCCCGGATACGCGGTAGAGAACATGACAAAGCCCGAAGAAACGAAGCAGATCTCGAAGACCGTCAGGGTCCTGACCGCAGAGCAGGTGGCGTCGGCCCTGATCAGCGGGATGCAAACGAACCGGTTTCTCATCGTTCCGGGGCTCGAAGCCAGGATATCATGCACTGCCAAGAGGTTTGTCCCTTCCCTGGTGGAATGGGTGATGGACAGGCAGATCGCATCCGTCAGGAAAAAGAGGGGCCGTCAATAATGAAATGCCTCGTTACCGGTGCGACCGGCTTCCTGGGGACGAACGTCGTGCACGAGCTCGCCCGCGCCGGGTATGATGTCCGGGCCTTCGGCCTTCCCGGGTCGGAGACGCGGTACATAGAGGATGTGTGCGAAGAGATCCTCTTCGGCGACGTGACGAACCCGGCCGATGTCGACTCTGCGGTGGCAGGCACGGATGCGGTGATCCACTGCGCCGGCGACACGTCGTTCTGGAAGAGGCGCTTCGAGAGGCAGCGGAAGATCAATGTCGAAGGCCCTGCCAACGTGGCCGAAGCCTGCCTCAAACACGGGGTGAAGAGGATGGTCCACACGAGCACCATCGATGCCCTGGGCTGTAATCCCGGCGGGCTGGCCGACGAGTCCTGGCCGCATTACAACTATGCCGGGACAGGTTACAACTACGGGGACACGAAGCACGAGGGGCAGAGGCGGGTCCTCTCCTATGCGGACAAGGGCCTCGAGGTCGTCGTCATCTATCCCGGCTCCATGGTCGGGCCCTACGACTTCACGCTCCAGTTCGGCCGCCTGTTCTTCGATCTCCGCGACGGCAAGGTCCCGGCGGTCCCCTGCGGAGGGATTGCCTTCGGCCACGTCACCGAGGTGGCCCGCGCCCACGTGGCAGCCCTCACGAAAGGGGTACCTGGACAGGGATACATCTGCGCCGGCGTGAACGCGACCTACCGGGAGCTCTGCAGGCTGATCGCGTCGAAGTTCGGGAAATCAGCACCCTGGCTCGACATGCCCGGATGGATGCTCACGGCGTACGGATACGTGATGGAGCTCCTCTCGACGTTCACGGGCAAGGCCCCGGACATGAATCCGGGCCAGGCGCGCTTCATGTCAGTGAAGGCATACTACGACTCGTCGAAGGCCGTTCGTGAGCTCGGCTACCGCATCCGGACATTGAGCGAAATGGTAAACGACGCCTACACATGGTATACGGAAAACGGATTCATCGAGGTGACGAAATGAGCACGAGCGACAAGTACATCCTGTCCATCGACCTGGGCACGTCGGGCCCGAAAACCGCTCTCGTATCGGTGTGCGGTGAGGTGGCATGCAGTGAGTTCGAGCCGACCCCGCTCATCCTCCTTCCGGGCGGCGGAGCCGAGCAGGACCCGGCAGTCTGGTGGAAGACCATCATGTCCACGGCGAAAAAGGTGCTTGAAAAGGGGATCGTGAAGGCTTCCGACATCGCGGCCGTGAGCGTGACCACCCAGTGGTCGGGAACGGTCCCGGTGGACAGGGAGGGCAGGAACCTCATGAACGCCATCATCTGGATGGACTGCCGGGGAAGCGAGGCCCTCAAGGAGGCGCTCAAGGGTCCTGTCAAGATAGAGGGGTATCCTCCGCTCATGCTCATGAACTGGCTTAAATTCACCGGCGGGGCACCCGCATCGTCGGGCAAGGACCCCATCGCCCACATCCTCTGGCTGAAAAAGGAGCGCCCGGACATCTACAGGAAGACGTACAAGTTCCTCGAGCCCAAGGACTACATCAACTTGATGCTCACCGGCAGGTTCGCGGCCACGTTCGACTCGATCCTGCTCCACTGGGTCACGGACAACCGCGACCCGTTCCTCGTGGCCTACCACCCCAAGCTCCTGAAGATGGCCGGGATCGAGAGGGACAAGCTCCCGGACCTCATCCGGGCGATCGACGTGCTCGGCCCGGTGAAGAAGGACGTGGCGGCAGAGCTCGGTCTCCCGCCCGACACGCCGGTGATCGGCGGCACGCCCGACGTGCCTTCCGCGTGCGTGGGCTCGGGTGCCGTGAGGGACTACGAGGGCCACCTCTACATCGGCACCTCTTCGTGGATATCCGCCCACGTTCCCTTCAAGAAGACCGACCTGCTGCACTCCTTGGGGTCGTTCCCGAGCCCGATCCCGGGCAGGTACATGATCCTCGACGAGCAGGAGTGCGCCGGAAAATGCCTCACATGGCTCCGCGACAACGTCCTCTACCACAAGGACGAGCTCATGCAGGAGGAGAACGCCCCGGACATCTTCAAGTTCCTCGACGCGATCGTCTCGAGGGTGCCGGCAGGCTCGAACGACGTGATCTTCACCCCGTGGCTCTACGGCGAGCGCACGCCCGTCGAGGACTGTCACATCCGGTCGTCGATCTTCAACCTGTCGCTCGAGAACACCCGTGAGGACATTGCCCGCGCCGTGTTCGAGGGCGTGGCCTACAACCAGAGATGGCTCCTCGGCCCGGTGGAGAAATTCATGGGCAGGAGGTTCGAATATCTGAACTTCATCGGCGGCGGCGCCAATTCCGACGTCTGGTCGCAGATCATGGCCGACGTCCTCGACAGGCCCATCCGGCAGGTCGAGGGACCCATCTACGCCAATGTCCGCGGCGCTGCGTTCCTGGCCGCGATCGCCCTGCGGCACATCACCGTCGAGGACATCCCGAAATGCATCCGGATCAAGGCTGAATACCGCCCCGACCCCACGAACAGGAAGGTCTACGACGAGATATATGCCGAGTTCCTGAACCTCTACAGGATCCACAGGAAGATCTGCTGCCGGATGAACAGGAGAAGCTCGAACACGTGCGCGCTTCCCGCGCAGGGAAACTGAGAAAGAAAGGGGAGAGAGCGAAGTGGAATATCAGGAGATCATATCACGGAGACAGGAGATCCTCTCGAAGCCGGTCCGTCCCGTGCCGGCAGACAGGCTCGAGAAGGAGCGCACGCTCTTCACGGAGCGAAACAGGAAGTCGCTCGAGATATTCGAGAGGGCCAAGGGGCTCATCCCTGGAGGCGTGGAGCATAACCTGAGCCAGAGCAAGCCCTTTCCCCTTGCCATGGACAGGGGGAAGGGATACCGGATGTGGGACGTCGACGGAAACGAGTATATCGACTACCTCATGTCCGGCGCGCCCATCATCTTAGGCCACGCCTTCACACCGCTCGACGAGAAGATCATCGAAATCATCCGGGACAAAGGCCCTGCCACCGGGCTCACATCCGAGTACGAGCTCCTCGCGGCAGAAGAGATCATCAGGCACATGCCGTCGGTGGAGATGGTGAGGTTCCTCCAGTCCGGGACCGAGGCCGATATGGCCGCGATCCGCATCGCGCGGGCGTTCACCGGGAAGCAGAAGATCATCAAGATAGGAGGGAGCTACCACGGGTGGTCGGACCAGATGGTGTACGCCCTGCACATCCCGGGCACCGGGCCGCTCAACTCGAAGGGCATCACGAGCGAGTCCTACGCCCATATCGTGGACGTCCCGCCCAACGACTTCGACGCGCTCGAGAAGGCCTTCGAGGACAATAAGGACAAGGGAGGAGTGGCCGGCGCCATAGTGGAGCCCATCGGAGGCGAGTCGGGCACCCACCCGGTTCATCCCGACTGGAACAGACGGATGCGCGAGCTCTGCGACGCCTACGGCTCGCTCCTCATCTTCGACGAGGTGGTGACAGGCTTCAGGCTCGACATGGGCGGCGCCCAGAAATACCTGGGCATCATGCCCGACCTCACTGTGCTCGGAAAGATCATCGCCCACGGCTATCCTTCGGCAGGCGCGGTGGCCGGCAGGAAGGACGTGATGGCCGTATGCCACGGCGGCCTGGGCGAGAAGATCTACATCGGAGGCACCCTGGCGGCCAACCCCATCTCCACGGCAGCGTGCTACCACGCCCTGAAGCTCATGGAAGAGCACGACGCCGTCGGGAAGGCCACGCGGTATGCGGATAGGCTGACGAATGCGCTCAACGACCTCTTCTCGACGAGGCCCGACCTCGGGTTCTTCGTCTACAACTATGGACCCATCATGCACTACGTGACCACGTCGTTCTTTTCCCTCGACCTGAGCGCGCCGGAAGCCTTCATGGAGATCCTCACCCGCAAGCAGGTAGCCGACGACTACCAGATCGTCACCATGGCCCACGGCATCTGCTCCCTGGCGGGAACCCGCATGTACTCCTGCATGCAGCACGACGATGAAGCGTTGAACAAAACCCTTTCGGTATGGGAGTATCTCCTTTCCCTGATCCCGAAGGACGCATAAAAAATCAAATCCTTGAGCAAGGAGGAACGGAAATGGACGCTTTTGCAGACAAGCCCATAGCGCTGCCCGAGGGCATCGACATGGAGAACCACGTGGTCGCCACGTACCTGGTCAAGGCAGACAAGAACATGGACATGGCGCTCATGGGCCAGATCCTGGCCATCGAGCAGACGACCGGCACCTGGGTGCCCGTACCCGGAGAGACGCCCGAGGTGCGCGCCAAGCACGTCGCCAAGGTCATCGGCGTATTCGAGATCCCATCCTATGAGTACGGGATCCCTGAGGACGTCAAGGAGAGGCAGTACATCATCCAGATCGCCTTCCCCTCCGCCAACGTGGAGGACCAGCTCCCGATGCTGCTCACCGCCACCATCGGCAACATCTCGCTGGTGCCGAACTTCAAGCTCCTCGACCTGCGCATGCCCAGGGCCACCCTCGACCAGTACCAGGGCCCCAAGTTCGGCGTGGACGGGTGGTACAAGGCGCTGGGCATCGAGAAGGGCAGGCCCCTGCTCAACAACATGATCAAGCCCTGCAGCGGCTATCCCCTCGAGGTCGGTGCAAAGCTCTTCCGGGACGTGGCCATGGGCGGCTGCGACGTGATCAAGGACGACGAGCTCATCGCCAACATGCGCTACAACGATGCGGTAGAGCGCGTCAAAACCTACATGGCGATCGAGAAGCAGGTGTATGAAGAGACCGGCGAGCACACGCTCTATACCGTGAACGTCACCGACCGGCTGCCGCGCATGTTCGACCTGGCGAAGCGCTGCATCGACGCCGGCGCGAACGCCATGATGGTGAACTACCTCGCCGTGGGCCCCGAGGCCATGCGGGCCCTGGCCGAAGATCCCTACATCAACGTGCCCATCCTGGCCCACATGGACGTGGCAGGCGTGTACTTCATGTCCCCTGTGCAGGGCATCGCATCGCCCGTGGTCTTCGGAAAGTTCGCGCGGCTGTGCGGGGCGGACTCTATCGTGCTGCCCTTCTCCCTGGGCGGCAAGGGCATCTACATGCACGACCGCTTCATGGCGACCTGCCGCAACCTGACCTATCCGTTCGGCAGCCTGAAGCCCACATTGCCCATGCCGTCCGGCGGCATCACCCCGGCGAACGTGCCCGACATCGTCAACGCACTCGGGCGGGACATCATGATCGGCTCCGGCGGCGGCATCCACGCGCATCCGCAGGGCCCGACCGCCGGCACGAAGGCCTTCAGAGAGGCTATCGACGCAGTCTTGAAGGGCATCCCGATCGAGCAGTACTCGCAGGAGCACGAGGCCCTCGGGATAGCGCTCGGCACCTGGAAGAAAAAGACCGAGTTCAAGATTTAAGGAAGTATGAAGAGAAGAAACGGTTCGGTGGAGGGGGAGCCGGAGGGTTTCCTTCCTTCACCGAAACCGCCTTTTGAAGCATCCACGACCTGCATCTTAAGGCCGGCCCCGTAAACTCGCCTCCCTTTGGGAGGCTCAAACAGTACGGGTCCAAGAGGCCTTAAGCCTTCGGTCGGGCTGCTTTAGCAAAAGGCGCTTGACGGTTCATCCAGGAAACCCTCCGGCTCCCCTGGGCACGCTTTCATCGTTGTAGCCCGTTCGGTTAAAGGGAAGCATCTGTCATTCCCACGAAGGCGGGAATCCAGGAGCCTTGAGCGTGCTGGAACAAAAACAGTAAAGGGACTGTAAACTTGGAATACTATCTGCACGATGACCCGCGGATGCATGCGGCATGGGGGCCGTGGTTCTCGCACGAGTACATCACCTATTTCGCTGTCCAGGCATTCGACCGGATTATGGGCCTGCCGCCCGTTCCCGTGAAGCCGAATCCCTTCATCGATGACACGCAGTGGCCTGTCGGACCCGGTCACATCGACCTGTACAAGGAGGACTACAGGGAGGCCAGGAAGATCGATCCCCTCCTCGCCTTCGACTATGGACACCGCAACGGCGACTTCTCGCCCGATCCTCCCTTGGACAGGACAGCCGATCCCTGGAAGGTGCTCGTCGTCTACACCACCGAGCCCGATCTGAACCTCGACTGCGACCTTTCCCTCCACAAGCGGCAGAAGATCATGGGAGGCTCCCACGGGTGGAGGCACATGCGCTTCAGGATCCTGGGCTACAGGATCGGAATGGCACCCGAGTCCTTCCGCCACCACAGACAGATGGCCGTGAAGGCCTTTCAGGAGGGCAACGACTACTGGGGCTGGCGCATGCTCTCCCGCTGTACGCACTACCTGGCGGACCTCGGCAGCCCCTTTCACGTCAAGGCGGCGCCCGACGGGTACGTGATACGGAAAATCCTGTCCTCCCACGAGCTCTTCCGAACCGCTTCCGCGATCCACACCGGTTACGAGCTCTACGTGGAGCGCCGGTTCCGCGAGGAGTGCCGGCCGTTCAAAGACTCATTGATGGATGGAGCAAGGCAAGGCCGGACAATCGGGGGGGACCTCGATGCGGAGCTGGACGGGTATGTCCGTGAAGCTGAAAGGCTGGTGAAGCCGGTCTTCTCCTTCATGCTCGACCGGTTCGGCACAGGCCTCGTCGAGGCGTACGGCGACGTGCACAAGGATCACGAGGAAGACGTTGCCGCCCAGACCAAGAAGTGCGCCGCAAATGCGGCACGGGTCATCTTCGAGGATTCCCACCGCCCCCACCTGAAGGCTCTCGACGATCTCACCGCCGATATCCTCAAGCGCGTGGGCCGGATGCTGGGCATGCTCCTGGCAGGATTTGCAGACAGGTAGATGGCGGAAGAACAAAGAAGTGGCGGGATCACACATCCCGGCCACTTCTTTGTTTGAGCCCTGAAAGAAAAGAATGGCTCTGTAAAAAATCGACCTATTTCTTCATGGATTTCTGGAAAAGGGCCTCGGCCTGCCTTTCCTTTTCCGCTGCAATCTGCTCCCTTTCCTCTGCCTTCCTGAGAGCTTCCTCGGCACGGGCAGCAGCGGCATCTGCCTTCGCCTGGGCCTCCTGAGCGGCCGCCTTGGCAGCCTGAGCATCCTGAATTGCCTGATCGGCCTTCGCATCGATCACCTTGTCCTGCGCCTCGACCCTCTCAAGATCAGCGGTTGTTGCACAGCCCCACAAACCAAAAGCGAACACCATTGAAATCCCCAGTAGAACCTTTTTCATCATAACCCCCTTTCTGTCCTTCTTTGATTATCTTAACACGAATTATTCCTGTGTGTTAGCCATACCTTGTCCTGTTTCAAACCCTTCGAATGACTTAAGCCCTCGGCGGCATCCGTTTTCATAATCGCGGTCTTCAATATATCAAATGATTGATATTCATGAAGCAATATGCAGGCCAGCAATAGCAGCCTTTAAAAATCAAGAGTTTGGATGACAATTCCCTCCGTTGTCCTTTGCCGGATGTACAGGTTCGCACACCCCGGCATCCCTTTTTGTAACCGGATCCGCACGGGTTATTTCCCTTTGGCAGGTTCGATCAACACGCCATCGATTTCCAGATCGAATTTCAAGCGCCTGGCTGCATCCTGGGCCTCGAAGGCATCCTTGAAAGGACCGGCCACAACACGGTAGCCCTTGCCCTTCGACAGCACCCGTGCCGGTATCTGCGGACCCTGATGATTGATAATGGCCGCTGTCCTCAGGGCTTCGATCTTATCATCCAGGTCGGCAGCCCAGACGTACCAGGCTCCTGTTATGATCTCCGGGATCTCCGGTCTGCCGTATAACTTTTCCGGGTGCCTGACCTCTATCGTCGGCTCGACCCACCTGTTCTGGTCGATCTCGAATATGGGTACCGGAATCCCCCGGGCCTCTGCCAGAACTTTCTCGATCCTTGCCCGGTCGAACGTACACCCGTAGCTCTTTTCGATCTTCTTCAATTTTGCATACATCTTCTCCAGCTCGTCAGCATCCGGGGCTTCCCGGGGGGCATGAACCTCCAGGTACACGATTCCATTCCGCTGACCTACCAGATACGGCTGATTGACGATGCAGACAGTGGTTTTGACCGGCGTATTCTCGTAGAGCCTCTCGATATCCTCCGGATAGAGCCTCAGGCAGCCGTTGGTTGCATCGAGGCCGATGCTCGACGGCTTGTTCGTTCCGTGGATCAGGTACGTCGACTTGCTTAAATAGAGTGCATATTCTCCCAGGGGATTTAAGGGTCCGGGCAGAACTGCATCGGGCAGAGGATCTCCTTTCTTTCGATGATCTTCGGCAATCGAGGCAGGCACATACCAGACCGGCCGGCTCACCTTGCGCACCACATGCATCCGACCCGTGGGCGTGGGCCGCTCTGCGGTGCCGATACCGACCGGATAGGTCATCACCACGAGCGACGTGCGCTCTTTCTTGTACTGGAAGAGCCTCATGGCAGCCAGGTTGATCACGATGCCCTTCCTGGGAGCATCGGGCAGGATGAACCTCAGAGGCAGCACGATGCGCTCCCCGGCCTTGGGCACCCATATGTCGACCCCCGGATTGGCTTTACTGAGCTGGTTGATCCCCAGGCTGAAGTGCCGTGCAATGTCCGGCAGGGTATCACCCTTTTCGAGCCTGATGACGGCCGGTCTGCCGATGACGTCGCTTCCTTTGACAACCGGAAATCTGTTCCGCTCGAGACGGCTTTCAGGATGCACCTCATAAGGCGGGGCTATCTCCTCCTGAATAACTTTCGTTACAGCGCATGCCTGGAGAAACGAGACGACCAGACACATGACGATGAGGCAAAGCCTACGCGGCAATAGTGAGAGCTCGACTGTCCGGCACATGGTTCTCATGCGGTGTTTTATCCTATGAATATAAAATAATAAACCATTATTTCCTGGTGCACCGGTGAACGATACTATATATGGCCGCTCAAGGCCGTATCTCAACAATCGTGCCGTTGGGCACCAGCATCTCGATTTCCTCTATCTCTTCATCCGTAACGGCAATGCACCCTTTGGTCCAGTCAAATCCGGTATGCAGGCCGCCGACCTTGGAAAATCCGTTCTTGAGGCCGTGGATCATGATGTCTCCACCTGGAGAAACGCCGAGCTCTCTTGCCCGCTTTTTGTCTTTCTCGTTCGGATAGGAAATGTGGAGAGACATGTGATAACGGCTGTCCTTGTTTCTTGAATCGATGATATAGGTTCCTTCAGGGGTTTTGTTGTCGCCCTGCATTACCTTCGGACCATTCGGGTTGCCGCCCAGGGCTATCTTGTAGGTCTTGATGACGCTGCCTTTCGAGATCAGCGTCAGCCGCCGTTTACTCTTCTCTATCAGGACCTTCTCAGCCGGTCCCTTCTCCATGACAAATATCTTTTGCTCGAGCGCTTCTTTTTTCTTCCTCAGGGCAATGATCTCGTTGCTCTTTCTTTCACCCTCCTGCTGGAGGGCCTTGATCAGCGTTTGCTGTACGGCAACCATCCTGTCCTTCAACATGACATTGTTGATTTGAAAGATCATCCTCTCGCTGACATGCCGGTACATGCTGTCCGGGTAATCCCGTATGAGCTTCTCGAAACATTGCAATGACTTGTCGTAATCTTTCTGCTCGTTTCTGGGATACGCGTATATGATGCCCATCTCGAAAAGAACCCTGTCTCCCGCGGAGGGATGCTTCTCCATGATTCGTTCATAGGCGCTCAACGATGCCCTGTAGTCTCCCCGGCTGAAGAGATCGTTCGCTTCTTTGAGGGCTGACCCGGTCTGGAGCTGAGCGCACCCGCATATGAGCGTCATGATGATGCAGGCAAAGAAAAGGTAGCCGTGCCCACCTGTCACACTGTGCTTTCTACCCATGGCATCCTTCTCATATTCTTTTATATGATGTCCCCGGTAATAGCAAAAACCAGGCCGGTTCCTCATGCCGGCATCCCGTCGTATAACCCGCTCCCTCATGAACCGGCATGCTCTGAAAACTTTTGGTCAATGTAATGGAATCCGGATCGTAATGCCAGGCCAAGGTTTCCAATAATGGAAAATTGCACGTGATCCGGCCAGGGCAAGCAATCGGGATGAAATGAAACAGGTATAACGTATAGGATCGGTCTGCTCTTGAAATGCCGTTTTCAGGACGAAGAATGGAATCACGATGAGACAAAACTGAAACAGGGGGCATGACCCTTTTTCTTAAGCCGCAAATTCAGGGGGCAGAAAATGACACTCTTAGGAAAAAAACCGGCTTTTTTCAGATCAACTTCTGCAATATCGGTCGCTTGCCTTGGCCTGACCCCATTTTGCTGCAATATTCCGGCGGTCACCTGGGTAAGATCATGATCGTCGGAAAGGGCAAAAGCAATGTCAACCGGATCCAATACGAGAAACATTTCTCGAAGGCGATCATCGAGCAGCTCGTCAAGGACGGATACATCCGTTAACCTATGGGGCCCGACCGGGATGATCCGCATGACTCAGCCTGGTCCGACCCCTGATGCACCAGCGTATCGATCTTACTCTCTGTACATCTCTTCGATGACGGCGCTGTAGTGTTCCATAACGACCTTCCGCTTCACCTTGAGAGTGGGAGTGAGCTCGCCGGTCTCCTGGCTGAAGGCGCGGTCGATGAGGGTGAAGCGCTTGATCTGCTCGACGCGGCCCAGCGGTCTGTTCAGCTCCTCGACCGTCTCGGTGTACTTCCTGACCACCTCCGGGTGGGCGATGAGCTTCTTCGGGTCGGCCTCGGTTATGTTCTTCGATTCGGCCCACTTGATCAACTCGGGGAAGCAGGGCACGATGAGGGCCACGAGGTATTTCTTCTGGTCGCCTATGATGGCGATCTGCTCGATGAGCGGGTGGAGCGCAAACGCCACCTCGATGACCTGTGGCGAAACATTTTTGCCGCCCGCGGTGATCAGGATGTCTTTCTTGCGGTCCGTTATCGTCAGATACCCGTCTTGGTCGATCGTGCCGATGTCGCCGGTATAAAACCACCCTTCATCCGTAAGAACCGTCTTCGTGTCCTCGGGCTTTTTGTAGTATCCCTTCATGATCTGCGGTCCGCGGACCATGATCTCGCCGTCTTCCGCGATCTTGCATTCCGTGCGCGGGAGCGCGGGGCCGCAGGTGCCGAGCTTGATCGGCCTGAGATACTTGAACGTGTGCACGTGCGTCATCGGCGATGTCTCGGTGAGCCCGTAGCCCACGTGGATTTCAACGCCAATGATCTGGAAGAACGCGTTGATATCGTTCGAGAGTGGCGCGCCGCCGACCCCGATGGTCAGCATGTGGTCGAGTCCCAGGGCCTTGCGAAGCTTCGAATAGATGAGCTTGTCGAAGAGGCTGTAGACCTGTCCCAGGGGGAAGGGTACCGGCCTGTTGGAAAGAATGTAGGGCAGAGACTTTCTGCCCACGCTCATGGCCGCGTTGAACATGGCCTTCTTGCCCGCCGGAGCGTTTCCCACCTGGCTCATGACCCCCTCGTAGATCTTCTCGAGCACGCGAGGCACATAGACGGCGAGCGTGGGCCTGATGTCCTTGAGGTCCTCGAGGAGGGTATCGGCCCCTTTCGTATAGGCGATGGTGCCCCCTTCGTGCATCATGGAATTGTAGCCCACCGTGCGCTCCAGCGCATGGGACAGGGGGAGGAGGGATACGCACGTCCCTCTCCTGGGGAACGGGTGATGTTCGACGAACTGCTTCACGTTTGACACCAGGTTGGTGTGGGTCAGCATGGCCCCTTTGGGATTTCCCGTCGTGCCCGAAGTGTAGATCAGGGTTGCCGTCTCTGCCGGGTCGATCTTCCTCAGGCGCCTGTCGATCTCTTCGAGGTCGAGGTTTTCCCTGCCGATCTCGAGGGCCTTCGAAAACTTGACGACCATCGGGTCGGTGTATTCGAGATCGTCGAAGACGATGATCTCCTGCAGATTACCCAGGCGCTCTCTCTCCTTCAAGAGGTTGTCGACCTGGAACTTTCCGGCGCACATGCAGATCTTCGAGCCGGAATCGTTGAGGATGTATTCCGCTTCCGGGCCGGAGTTCGTCGGGTATACGGTAACATCGGCCGCTCCGATAATCAGGGCGGCGATGTCCGACACGACCCATTCGGGCCGGTTGTTGGAATAGATGGCGATCTTGTCCTTAAACTCGATGCCTTTTTTCAGAAAGTAAGAAGCCAGTGCGTCGACGTGTCCGCTGATATCCCCGTACGAGTACTCTTTCCATTTCCTGCTCTCGTCACGGATTTTGAGAAAGACGACGTTGCGGGATTTTTCGACCTGGTTCCTGAAAATGCCGGGAATGGTTGTTTCATCGTATGGTGTGAATGTGCTCATTCTGCCCCTCCTCTTGGGATGCTCTGCTCGTCTCAGGTGTGGTGGATGCGGCAAAAGCCGGTTTAGGTGAAGTCTAGCGTATTTTTAAAGATATCTCAATTACAAATAGCTTTTCTCGTCAAGACTTCACAAGGTTTGAAACTTTCACGGGATGATCCCTGTCTCACAGTGACGCTTCACTTCCCCATCTTTCTCTGAGTCATCTTGATCACCGCATCGGATGTCATCCGGGTGGCGATCCCGTTTGTCAGCCGGTGAAGGAGATAGAGGAACCTCGTCTGGAAGTCCGGGATGCACAGGTACTGCTCTCTGGCTATGGCCTTCACGATGGCGCGGGCCGCAAACTCGGGGGTCAGCATCCCGGCCAGGCTCTTCACGGCCCTGCCTTCCTCTGGCAGGGTTTTCGCCTCGTCGATGTTCATGGGGGTGTCGACCTCAGGCGGACAAACGATGGTGAGCTTCATGCCCATGGGCCTGATCTCGTAGCGGAGGCTGTCGGCAAAGCCGATGAGGCCCGCCTTCGATGTTCCGTATGCCGTGTAGCCGAACATCCCGAAGAGACCGGCGGCAGATGAGAGGATCACGATGTGCCCCCTCCTCTCCTTCATCGCAGGCATGAGGGTGTGGATCATGTTGCGCGGACCGTAGAGGTTTGTCTTGATGACCTCGTCGAACATGGCATAGGTGATGTTCTCGAAGCGGTCCGCCCACTTGTTGATGCCGGCGCTGCACACGAGGACATCCGGAGGCCCGTACTGCTTGAGCGCGATGCCCATCTTCTGTTCCACGTCCGCGATGTCCGAGACGTCCACGGACAGGGCGCCGATCTTCTGCTCCCGGCTCCGCCTGACTTTTTCCATGGACCGGGCCGCATTATCCAGCTTTTCCGCTTTGCGTGCCAGGAGGAGCAGGCCTGCCCCTTCAGCAGCGAAGATCCTGCCCATCTCGAGCCCGATCCCGCTGGATCCTCCGGTAATGTAGATCATCCTTCCTTCGAAGCTCTTCATCGTCTTTACCCCCTTTGCATCATTCTGGAGGGGTTTCTCGATGCTGACGGATCTCTCGGTTCCTATATCCCCATCGCCAGGACCGCAGCGCCGATGGCGCCGTTGGCCTGCGCATAGTCGTTGATTCTGATCGCCGTATTGAACCTCTTCTCGAGGACCTTCACGAGACCCTTGTTCTTCGCCCCGCCTCCGGTCATCATGAAGGGCGGGCTCAAGGGGAGCCTCTGGGCCATGGCATAGATGCGCGAGGCGACCGACTCGTGGATGCCCGCTATGATGTTCACCCTCTCCTCTCCCTTCGAGATGAGGGATATGACTTCCGACTCTGCGAACACCGTGCAGATGCTACTGATCTTCGCGGGCTTCTCGGACTTGAGGGAGAGCTCTCCGAACACGTCGAGGTCCACCTCGAGCGCGCGCGCCATGACCTCGAGGAACCTGCCCGTGCCTGCGGCGCACTTGTCGTTCATGACGAAATCCGTGACCTTGCCCTTTGCATCCATGACGAGGGCCTTGCTGTCCTGACCCCCCACGTCGATGACGGTCCGGATCTCGGGATCGAGATAGTGGGCCCCTGCCCCGTGGCAGATGATCTCGGTCATGGCCTTGTTCGCGAATTGAACGCTGTTCCTGCCGTAGCCGGTCGCGATGATCTTTTCTATAGAATCCGAGGCGATGCCGATCTCTTGCAGGAGTTCCTCGTATATCTTTTTGCCCGCGTTTCCCGCATTGTATCCGGTGAACCCGACCTTTGTCCCGAGGACCTTCCCATCCTCGAGGACCGCTGCCTTCGTCGTGATGGAGCCGATATCGATCCCTGCCGTTCTCATGTTCACTGACCTTTCTTCACGTGGTGTCTGCTCGTGCTCTTATACTCTTTTTGTGCTGCAAATGCTCCCTTATCATCACGGCAGAAGCAGCTCAAGCAGGCCCGAGATCCCCTGGATTCCCGCTTGCGCGGGAATAACACATTACTAATCTTGCTGAGCGTGCCGAGGGAGCAGGAGGGTTTCCTGGATGAACCGTCAAGCGCCTTTTGCTAAAGCAGCCCGACCGAAGGCTTAAGGCCTCTTGACCCCGTACTGTCTGAACCTCACGAAGTGAGGTGAGTTTACGGGGTCGGCCTTAAGACGCAGGTCGTGGATGCATCAAAAGGCGGTTTCGGTGAAGGAAGGGAACCCTCCTGCTCCCCTCCTCCAAACTGTTTTCTTCAAAAATGCGTTTCCAACTTATATTGCCGTCGCCCCGCCGTCGACGAGGATGGTCTGGCCGGTCATGAAGGACGATGCGTCGGATGCAAGGAAGAGAACCGGGTGCACGACCTCGATGGGCTCTGCGATTCTTCCCATGGGCACGGCCTTCACGATGTGGGCGAGCAGATCGGGGTTGGACCAGAAGGGCTTGCTGAAGTCGGTCCGCACCATGCCCGGCGCCACCGCGTTGACCCGGACGTTATACTGGGCGAGCTCGCTCGCCATTACCTTCGTCAGCATCTCGACGCCTGCCTTGGCGATCCCGTAGATGCCCATGGCCGGGGATGCCTTTCTGCCTGCGACCGACGAGACGTTCACGATGGCGCCCGCTTTCTGCTGCCGCATGATCCGCGAGGCAGCCCGCGAGCACAGGTAGGTGCCGTTCAGGTTCGTCTCGAGGATCTTCTGCCACAGAGTGAAGTCGGTGTCGGGGATTGAGGGGGTCATGAGGTTCATGCCCACGTTATTGATGAGGACGTCGATGCGGGAGTGGGCGTCGAGGACCGCCTTGAACATATTCTCGACCTCGTCTTCCCTGGCGATGTGGGCCTGGCAGGAAACGGCGCCGCTTCCGAGCATGGTGCAGGCCGCATCGAGGTTGTCCTTCTTCCGGCCGCAGATGACAACCTTTGCCTTCTCCCTGACGAGCTCCTTCGCTATCTCGAGGCCGATGCCTCTGCTCCCGCCGGTTACGACGACGACCTTGCCTTCGAGTCCGTAGCTTATCGTACCCATGACATTCCTCCTTACTGCAGGCGATCCTTCACCTGTCGATGAAGGAAGGCGTATCTTTCAGCGCGACTTGATGACCTCCATGAAGGCGTCTATCCTCGTGGCGGTCTGGCTTTCGGAAAAGCTCCGCTCGTCGGTCATGTGCGATTCGAGCATCATGCACGGGATCCCCTTCTTTTCCTGGACCATGCGCTGGATGTCGTACTGGCCGAACGAATACGGTTTGCAGCTCCGGTTCGAGTGCATGACGAGGCCGTCGACGTCGTACTTGTCGATCATCTCGAAGATGGTCTTCGCCATCTCGTCCACGCCGATGTTGAGGTAGATCCTCGTGTACGCCTCGGCCATGGAATCGATGAAGTTGTTCTCGTCGATGTACTTCATGGAGCCGCACCAGGCCGTGGTGTAGGTATCCGCGACGAGGCAGGCGTCGTGCGAGGCGAACTTGTCAGAGAGCCACTTCAGGCGGTACCACACCGGCAGGTTGTCCCACAGGAGCCGGTATTTTTCGTTCTCGACTGCGCTGATGCCGTTCTTCACCCGCTCCTTCACCTCTTCGAGGAGCTCGGTGTAGAAGTCCACGACCGTCTTCGTGCCCCTTAAAGTAACGATGAGCGCGAGGAAGAAGAAGGCGTCGAAGGCGCTCATGGGCGCGGGCCTGTGGGCGGCCGTATCGAGGACTTTCGCCCAGAGCCTCTGTCCCTCCATGGAGAGCTTCCCCACCTCGATGCTTCTGTCATAGTCGAACTTCTTGCCGCACACCCCCTCGAGGAACTCGATGTATTCATTCAGCTGGTTCCTGACGTACTGCCTCGCCTCCGGTGCGAACCCGGTGTGACAGAAGGGGGTGTCGAAGATGAACAGCGGCACGTTGAAATAGCGCGCGTGGACCTCGTACCACTTCATGACGGTCCCGCAGATGTTGTTGCAGCAGACGAGCATGTCGGGCTTCGGCAGGCCTCCGATGGGTCCCCCGTCTATCGGCGCGCAGGCGATGTCCGCCCGGGCATAGGAGCACAGGTCCGTGCTGTAGCCCATGGCCTCGGCCTTCGCACAGAGGTCGCCTCCCATGTGGGAGGCGCCGATCATGGCCCCGTAGTTTTCCGGGTAGACCGGGATCACGTCCATGACGATGAGCGGCTCCACCGGACCCCCGCTCGTGATCCACGCTACCTTCTTCCCGGAGATGGCGGCAGACTTGGCCTCGATGTAGTACTCGGTCATGATCTCCCGCATCCTCTTGGCCGACCTGAACGACCGTTTCTTTTTATCGTCTTTTGTCTGATCCATAGTTTGACCCCTTGTCATCCCTACAGCATCTGGATGAAGGTTTCGAGCCTGGTGAGCAGTTGACCCTCAGGCGGGAGCCGATCCTCGATCTCGAGGAGCATGCTCGGAACGTGAGCCTTCTCGAGGGATTCCTTTATGCACGGATAGTCGAAGCTGTGGGGATCGCAGAACTTGAGGTAGAGGAAGATGACGCCTTCGACCCCGTGCTCTTTTGCCTGCGCCGTGATGTGGTCGCCGCGGGCCGTGGGCGACTTGTGCTTTGCCGGACAGATCGGCCTCTCGAAATACCTGTCGGCAATGGCGATAAGGGGGTCTTTGCCCTCTTCGATCGCACCGAGATGCCTCGTGCCGGTGCAGAGATCGTCCCATACGACGCTCCCGCCGGAGCGCTCGATGATCGAATGGATGTCCGGATGGTCGCACACGCTGCCCACGAGCATGAGCCGCTTCACGTTCGAGCCGGGAGACGGCGCCTTTGCCCTGAGCTCGCTGACGAGGCCTTCGAGGGCCTCCGGCAGGATGTTCCGGTCGACCGTCACGGATGCCTTCATCAGGGAGCAGAGTTCGCTGCCCGGGAAGATCGACGGTGCCTTCGATCTCATCTCGTAAATCTCCTTGAGCAGGCTCCGTATCCGGTTGTAGAGCGAGATCGAGCGGCCGAGGTCGTCGTCGGTTATGGGCCTGCCGAAATGCCTCTCGATGTCGCCCTTGAACCTCGCCATGACCTCGATCATGTACTGCCTGGCGGATGGCGTGGTGAGCTTGACCGGGAGAACGACATCCGCGAAGAAGCCATGGTCCGTGTTCATCCTCCAGATGTCAGAGAGCCTCTGGATGGAGTCGCAGGTATGGGGAAAAACGGTGCCGTCGAGGAAGTCGAGGTCTCCGGCCATGGACTCCGTGAGAGCCCCCCGCACGAGCGAGCAGCAGTAGGACTGGAGGTGCCTGTCCGCAGGGCTGGTGTCGCCTTTCGTGCCGAAGAGCCTCATGGGATGGAGGCCTGCGGCATGGACGATCTCTTCGGGCATGTACGAGCAGAAATAGCCGATGATCTTTCTGCCCGAGCTCTTCATGGTGCGGGCATAAGCAATGGGATTTCTCGATATTTCGATCAGATCGTTTATGTTTTCCATTTAAAAAACCTCCCATTACGAAAACTATACCAGGAGAAAGATATTTCTTTCAATGAAAATCGGCTTATAATAGGATAATACCATATTACCTTTCGTCTGCTGGAGGATAGCATGAAAACGGTTTCCGTCCCATCAAGGCTCTGGTACGAAAATACGGAAACGCTCCTGAGCTTTCCCGAGAGGTGGGAGATCGACAACCTCACCTCCCCTGGGTTCGACAAGCCCGGGCTTAAGCCTGACGAGATCAGGAGCAGGGTGCTGAGCCCCATTGAAGGCCCCTCCCTCGAGGAGCTCGCGAGGGGCAGGAAGCAGGCGGTCATCGTATTCGACGACATGACCAGGCCCACGCCGGTCAGGGACGTCGCACCGTACGTTCTCGAAGCGCTCCACAAGGCAGGCATGAAGAAGGACCAGATCAGGTTCATCTGGGCGCTCGGCTCCCACGGTGCCTATGACATGATCAGCGCCCGCAAGAAGCTCGGGCCCGAGATCGTCGAGAATTACGCCGTCTACAATCACGATCCGTTCCAGAACACGGTGAGGGCGGGCCGCACCCCGACCGGGGTCGAGCTCTGGTTCAACCGGGAGTTCATGGCGTGCGACCTGAAGATCGGGATCGGCTGCATAACCGCCCACGTCCACGTCGGCTTCGGCGGCGGGGCAAAGCTCATCCTGCCGGGAGTGGCCGGGATCGAGACGATCAACCAGTTCCACAACCAGCTCTACCGCGACCAGGGAAGGACCGGGCTCGGGAACTTCGACAACAACATCATGCGCCTCGAATGCGATGCCGCAGGCGATATGGTGAAGCTCGACTTCAAGGTCGACTGCCTCATCAACCGCAAAGGGCAGATCGCGAGTCTCTATGCCGGCCCCTTCAGGGCGACTCATGCGGCAGGCGCAGCGGAAGGCAAGGAGCACTACGGCATCCCCTTCGCCTCGGGCTATGACATCGTCGTGAGCAATGCCTATGGAAAGGCGAACGAATCCGCCATCGCGCTCCTGCTCGCGCTCATGACCATGAAGCCCGGCGGCCAGGGTACGGCAGTTCTCATCTCCGATGCCCCGGAAGGACAGGTCCCGCACTACGTCATGCGCGCGTGGGGGAGCGATTACGGCGGACGGCACTACAGCCCGAAAGGCCCGGGGTTCATTCCCCTCCTCATGAAGAAGCTCATCGTCCTCAACCCCTATCCTGACCGAACGAGCCTCGATCTCGTCTGCCACGTAGACGACGCCGTGATCGTCAAGACCTGGGAAGAGGTGCTGCGGGTCCTGGAGCAGGACCATCCCGGGGGCGCGAAGGTGGCCGTCATCCAGGACGGCACCATGCAGTACATGAAGATGCCCGGCCAATAAAGCATCCCGGAAGCCAGCAGGGCAGTGAGGGCCTTCTCCTTTGAGCAGGCCATTCGCAGCAGGCTGCGGGGAATCTGCCCAACGTGAATACATGACGGGATGCACGGCCGGAATCCTCTGGAATCTTTGTCATTGCCGAGCGTGCATTTCAGTCCTGGATGGGCTCGGCAGGCTCGTCTAGAGGTGCATGTGCTACCCTGGTGATTTTCCGGTCTTATTTTTTCTCTACCTGTCATTGAGATTTATGAAAGGGCTCACATTATACTTACAGGAATATACTCATTGACGAATGGAGATATCCATTGGTTGATAGCGTGATGGTTATCATCACTGGAATGCATTCAGGGCGACCATGAAAACCGATACACCGCATGCTGAGCATGGAATGACCGTTTGCTTTACCTGCGTTCCGGCCCGGGCGTCACATACGTGAAAAAAGAAGCTTCTCACCTCGAAGAGCGGAGCTTTATGCCGATCATGCACGCTGCCGTTCGCTCTCTCTTCAGGTGATGGGGAGACCCTGGAGCAGGAAACGGCCCGGTTACAGGCAGGTTTCTCGATCGTGGGATTTTTTAGGGAATGACTTTGGGTCATCGAGGAGGCTTATGGGGTGATACGGTCAAACAAAGATCATGGAGAGGGACCAGTATGAGATGCGTATGCAAGGGTAGTATGAGGCATTTCCGGAGAGCGGCACGTTCCGGATCGACCGCCGTGCTGTTTTCGCTTTTCCTCCTTTTCCTGGCAGGATGCGCCCATAAGCCTGTCCGGCCGCAGAACATATCGCCGCCCGCCCTTCCTCCGGTCGTGACCGACGAGTATGTCCTCCAGCCATATGACTCTCTGGAGATCAAGTTCTTTTACAATCCCGAGCTCAACGATACGGTCACGATCAGGCCCGACGGTAAGATCTCCCTCCAGATGATCGACGAGGTGCGTGCGGCAGGGCTCACTCCGGCGCAGCTCGATGACCTTCTCACCCAGAAATACGGCCTCCTGCTCAACCGGGTCATGATCACGGTGATCGTGCGGACGTTCACGGACCAGAAGGTGTATGTGGGGGGCGAGGTCTTCCTCCCGCAGGTTGTGACCCTGACCGGGAGGATGAATGCGCTCCAGGCCGTGTTCCTCGCAGGAGGGTTCAAGCCCGATGCAAAGATCTCGGATGTCATCATCGTGAGCAGGGGTCCCGACAACAGGCCCATAGCACGCGAGGTGAATCTCAAAAAGGCGATCAGCGGCGAGATGGATTTCGAGGAATACCGTCTCAAGCCCTTCGATATCGTCTATGTTCCTCGAACCCGGATCGCCAGCATCGACCAGTTCCTGAGCCACATCTACCGGTTCATACCCCCGCAGGTCGGATTCGGGTTCACGTATGAGGTCCACTCGGACGACCCGGACGATTGAGGAGGGTTTTCCCACAGGTGTCTTGAAAACAGGCAGGAGGGCATCTCCTTCGGGGGCGCAATGAGGCAGGGCACACTTCGCGATTTCCTTCATACCGTCTTCAAGTACAAGACCATGATGATCCTGATATTCGTTCTCATCATGGCGGCAGGAACCGTGTGCACTCTGCTCATGAAGCCGGTATACGAGGCATCGGCAAAAGTCCTCGTCAGGATCGGCAGGGAGGACGTCTCCATTCCCAGGGGCCCGCAGGCCGCGCAGGTTCCCGTCGTATACGACACCTCCAGAGACGAGCGCATCGATTCCGAGGTGGAGATCATCAGGAGCAGGCACCTCGTCGAGCAGGTGCTGAAGGATCTCGGCGTAGGCCATATCTTCCCCTCTCTCGGAGACAGGGGGCTCTTTTCCTTCAGCCCCTTCCTCAGATCGCTTACGCCTTTCGAGAAGGCTGTCTGCCTCATCAGCGAGAAAGACCTGAGCGTCCAGAGGATCCGGAAATCGGATATCATAGAGATACGATTCGCCCACGAGAATCCCGTCATTGCCGCCGAGGTGGTGAACAAGTTCGTAAAGGCTTATCTCCGGCACCACGTGAACGTGTACAACCAGCTGAGTGAATTCGATTTTCTCGATGAGCAGGTCAGGTTCCTCAAAGCCAAGCTCAGTGCATCCGAAGCCGCTCTCGAGGCCTTCTGCAAACAGAACAGCATCGTCTCCCTCGATGAGCAGAAGACCTTCCTGCTCCAGCAGATTTCCTCTCTGGAGATCGAAGGCAGCAGAACCCGCAGCGACATCAGCTGGAATACCGGCAAGCTGACCGCCCTCAAGGGAAGCGGGGGAACACGGCAGGCATCGGAGGCCCTCGGTGAGGAGACCGACCTCAATCCGGCCGTCATCAGCACCCTGAGGAACAAGCTCACGGAGCTGAAGCTCCAGGAGGAGGATCTCCTTAACAAGTATCCCCCGAGTTCCGGCCTCGTGATCAATATCAGAAAAGAGATGAAGAAGGCTCAAGATCTCCTCGACAAGGAGGAGAAGGCCTACCATGACAAGGCCGTGAACAGCATCGAGCATACGTTGAGCGCCTTGAAGGGCAAGGAGGCGAGCCAGCTGAGCCAGATGCGCCGGTATCGTTCCGAGATGGACAGGCTCAACGCCCTCGACCAGAGATATAAGGAGCTCAAGCGCCAGGTGGAGATTGACGAGTCCAACTACCAGCTCCATGTCAGGCATATGGAGGAGGCAAGGATATCGAATGCCCTGGACAGCCAGAAGCTTGCGGATATCGGCATCGTCGAGGAGGCGCTCCCCCCCATCAAGCCTGTCAAGCCGATCCTCGGGGTCAATCTCCTCCTGTCGGGGATATTGGGGATTATCTTCAGCGTGGGCACGGTGTTCCTGGTTTCCTCCTTCAGCCGTAACTTCCGCAATGCCGAGGATATCCAGAATCACCTCGATCTGCCCGTCCTGGCCTCCATTGCCGAACTTGAACAGAATGCCGTTCACAAAGAGACGAAGTGAGGCCGGCAATACAGAAGCAAACTCTGCAGGTCCGGCAGACAGCAGCACCGATAAGGGCTCTGGATGAGCTCGACTCCTACCAGGTGCCGGGAAGGCATCGTGAAGAATTCTTAAGGATGAGGCAGACCCTGAGCACCGCGCTATCGGAAGGTGCGGCACGCACACTCTTGTTTGCAAGTTCGTCGAGCGGCGAGGGAACGACGACGATCGCCTCTCAATTCGCCATCGTCCTGGCGGACAGCGGCGACAACGTCCTCCTCGTCGATGCAAACCTGAGGCACCCCGCCCTCCATTCCCGCTTTCAGCTCGTGAAGGAATGCGGCTTCTCCGATCTCGCTGTGCTCGCATGCTCTGCACGGGAGGCCGCAAAGCCTACAAAGCTGAAGGGCCTCTCCATCATCACGAGCGGAGGCTCTGACTCGAACCCCTACTGCCTCTTCGATTCCAAGCGTCTGAAGCCGGTAGTCGATGAGCTGCGCACGATGGCCGGCTGGGTCCTGTTCGAGACCTCGGCAGTCAACGACTTCAACGATGCCCTGTCGCTTGCCGGCCTTGTGGATGGAGTCATCCTCGTCATCCAGGCGGAGAAGACCAGATGGGAGGTCGTTCAATGCGCGAGAGACAGGCTTGCGGGCATCAACGCGCCGATCACCGGGACCGTCCTGAACCGGAGAAAGACATACATCCCCGATTGGATCTATTCCAGGCTCTAGCGGCCGGCAGAAGATGAATGAAGTGCACTGCCCATGAATGAATCCATACCGTCTCTCGATCTCGTCGCACCGCACATGAAGCTCGATACAGAGCTCATCGATGTCGTGCAGAAGATCATCAGGGGCGCCGGATTCACCGGCGGTGAAATGGTCGAAACCTTTGAAAGGGAGTTCGCCCTCTTTTGCAGGACCAGGCACTGCATCGGCGTATCGAGCGGTGCGGATGCCCTGCAATTTGCGCTGCGAGCGTCAGGAGTACAGCCGGGCGATGTGGTGATCACGGTCCCCAATGCCTCTGCGGCGACAGCAGAGGCAGTCATACGATCAGGGGCATTCCCGGATTTCGTGGACGTGGACGGCAAGACATGGCTCATGGACGTGAGGAAGCTCGATGAGTACCTCGCTACCTTGTGCGAATGCGATGGGCCGGACGCTGTCCTCCTCCACAGGAAGACGAGGCGACCGGTCCGGGCCGTTGTTCCCGTACATCTCTATGGTCTCATGGTGAACATGGACGCTGTTCTCGACCTTGCATCCAGGTACGGTCTCGCTGTCATCGAAGATGCCTGTCAGGCCCACGGCGCCAGGTACTATTCAAAGAGGACAGGGCAGTGGGAGACGGCAGGCTCCATGGGCCATGCTGCTGCCTTCAGCTTCGCCCCGGGCAGGAACCTCGGTGCCTGCGGGGACGCCGGCGCAGTGACGACAAACTCGGATGATATCGCCTCGAGGGTGCGGATGCTCCGGGACCATGAGCAGTCAGAAGGGCATCTGCATGCCAATGAAGACTGCAATCGAAGGCTTGACGCACTCCAGGTAGGGTTCCTCACCGTCAAGCTCAGATACCTCGTGCACTGGAATACATGCCGGAGGAGAGCCGCCTCCTGGTATAAGGAGCTGCTGAAGAACATCGATCATCTCGCTTCCCAGTGCGAGCCCATGGACAGCATCAGCGCCTGCCACCTCTTCGTTGTCCGTACTGCATACCGGGACCGGGTGAAGGCCTTCTTGCATTCAAACGGCATCGCCACAGGGCTGCATTGTCCGGTCCCTCTCCACAGGCAGAGCTGTATGGTCCCTTACGAGTTTTCTTCGGCCGAGTATCCTGTAGCCGAAAAGCATGCCGCCCAGGCACTCTCCCTGCCCCTTTTCCCCGACATCCGCAGAGATCAGGTTCTCACGGTATGCAGATATATCCGTGAGTTCTATCGGACACGGGACCTCGCTGCGGGCACGCCCGACCATTCTCTCACCGCCTGATCCCTTACGGCTCTTCCGTCGTTTCCCTCTTGAAAAACATGTCCATGGAAGATAAAGAAAGGTGTGCAAGCTCGCATATCCCGTGGGAGTCTTTTCCTGCAGGGCTGTTCGGATTCGGCAGACGCTATGCACTGGGAGCGGCAGACAGCATGAAGCTGGAAGATATCATCGTTACCCCCAAAGAGGCGCTCGAGAAGATCGAGCCCGGCATGAAGATCTTCATAGGCACCGGGATCGCCGAGCCGCGGACCCTGGTGAAGCACCTCATGGCATCGAACGAGCCCAACCTCCAGGACCTCGAGCTGATCCAGCTCGTGAGCCTGGGCGATGCGATCACCGTGCAGGAGCTCCAGTCCCAGAAATACAGATTGAAGACCTTTTTCTCGGGCTGGGTGGCCAGCGACGCCATCACGCAGGGTTATGTAGACCTGATCCCGAGCCGGTTCTCGCAGATTCCCTCCCTCATCGAATCTCAGATGCTCCCCATCGACGCCGCGTTCATCCAGATCACCCCGCCCGACGAGGCCGGGTACTGCAGCCTCGGTACGGCCGTCGACGTGGCCCGCCAGGCCATGGAGCAGGCCACGATCGTCATCGGCGAGATCAACGATCAGGTTCCCCGCACCTTCGGGGATACCTTTGTTCCGGTCTCCGAGTTCGACTTCCTCGTCCGCTCGACAGATCCTCCCATCACCTTCATCCGATGGCCCGTAGACAACGTCATCGACCAGGTGGCGGCAAATGTCGCCTCGGTCATCGAGGACGGAAGCTGCATCTGCTTCTCCCTAGGGTCCCTGTACGAAGCCCTCGCACGGCACCTCGTCCAGAAAAAGGACCTCGGCATCCACTCCCCGTTTTTCACGGACCCGCTCATGGACCTCGTGAAGAGCGGGGCGGTGACGAACCGGAGAAAAGGCGTCTGTCGGGGGAAGACCCTCACCTCGTACGCCTTCGGCTCGAAAGAGCTCTTGAGCTGGCTCGACCGGAACCCTCTCGTCGAGTTCCAGGGCATCGACACGGTGTTCAGCCCTGTCCAGATCGGCCGCAACCCGAAGTGTGTGGCCGTGCTCCCGGCACGGAAGGTGGACCTCTCGGGCAGGATCGCCATGCACATCGGCAAGGGCAATGTGGCTGCGAGCCCCGGCGAGGCCCTCGATTTCGTCAACGGCGCCGAGCTCTCCGAAGGGGGATCGACCATCTTTGCCCTGCCCAGCCGGAACCTCAGAAACGAGCCGAACATCAGGCTTTCCGTCGAGGACCTGCCCAACCAGTTCAACCTCAAGGAATCCGTGGACATGGTCATAACCGACTACGGGGTCGCCAACATGCGGGGACGGTCCGTGCGGGAGCGGGCCCAGGCCCTCATCGACATCGCCCATCCCGATGACAGGAAAGATCTCTTCGAGCAGGCCAAGGCGAACAAGATCATCTACCAGGACCAGATCTTTCTCCAGGAGTCTGCCTGCCTCTATCCCATGGAGCTTTCCGTCAGGCACGTCTTCAAGGGAGGCATCGAGGTCAAGTTCAGGGCCATCAAGCCTTCGGACGAGGAGGAGATGCGTCGGCTCTTCTACCGCTTCTCGGACAGGACGGTCTACTACCGGTATTTCAGCCCCATCAAGGTGATGCCGCACGCCAAGATGCAGCAGTATGTGAACATCGACTACAACAACACCCTCTCCATCGTCGGCCTCGTGGGTCCGCCCGAGCAGGAGCACATCATCGCCGAGGCCCGCTTCGTCAAGGACAAGAAGAGGCCCTATGCCGACGTGGCCTTCGTGGTCGAGGAAAAGTACCAGGGCATAGGCATCGCGAGCTTCCTCTACCAGATGCTCATCCGACTGGCAAAGGAGCGCGGCCTCCACGGCTTTTTGGCAGACGTCCTCGCCTCGAACAAGCAGATGCTCAAGGTGTTCGAAAAGGGCAAATACCCGGTCCGGGCCAACCTCGCCCAGGGCGCCTACGAGCTCACGATCACGTTCAACGACTAGGGCGCTATGCCTTGAGAGACCTGATGATCGCCATGCACTCCTCCTTGTTCATGATCCTGGGAACGGGATAGAAGGGGTTGCATTCGTTCAAGGCGCGTTCCGCGAGGGTCGGGATGTCCCCGTCCTTGATGAGATCGAACTTGCTCGGAATGTTCATTCTGCTGTTCATATCTTTAATGGCCTCGATAAAGGCCCTGGCCTTCTGCGACCGGCTCATGCCGAACGTGGAGACGCCGGCGACCTCCGCGAGCTCGGCAAGCGGTTTGTGCGCCGCTTCTCCGTACCACTCGAGGACATAGGGCAGGATGACCGACATCGCAAGACCGTGGGGAACGCCGTACATGCCGCCGAGGTTGTGGCCGATCCCGTGAACGTAGCCCACGCATCCGCGCGTGAAGGAGAATCCAGCGTAATATGAGGCTCGCAGCATCTGACCGCGGGCCTCGAGGTCCTTGCCGTCCTTGTAGGCCTTCTCGAGGTTCCTGAAGATCATCTCGACCGCCAGGATGGCTTTTATCCTGGTGTCCGCGCTGTTGTAGAACCTGCCGATGTAGGACTCGACGGCATGCGTCAGGGCATCCATGCCCGTCGTCGACGTGATGTGCGGCGGAAGACCGACCGTAAGCACGGGGTCGAGAACCGCGTATCTCGGGCGGATGATCATGTCGTTGATCGCAAACTTCTCATGGGTCTCCGGGTTCGATACGACTGCCGCCACGGTCGTCTCGGAGCCGGTGCCGGCTGTCGTCGGAACCGCGAAAAGAATCGGAGGAAGGAGAGACCCCATTTTCAGGGCAGGAGGGGATACCTTGAATAATCCCCTCATCTGGGTGATCGAACGATTCGGCCTGGCGACCCGGGCCCCTGTCGCCTTTGCGCAGTCCATAGGCGAGCCGCCGCCGAAGGCCACGATGGCCTGGCATTTGTTCGCCTTATAGACACCGAGCGCCGCCTCGATATTGTCGATCGTAGGGTTGGGCTGCACCTGGTCATAGAGCGAGTACTTCACCCCTGCAGCATCGAGGGCATCGAAGAGAGAATCGAGAAGGTGAAGGCCCATGAGGCCGGGGTCGGTGACGACGAGAACGTTCGAGATGCCCTTCTTCTTGATAACTACAGGAAGCCTCTTGACGCTGTCCGCGCCGTCGATGATTTCAGGCTCGATCCAGGGAAGGAAGTTCAGACTGAAGCCCAGGACGAACTGATATATCCGGTAATACGCTTTCTTCAATGCCCACATGATGATCACCTCCGAGGTTTGGTTTCTCTGCGGACCTTTTAGCATAACGTCAAGATAATATCTATTATCTTGATAATGTATCCGTTCTTGAGGCGTTTGTTTACAGCTCCATGGGCATTGCCTGGAGGTGCCATGCCCCTGAGCCCGGCACCGCCCTTTCAGCTCCTCTTCAAGGGGACAAATTTTCCCTCTTCAATGATATAATATCAACGATATCGTAACCGCCATGTACGATTTTTACCTGACCTGAAAAACTCCCTTTGCGTAACTCACCAAGATTGCTGGACAGGTAATCTTGGCACCTGTCTTGTACACTTCAGCCTATGAAAGTATGTAAACAGATAAGAATCTCAATTCTGGTCATGGCAATCACCTTTTTTGCCCAGTTTGCGTACGCAGCCGGGGTTATGGTGAGTTGGGCTGAAAACTCTGAAAGCGATCTCGCCGGATACAGGGTCTACTATGGAACCGCCTCCAGGGACTACGAGAGTTCCCTCGATGCAGGCGATTTCACCTCCATAGAAATCGATGGCCTCACTCCGGGAAATACGTATTATATCGCAGTCACAGCTTATGACGATCAGGGAAATGAAAGCGACTTTTCCGATGAGGTTCAGGTAGCCATCCCTGCCGATGCAAGCGAGATACTCCCTCCGGGGACCGACTCCGGCGGCGGTGGCGGCGGCGGGGGTTGCTTTATATCGACTTCCGATTACGAAACCTTCGATTTCACGGGAGTGAGCTTCCTGATACTCGGAGGCATCGTGCTCCTCGGTATCTCAAGCCTCTTGAGAAAATATACCGACCGTTAAGATCCGGATCCGCCCAAGGCATTCTCCAGGATCAGGGCTTAAAGCCAACGCGTGTGGAGCGAGGCTTTGCCTAATAATCCTTGAGCTGCTCGACCTGGGTCAGCCGCTCCTCGAATACGGCGTTGTGATGCTCGAACCTGTGGGTGAGGTCTTCGAGCTCCTTGAACAGGGACTCGATCTCCTCCTCACAGGCGTGAATCTCCATCGAGATTGCGGTAATCCTCTTGCCGTCCTTGGCATGGGCTGCTTCCTGCATGGCGTGGTGCAGCTCCTTGATCCGCTTCTCCCGTGCATCGATCCCGTGCTCTGCCCGGGCAATGCCCTTTTCGATCGGACCCATCACCCGTGAGCGCTCGGTGATGATCTCTGCGCGCTTTTTCCGAAGCTCCTTCCTGTCGAGCTTCTCGCTTCCCTCCCTCTCCGCCTTTGCCTTTTTGCCGATGGCAATGGTCTCCTCTTCGTCTCCCCAGCCCCCTTTTTCGAGGAAGCGCTGGTATCCCCCCTCGAAGATCTCGATAGAGTCGTGGTAGAAGATGATGAGCCTCTCTGCCAGGGCATGGAGGAACATCTCGTTGTGGGTCACCATGACGACGGCACCCTCGAAGGAATCGACGGCTGCCAGGAGCGCGTCGCTCGACTCCATGTCGAGGTGGTTCGTGGGCTCGTCCAGGAAGAGGAGGTTCACGGGCGTCGCCAGGAGCTTGCCCAGCATCACCCTGCTCTTCTCGCCGCCCGAGAGGACCTCGATCTTCTTGAGGGCATAGTCGCCCTCGAACATCATGGCCCCGCAGATGTCCCGCGCCTTCTGCCTGTCGATGTCGGGATAGGCGTACATGATCTCCTCCTCGACGGACCTGCTGTCGATGAGGGTAGAGACATTGGTCTGGTCGAAGGTGCCGCTCACCGTCTTGGGGTTCGGGGTGATCCCGCCCCTTTGTGGGACGAGCCGGCCGGACAGGAGCTTCAAGAGCGTGGTCTTGCCCTTGCCGTTCGGGCCTATGACGCAGACCTTCTCCCCGGGCCGGAGCGTAAAGGTGAAGTCTCTGATGAGCTCGACAGACGGGTCGTACGAGAACTCGAGGTCGGTGGCCTGGAGCACGTACTTGCCCACGAACGGGGCATACCTGAAGGAGAAGTCGAGGGTCTTGATCTTCTCGAGCTTTTCCTTCTTCTCCATCTTCTCCAGGGTCTTGATCCTCGACTGAACGAGGCCCACGAGCCTGGCCTTTGCCCGGAACTGGGTGATGAAGTGCTCGACCTCCTTCCTCCTGCGCTCGTCGTTGAGGCGCGTCTTCTCGTAGATCTCCTCTTCCTGGGCTATCTGCGTGTAGTACTTGCCCGTGTCGCCCTCGATCTTCTTGACCTTCTTCCTATGGATCCCCATGGTGTGGGTGACGATCCTGTCCATGAAGGTCCTGTCATGGGTGATGAGGACGAGCTCACCCGGCCAGCCCACGAGGAAGCGCTCTATCCAGCGGATCGAGGTGATGTCGAGATAGTTCGTGGGCTCGTCGAGGAGCAGGAGGTCGGGCTCGGAGACGAGCACCTTGGCGAGGTTCAGCCTTACCTGGTACCCGCCGGAGAACTCGTATGGGCTCCTTTCGATGTCCTCCTGAGCGAACCCGAGGCCTGCCAGCACCTTCTCGACCTTCCAGTGCTGCTCCTTCTGGTTTGCGGTCAGGCCCTTCATCCCCTCTTTGAGGACCGTGTCCTCGGTGAAGTCGAGGTGCTGCCTGACGTATCCGATCCGGTAGTTCCTGGGGATGATGATCGAGCCCTCGTCCGGGGTCTCCTCGCCCACGATCATCCGCAAGAGCGTGGTCTTGCCGTGGCCGTTCCTGCCCACGAGGCCGACGCGCTCCTTGGGGTTGATCTTGAAGCTGATCCCTTCGAAAAGCACCTGACGTGCATAGCTCTTGCTGAGGTTTTCCGCGCTGATCATGCGAAGTAACTTATAACATTCTCGCCTTACGTCAAGAATGAATTCGGACCGCCTACCTCAGGGCATGCTGCAGGATGTGCCAGTGCCCGTCCATCTCTTCCGGGCTCCCTATGCGTCCGAAGATCTTCGAGCGAAGCGTCGAATAGACAAAGTTGTGGAGCCTCAAGGATCGCACGTGGGGCGATTTCCGGATGTGGCGCTCGTAGATGCTTACCGTCTCCCCGGTCCATTCGCCGGCCCTGATCGCCTGGGCGCCGAGCCTGCCGGCTGCATACCCGATGAGGAACGAGGTTCTGATGCCGCTCCCTCCCCGTGCCTGGACGTGGCCCAGGGCATCGCCTGCCATGACGAGGCCGGGTTTGCGGCAGACGGGGAAGATCATCCCGCCCATGGGTATCATGGTATTGAGCGTATAGACCGATTCCGAACCCCTGATCCTCTTCCTGAAGAGAGGGTGCTCTTCGGAAAACCTCTCGAACGAGAGCCTGGCCGGCTTTCCGTCTTTCGGGAGGCTCATGAGGATGATCTCGGCCTCTTCATTGCCTCGGGGAAAGACGGCACAGACAGCGAGAACGCCTTCACCGACGTGGAAATGGTACTCGAGCCGGTCGTCGAGGGCTTTGTATCCCTTCACGAGCTGCTTCGTGACCGGAAGATCGATCTTCGAACGGTCGATGCCGAGCATGCGGGACGCGGGATCGTCGAAGCCTCCGCACGAGAACACCGCCCTGCACGTGAGCTCTTCTTCCATATGCCCGCTCACCGTGGCCCTGACGCCTCGAATGCCTCCGTCCCGCTCGATGAGGTCCACCACGTTCGAGGCAGGCCAGATCCGTGCACCCGATGCCGAAACGACGTCAGCCAGCCCCTGGATGAAATCGGGCCAGGAGATGATGTTGTTGGGATTCCTGATCACCCGGTCCACATGGCTGGTCCCGGTGTGCGAGAAATAGGTCCTCTTGCAGATCTTCCTGATGGACTGCTTCTCGAAGAAGCCGCCTCCGAGGATATCGTCCATCTCCTTATCGAAGCGGACGGTCTCCCCTCTCCTGACCGATCCGATCCTGTCCTGCTTGTCGAGAACGATGACGTCGACACCCTCCCTGGCAAGGCCCAGCGCGGTTCCCAGACCTGCCGGGCCAGCTCCTATGACAATGGCGTCAGAGAAGAACGTGCTCCCCATGGCTTTCCTCCCTTTTTCTGCACTCCCTTGCCGGGAGAATGGAATTCGTTTTCGATCCCCTCAAGCCCGCGATGCCGAGGCAAAAAGGCTCTGATGGAGTCCGCTCCATCGAACCGCAGGCTATTATAGCAGATTTTAACCAGATAAGAAGGGCTTCAGTTGCAAATCCCTGCAGACCACTGCTCTACGCTCCGACCCTTTTTGAGGAGCTTCTTGAAGTCGTGAAGGTCGGTGGAGCGGATGAACCGATCGAGGTCTTCGTACTCGTCCGGAATGGGCAGTATCACCGCCTCGAGCCCGCGGGATTCGATAAGCCTCGCCGTTTGGAGCGTCCTCTGCCTCTTCTCGAGGCCTCCTCCTAAGGCCAGGATGCACCGCCTGATCCCGGAGGCCTCGATCGCATCGAGCCGGCCCGTGCTCAGGCCCGATCTGCCGATCGCGATGGCCGGCTTGATCCCGATCTGGTCCACGAGCAGGGCGTCGAAGAGGCCTTCGACAATGATGATCTCCTCCCTCCCCCTCGCCTTGTAGATGAGGAAAGGCGTGTCGACAAGCGGTGAGAGGTCGGTAAGGGGTCGGTACGCCTCCGGGCCGGCCTTTGCGATATCCCGTCCGATGATGCCCATGAGCCTTCCGCAGAAATCGCGGTAGGGGATGGTGAGACGGAAGCTCTCTGCATCCCTGCTCCAGATCCCTGCCGGCTCTTCACTGGCAAGCACGTCGTTCATGCCCTGGGAAAGCAGATACTCCTTAAGCTGCGAAAAGCCGGGATAGAACCCGAAGCCGGAGCCCTCGACCTCGCCCATGGCATATCCCCTCCGGTAGAGGTACCGGAGCACCTCCTCGCCCGGCGGTGCAAAGAGCTCCGTAGTGAAAAAGCTTGCAGCATTCTCCAGAAGGACTGTCCTTGCGAGCTCCCTCTCCCAGAGACTCCTGCCGTAGCCCCGCGCTTCGATCCCTGCCCGACCGCTCAGGAGCGACCGGGCATCCTCGAAGCTCAAGCCTTCTTTGAGCTGCAGGTACCTGACCCAGTCTCCCCGGCAGCTGCATGCGAAGCAGAAGTATTCGGGCCTGTCCGAGTAGATGACGAGGGTCGGGAGGGTGTCCTCATGGAATGGGCAGCAGGCGATGTATCCGCTGCCCTTCCGCTCGAAGCCGGGCAGACCGCCGAAGAGCTCGACCTCGTACTGCCTGTCCAGCAGGCCGGCGTATATCCGCTCGATGGGACCGATCATCCTGCAGCTCCTTTTGTCACCACCTCAGGAGGGGGACAGGCTTCAGCGCAAGAGGGATCATGCTACACCGCTTCGATGGTCGATGTGGGCTTCGAGGTGATGTTGTACGTCACGCTCACCACCCCGGGCACCTCCGTGGTCATGCGGGACGCGAGCCTCTGCAGAACGTCGAAGCCGAGGTTCGTCGGGGTGGCCACCTTGGCGTCCCTGCTCTCCCAGCAGCGGACCTCGATCTGGTAGCCGTAGTCTCTCCTGCCGTTCCTGATGCCGGTGACCCTGTCCTCGTGAAGGATCGCGAGGTACTGGAATGCGCCGGTCCCTGCAAGCTCCTCCTCGACGATGGCGGTTGCCTCGCGGACCAGGGCGGTGCGCTCCGGCGTTACCTCTCCGATTATCCTCGCCGCAAGCCCCGGTCCGGGGAACGGAGGCCTGTTGTACATTTCATAGGGCAGGCCCAGTGCCTCTCCCACCTTTCTCACGCCTGGCTTGCGCAGCTGGATGAGGGGCTCGATCACCTCGTAGCCGAACTGCTCCTTCGTATCGATGCCGAGCTGGCTTAAGATGTTGTGCTGCCTCTTGACGCCGGCAACGGTCTCTTCCACGTCCGTGAAGATGGTGCCCTGGAGGAGGTACCCTGCGCCGCTCTTCTTCACGAGGTCGCCGAAAACGTCCTTGTAGAAGGTCTGGGTGATGGCCTCCCGCTTCTCTTCCGGGTCTTTCAGCCCTTTGAGGGCGGCGAAAAACCTGTCCTTCGCATCGACGACCTCGATGGGGATGCCCACGGCCCGGAAGGCCTCGGCGATCTGCCTGGGCTCGTCCTTGCGCATGATCCCGCTGTCGATGAAGTATGTCTTGAGCCTTCTGCCCAGCGCCTTGTGCCCGAGGGCCGTCACCACCGACGAGTCGACGCCTCCGGAGAGGGCGTTGACGGCAAGCCCCTCCCCCACCCTGTCGGAAATCTCTTTTGCCTGGTGATCGATGAATGCGGCGGGGTCGAGCCGGTCGATGGTAATCTCCTGTATCTTCATGAAGCTCCTCCCTTTTTTGATAAGAACAGTGCATTCCTTTTAGTGTGAAACAGATGAAATTGCAACCCGCGAGTTGTGGCAGGCCGCGGGCAAGACGCCTGGATCAGAAGAGCACGAGACGCGCCACGAGAAAATACACCAGCAGGCCCGTCGCATCGATGAGGGTCGATATGAACGGTGCGCTTGCCACGGCAGGGTCTATGCCGATCTTTTCCAGGACAAGCGGGATGGCCGCACCGACAAGAGTGGCCAGGGTGCAGATGGTGATGAGCGTGAGGGCCACGACCAGAGCCATGTCTCTCCCAGCGAAAAGCCACACCGGGACTAGGCCGATGGTCGACAGCATGGTCCCCAGGAGCAGGCCGACCGTTATCTCCCGGGAGAGCACGCGGATCGCGTCGGCGGGGCTTATCTCGCCCATGCTGAGGGCCCTCACCACCGTGGTCGCCGACTGTGTCCCGGTATTGCCTCCGATGCCGATCAGCAGCGGAATGAAAAGGGCTATCGTGACTATCTGCTCCAGAGTGCCCTGGAACACGTTCAGGACGTTTACGGTGAGGACGGCCGCGATCGACAGGAGAAGGAGCCAGAGAAAACGGGCCCGGGCGAGCTGGATCACCCTGGCGGAGAGATACGGTCTCGCAAGGGGCTCCGAACCGCCCCCTGCCCGCGCGAAATCCTCCTCATCCTCACGGTCGATGATATCCATGGCGTCATCGACCGTGATCAGCCCGAGGAGCCGGTTCTCCTTGTCGACGACCGGGGCGGCAAGGGTGTCTGTCGCCTGGATGACCCTGGCCGCCGTTTCCTGGTCTTCCAGTGCACTTATGGAGCGCACATCCACATCTGCAAGCTCATCGACGCGTGCATCTTCCGGCGAGGTGACCAGGTCCTTGAGGTGGACGAGACCAAGCAGGGTGAGGTCCTCGCCCAAAAGGGGCAGGACATACACCGTCTCGGCCTTTCCCCCATCACGGCGAACCCTGTCGAGGGCCCTGCCCACGGTCATTCCGGGTTCCAGGCTGATGAACTCGGGGGTCATCACCCGGCCGGCAGACCTGTCCGGAAATGCCAGCAGCAGCTCCGTCATCCTCCTCTCGCGCGGGCTCAGGCTCTGGAACAGTCTCCGGGCTATCGGGGCCGACAGGTCTTCCAGAAGGTAAGCCCTGTCGTCGGGGTCGAGAGACTCCATGAGCTTCAATCCCTCTTCCGGGGGCAGCCTGCCGAGAAGCTCCTCCTGGTACGCCCTGTCGAGGAGACCGAAGACTACCGTCCGCCTGTCCTCGGGCAGGCTCCCGAAGGAGGCTAACCGCTCATCTGGCTCCTGGCGGCTGATTTCTTCGGCAGCCGAGGCAGGGGCCATGCTTTCTAAGCATCTCTTCACATCTTCCGTTTTCATTGAGCCGGCCCATATCCCTTTCCCTTGTGGATTTGTCGCAGCATGCCGCTCAATCTCCAGAGGCATGTCTTTGCCGGACAGACCGCACGGAACGGCAGGAAGATCGATCATTTCATCAACAATCAGATAGAGCCGACTTCGGGAATTATCAACCCTCACCAGCGAAGGAAAGGCGGCGAGTCCGCCGGAGCCTGCCTATGCCGCCTGTTTCCTTTCCCGGAAGAAGCTCTCGACGAGCAGGTCCTTCTCGAACCACAGATTGTTGATCCAGGCCTGGATCCGCTCTTTGAACCTGGCATCATTCTCGTAATCGCCGATCAGGTCCGGGGTGATGGGAATCACCTCCACGTTGACGTAGATGCTGCACTCCTTCGTGCAGAGGAATTTCCAGAAGGTCTTCGGTCCGTCGGGATAGACGATGGTCACGTTGAGGATGTGGGTGAGCTGCTCGCCCATGGCGGAGAGGACAAAGGATATCCCTCCTGCCTTGGGCCGCAGGAGGTGCTTGAAGGGAGCCTTCTGCCTCTCGTGTTTTTCCGCGGTGAAACGGGTGCCTTCGACAAAGTTCATGACCGATATGGGCATCCTCTTGAAGCGCTCGCACGCCTTCCTGGTGATCTCCATGTCCTTGCCCTTGAGGTGGGGATTCCTCTTCAGGAACTCGCCCGAGTAGCGTTTCATGAAGGGGAACTCGAGGGCCCACCAGGCAAGCCCCATGATGGGGACCCAGATGAGCTCCTTCTTGAGGAAGAACTTCAGGAACGGTACCTGCCGGTGAAAGACCTTCTGCAGGACGAGGATATCGACCCAGGTCTGATGGTTCGAGATGACGAGGTACCACCCGTTCGGGTTCAGGCCTTCGATGCCTTTCGTATGCCATTTGATCCTCTTGGTGGCGCTCAGGATGAGGTTGTTGCAGCCGATCCAGTTCAAGCCTATCCTGTTGAGCACCGCATTGCACCTGTCCTGCCGCGACCGGCTTTTGTAGACGAGCTTCAGGCCTGCCAGGGGAAACAGGGAGAGCGCCCAGAACAGGGTATTCACAATGAGGAGCAGGAACGATACCGTACCGATCGCTGCTTCGGGCAGGATGAGCACGGCCCTTTTCAGGAACGAGAGCATGTGCCTGGCGATTGAGTGTGAGTCCATGTATTCCTCCGCTTCGTCGTAGTCTGTGCTCCCGGCTCACCTGGAGCACGCAGCAACATGAGGGAAAACCTCCAAGGCATCTCGAAATCAAAACGATGCATTGAAAGGAGGATACCACAGGAGATCGGGGAATAGTGTAAAACTACTTAAAAATCAGCCGGTGTTGGAAGGACGGGGCAAAGAAAAGGGGCTGCCTTTTGAAGGCAGCCCCTTTTCTGTTTCCTGGCAGTGCTTAAAGGGGTACTAGCAGAGCTCGAATATTGCTGCAGCACCCATGCCGCCGCCGATGCACATTGACTCGGCAGCGTACTTGGCCTTGCGGACCTGCATCTGGGTGATGAGCTGAGCGCAGAGTTTCGCGCCGGTGCATCCCAGCGGGTGGCCCAGGGCGATGGCGCCGCCGTTTACGTTGACGATGCGGCTGTCGCTGTCGCTGGTCCAGTTGGCCTTATTCTCGTAGAGGCCGAGCTTCTGCATAGCGTAGATGCACTGGGAGGCGAAGGCCTCGTTGAGTTCCCAGAGGTTGATGTCCTCGACCTTGAGGCCGGCCATCTTGAGGGCCTTCGGGACGGCGTAGGCCGGGCCGACACCCATTTCGTCGGCCTTGCAGCCGGCAACGGTGTAGACCACGATTCTGGCGATGGGTTTCACGTTCAGCCGCTTCACGGCATCTTCGCTCATGAGCAGGGTGGCAGCAGCGCCGTCGGTGGTCTGGGAGGAGTTGCCTGCCGTGACCGAGCCCTGGTTGGGCACCCACGGATTTGCTGAGGCAAATGCGCCTTTCAGCTTGGCCAGACCTTCCATGGTGGTTTCTGCGCGTACGCCGTCATCAAAGTCCTGGATGAAGGTTGTCTTGACCATCTGGCCTTTTTTCTCGACGTACTTGACAGCCGGAGTGGGGATGATCTCTTTGAAGGCCTTGTTTTTCTGGGCCTGGGCTGCCTTCATGTTTGAATGATAGGCAAACTCGTCCTGCATCTCACGGGTGATGCCGTAACGGCGTGCCACGTTCTCTGCGGTGATGCCCATGGACATGTAGACATCCGGGTTTTCCTTGGCCCAGTCCGGGTGAGGCCTCGGCATATTGCCGCCCATCGGAACGATGGACATGCTCTCGAGGCCCGCGCCGATTGCAACATCGCACCAGCCGCTCTTTATGCGCATTGCCTGCAGGGCAATGGATTCGAGGCTGGAAGAGCAGAACCTGTTGACCGTGGCTCCGCATGTGGTGTCCGGGAACTTTGACATCTGGGCGATGATCCTGCCTATGTTGAGACCCTGCTCGGCTTCGGGGAATGCGCAGCCGACCAGAATATCCTCTACCTCTGCCTTATCGACTCCGGCCCTCTCCATCAATCCGTCGAGAGCGGCCTTGAGCAGATCTTCGGGCCTTGTCTGTGCGAATGCACCTTTGCCCCTTCTGCAACCGGGAGTCCTTACTGCCTGAACAATATATGCATCTCTCATTGTTATTATCCTCCTATCCTACAATTTCAGCCTACAGGAACAGCGGCTTGCCGGTCTTCATGATATTCTCGGCCATCTTCTGGGTGTTTTCGGTTCTCCACAGGTCGACGAACGCATTGCGCTCGTTCGTCATGAGATACTCCTCGCTCACCAGGGTACCTGATGGTACGTCACCGCCCGACATGCACTCGCAGATCTTCTTTGCGATGAACTCCATGTGGGGAGTGATGTATCCGCCGTGCTTCATGTTGAGCATCTCTGCCCAGACCATACCGTGAGCCTCGCGCCCGAAGACCGGGATCTTCGCCTTGACCGGCGGTGCATAGCCGTCGTCGACCATTCTCAAGACCTCTTTCTTGGCCTCGCCGATGAGGTTGTCGCGGTTCATGACGATGCGGTCCTTGTCGTTGAGGAAGCCGCGCTGCCTGGCTTCTGCTGCCGACATGGTCGTCTTGGCCTGTGCGACGAGCATGAATGCCTGGATGAAGAAGCCTGCCCAGTCGGTGATCTTCGCGATCTCGGGTTTCGCGGAGATGGATTTGCGCCACAGGTTGATCATACCGCAGCCGCCGGGTACCAGGCCTGCGCCGATCTCGACCAGACCCATGATCAGGTCCATATGGGCAACGATACGGTCAGACGCCAGGCAGACCTCGCAGCCGCCGCCCAGGGTCAGGCCGTAAGGAGCAGCCACGACCGGATACGGGGCGTAACGGAGGCCCATGATGCCCGTGTGAACGTTCTTAATGAAGGAGTCGATCTCATCGAAGTTGCCGGAACGGGCCGCGTTCAACATGTAGGCCAGGTCGCCGCCGGCCGAGAATGAGCCGGGCATGCCGCCTGTCTGGTTGCCGATGACGAGGCCGATGCCGTTGTCTTCCACATATCCCGCTGCCTCGGACATGAAGTCCACCATGGCCTTGTTGATGGCGTTCATCTTGGAATGGAATTCCATGCAGAATACGCCGTCGCCCAGGTCGATCAGCGATGCGGAAGAAGAAGTCTTGACCACCTTCTTCTCGGCCCTGAGCGCTGCGAGCTCGATGGCGGTGTCGCTCTTGCGGACCGGCTTGTAGCTCTCGGAGGCGAAATCGTAGTATTTCTTCTTGCCCTTCTCGGTCTTGTAGAAGCTCTTTGCTCCGTTTGCGAGCATCTTTTCGATCTTTTCCGGGACCTTCATGCCGTCTGCCTTCATCTTGGCAACCGACTTCTCAAGTCCGATGGCATCCCAGGACTCGAATGGTCCGAGCTCCCAGTTGTAGCCCCACTTCATGGCGTTGTCGATCTCGACCACGGTGTCGGAGATCTCGGGGATGCGGTTGGCTGCATAGATGAATGCGCCTGCGGTGACCTTCCATGCGAACTGGGCGCCTTTGTCGTCGGCATAGAGCACTGCCTGGAGCTTCTCGGGCAGGGTCTTGGCGGCCTTGGCGGCGTCGAGGCAGGGGAAGGTTCCCTTGACCAGGTCGACGTATTCGCCGGTCGTGGGATCGATGACCTTTCTCAAGGTCTTCATCTCAGGGGTCTTCTCTTTCTTGTAGAAGCCGGCCTTGGTCTTGTTGCCCAGGAGCTTCTTCTCGAGCATGTTGCTGATGAACTGAGGAACGACGAAGACATCGCGCTCTTCGTCGTTGGGGCAGTTGTCATACGTGCCCTTGGTGACGTGGGTCATGGTGTCGAGTCCGACCAGGTCGGCGGTGGCGAAGATAGCGGTCTTCGGACGGCCGAGGGCGGGACCGAACAGGGCATCGACCTCGGGAACGGTGAGCCCGTCTTTGAGCATCTGGTTGATGGTCAGGCTGATCCCGTGGATGCCGATACGGTTGCCGATGAAGTTCGGCGTGTCCTTGGCCCACACGATGCCCTTACCGAAGCGCTTCTCTCCGAATTCCGCGACGAAGTCGAGGATCTCCTGCTTGGTCTCTGCGCCGGGGATGATCTCCAGGAGGTGCATCCAGCGGACCGGGTTGAAGAAGTGGGTCCCCAGGAAATGCTCTTTGAACCCTTTGCTCAATCCCTCAGACATGTCCTTAAGCGGGATGCCGGAAGTGTTCGACGACACGATCGCGTCGGCCTTGCGCACCTTGTCGATGCGCTCGAAGAGCTGCCTCTTGATCTTCAGGTTCTCCACGACGACCTCGACGATCCAGTCGCACTCTGCGAGCTTGTCGAAATCATCTTCCAGGTTACCGGTCGTAATGCGGGCTGCATCAGCCTTCGAGAAGAAAAGCGGCGGTTTGGCCTTCATCGCTGCTTCCAGACCGGCAGTGACGATCCGGTTTCTGGCTTTGGGATCCTTTTTCTCTTCTTCTTTCAGGTCGAACGGCACGATGTCGAGCAGCAGTACGTCAACACCAGCGCCGGCTAGGAGAGCGGCAATTCCCCCTCCCATGATACCAGACCCGATCACAGCGGCCTTTCTGATTTTCCTGACCATTACTACCTCCTCCGTATTGGGTTATTTAGGTTAACTTCCCATGTGTGTTTTATGAATCGTGATTCATTTTACCAGGATGATTTACGTTAGTCAACAAAGGTATTGAAAAATCTGCGACAAAAAGGAATTCGTGTTGATTATTCAATCCTAACATAACTGAGGGCACTGGTAAACAGATTTTATGAATCTTCAATGTCTCCTGTCTCTCCCAAAGATCATTTCCCGGAACCAGGCAGCTCTGATGCGGCGATTATCGGCTTCGGGAGTGGTTTGCCGATATTTAATGCGGTTGCGATGAATGAAGACTTGGAGTATTTTTCTTATATCATGGTATGTTTCACTGGTTGGGTACGGAGAGCAAAAGACTGGAGCATGCATGAAAAGACACGAACCCTCTCTCAGCATCGACAGGAGGTGTTCATCGCGCAGAGGCAGCACGTCCAAAATTTCCGGTGCCGGCGATGACTATGAGCTCCTGGACAGCGGAGACGGCCGCAAGTACGAGCGCTTCGGTGAATACCGGCTCGTCCGCCCCTGCAGCCAGGCCATATGGCGACCCCGGAAGGACCCGTCCTTCTGGAGGGAGGCGGATGCCTCCTTCGACCGGCTCGAGGGAAACCGCTGGCGGCTGAATGCATCTCTCCCGGAAAACTGGCAGGTCACAGTCTCGGGAATGAGGTTCAGGCTCTCTACGACGGATTTCGGCCACCTCGGCATCTTCCCCGAGCAGAGGGGCCTCTGGACCTGGATCACGTCCATGCTGGAAAAGGCAAGGGACAAAACGGAAGGCAGGGTCTCGGTCCTCAACCTCTTCGCCTACTCCGGCGGCTCCACCCTGGCCGCTGCCAGGGCGGGCGCGCAGGTGCGGCACGTCGACGCATCGAAGGGCATGGTGAAATGGGCCCGGGAGAATGCGGAAGAAAACGGCCTCGGCTCCGCCCCGATCCACTGGATCGTCGAGGACGTGAACCGCTTTCTCGACCGCGAGATAAGGCGCGGCCGGCGCTATGACGCCGTTATACTCGATCCGCCCACTTTCGGCCACGGCAGGCGCAAGGAGATATATAAAATTGATGAAGAGCTTTCCTCCACCCTGGAGAAATGCCGGGCGCTCCTGTCCGACGAGCCGGTCTTCATCCTGCTGTCCTCCCATACCCCGTACTGTACGCCCGTCGCCCTGACAAACTTCCTGCGGAGCATCACCGAAGACCTCACCGGCTCCTGCATCGAATGCGGGGAGATGCTCCTCACCGGTGCCCCGGACGTTCTGCCCGTACCCAGCGGGACCTATGCCAGGTGGCTCCCTGAATCGTATTCGAAGGAGAATTCCTCATAAATGGACCCTGCTCCCGCCGACGTCGAAGTCATCTATGAGGACAACCATCTCATCGCTCTGAACAAGCCTCCGGGGCTCCTGACCCAGCCGGCACGGGGCTGCCCCGACAGCCTCGAAGCCCGGGCCGCGCACTGGATCAAGGTTTCGCGCAGCAAGCCGGGAAAGGTTTTCCTCCACGCAGTCCACAGGCTCGACAAGGTCGCCAGCGGCATCGCTCTCTTCGCGCTGACGGACAAGGCCCTGAGCAGGATGAACGAGCAGATGCGAAGCCGCCTCGTCACGAGGATCTATCACGCCGTCATCGCCGGACGACCCCCCCGGGACCAGGGAACCCTCGTACACTTCTTGAGGCACTCCCACCTAAAGTCGATCGTCGCAGCCGAAGATGCCCCGGGCGCGAGGAGGTCCGTGCTCGAATTCCGGGTCCTCAGGCGCGAGGGAAGACTCACCCTCCTCGAAGTAACCCTCGAGACCGGCCGCTATCATCAGATACGGGCACAGCTCTCGGCTGCAGGCTGTCCCATACTCGGGGACACGCTCTACGGGAGCCGCGAGAAATACGCGGGGGACGGGATCGCCCTTCATCACAGACAGATGGAATTCATCCACCCGGTGAAGAAAACCCCTGTCGAGCTGAGTGCCCGGTACCCCGATGCGTGGCCTCTGTCCTGAAGCACCGGCCTTCCGTCCAAGCCCCGGACCCGCCTTCCGTGAAGCCTCGGAAGGATTCATGCACGATTTGATATTTGCGATCCCTTTGACGATAACGGGGAATATGCAAATATCGGTACATATCCGCAGAGATGCGCACTGTCGCCGGATCGTGGAAAGACTCCGGCCGAAGCAGGAATCGAGGCATGGTGTATAGAGAGATACCGTATCCCATCGTCCGCATGGACGTCAGGAGCCCCATGGACGTCTACGTCAAGGTCCGTGAGGATTACCGGCTGTTTGCGGCAAAGGGTGCGCTCTTTACCGCAGAGCACTGCCGCATGTTCGATAGAACCGCCCTGAAGCTCTTTGTCACGGCCCGCGACCATGAAAGCGCCGACAAGCTTCTCGAGTCCTTTCTCCTGGACACGCTGACCGATCCCCAGCTGAACACGAAGGCAAAGGCGGAAATCATCTATTCATCGTCGATGGACTCCATACGAAAGGTTTTCGAAACGACGAACATCAAGACGATCACGGAGCTGGAAAGATTGTCCGGCAGCATGACCAGGCTCATCCTCTCGGACAGCAGGGTCATGGACGATCTCATCAGTGTCACGAGCCACGACCATTACACCTACCAGCATTCGGTGAAGGTCGGCATCTACGGAACTGCCCTGTCGTTCAGCCTCTTCAAGGATAAGATACACGAGCACAATATGGCCGAGCTGAGCACGGCATTCTTTCTCCACGATATCGGCATGGCAAAGGTGCCCGAGAAAATCCTCGACAAGAGGGACCCTCTCACGGTCAGCGAATGGGATATCCTGAAAAGGCATCCCATCTGGGGCCATGAGAAGCTCGTAAAGGCAAACTACTTAAGCGACGAGGCGAACGCCATCGTGCTCTACCACCACGAGAGATGCGACAGGAACGGCTATCCCTTCAGGAAGTCGGGCGACGAGATCCCCCTGTATGCAAAGATCTGCGCCGTCGCCGACACCTTCGAGTCACTCACCTCTGCCCGGCCGTTCAGGCAGTCGAAGACCCCGTTCGAGGCTTTGAAGATCATGCAGTCGGAAATGGCGCACGAGTTCGACCTCGATATCTTCACGGCCTTCATCAAGCTCCTCGGCCCAAGCTGAGCCCGCCGCCCCGGCCTTTTCTCGGCAAGGCTCAACCGCAATACAATCCCTCAGGGCAATACCCGCAGATTTTAACCCATTGGTCGATACCCCGGGCAAGGCTTGACAGGTCGAAGAAGGCCTGCTATTGCCAATCATATGCAACAAGACTGTCTGAAAAAGGATTGCTCCCACTGCACGCAAGACGGATATTGCGTCGATAATTTCTTGTCCGTCCTGCGATCCCACGGCGGCCGGCTGACAAAAGAACGGATCGTTCTGTTGAAAACTGCTTGCGATGTAAAAGGCCATTTTCATGCCGACCACCTCCTGAAGCTCCTGAGGGAGCAGGGCTACAAGCTCTCTCTCGTCACCGTATACCGGAACCTGGCGCTTCTCATCGAGGCCGGGGTGATCCGGAGAGCCAGTGTCCATGAGGACACGCGATCCGGTGGGGCGTGGTACGAGCATGTCTGGGGGCGGGAGCACCACGACCACCTTGTCTGCTCGTGCTGCGGCGTGAAGATCGAGTTCAGCTATCCGGCCATCGACGTCCTCCAGGAAGCGGTGGCGAAGGAGCACGGGTTCGAGCTCGAACGCCATCACCTCGAGCTGATAGGGCTCTGCCCGGAGTGCAGAAAAAGGAAAGGCGCTGACGGCAGACCATGATCGTGTCGCTGGAAACAGGCCCTGGAGCAATTGTGACGGGCTATCCCGCATCAGACGCACCGATCACGAACCCTTGCCCGGGATTACGGGAGACAGTCCGGTCATCAGAGCCAAACGGGAGACATCGTTGAAATTACTGGAACTAAAAGAGGGAGATGTCGCGACGATAAGCCGGATCGACGGAGGTCGGGGCACGGTCACCCGGATGGCCGGTCTCGGCTTGTATCCGGGGAAAAAGATCCGCATCATCCAGGCCGCCCCGTTTCGGGGACCGCTTCTCATCGAAGACCTCCTGTCGGGAACGAGAACCATGATAGGCCGGCAAATAGCATCAATGGTAGAGATCCGGGATGAACAAAGAAGGTAGAGAGATCGTCATCGCCCTGGCCGGCCAGCCGAATTGCGGGAAGTCCACCCTGTTCAATGCTGTGGCGGGATTCAAGGTGAACACCGGAAACTTTTCCGGGACCACGGTCTCGTATACCGAGACGAACATCTATGTGAGAGATCAGACGGTCACGCTCATCGACCTGCCCGGCACGTACTCCATATCAGCGCACGACATCGCGGAGAAGGTTGCGCGGGATTATCTCCTCTCCGGCAATGCGGACGTGATCATCAACGTGCTCGACTCATCGATCCTGGCCAGGTCGCTGGAGCTTTCCATCCAGCTCATCGAGATGAACATCCCCATGGTGATCGCGCTGAACATGTTCGACGAGGCCCAGAAAAAGGGCATCGAGATCGATCTGAAAAGGCTCTCCTTCCTGACCGGCGTAGAGGTCTATCCGATCGTCGCTGTCCAGGGAAGCGGGGTCCAGGAGCTTTTCGATGCGGCCTTCAGAGTTGCCCGGAATGGCTCCAGCCATGTATGGCCCGTGTACGACAGGGACGTCGAGGAGTGCATCGCCAGGATTGCGGATCGTTACCCTCAGGCCTTGAGGGATACGATGAAAATCGACGAGCGCTTCGTCATCATCCGGCTCCTCGAGATGGATGAGGAGTTCGAAAGGATCGTGGGCGAGGCCGATCCGGCATTCCTCGAGCACGTAATCGAGAACAGGCGCCTCCTCGCGGAGGTCCACGGCTGGCCGGAAGCGGGCGTGTTCGCATCCCACCGCCACGCCATCGTGCTCGACCTGTTCGAGCAGGTGGCAGTGGTGAAGTCCCGGCCAAAGCCGACTCTCGGGGAGGTCATCGACAGTTTCATCATCAATCCCGCAGGCGGGCTCATAACCATGGTCGCCATCCTTTTTTTCATGTTCTATGCCTCGTTCTGGTTCGGCGACCTCGTATCCGGCCTTCTCGAAGGACCTCTCGCCTCCCTCGGATCTCTTCTTCCCCGGTTTGCGAGCGGCCGTGCCCTGATTCTGACTTCGGGATTCTACGACGGGTTCACTGCCGGAGTGGGCATCGTCCTGCCGTATCTCGTTCCGCTCTTGATCCTGCTGTCCCTGCTCGAGGACACGGGGCTGCTCCCCCGGATCGCCTTCATGGTGGACGGACTGCTTCACCGGTTCGGGCTGCACGGGAAATCGGTCGTCCCCATTATCCTGGGGTACGGCTGCAATGTCCCGGCTATCATGGCGGCGCGCAACCTTGAGCACGAGCGCGACCGCATCCTCACCATGCTCGTCGTGCCGTTCATCTCGTGCTCTGCCAGGACGGTCGTGGTCCTTGCCCTGGCGGGAAAGTACCTGGGGGCCTTTGCCACGACCCTCATCTACATGGGCAACATCGCGATTGCCCTGGCGGTCTCGTTCGCCCTGTCGCGCCTGAAGGCGGACGTGTCGCCCGGGATCATCATGGACGTGCCCCCTTTGAGGAGGCCGTATCTCCGTATCGTGGCGAAGAAGGTCTGGATACGGACGTATGAGTTCCTCGCCTTTGCATGGCCGGTGATAGCCGTCTCGAGCATCGTGCTGGCATTCATGTCGCATGCGGGCATCGACGGTGTCGTCAACGCTGTCTTTTCCCCGATCACGTCAGGGATTCTCGACCTTCCCCGGGAGCTCGGAATCACCCTGTTCTTCGGAATCTTCAGGAAGGAGCTCACCCTCATCATGCTGAGCTCGGCCCTGAGCACCCTGAATATCGCCTCAGTCCTCACTCCGAATCAGATCCTCGTCCTCGTCGTCTTCACGGTGCTCTATATCCCCTGCATCGCGACGGTCTCGACGTTGTGGAAGGAGGGGGGGTGGAAGGTCGCACTGGCCTCGGTCGCACTCAACACGACAGTAGCCATCGCCGTGTCCGGGATGCTTGCCCGCTTACTCTGATGTCCGCAGACGATTGGTATAGTGTTTGTTTATGTATGCGGATAACCGCAGCAGCTTGGATTCATAGAGGGCCTTGCTTTGCGGGGTAGCCCTCAGATCGACGTCCTCTTCGATGTCCTGAACGATCCTATGCATCAACTCGAGGACATATTCATCAATGTAGCTCTCTTTCGTATATCCGTTCTTCTTGATATTCGTCTCTATGTACTTGCGGAGGTAGAAGATGACGAATTTGACAACGGCAAGATGAGACGGGAACCCGATCAGCTTGAGATAGCTGGAGTACATGTCCTGTACGGTCTTCACCCCATAGATTCTTGTCACTTCATCGATCATGGTCTTGAGCCAGCCTTCCAGCTCATAGGTGGAATGCTTGAAAATGACCTCTGATATATCCTCGTTAACGATATCTGCCCTGGTCTTTCCATGATCCGGAGCGAGGTTTTTAAGCTGGAGGTCCAGCATGGCCATGCTGTGCTCATCCAATAGTCTCCTGAGCAGGAGGACGGCATTCGTAACCTCGTGCTCGAACGGCGTTTGCATCATCGATGCTAAGGTCTTCACCTTTTCAACGAACTGATCAAACTCCTGTTTTTCGCTCGTCTCTGCCATCTCATCTGTCCTCGTATTGACGTATACGGATAAAATACCGAATTCCTTTAGCTTCTGATTGATTCATTGGAATGACGCAGAGACGGGCGAAAAAGGGGCGGGTTTAATCCCGCCCCTTTTTGTCCATGAGGAATGTCCGTACGCTCTTCGGAAGCCTTCTTAAGCTCTACAGTCCTGCTTGGGCGTCCTGGAGTTTGAGGGTGACGTTGTCCTTTATCCAGTGCGAATCCCACCATTCTATGGGATTGACGAAGACGCCTTTCACCAGGATGCTGAAATGCAGGTGGTCGCCGCCGGCCCAGCCGGTCGATCCGGTGCTGCCGATGATCTGGCCTTTCGTCACCTTCTGCCCTTCGGTGACCTGGATCGCGCTCATGTGCCCGTAGAGGCTCGATATGCCCTGGCCGTGGTCGATGATGACGGTGTTCCCGTAGATGCCGAGATTGCCGGTAAAAGTGACGGTCCCGCTGTTCGAGGCCTCGATAGGGGCATGCTCAGTGGAGGCGAGGTCGATGCCCTGGTGGAGGCTTGCCCCGGCGGAAACGCCGTTGAGCACGTACGTCCTCCTGTCGCCGAAACGCGCCTTGGTAGCCCCGTTTCTCATCATGAGGAACTCGCCCTGCCACAGCTGCTTGGGATCGGTCTTGAGGCACTGGGTGTGGATGGCGCTTTCGTTTGACTTGCGCATCTGGGAATTTATATACGTGAAGGCATCCAAGACCGATTTCCCCTCGAGGTCCGGGTAATCCTGAGCGAACTCGGCGGCCTTTCTGGCGACGAAATCGGCGCTGATGGCAAGCGTGTCGTCGCGGAAGGTATGCTGCGATCTTACGTAGAACGGTATCGGGACAACTGCCCGGTTCCCTGCCCTGTCTTCAGCAACCACGCTCATCACGGTGGCCCTGGTCACATCGATGGGCACGGCGAAGTAACACACGTAGAAGGTCTTTCCTTGAGCGGTCTTCTCGGGATAACCGTGAAAGAAGATGTTTCCGCTCATCACGCCGCTCTTCGTCGCCTGTTTCGTCAGGGAGTAGACCGCCAGGCAGGTGCCGCCGGGATTGACATTGTGCGCCATGGAGAGGAGGGAAGCACGGAGCGGCACCATATCGATGGTCACGTTTCTCTTTACGATCACGGTATTGTGCAGCGGAGAGTAGTCGACTGCCTTCACCTCGAGGACGGCAGGCCCGTTTACCATCCTGAGCTTGCGCGGGCTCACCTCTATCGGCAGCGTCTTCTCGAACACCCCCTCCTCGGGGATGTCGATGGAGGCGACATTGAACGTATGCTGCTTCTGTGTGAGTGTGACGGCGATTCTCCTAATCCCGCTGCGCGAATCAGCGACCTTGATGGTGACGTTCCTCTTCTGGCCGATCATATCGAAGGCCTCCGTAATCTTGACCTTGGGCTTCTCCCATTCGAGATAGTTGTAGACGAGGGCGGATGCGGTAACGACCAGAAAGATCCCCACGATGAAAGTAACTACCGTGCCGGCTTTTTTCATGTACTCCTCCAGTAAAACCGTATGCCCGCTCATGCGGCGTGGACTGTTCATACCAATGCGTACTAGATCGGCAGGGATTATTCAACGAATATTTCAACAGGATGAACCGTGCAGAGATCGTCAGGAGAGGTGATCCCTGGTGATCCCGCCGTTTTTTCATGGCAGTATTCAGGTTTGCATCACCCGGAGCAGCCGGACCGGGAGGGGGCATCACGCCCCCTCTTTTGATTAACTGCTTCCCTGCCTACTTCTTCATGCGCAGAAGGAGCAGGTTGGTTTTGGGATGGGACAGGATGCGCTGGATATCGAGAAGCTCTGGATAGTCATCGGCCGGCACGGTGACGGGCTTGATATCCACAGTCTGCCGCACGCGGACCACCTTGGTCCTGGACCCCGGGCCCCCGTCCCGCATGGACGTTTCCAGGCTGATTCCCCCGCCCTCCTTGCCGATTCCGAGCTGTAGGCCGTCGGGAGGGAGCACCTCGTACGCTTCGATTCCTTCGGGCAGCGTCACATCCACGGTTATCTGCGCCTTTCGCGGGCTGTACTGATAGAGGGGGCTCTTTCTGTCGTCGCTCGTGACGCCTTCGAGGATGTTCACCAGTCCAGGGATCTTCAGATAGAGATACTCGTTCTGGCGTACGGCGTAAGAATCGGCCCGGATGCTCAGCTCCTCGACCCCGGGATACAGGTCATAGCGGGTGACATACTCTCCGGCGGACTTGGCGGCGTGGCTGATGGACGAGACGAGCTGCTCGTGATGGCGCTTGCGCTCTTCGGGCGGCATCTCAGAAAACTGCTTGCGGAACACCGCATAGTTGGTCCCGAAGAAGGTGCGCTTCTGCTTCATCACGATGTCGCCGTCTTCGGAGAGCCTGATCGAGATGTCGACGTCGGTGCGGTCCTCGAAGAGATCGGAACGGGGGCGGATGGTCTCGAATTTCCCGGTGGAGAGCACGAGGGCCGGGTGCAGAGCGCTGCCGGTCGAGCCCAGCTCGGCATATTCATCCGTGTCGTTGAGATAGATGAAGCTGTCTCCTTCCTTTACCCTCACGAGGACGCACTTGAACCAGTGGGGGGCCGGGTAATCATAGAGCGGCTCCTTGAGTTCATCGACCGGCGAAACCCACGATGCCAGGACGAGCTCGGGCTCGAATCCGGCCGATTTGAGCATTGCATAGAGCAGTACCGCGCGGTCCGCCGAGCCTCCGTAGCCGTCGGAGAGGACCCGGTCGGCAGGCGTGATGCAGCTCAATGGCAGCTCGTGCCAGGCATTGAATATGTCCTTGATATTTCTCGCGACGAAATCGCGGATCAGCCTGATCTTCGCGGTGCTCTCGTCCGTGTCCTTCACGAGCCCGGCAGTCAGCTTCGCAGCCTTTTCGCAGCTCGATGCCGCCCGGGTCAGGTGAGTCTGCACCTCGTGGGCATAGTCCTTCCAGCTTCCGGACGAGGCGAACAGGACGGGATTGAAGTAGTACCAGGGAGGCATGTAGTCTTCCTGGCGCGCCGGCGGGACCATGGCGGCGCTGAATTCATAGACCCGTTTGTTCCTCTCGTTCATTGTCCTGACCTGAATGCCCCTGCCCGTAAGGTCGACAGGCTTGCCGTGATCGCTGAAATCCGAAATGTTGAGCTTCATGCCCTCGGGCACCCGGATGCGGACGGTCTTCTTCTCGATGGGCTCGGGGTAGCGGAACACCCCGTCCATGGTCACGAGGGACTGGTCTTCACGGGAGCGGCTCTCTATCCTCCTGTTGTCGAGGAAGCATGATTCGCCGTGGAGAGAGAAGAAGGACCTGCCGGTCTTTTTCCTCACGAGGGTGTATTCGATCGTGCTCCCCTCCTCCACACCGGGAAGGCTCACGACCATGATCTTCGATGCGGGGTAGCGGTGCGCGTCGCCGACCCAGTCGGCGTCCATGATGTTGACTTCCTTTTCATCGATGGTGGACCTGATGCCACCTGGCGAGGTCACCACGGCCTTCTTCAGCTCGACCTTTTCCCAGCTCGGGTTGAAGGCGATCCGGATATCGCTGTAGTTCTTCTTGCCCGCATAGGTGAGCACCTTCATCTTCACGTGCTTCGTTTCCGTCCAGCTCGTCCTGTCGATCACGTCGTAATCGTGGACCTCGTCGATAACCAGCGCATCCGACTGGAACGGGGTGTACCACTGCTGCTCGGACACGGGCAGGGGAGATCTCGCGGTCGAGAAGACGGGCATCTTCTTGTTGTCCGCCTCGATCGTCCTGATGGTCTCCTGGAGCTCCCCGTATTCCTCGGGCGTATACTCGGGGATCTTCATCTTGAAAGTCTGCTCGAAGATGAGAGAGCCCCCTCCCCTGACCGACATCGACGACTTCCAGGTGGCGCCCTTGTTGTCGATCCGGGTGGATTCCGGCAGGCTCAGGACCTTGCCCAGAGAATCGCCCACATCGAGCCTGAACGATTCCTGGATTCCGCAGGCCACGTCGGTGACGTAAGGGTATTTCCGTTTTTTGAGGCCCATCTTGCCGATGAGGATGTTGGACATTCCCACGCTCTTGCTGAAGTGCACCACGGGAAGAATGACCGTATCCTTGCCCGGAATCGCCCACTCCTTGACCTCGAACCCGAAGCGGGCCTCGATCCTCTGGGAGGTGTCGAGCATGTCGGCCGGCAGGAGATCGAACGAGGTGAGGATGCCTCCCGGCGCGGTTCTCATGACGATCTTCTCGAAGTACTGCCGCCGCTCTTCAGGGGTGAGCTGCGAGAAGAACCTGCGGTAGACGTTATCGTTGATCCCCTCGAAGAACATCCTGACGCTCGCGTGGAGGTCACCCTGCTTCCCGAGGGTCCCGGTGGTCTCGATGTGCATCATGTTCTGCTCTGCCGGGATGATGGGGCTCGTGAGGAGCGTCTCTCCGTGGGGAGAGGCTACGAGATAGCTCTGGTCGTTCAGGTATGCCGGGAAGAGCTCCTTCGTATTCTCGTCGGTTGCATCCATGAGCAGGTATTTCCCGTCCGGCATGCGCACGCAGGAGATCGCATGGTTGAAGAACGGCTGGGGCACTTCGGGATCCTTTTTCGGGCCGTTCATGATGAGCACGGGATAGGCCTCGAAGCCGGCAAGCCGCAGCATGGAGACGAGGAGCGCGGCCTTGTCCCGACAGATGCCTGCCCTGCGCTCGAAGGTCATTTTCACGGGATGCGGCTCGTACCCGGGCGCGTCTTTCTCGACCGTGATGCCCATGTACCGGATCTCCTGGGACACCCAGTAAAAGATCGTCTCGATCTTTCTCTGCGGGTTCGAGATGCCCGCCACGAGGTCCTTCACGGTCTTTTCCATCTCGGGCGTCGTGCTCTCGATCTTGGGCTTGCAGAGGCTCCAGTACCACTTCGACACGCTCTCCCAGTCGGGTATCGTGCTCACGAGGAGCCGCTGCTCCTGGGTATAGAGCGGCGGCATCTGGGGTTCTTCGTATGTCTGGGGAACGTCTCTGGCAACCCACGTGTAGACGATCTCGCCGTTTACGGCTTCTTTCGTGTGCGTGACAGTCCCCGGGATCTGGGCCTTGAGGGCCATGCTCTGCAGCGGCTTTTCCTTGGGCGCCACCACGGTGTATTCTGCCCGTTTTATCGGGTCCGTGCTCTCGAAGAGAACGTAATCGCTGAAGGTGCCGGGCATGCGCGTCTTCTTGAATTCGTCACATACGATGAAATGCACTGTGTCACCGACATTCACCTCGGGAATGCTCACGCGGAGGATCCTGTTGTTGGGGTCGTAGATGTTCGCGTCCATCTGGGACTGCTCGATCAGGTCGCTGCTGTTCTTTTCGATGTCGACCTGCAGGCTCGATCCGTCGGGGCGGATCACCTCCACGAGCTTGAACTCGGTGACGTTGTAGGGGATGGTGTACGACGAGGTGACCGACTTGTACCTGCGCCTTCCCTTTTCGGTCATGACCTTCGCGTACGTCTCGTACCACTGCCTGTACGTGCCGTCGGTCTTGTAGGTGATCCACTGCCTCGAATCGAGCTGCACCACCTCCGCATTGGGATACTTTTCAGGGGTAACGGACCTCGCGGAATCCATGACCTGTGCCCTGTCGAGCGGGCTGAACGTGAGGGCCGAGCACAGCGGCGCATACCCGAACACCCATACGAGCACCCAGATGATCCACTCATAAATTCTCGTCCTGATGTCTCTCATGTGAGCATTCCTTTCGCGGATGGCAAGCCTGCGGGGTCGCTCAGGGACTTTCCCGCAGCCGGAAACCCGCACCATGATCCAGAAATCACGAACCAATCCTCGAAAGACGAGAGTAAGATGTTTTTAAAGGATATTCCAATGAATAAATCTTTCTCTCTCCGGTGCCGCATAGGTCGAATCATGGTTACCTTAGTGTAAAGATTATCTGCTCGGTAAGTTTCACGCTAATATCAGAATTACATTTTATCGTCAATGCGCGATACGGCTGCCCCTGTTATTTTTTAAAATTGCACTATGACCCCAGCGCTATCTGAACAAAATCTATTCCTGTCAGAGCCTCTGCCTTATCTCAGCCATGATGTTCGCCATTTCGAAGGGATCGGACGGGGCGTCATAGGGCTCTCCGCGGAACTCGCGGTATGCACGGGCCACGCTGAAGACGATGCGCTCCGGCTCTGTCCAGCCGGCATAGGGGCCCGGGTCTATTGCCTTCGAGGCCTCGGCCGTTGTGAGCCCGCGATCGAAGCACGATCTCGCCTCGGCGTAGATATAATTGAGATAATCCCGCATCTCCTTTGCCCCTTCAAGGCCGCACAGGGGCCCGTGGCCGGGAACGATCTTCTCGGGCGCGAGCCTGATGATGGTGTCGAGGGCGGATATCCAGTTCTTGAAGGTCCCCTCCCAGCCGATGGGCGTGCAGAGGCGGAAGATGATGTCTCCTGCATAGAGCACCTTTTCTCCGGGGAAGAACACGATGACGTCCGTGGCCGTGTGGGCAGGGCCCACGTGGATGAGCTCGACCTCCTGATCGCCGATGTAGAGGGTCAGGCGGTCGTCGAATACGAGAGTCGGGGGCGTGAGCTTTATCCCGGAGAAATCGAACGGCGCCATGGCCTTCTTGAGCAGCCCGACCGCAGGCATGTCCGAAGGCAGGCTGTCGATGACGTGTACCGTCTCCGGCGTCATCTTCATCATCTCCGAGCGGAACATGCGGTGTCCGATGATCTGGGCGCCCTCGACGAGCTGATTGCCCCACCAGTGGTCGCCGTTGTGGTGTGTGTTCACCAGTTGCCTGACGGGCTTTCTCACCTTGTCTTCGATCTCGGCCAGCATCTTCCGGGTGAGGGGCAGGTCGAACAGGGTGTCGATGAGGAGCGCGGAGTCGTGGCCCGCGATCAGGCCCGAGTTGCTCCAGCCGAGTCCCTCATCCTTCTGCATGTATCCGTAACACCTCTCCGACAGCCTCACCAGGCCGAGATTCTCATCCTTTCCGTTCATCATCTCCCTCCCTTGATTGGATTAAAACCGCTGCTCCCAGCGCGATTTCTCGAGCCCTGCCGGCACGGTCGGGACCTTCTGATGCAGGGTCCCCAGGCCCTCGAACATGATCTCGACTATCTCGCCCGGCTCTATCCACTGGTCGTTGTCGAGTCCCGTGCATCCCGGTATGGTGCCCATGCCGAGGACCACGCCCGGGACCAGGGTGAAGATGCCTTCGAAGTAATCGACGACCCTTTCCGGCCGCACAGCGTACTCCAAGGTGCTGCCTTTCCAGACGAAGCGCTCTCCGACTCTGGCGATGACGTTCAGGGACAGGGGATCGGGGATTTCATCCGGCGTCACGAGAAACGGCCCCAGCCCGTTTCCCTTGGAGAAATCCTTTGAGCGCGCCGGTCCGGACCCGAACATTTCCGGAAACTGCACGTCCCGGGCAGAGGCATCGTTGAAGATCATGTATCCGGCGATCTTGTGCCCCGGCCTGCCCGTCAGGATGGCGAGCTCGGGCTCGATATCCGGATAAGAGGTGTAGGAAGGCCAGCCGATCTCGTCATGGTCGCCGATCACGGAGAGGTGATTGCCTTTATAATAAGGAGGCGTGGGAGAGCTGCTCATCCTGTACATCCTCTTCTCGAGGAGGGAAGAAACGAGCCTGCTCGCGAGCGACCCGAACTCGTGCCTGAGCATGGTCCTCATCGAATTGACGAGGTGCCTGGGCGTCAGGGCGAAATCGAGCAGGGCAGCAGGCTTCGGTATCGGGGGAAGGATTCTGACGCCGATGATGGGGTACATGCCTTGAGTGTCACCCAGCTCTATGAGGCCGGGCACACGGTCTGCCAGCATTGACGCATGCTCGAAGCTCTCCGGAAGGCTCTCGAGGTAGGTGTAGATGCTTTCGAGCTCCGGGAAGCTCGTCCGCTCATGCGCCTGAAGTGCTGTGAAAGGCACGGCGTAGCCGTCGACTGCCAACCCGAAATGCGCCTGCCCGTCTGCCAGGAAATTGAGCAGCTTCACGACCGGTGAACCTCCTTACGAACGGATCTTTTTACATATTACAGACGAGGATATTAATAATTGAAAGATGAATAAATAACAAGGTTTCATCCAGCAGCGTCCTGATGTATCATACGCATAAAGGCGGCCCTCTCATGAAAGAACATGTCCATGCCCTTCCCGGCTCGGAAGTCATCTTCCCGCAGGGAAGCTATACCGTCAGGACTGAAGGCAGGCTTCCCTGCGGAAACCGGGAGCTCCTCTACATCGAAGGCGTGATGACCGCCGGAAGCGCCTGCTGCGGGGCAATCGAATGCCGGATCATCCACGTCCCCGGCCTGATCGTCTCCTGGCAGCATAAGAAAGACAGGGTGTCAGGCAATCTGGTAAGCCTCGTCGAGCCGGTCATCGACCCTGCAATCCGCAGAGATGTTGAGCAACTGCTCTTGAAAACCTTCCCCTCTTCAATGGTCATCCTGGAATCGTAATCCTGCGCTCGGATATTGCTCATCAGCCAAAATATCAATCCCTCGGTCACTCCCGTGAACATGCAAAAAGAGGCAGGATTTTATTCCCTGCCTCTTAAAGTGCCGGCACAGATCATTAAAAGTTATATTCGTATCAGAGATGCCACTCAATCAGTATGAGGTGTATCAATTTCTCAATTTGACTCATGAGCCTCATTTTTACTTGAATATGGTTTTTTTCTGTAATATTCAGCCGTATCCAGCCTGACGCGGGCATCAGTCGCGCGGCTCCGCCGCTTCCGCCTGCATATCATGAGACCTTTGCGTAATCCGGCAAAAAGCGTCCTTCCGAGGTTGATTGGTAATTTTTCATCAATTTCTTCGTTGAGAAGGCTCAATTTCTTGCCGGAAATACCCTCAGTTTCCTTGTATCCGGCAGCATTTCCCTGCTCCGGACACACCTGTCCCTTGATCAGGCAGCAACAGGTACCAGTTTTTTCATCCCTGCAAGGTACGATCGCTTCATATTGAATGCAATAACCTGGCACATCCTGTCCCACCCCTCCCTCGCCAGGGTAGTGAACCTCGCCCGGGATGCCCCCTGGTGTAATGCCGTCACCCCAAAGTACTGCTCGATCTTGTACCTCACCTTCGAGATCTTCTTGTTCCGCTCTATCTCCAAACCGGTGATCTT
>JAKPPU010000117.1 GCA_029547185.1 Deltaproteobacteria bacterium | reverse complement strand
ATTGCCTTCGGTCTGCTGCTTCCGGCGTGCCATCACAGCTCATCCGACGATGCACCGACGACGGGGACCGTCTTCGTACCCGCATCCACTGTCAGAGGATACATATCCTATGAGGAAGCTAATGCGCTCACAGCCGACGATACCCTGCCCGAAGACATGGATACCTTCATGACGGGCGATCTCGCGGTGAGCGAGGCCGCTGCCGGAATAGCCCTATCGTGCACGTACGTCGAGGCCCAGGACGAGGGGGCGGAAGTCGCCCCGTTCTCCTATACCATGGACCTTGCCTTCGACTACGATGACCAGGGGTACCTGAGCTCCCTGCTGTTCTCGATCGAGGATTATTCCGAATCCATACAGCTGGCATACGCCTTCTCGGACCAGGGCGCGATCACCCGCAAGAGCGTGCTCTTCGCGGAAAACGGCGGCGACCTCGGACTCTATGAAATCGTAACCATAGCCGCCGAGGGCGATGCGGACCTCATCCGCTTGTACAGGTACAGCTCGGAGGACAACCTCACCGATCCGGATCACGACGTGTCGGGAGACGAGATTTACAGCGTCTGCCGCGTATACCGGGACGATGACGGCAACATCACCCGACAGGTCTTCTACAACACCGCTGACCCGGACCTCGCGGGAAATGCGAACGTGACGACCATCAACCTCTACGAGTACGACGGCGAGGGAAGGCTCACGAAAATGAGCAGACATATCTTCGGAGGCGACTTCAACGGCGATTTCGACAGCCTGGATTCAAATTCGGCGTCATACCAGCTCGAGTACCGGGGCCTCTATGACGGAAACGGCAATCTCAAGTACTGGGTCGAGATCGAACCGAAAGACGCAATCTGCGAGGTCATGATGGTGACCTGGGAGCAGCAGGAATTCTCCGTCACGGCAGCCGGGTTCCTGGGTTCACTGCACTGGTTCGACATGAGACCGAACACCGGATACAGCACCCTGGGTCTTTACCCTCTGATCTTTATGATATTGGTGGTATAGTCGGGCATGACGGCGTAAGGCACCGCGCCGGGGCCCGTTTGGGCGGGCCTCGGCGCGGCACGCGATACCAGGGCGCGAGAGCGGTGTTTCCTTTGTTGACGCAGCCACCGTCTCCGCAGGGGGTGTGGGACCACCTCGAGCCTGCCCTCGAACGCGGTCCCCGGCTGTGCCTGATCACATTTCCGGGCGGTAGGAGATGTTCGTACATATGCCCGCGTGACAGATGCTAATGGGCGTGAAAAGTTTACCACCCTTACGCGATCGAGCCGTTTGATCGGGCCTCGTTCTTTGAGATTTTTCCCCTGAGGCTGAGGCTATTGTCTCTGATGTTGACCGCGAAGCTGTGGCAGGAACCGCAAACCTTTTTTAGATCTGCTCTTCTTGAGCTTCACGAATCTTTCTGCCACAGGGTTGAGCGACATCGTGCCGGTCACTCCGCCAGCGCGAGTGTTTGTAATGCTGGAACAGTTAGCCGGTATCGCATATCTCGCGATAGTGGTCTCAAGGATGGTGGGATTGACCATCGTACGTCATAGTCGCAGGCGGGAACACTGATATGAGATCTTATCTCAAATGCGAAATGCAGCTTTGATGGATCTCCTGGTGAAAGCAAAAAATTTTTATGAATACTCTAACCTTGGATCATGGGATGACAGCCGTGCTCTTTCTGAATCATCGAGTCGAGGTTCTCGATCGGCGGCTCGGGAACAGTGAGAGTATATTCTTGCAGTTGATGGCAGGGGCTCCGGAATGGGGATTTCCCCTCTCATGGCAAGACCCGGGAAAAAGTATTTTATTCTTTCCTTTCAGCCTCGATCCTCAGCTCCCGGTAATAGCGGACCATGTCTTCAAAGCGGTAGTAGGCGTTCAGGCCGCTCGGGCTTGGCAGGACCCAGACGGCTGCACCTCCCAGTTTTTCTTTCTGCCTGCCTGCGGCAGCGCCCGGCCGGTTGAAGGCGAGCCTGTAGGCCTGTATGCCGAGGAAGGCTACATGGCGCGGGCTGAATTCACGCACCTTCAGGGCGAGCTTCTCAGCGCCTTCGATGAGCTCTCCCCGGCTCAGCTCTCCGGCGCCGGCGGTGGCCCGCTCCACGAGGTTCGTGATGCCGTATCCCATGTCAAGGAGTTCATGTTCCTCGAAGGGGGAGAGAAGGCGCCTTGTGAAGCCTGCTGCAAACAGGACCCGCCAGAACCGGTTTCCCGGCCGGGCAAAGTGATGCCCTGCGGCCCCTGAATAGAGACCCGGATTTATCCCGCAGAACAGGACGCGCAGATCGCGGGCAATGAGGTCGGGGACCTTCTTCCCATAGGCTTCATGGATCTCTTTTCTCGTGGGCTTGTAGGGAGGCATGCTTCACGAGCCCTGCTCAAGCCTCAAACTTCAAGGTATCCCCCGGCGAAGAAGAGGAGATAGAGGGCGATCAGGAAGACACCCCCCAGCCGGGGGACCTTTCTCCTCATCATGAAGATTGTGACGACGCAGGTCGCTATGATGCACAGGGGAAGATAGAAGCTCATGACTTCCGGGTCTACCGGGATGGGCTTGATCGAGGCCATGACCCCGCCGTTGAACAGGAACAGGGCCACGATCGATCCCGATACGTTTCCATAGCTTATATCGGGCTTTCCCTTCCAGGCGGCCGGGAGATCCCTTGCCAGATCCTCGAGGCTTATGAGAAGTGAAAGGGCGGTCATTCCGAAGACCGTGCCCGAGACGTGGAAGATTTCCATGAGGGTCTTCGAACCGGCAACCAGCATGATGCTCCCGATGATCATGGCAGCCAGGGATATGATGAGGAGTGAGAAGGACTCCCACCTGGGCATCCTCACCCCTTCTTCGAGCACGTCCTTCACGTCTCCGGCAGCCTTTATGTCGAGCCCCCGCTTGCTCAAGCGCAGGAGATAGATGATCGAGAGAACGAACCCCAGAAGCAGGACGGATCCGTCGGTTCTCGATATCCATCCGTCAAAACCGAGGAGCCCGAAAAGGACCTCCGCCAGTATGGGTACGGCAAGGGCCCTTTTCGGTGCACTTTGAAATTGCATGGGGCAGATGAGGGCGGTTATCCCGAAGCCCAAAGAGATGATAACCATGGTTGCGCCCATGATGGATCCCAGGGCAATGCCGGGTATGCCCCGTAATGACCCCACTGTCCCGATGATGAGATTGTCAGGATCAAAGCCGATGAAGACGACGCTGATCATGAATGTCGTAATGCCGATCCCCAGCGATGTCCCTACTGCCCCTTTGAGGAGCTCTTCGGAAAAGTAGAATACCAGGCCGAGCCCCACGACGAGAATCCCTGCGGCGAGCGTCAGGTCCAATTCGTTCTCCTTTACTGAGAATGACTACTTCTTTTGGATTATGCTTATCTGGCCGTCGCTCTCCATGTAGACTTCGCTGATCTGGGAAAGGTCGGTGACGCCTTTTTCCCGAAGCTTGCTCATGAGCTCGTCGTTAGTGATGAGCTCTTTCCGGAGGTTGTCCTTGAGGATGGAGCCGTTTTTTACGAGGAGAAGGGGAGGCAGATTCTGGAGCCTGTTGAAAAACGAAAAATGATAGCCAAGCCAGTCTATGGCATAATTCCAGAAAAAGATTGTAACGATCAGCACCGCCCCCTCTGTCACGGACTGGTAGCTTCCTGCCATGGCATTCTGAGCCGCGTCGGCGATGATCACGATCACGAGGAGGTCGGCGATGCTTATCGGGCTCGCCTCCCTCTTCATGACGAATCGAATAAGGAGGAAGATGAACCAGTATATCATGGTCCCGCGCAGGATTACTTCACCCAGCGACATCGTGGGAGTGAGAAGCTGGTTCCAATCGATATCGAAAAATCTCCTCAATGTCCCCTCCTGCCGAGTTCACGACCGGAATAGAAATCTCCTTTGTCCGATGCCTCGGAATGGATGATCCGGAACGTAAAGGAGAGAAGACAGCCTCCAGGCAAAGGATAATTCCTAATAAGTATAATCTTTTTAAAGCCGGCAACATCAAGCTTGCCGGCAGGAGGACCCGCCGGATTGATCCCTGCAAGTAATTGGCATTGTAAGTTGCTTTCTTTATTGGTAGAATGAGTGATCTTTCATTATGGGACAATTGAGGGTTGGCAGTCTAATGCATGCGCCGGGCAGGGCGGTATGTACTCGTCCCCCACGATGTAATCCTCACGTCTCATGATCTGTCTCGAAGGGATTGGCGCAGCTGTCTTTGTATGCGGTCATCCATAATGGGTGTTATATAGAGGGGTTCTTATGAAGAGAGTCATTCATTTCTGTTTGTATCACCCCTGGTGGGTGGTTCTGATCGTTGCGCTCATCACCGTCTCGTTCGCTGCTCAGATACCCAAGATAAAGATGGACTCGCGGGCAGAGATCATGCTCAGGCACGACTATCCGCCGGTCAAGCTGTTCGTCGAAAACAAGGAGGAGTTCGAGCCGTATACGGATGTCGTCGTGGGGATGGTGCACACCGACATCTACAATCCGAGCTCCTTAGAGAAGCTCTCGAAGATCTACCATGAGTTCGAGCAGATCAAGGGGATCAAGAAGGTCACCTGCATCCTCAATGTGAAGAACATCCAGGGGACGGGCTCGGGCCTAGACGTATCGCCCATGGTCGAGGAAGGCACAGTGCCGAAGACCCCCCGGGAGATCGCCGACTTGAAGGCCAAGGTCGATTCGTGGGACATCTACAAGGGCTCGATGGTCACGAAGGACGGAACGGGCACGGCCATGTCGATCGTGCTCGAAAAGAACGTCGAGACGAATCACATGATCCCCATCTACTTCAAGATGGAAGAGATCCTGAAGAAGTACGAAGGGCCCGAGCGTTTCTTCATCTCCGGAACCAAGGTCCTCGAAGCCCTCCAGACCCACTACATGATCAAGGACCTCATCGTGCTTCCTCCCCTGGTATGCGTCGTCCTGCTCGTATCCCTTTTCCTCTTTTTCAGGAACTTCAGCGGCATGCTCCTGCCCCTCGTATCCGTCGGCATCGCATGCATATGGACCTTCGGGCTCATGTCGGCCCTGGGCGTCCCCCTCACTACGATCTCCACTGCCCTGCCCGTGGCGCTCATAGCCGTGGGCGTGGGGTACGGGGTTCACGTCATCGAGAACGTCTTCTCGGAGTTCGCCGTGGGGAAAAAAGGGAAAGAGGCCATGGAGGACGCCATCACCAGGCTCATCGTGCCGGTCCTCATAGCAGGGCTGACCGAAGTGGCGAGCTTCCTTTCGCTCGTTTCGATATGGGTGGTCCCCCTCACGCAGTTCGGCCTGCTCTCGGCATTCGGCTTCTGCATGGCCATGCTCCTCGTCCTCACCTTCATTCCGGCAGTCCTCTCCCTGGTGAACGAAAAGGGGAAGGAGTATATCCCCCATCACCACACCAAGAGAGACATCATAAGCCCTTTCCTCAAGTGGCTCACCTATTTGAGCAGGCACAAGAAGGGATGGATATTCGCCGTTTTCTCCGTCGTGTTCGTCGTCTCTGCGGTGATGGGAAAGCACATCAGGAGCGACTTCAATCTCGCCGACAACTTCCGGAAGCGAAGCCCCATCAGGACGGCCGACATGATCCTCAACGACAAGTTCGGGGGCACGTCCACGTACCGCGTAGTGTTCAAGGGAAGCGCGGCAGACGACATCAAGGATCCTGCCGTCCTGGGGGAGATGGATAGGCTCCAGAACGAACTGAAGGGCTTGGACGGGGTCGGCAAGGTGGTTTCCATCGTCGATTACATCAAGCGGATGAACCAGTCCATGCACGACGGGAATCCGGCGTATTACACCATACCCGATTCCAGAGACCTCGTAGCCCAGTACCTGCTGCTCTACTCCATGTCCGGAGGAGGCGACGAGCTCGACAGCTACGTGACCTATGAGTTCAAAGATGCGCAGATCCTGCTTCAGATGAAGTCGCAGAGCGGCTACCTGACGCAGGATGTCGTGGACACGGTGGAAAGGTTCCAGAAGAAGGAGCACGATCCCTCGAAGGGGCACGGGATCATCACCACAGGCCTGGCCATGCTCGTGAAGGAGTTCAACCAGATCATCGTCATGAGCCAGATCCAGAGCTTTGCCCTCTCGTTCGTCCTGTGCTTCATCGTCACCGCGGGAATCTTCCGCTCGTTCAAGCTCGGCGTCTACAGCATGGTTCCGCTCATCGTTCCCATAACCCTCGATTTCGGGATGATGGGTGCGACCGGGATCACGCTCAATGCAGCCACGGCAACCGTAGCGAGCATCGACATCGGACTGGGCATCGACTACTGCATCCACTTCCTCAGCAGATACCGTCACGAGATCAGGCAGGGCAGATCCGTGGAAGAGGCGGTCAAAGTAACCATGAATACTTCGGGAAGGGCCATTATCTACAACGCACTGGCCATCTCTGCAGGGTTCCTCGTCCTGGTGCCCTCGCAGTTCGCGATCATATCCCAGATGGGCATCCTCGTAGCCGTTGACATGGTGACCATCGCCTTTTCCGCCCTGACCTTCCTGCCGGCGAGCATCCTCCTCTTCCCTCCGAAGCTCCGTGAAGTGGTCAGGGAAGTGCCGGTCATCGAGGTCCCCCTCGGCATTCAGGTGCGAAGGACCCATCCGGAAGACGAAAGCGGAGTGGGAGCCGATCAGGAGGAATATCCCGGCAGGTACATCCAATAGGATTCATTACCCGAATGATCGGATGACTTAAGGGACTTAGAGAGTGTGATAAACCCTGCAAAGCGTGCCCAGGGGAGCCGGGGGGAGTCCTGGATGAACCGTCAAGCGCCTTTTTGATTTGCATCCATGGTGAAGTCTGGAGGGCGCTTGGCCCCGAACTGTTTGAGCCTCCTGAAAGGAGGCGAGTTTACGGAGCCGCCCGCAGGGCACACAACAGGATGCAAACAAACAAGTGATTTCGGTGAAGGAAGGATGCCTCCCGCCTCCACCGAACATTATGTTGGAAGGTCTTTATCTCACTTCCTAATGCTGGTGCTCATGGCCGCCCGGACCGGGCGCGGTGCCGGTCTTTCAGCATCCCGGCTCTCCCGGGTGCCCGCAGCAGTTCTGCCCGAGGGCTATCCTGCGCCACAGGTTGCCGATGAGCTTTCCCATCTTTTCACGGAGCGGCATGGGCTGATCGAGGTTTGTCAGAAAATCCCTCATCGAAGGCCTTTTTCCCATTCTTTCCTCCCTTCTCGCGAATTCTGCATGCGCATAACGACAGGCTGCATGTATTCATATTTAAGGCTTATGCACATCGGCGGGAAGGGGCTGGCTTCCTGTTCTTGCCTCCTGCCACGGCCACCGGCCCTGCAACTCGAGCTCCAGTGCGACGCTCAGGAACGTCCGTATGAGGACGATCATGGCCAGGACGACGACATTGTCGAGAGTGGGGGAGACCACCACGGTCCGGATGATGTCGCCGGCAACGAGAAACTCGAGCCCGAGCAGGATGGCGCGTCCCAGGTTCTGGCGGTACGTACGGTACGCTTCCTCATCTTTCCTGAAGATGAAACGGTACGTTGCGATGAGGGCGCCGATGACGATGACCAGCACGCCCGCGCCGTCGATTACCGTGCCGATGAGCCCCATGAGGGCGCGAAATTCCGCCATTCCTTACACCTCCGAGGGGACCGGCATCGGGTGGCTTGCCGCGAGGTCCGATGAAAAGGGCTTAAAGCGGCACAGACCTGCCGGTCTTAAGAAGGAAGATGCGGCCTCAGGTGTTCAACCTCAACAGCTACACCCTGAAAAGAGCAGCCCGGCTTATCCCGACCTTCGGCTTGCCCTCGAGCCTGAACCCGGCGTCTCGGCAGAGCTCGATCTCGCCTTTGAAAAGCCTCCCGGAGCCTGAATGTATACCATACCATATTGACAGGATAAATTTGTTGCTGTATCACGTTCTGGCAAACCGCTGAATCCCTGCACGGCAGGGAGCGGGGGACCCGATAAGCAGGGGCGTATCGCTTTCAAGCGTAGGGCAAACTCTTCGGCCCAAGCCCGACAGCTAACCCCGCAGGCGTCGAGGGGGTAAGCCTTCCGATAACTGCGCATCCGGCTTGTACGGAAACGGATCCGGAAGGCGGCAAGAGCATGGAGATATCACCGACAGCCGAGACAGTTTCACCCGAGCCTGCAAACGGCCACCCTCAAACCCCTCCCCGTGCCTGGAACACAGGTCTTGTCATAGGCGCGCTGGGAGTTGTCTTCGGAGACATCGGGACAAGTCCGCTCTATGCCATACGGGAGTGTTTTGCCGGCGTTCGCTCCGTCTCTGTGAGCACGGCAAATGTCTTTGGAGTCATATCGCTTGTCTTCTGGACGATCGTGGTCGTGGTATGCATCAAATATGTCGTGTTTCTGCTGCGGGCGGACAACAAGGGCGAGGGCGGGATCTTCGCCCTGTTATCGCTCGTCCGGGCAGACACTCGGTGCCACTTGTCCCCTGTGTATCCTTTCTTGGTGCTGGCAGCCATCTTCGGGGCATCGCTCCTCTATGGGGACGGCGTCATTACGCCCGCCATTTCGGTCCTGTCCGCCATGGAAGGTCTCGAGGTCGCCACGAAGGCGCTCTCGCCGCTGGTCGTCCCGCTGACCTGCGTCGTTCTCCTGACCCTGTTTCTCGTCCAGAAATCGGGCTCGTACGGCATGGGGAGGGTGTTCGGTCCGGTCATGTTCGTCTGGTTCGTCACCATAGCGGCCCTGGGCGCGAAGGAGATCGTCAGGAACCCGCACATCTTCATGGCGGTCAACCCGCTCTATGTCATCGATTTCTTTTCCGCGAACAAGTTTCACGGCATGATAGTCCTGGGCTCGGTCGTGCTCTGCATCACCGGGTGCGAGGACCTGTACCTCGACCTGGGGCATTTCGGCAGGAGGGCTATCCGGATATCGTGGTTTTCCTTCGTTTTTCCGGCGCTTCTCCTCAACTATTTCGGGCAGGGCGCGCTCCTTCTCGAGCATCCCGAGGCGGCGTTCAATCCTTTCTACGGGCTCGTGCCGAGGATGCTGATCTATCCCATGGTAGCGCTCTCGACCGTGGCCACGGTGATAGCCTCCCAGGCGCTCATCTCGGGGATTTTCTCCCTCACCCAGCAGGCTGTCCAGCTCGGCTACTGCCCGAGGATGCGCATCGTTCACACCTCGCCCGAGACGAGGGGTCAGATCTACATTCCTGTCGTGAACTATGCGCTCATGGTGGCCTGCATCGGCGTGGTTCTGGCGTTCAAGAGGTCGAGCGGCCTGGCGGGCGCATACGGCATTGCCGTGACGGCAACCATGACCATCACCTCGATAACCTACTTCTTCGTGATAACGAGGGTCTGGAAATGGTCCCTGTGGAGGGCCGTGCCTCTGGTCGGCACCTTTCTCGCCTTCGACCTGGCCTACTTCAGCACGAATCTCCTGAAGTTCTTCCAGGGCGGCTGGTTCCCGCTCGCCGTGGCCGTCATGGTCATGCTCGCCATGACCGCATGGAGAGACGGCAGATATCAGCTCGGAAACAAGCTGATGAAGAGCCGCTTCCCCATAGACCTCTTCCTGGAGGACCTCAAATTCCACAGCCTCCAGAGGGTCAAGGGCGCTGCGGTCTTTCTGACCGTCTCCGCTGAGGGCACCCCTCCGGCTCTCCTCCACCACGTGAAGCACAATCACGTGCTCCACGAAAAGGTCGTCCTCTTTACCATCGTGACCGCCGACACCCCGAGCGTACCTACCTCGGAAAGGCTCACGATCGAAGACCTGGGACAGGGCTTCTACCGCCTCATATGCAGGTACGGGTACATGGAAAAGCCCGACGTGCCGAAGATGATGACCCTGGCCTCGAGGATGGGCCTCAAGACAGAGCCTGCCACCACCACGTTCTACATGGGCCGTGAGACGCTCCTGACCTCGGGAGATTCCCGCATGATGAGGTGGCGCAAGGGACTCTTCGTCTTCATGGCACGCAACGCCCAGAGCCCCATGGCCTACTTCGGGATTCCCCCCAACCGCGTGGTCGAGCTCGGTGCCCAGATCGAGCTGTAGATCGGCTGTCTGCCGCATTGTTCATCCCTCATGGTTTTTACCGAAATCCCTATTATTCTTTTTATATTGACAAGGTAAAGGCCATGAGGTATCAGGCTTCGTCAAATCGCTGAATCCCTGGGACGACAGGGAACGGGGGACCCAATTAACAGGGGCGTATCGCTATCAAGCGTAGGGCAAACTCTTCGGCCCGAGCCCGTCAGCTAACCTCGTAGGCGTCGAGGAGGAAGACCTTCCGGGAGATATGGAGGCCTGTCCTCTGGAATACACTTGGAGGGTCTCATGGACGGTTCCACATCTGCAGGGTCCGGCTCACCCGGTTCACAGAACGGATTCCAACCGATTTCTCCCCGTGCTTTGGATATCAGCCTCGTCATCGGCGCCCTGGGCGTCGTGTTTGGAGACATCGGAACGAGCCCGCTCTATGCCATACGGGAGTGCTTTGCCGGCGTCCATCCCATCCCTGTGACCCAGGCCAATGTCTTCGGGGTCATCTCCCTGGTCTTCTGGTCACTCGTTGTGGTCGTTTGCATCAAGTACATCATTTTTCTCCTGCGGGCGGACAACAGGGGAGAAGGGGGCATCTTCGCCCTGCTTTCCCTGGTGCGGGCAGACACCGAATGCAGAACGTCACCGCTGTATCCCTCCGTAGTGATGGCGGCGATCTTCGGGGCATCGCTCATCTATGGGGACGGCATCATAACGCCCGCCATCTCGGTGCTTTCGGCCATGGAAGGCCTCGAGGTGGCGACGAAGGCCCTGTCCCCGGTGGTGCTGCCGCTGACCTGCATCGTGCTCCTGACCCTGTTCCTCGTTCAGAAATCGGGCACGTACGGTGTAGGGAGGATATTCGGACCGGTCATGTTCATCTGGTTCATCACCATTGCGGTCCTCGGCATTGCAGAGATCATCGGGCATCCGCACATCTTCACGGCAATCAATCCCCTGTATATCATCGATTTCTTCGCTGACCACAAGCTCAAGGGTATGGTGGTCCTCGGATCGGTCGTGCTCGTCATCACCGGGTGCGAGGCCCTCTATGCGGACCTGGGGCATTTCGGCAGGAGATCGATCCGGGTTTCGTGGTTTTCGTTCGTTTTTCCGGCGCTCCTCCTCAACTACTTCGGGCAGGGAGCCCTGCTCCTCGAGCATCCGGAAATGGCATTCAATCCCTTCTACGGGCTCGTGCCCAGGCCGCTCATCTATCCCATGGTGGGTCTCTCCACGATAGCGACCATCATCGCCTCTCAGGCCCTCATCTCGGGGGCCTTTTCCCTGACGCAGCAGGCCATACAGCTCGGCTACTGCCCCCGCCTGGTCATCTTCCACACCTCGTCCGAGACCATGGGACAGATCTACATTCCCATCGTGAACTATGGCCTCATGGTCGCATGCATCGGCGTTGTCCTGGCGTTCAAGAGTTCGAGCGGCCTGGCAGGTGCATACGGGATCGCCGTCACCGGCACCATGATCATCACCTCGTTCATCTACCTCTTTGCCGTGACGAAAGTCTGGAAGTGGTCCCTCTGGAAGGCGGTGCCCCTGGTCGGCCTCTTCCTTGCCTTCGACATCTCCTATTTCGGGGGCAATCTCCTCAAGTTCTTCCAGGGCGGCTGGTTCCCTCTCGTCATAGGCGCCCTCGTCATGACGGCCATGACCACGTGGAGAGATGGCCGCATGGAGCTCGCACAGAGCCTGGCGCAGAGGAGATTCCCCATTGGGCTCTTCCTCGATGATCTCAAGGAGCGCCCTCTTCACCGGGTCAAGGGCACTGCCGTCTTCCTGACCGTAACACCGGAAGGAACGCCCCCGGCCCTCCTCCACCACGTGAAGCACAATCACGTGCTCCACGAGAAGGTCATCCTCTTTACCATCGTGACTGCCGACACACCGATGGTGAGGCCCTCGAGGAGGCTCACCATCGAAGACCTGGGACAGGGGTTCTACCGCCTGATATGCAGGTTCGGATTCATGGAAAAGCCCAACGTGCCCGAGTCCATGGATCTCGCATCACGGGCCGGGCTCGGGATAGACATAGCCACGACGACGTTCTATCTGGGGAGGGAGACGCTCCTTACCTCGGGGATCTCGAAGATGCCGAGATGGCGCAAGGAGCTCTTCGCCTTCCTTGCGAGAAACGCCCAGAATCCCATGGCATACTTCGGAATCCCTCCGAACCGCGTGATCGAGATCGGCGCCCAGATCGAGCTGTAGGCTATCAGCCAGGTCAGCCTCCGCCGTCGACGGGAGGCCGGTACAGGATCTACTTCCTCGTCCACGTGATCTGGAACTCGATCTCTTCCTCTTTTCCTTCCCTCTCGTGCTCGATGGTGAACGCTGCGCCGCTGGGAACGTGTATACGCTCGCCCGAGATGCTGATGTCGAACCTCTTCCCGTTCTCGACTGCATCCGCGAGCCTGCGCAGCTTTGCTGCAAACCGGGACGGGGTGTAGCCCTTCTCGATATCGCGGTCAGGTTTGCGTTTCATCGGTAAGCCTCCTATCTGTTCAGGAAAAACGTTGCCAGGCTGAAATAGAAGAGCAGGGTCGAGATGTCCGTAATGGCGAGCGTCACCGGCCCGGCTGCGATCTTCGGATCAAGCCTGAGGGCGTGCAGCAGCGTCGGTACGCTCAGCCCGAAGAAGCATGCGGCAAAGAGGGCCAGCACGATGCTCAGGCCTATGGTCACGGCCGCGGTCAACGCCCCGAACCAGAGCCAGATGATGGCGCCGACCAGCGTGCCGCATGCGGTTCCGAGCAGCAGTGCCGTGACCACCTCGTGGCGGAAGGTTCGGAAGTACCAGCCGAGGGTCGGCTGGACCGAGCGCAGCGTCTGGATCGTCACCGTCATGGACTGGATGGTTACGCTCTCTCCCAGCCCCAGCATCATGGTGAGGAAGAAGGCCAGGATGATGCTCTTGGCAATGGTGACCTCGAATACACTGGAGAGCAGGGCGCAGATAGTGCCGCTGGCAATGCTGGCGAGAAGCCAGGGGAAGCGGAATCGGAAGGCCTGGACAGGGGAGGCCCCGCGCACCTGCGATATGTGGAAACCGATCGTCTCGAACAGCTCCTCGAGGTGCTCCTTTTCGGCCAGATCGAAGACCTCGTCCGTGAACAGGTTTACGTCGACGACGCCTGTGATCCTGTGCTTATCGTCCACCACCGGGAAGGCGAGAAACTTGTGCATGACGAACATCTCGCACGCATCCATCACCGTGGCCTTTTGCGGAATGGTGACGATGCGCTTTATCATGATGTCGGACAGCTTCTGGTCGAGCTGGGCCGTCAGCATGCGGCGGGCCGGCAGGACTCCCGTAAGCCTGTCCTCTCTGTCCACCACGTAGAAATAGACGATCCGGTCGCCGAAATCCTGCCGGCGGATGGCCTCGAATGCCTGCTTCACGGTCAGGTCCTGCTTAAGGGTCGTGAAATCCCTGTGCATTGCGGCCGTAACCGGCTGATTCAAATGACCGAGACTGTTCGCCATCTCATGCTGCCCCTGACGTACGCAGTCTGCTGCATGCTGAAGCATCCATGCGTCGGATATGCACCGTACGTCTCATCCGAGTCCCATTCTTTCTTTCACCAATGACAATGTCCTTTCTGCGAGGGGCCTTACTCGCTGTGCACCCTCGGTCAATAAATGGTTAATATATGATGGATCTGACGTCAACTCTCGATAATGGGACTGCAGGGGCGACAGGTTCCCGATAATGATCTCAGCCAGCTCGCGTTTCAGGTCTGCATACCCCTTTGCGGAAAAATGCCTCTCTATTGCGGTTCGTGCCATGCCGGTGAAGAGCTCGTAGATGACGAGGAGGTTGTGGATGCCCGGGCGGCCCTCATCGAACCGGATGTCGCGCAGCGAGTCGGTCTGCGCCTTCATGATCTTCGATCGGACGGCCTCCGGAGTGTCGAGCAGGCCTATGGCCATGGCTCCGCCCGGACCGCTCTTGCTCATCTTTTTCAAGGGATCGGCCAGATCCATGATGCGTGCTCCCACCTCGGGAATGACTGCCTCCGGGATGCGGAACGTCTCGCCGTAAATGGCGTTGAAGCGCCGTGCAGCGTCCCGGGTGAGCTCGATGTGCTGCCTCTGGTCCTCGCCCACGGGAACGAGGTCTGCCTGGTAGAGGAGGATGTCGGCCGCCATGAGGGCAGGGTAGTCGAAAAGTCCGGTGCTCACGGTTCGCCTCTGCATGGCCGATTTTTCCTTGAACTGGGTCATACGCTGCATCCATCCCAGCGGGATGATGCAGTTCAGGATCCAGGCCAGCTCGGCATGGGCGCTTAAGTGCGACTGGACGAAGACGGAAGACTTCTCCGGGTCTATCCCCGCAGCGAAGAGGAGCCCGGCCGTCTCACGGATCTTTGCCTTCAGCATCGACGGGTCCTGCGGTACGGTGATGGCGTGAAGGTCAACGATGCAGAACAGGTTCTCGTACTCATTCTGCAGCTCGACCCACCGCCGTACCGCAGCCAGGTAGTTTCCTATGTGGATGTTTCCCGTCGGCTGAATGCCTGAAAAGACCCGTTCCTTCATGCTTCGAATGCAGCGCGATAATCCGCGATGGCTGCTTCGATCACCTGCCAGGCATGACGGTGGCCGTACACGTTGTCGATGGAGATCTTCGGCTCTTCGCCGGCAACCATCTTGTAGGTGCTGAAATAGTGCTCGAGCCTCTCGATGAGCACCGAGGGAAGGGTCCTGACGTCCTCGACCCAGTTCCAGATGTAGTCGTTTACGAGCACGGCCACGATCTTGTCGTCGGCCTCGTCGTCATCGATCATCTGGAGGCCTCCCACGACCTTTGCCAGGAGCACGATCTCGGATTTGGTTATGGGCCGCTCACTGACGACGCAGATATCCAGCGGGTCGCTGTCTCCGCGCAGAGACCTGGGGGAAAGCCTCTGGAACCTCTCTCCGCAGAGCGTGCGCGGGATGAAGCCGTACAGCGCAGGCGGCTGGGACGATGTGCGGTGCGGGCGGTCGACCCGCAGGTAGCCGGTCCTCTTGTCCACCTCGTACTTCACGAGGTCGAAGGGCGTGATCTCGATATAGGCGTTGACGACCCTCGGGGGCTCGGGACCGATCTCAAGTCCGTGCCAGGGATGAGGCTGCCAGAGATTGAATTGTCTGTTTTCCATGGATCCCCGCATCTTTTTTATTGGGACTGCATTCCTAAAGATTGCCGGTAAGCAGGGAGGATGCTACTCTTCCGTGCTTGTGCATCCGTCCAGCTCGATGACGTAGTGGAGCACCTCGTGTATGCCGCCCTGGAGGGGAAGATTCCGGATGCCTCTGCCTGCCAGGCGGAAGCCGTTCTTGATGAGGACGCGGGATGAGGCGGGATTGTCGGGAAACGTCTCGGCGAAGAGGCGCCGGATGCCGAGACCGGCAGCCTGCTGCACAATGGTGCGGATCGCCTCGGTGGCGTACCCGTTCCGCCGGTAAGGCTGGCCTATCCAGTACCCGATGGTGATCTCCTGGGGCGGTCCTCCGTAGCCGATGACCCCCATGAACTCGCCGTCTTCCGAGCGGGTGACGGCAAAGGCGTATCCGGTGCTCGAAGAGATTTTCTGTGCAATCCAGCGGCGGGCAGTCTCTTCGGTGCATGGTTCCGGCATGCTCGCCGTCATGCGCAGACCTTCCGGGTCAGGGCCGAGCAGCCGTGCAATGGACAGGGCATCATACATGGCGAGCGGCCGCAGCGTGAGGTGCTCTGAGCTCAACGTCCCATAATCCAACTCCATGTAGAGTCATTATAGAATCCGGTGGGACAGGCTCCAATGGGCTTTTCGACAGGCCGGCCGACCGGCAGATCGGGGAATGCCTTGATAATGCGATGTTATCCCGTGTATAATTCCATTCCGGAAATGGACTTAAAAAAGATCATGCATCCCACCAGGACTGCAGAGGACCGTTGATATGGGTATGGAACGGAGGTTCATCAGGCTCTTCGCGATACTCCTCGTACCGGCAGCGCTTCTCGCCGGTTCGTGCATTTCCCGGAAAGCCCAGTACGATCTCGCAACGGGCCGGAGCACCCTTCCCGAATGGCGCATCATGGCAAAGGCAAGGGCAGAGCATGGTCCGTACATAACGTGGAAGCTCGATCTGATGAGGCAGCTCACCGACGGGAGCTCGATTCTCTACACGGAGATGGGGCCGGTGGAGTACAGGATCGACGGCGAGAGCGGCCCGTGTCTCCTCGTCATGCACGGAGGCCCCGGCGGGTACGACCAGACGGCCGGACTGTTCCGGGACATGCTCGGGAAGGGCTTCAGGATCATCAGCTGGTCGAGGCCGGGGTATCTCCGCACCCCGATACAGGACGGCAGGACCTTCGAGGAGCAGGCAGACCTGGCGGCAGCGCTCCTCGATAACCTGGGTGTCGGCAGGGCTGCCGTGCTCGGATATTCGGCTGGCGGGCCCGTGGCGATCCACTTCGCCGTCAGGCATCCCGACCGCGTCTGGGGGCTCATCCTCGAATGCGCCGTCACCAGGAAATGGACGATAGGTCCCGGAAACTATCAGGAGAAGATCTTCTTCGGCTACCTCATGTACAGCGATCCCTTCCTCTGGGCCTCTGACGTGACCGGGAACCTGGCCCCGAGGCTTGTCGGCATGTCGACAATCGAGATGGAAAGCTCGCTCGACAAAGAGGAGACGAAAAGGCTCATGGACAGCATCATGCACGACGAGCGGAGGGTCGCGGTGCTCAAGGACATGATCAAGGGCATGAGCCCCGAAGAGCTCAGAAAAGACGGCATGGACAACGATGTGGAGCAGCTTGGGAAGATCACGGACCTTCCGTTGAAGGGAATCCGGGCGCCCACCCTGATCATTCACGGGACCAGCGATGCCGACGTTCCTGTCACCGACGCCGAGTTCGCGTCGAGGGCGATACCGGGCTCGGAGCTCTATCTCGTCAAGGGCGGATTTCACGTCATGGCCCTGACGGATTCGATCGACGAGATAACGGCACGGAGGGTGTCGTTCCTGAAGAGTCGTGCGCCTCGAATGAATACGAGCAGGCATCTGCCGTTCGTATCGGGCCGGGGCTTCACTGATTGAATATTCTTTGAAGGAGGGTGTCTGAATGAGCTATGATACGATCGGCTATGAAGTTTGCGAGCCGGGCATCGGGGTCCTGTCCCTCAACCGCCCGGAGAAGTACAATGCAGTCAATCAGCACATGATGATGGAGCTGGAGCGTTTCTGGTCCGATCGTGAAAACGATGCGGACACCCGCGTGATCATCCTGAAGGGAAACGGAGAAAAAGGCTTCTGTGCGGGGCTCGATATGACCGAGGCCATGGAGATCAGGCATGGGATGAACGCTCATCAGTTCTATCATGCGCAGGCCCGCATGGCGAAATTGATGCTCAAGATGCGCCAGGCTCAGCAGATCATTGTCTGCATCGTTCACGGCGCTGCGGCCGGAATCGGGTTCAGCTTCGCCCTGTCGTCCGACATCCGCGTCATCAGCACGGATGCCAGATTTTCGGCGGCATACATCAACATCGGCTTCGGCGGGGCAGACATGGCCTGCAGCTACTTCCTGCCCCGCATGATAGGGGCGGGACGGGCTTATGAATTCATGCTCACCGGAAATTTCATGTCTTCGGCCGAGGCTTCCGCTCTCGGTTTTGTCAGCCGCGTCGTCGAGCGGGACATGCTCATGGGCACCGCCCTGGAGCTCGCAAGGAACATGAACGGCAAGAACCCGGCAGGATTGCGGCTGACCAAGGAAGCCATCAACATCAACCTGGACATCTGCGGCCTGGAGCAGGCCCTGGGTGTGGAGAATCGCAACCAGGCGCTGATCTATGCGGAACTGTTCAAAGACCATTCCTGAAATGCTGCGAGAACTTTATGAAGCGCTCGGGGAAGGCCCTCTTCTGATTTGTGGTACTTGGGGCCTTTTCTCCATCGGGTTTGAATGTTTCACGAGGGTGAGGGGTGCGTCGGGGAGGATCCGGAAGGACCGGAATGCATCAGGGTGCGGCTGACGTCTATTCGATCTTCAGCTTCGTGAAGACATCCCGGGGATTGACATGTCCGATTGAGGGCAGGGCCGTTCCGTTCAATCTGAGAGACACATCGGAGGGAGACAGGTGCTCTTCCGCGAGCAGGGGTTTTGCCTGGGATACGAGACCGTTCATCGAGCCCGTGACCGACCGGCTCAGGGTTTTTGAAAACCATATGCGGGCTGTCGCGGGCAGGATCAGCCGGTCGAAGATGAACCTGAACCCTTCGCGGCTCAGGTTTTCGAGCATGGCTGCCATCGCCTTGTGCAGGAGCAGGGAGTTCGTGGTGACGCCTCTCCCGTCCATGACCAGCGAGTAGAGGGAAGTGGTGTTCGCCACGATGATGTACGGAGTGCGTCCTGCACAGAAGAGGTGGGCGGTCCAGTCGGCGAACGGGTTCGGATCGGCAGGCAGCGACAGGGAAGGGGAGACGCCGATGGTTTTCCCGAGCTTGTCGGTGATCCTCAGTATCATCCTGTAAGATCCCCGGCAATCAATCCCACCCGTAGAGGCGCATCGCTGCACCGCCAAGGAAGATCTCGATCTCCTCTTTCGAGAAGGTTATGCCCGAAGGTGAGGCATGGTTTCTTATGGCCTCGATCCAGTCCCTGTTGTTCATGAAGAAGGTATAGGCAGGGCCGTCGGTGCCGAACATCACCCGCCACGGCCCCAGGAAATCGAGGGCGAAGCGGAGGGCCTCGAAAAAGTAATCCGGATTGTTGAGGTACTCGACCTGCCAGCCGCTGAAATCGCAGGAGAGATTCGGCTTCATGGAGGCCAGGTCGACTGCCTCCTTGTACCAGCCGTGGCCGCAGTGGGCGATGACGAAGGTCACCTCGGGAAAATCGGCGGCGACGGCGTCGATGTATTTGGGCTGAGAGTACATGGATCTCAAGGGTGCGGGCTCGCTGCCCGAATGGATGATGACCGGCACGCTCATCTCGCGGGCGGCCTCGTACATCGGGTAGCAGGCCGGGTCGTGCGGATAGTACCCTGCCGTCGGGTGCAGCTTCAGCCCGAGCATGCCCCATTCCTGCACGCCCTTCCGGAACAGGTCGGCGGCGCCCTTGCGCCGGGGATCGACCCCGCAGAGCGTAAACAGTCTGCCCTTGTGCCTCTTCATGGCCTCGACATAGGTCCGGTTCTTCTGCTCGATGGAGGGGAAGTCGGGATCGAACGCAGCAGGCTCATCGGTCAGCAGCCTGACGTCGATGGGCAGGAGGATCGCCCTGTCGATGCCGGACGAATCCATCGCTGCCACGAGCTTGTCGCCGGTCTTGTCGAACAGCTCGGGGGCCAGCTGGTCGTAGAGCTCTTCGGCATTTCCCTTGAGCCCGCTCGCCTTGTTCATTGACGCTATTGCGGTGCTGGCGGACGCGATGAACCAGGACCTGGAGTCTGAGTTCTCGTAGAAAAGATGCACATGACTGTCTATAATCATCGTTCACCTCCAAAAGCATATGTTTACCCGTCAACCCTGCTCATCAGGGGCTGTCGGGCAACTGTCTCCCGCTGCCGCGTGCAGGGCCCGCCGAGATGGCCTTGAGGAAGGCGCGGCACGCGAGATCCTCGCTGTAGAACGTTTCGAAAACCGTAAACTCGCCCTTTTGGATGCAGAACACGACCCACTCGCCCGGGCCCTGGCGCTTGATGCAGAGCGCGCCGTCCGGGCACAGGACCGGGCTGATCACGTATGCATCTTCACTGATGCCCAGCGAATCCAGCTCTCCTTTAAGCTCACTCAAATTCATACGATTTCAAGCGGCCCGCTCCGGCCGGCCTGCCTCCTGCTCCCGAGCCGGGGAATGTGCACGCAAGCGAAGCACACATTTCCTGGATTCCACCACGTCAATACGCGCTCAAGCCATTCCCCGACCTGCGGAGGATCGTGCAGGAGCCTTCACTCTCTGCTGCATCGCCCATGCCCCGAAATTTCAACCGGCTGATCCTCAACAGGGATTACTTATTCATTTCACATATTTGATTCCAACTTGCAAGCCCAATAGCTTGCCCGAGACGTTCTCCTCTGCATATCAGACGAAGGCCTCGAAGCTCAGTTCGAGGCCTTCTGCATCTTCTTTTTGATGTCCTCGCGCAGGACCTTCTTGAGGATCTTGCCCACGGGGTTCCTCGGGATGGCGTCGATGACCTCGAGCCGTTCCGGGAGCTTGTAGATGGCCACTCCCTGCTCCTTCATGTAGGAGGTGACGTCTTCGAGGGTGAGCGGCTGGTTGTCGCGGGGAACCGCGTATACGCAAACCTTTTCTCCGAGGACCGCATCCTCCATTGAGACCACGGCGGCATCCTGGATCTTGGGGTGCCCGAGCAGCAGGTTCTCGACCTCCTGGGCGCTGATGTTGAATCCTCCCCGGATGATGATGTCCTTGGTGCGGTCGAAGAAGCCGATGCATCCTCCATCCTTGATCTGGAAGAGGTCGCCCGTATGGAAGAACCCGTCGGAGTCGAAGGCCTTCTCGTTCAGCTCGGGCTTTCTGAAGTATCCGGGGATGACGTTCGGCCCCTTGTACAGCAGCTCTCCCACATCGCCCTCTTTTGTGAGCTCCTCTCCCGTGACGGGATCGACCACCTTGGTGCTGAGGAAGGCCAGGCTCCCCTTTGACCACGGCGATCCGGGTTTGCCGAACGTCGGGAAATGATCGATGCGTTTCTCCACATCGGGCATGTTGCTCGGCCCCGAGATGTTTGCAGGCCCCTCGTTCATGCCCCAGATGTTGGCGAACTCGATCCCCCAGCGCCGTTTCAGCTCCTGGACGGACCACAGGGAAGGGGGCGCCGCGCCGATCGTTATCGCGTTGACCTTGCTCAGGTCGAACTTGTCGACAAGGGGGTGCTTCAGCAGGCCGTTCACCACTGCGGGCACGAGCAGGGTATAGTTGACCTCTTCGGAAATGAGCTGCATGATGAAGGTGGGGCCGTCGAACGGGTGATGAAGGACGAACTTGCCGCCGTAGGTGAGCCACTCCACGAACACGGTGCCTATCGAGGCCATATTCACGAGGGGGCCTGCCGTGATCAGGTTGTCGCCCTTTCTGATGGGGGCCGTCTCGTAGCAGAGGGAGACCTGATAGAGCCAGTTGTTGTGGCTCAAAGGACAGCCCTTGGGCTCCGCCTCGGTGCCGGACGACCAGCAGAGCGTGAAGACGTCGTTCGGGTCGATATGGATGGTGTCGAGTATGCCGGTCGCCTTTCCCCGGGACATCTCCCCGATCTCGTTCAAAGTGATGATCTCCTCGAGCGAGGATGCGCGCGACCTGAGCTCCTTGCCCATGTCCACGTGCGAGAAGGCGTTGAACTCCTCCACGGTGATATAGGCCTTGGCCTTCGTGATGCCGAGGATATATTCGAGCTCCTTCCTGCGCCACTGCACGGGCACGGGCGATATCAGGCCGCCGGCCCTGGTGATGGCGAGGTAGAGCATCGCGAGCTCCCAGCAGTTCGGAAGCTGCACGAGGACGATGTCGTCCTTCCCGATGCCCCTGGCGATCAGCCCTTCGGCCGTGGCGTCGACGGCCCTTGCCAGCTCGCGGTAGGTGATCCGCTCGGGTTTGAGGCCGAGGAGGATCTCCTTGTTGAGGGGGTCGATGAGACATTCCTTGTCAGGGTCCCTGGCTGCATTCTCCTTGAAGTGGTCGATGAACGTCTTGTTCCCCCAGGCCCCTTTCTCGGTCCAGTACCTGATCGTCTCCTGTGAAGCCAGAATCATACGTGATACCTCCCTTCATAAAATGAGGCGGAGAAAATTGTTCCACACCGATTTCTCGCCCCTTTAACATCTTTGAGATCAGGGCTGGAAGGCACATCCCTCCCATACCTCGGATCATCCAGGATGATGGTCCTGACCAGAACATAACAAAAAAACGAAACGCTGCAGTTCTTTTACCCTATTGCTGCCCGGGAGGGAAGAGCATAAAATCCCCTCCGGTTCTTCGGATCACAATTTCCGTGCATAGAGCCAGGTCTCTATGGCCGGGATGATGACGATCAGAGGTGCGCTCGATATGGCGAGCGGGAGGACTCCCTTGCTGCCGACCGGGATGAAGAGGGTCAGAACGCCGATAATCACAAGCACGCCGGACCAGAGGATCATCTTCCGTGCGCCGTACCGGTTGATCCTGTACCAGTTTTCCTCTGACTGGAAGGATTTTTTGAAGCGCATCCCATACCAGTGGTTCATCCCGATCCTTCCCTTCAGCAGGGGGACGCATAAGAGGATCATCAGTATGCCGACAGAGACATTCGAAATGCCCAGAAATATGTTTGCATTGTCCAAGTGGACAGTCTCCATTCACTACGGGGGCGGCAATACGCATCAACGGCCGGTGTATGGCCGCGGACCCGCGAATCGAATCCCTGCATCGATCATTCAGGCCGGATGCGAAGGCCAGAGCTTGTCTTCGTATTCCTTCGTGAAGGCAGGCGAGTTCGCTGTCAGGTACTCCAGGGGAACGTCCCCGATGTTCTTTATCCCGTGCCTCTTATTCGAGGGGATATGCACGGCATCGCCCGGATATACCTCCCTGGCTTCGTCTTCAATCATCATGAGGCCTTTTCCCTGTATGATATAATAGCACTGCTCGGGCTCATGAGCGTGAACCGGCTGCTCCGACCCGACAGGCACGAACGAGATCTGGACGGACAGGTTCCTGGCCGACGAGTTCCGGGGGCTCACGAGCAAGTAGGAGGTCAGGACTTCCAGTGGGCACGTATTTTTTGAGTTAGACCTGTTGAATATCTCCATGTCATCCCCCTCGACCGATATGCTCTCGCAAGATCAGATCCACTCCAGATGCGCATCCGTCAACGGACCGCCGGCGTCTCCCGTATTCAGCGTGCCTTTCGGCTCCATCAGCATGACGGTGCACTCTGTTTCACAGACAGGCCTGTGCTCGACCCCTTTGGGAACCACGATGAGCTCGCCTTCCTTGAGCTCGAATATCCGGTCGCGCAGTGCAAGCTTCATCTTCCCTTCGACCACGTAGAACAGCTCGTCGGTCTCGGGATGGCTGTGCCACACGAATTCCCTCTTCGCCCTGACCAGCTTCAGCTGATAGTCATTGAGCTCTGCAATGAGCTTGTACTGATGGAGCTCTTTCACCAGGCCTGCCTTCTCCTGCAGGTTGACGACCCGTATTTCCATTGATCATCCTCCAGGGATACCGCGCTTCAGCCCCGCTCGTTCAGACGAGCCATGATGACTGTCGGGACACCCGCCGGATTCAGGTCGCCCGGCCGGTGATCGTCGAAGCCGTACATCCGGTATAATCTCCTTGCCGGGATGCCTGCTTCCACCGATTTGTCGAAGGTTATCACCGTCATGGGTCTGCTTTGGTCCAGGTGCCCGATGGCTTCCTCCAGCAGTGCCTTGCCGATTCCCTGTCCCCGGCAGCCTTGTGCAACGGCAAACCAGAGGATCTCGTTCTCCTCCCGTGAGATGATGATGCCGCCCTGCAGGGTGCTGCCGCTCTCTCCATCCGACACCCTGACGCAGAAGGCATTCCCTTCGGAGATCGACCGCCTCAGGCCCTCATGGAAGCCGGGGTCTTCGACCATGGGGCCGAACAGCGGCTCCACCTCTCCGGCGAGACGTATCCATTGGTGGAAGTCAACCAGTATCGAGAGCTGAGGTTTTACCATAAGCATTCACTCCTTGATGCTTAACTACCGAATCATGACAGGATTTTTTCGCGTCGGCAAGATGCATTCATTCCCCCGGCGCGGCGGCGATCAGCTTCTCCCTGAGCGAAACCCGCTTGCCGCCGCCGTGGAGCCACTGCGTTCCCACCCCGCGGAACCCGTAGCCTTCGTGAAAGAGGAGCGATCCGGGGTTGGGCGGGGATATGTCTATCTCGCACGTGAGGACGTCGATCCCGGCTCCGGAGGCAAAGAGGATGAGGTCGTCATACAGGGCCGCGCCGTAGCCTTTCCTCCGGTGGCTTCTGTGCACCACTGCGCGATCGATATAGAGGAACGAATCATAGCGCTTCGAGAACCAGGTATAGTTCGGGCTGTCATAATCGGCGCCTTCCCGGAAAGCCAGGAGAAAGGCCGCTACCCAGCCGCCGGCCTCGATCACCTTGTGGTATGCGGCCTGGCCGTGCAGATGCCGGAGGCGCTCCGGACCGAGCGGGCTCAGGAAGGCGACAGATTCCGAGTTCAGATCGAGTATCGAGGTAAAATCCGTTGGTTCTGCGCTGCGTATCGTTCGTTCCATATACGATCGGGATCTCTCTGACCCTTGTATCATATCCAGCCGACGGAGAGAACCCCGGCAGAGGATCTGGGCATGCCAGAGAAGCCAGCAGCTCTCAGCAGCTCGTGAATTCCGCAAATGATGAGCAAGACGTATACAATGGAATGTTCCATCCCCTGTCATTCACGTGAAACCTGTCCCCGCGGGAATGACAGGGGAGAAGATGGGAATGACAGCAAGGCAGTCATATCAGGCATCAAGCCATTCAAATCAGAACCGGTTTTCAAACCTTTGCAGGACCGGGCTTGATGGCACTGTAGAGGGTCATGGTCCCGAAGATCGTCGGGAGGTTGTTGCAGATCTCTACAGAATCAAATCCGCATTGCCTGATTATTTGGGGAAGGAGTCCCTTGACGTTGTCGGAAGTCGTACTGAAGCCGTCGAGTATCTGGATGAAATAAAACAGGGAGCGCATGATCATGCCGGTGGGCTTGCCCCAGTCAGCGACGTGCAGCTGCCCGCCGGGTTTGAGTATTCGATGTATCTCCTGCATGGTGGCGATCTTTTGGGTTCTGCTCAGATGGTGAAAAAACAGGCTTGAGACCGCCCTGTCGAAACTGCTTTCCCGAAACGGCAGCTGCGTTGAAAAGCAGCAGGAGAACCGGACCTCGGTGTTATTCCTGCCGGCTTTCCCCCTGGCAATGGACAAAATCTGGAGATCCCCATCAATGCACACAATCTCTGCTTTGGGGACGGCCTTTTTCATCTGAACGGCAAGAGTCCCGGTGCCGCAACCGACATCGAGGACGAGATGCCCGTGCCGGAGATCGGCCTGATTCAGAAGCCGGGATTTAAAGGTCTTCTCTCTGCAGGTGAGGGAGACGACGGGGTCATATACCGGCGAGAGAAACCGGTATCCGAGTGCGGGAATGTATCTTTCTCTTGAAGTCTCCATAGCGTATTCCTCCAGTCGATCTCTTTCTTTCCTATCCCGATCCACCTGCCTTCGGGATCTTCAAAGACAAACTCCCTGTTCGCATGATCCGTCATGGCGAGCCCTTTACGATCCTTATGCCTTTTTCTCTGTGGTCTGGCTTGTCCTGGTCGACATGCTCATCCGTCCGGCCCGGATGAAGGCAATGGCGAAAAGCAGGTGAATGAGAGCGAACACCTTTGTCAATTGCCGTGCGCCGCTGAACAGCCCCCATACGTCCAGGGCGGTAATGGCAGCGAATCCGACAATGTTGCCGAGGATGACGGCATCCCGCGCCCTCGATGGCTCTGCGTTCCGCGCCATCCAGTTGAGGACCGCAATCCCCAGGAAGGGGCTGCCGAAAATCCTCAAGTAGGCGATCAGCGCGGGGGAGGCGTCGGCGGGGACGGCTCCGTTGCCGACGGCCTGCGGTGCAAAGATAAAGCCGAGGCCCGCGACGGCCATGTAGACCGCGGCGACACTGAGCAGGATATTGAGTCTCATGAGAGTGGCCTCCTTTAGATAAATGAATATTCCCCAATTGACCGGAGACCACTATGCCGGGCTTGCGTGAGAGATCAACTGCCGGGGTCGTATGCGATCGGCCGGATTGAACGGCCGGACACAGGTCGTTCAATGCATGGCGGGCTGCTTGTGTCACGACGGTACCGCTGCTGACGGAGAAGGATTTGCCCCCTGGCATTGGCGGATCGGCCGCCCGCCGGGCCTCAGTCTTTCATATGTTTCTTCACTGATTTGATGAATCGTCCGAAGGCCCTGTCCTTCCGCCGTTTGTCCAGGTATGACATCCCGTAGAAATCCGATTCCTTCCTGAGCTTGATGTAGCTTAAATAGCGGTCTTCGCTCAATTCACCGCTTTCGACCGCGGCCCGGACGGCGCAGCCCGGCTCGTGCTCGTGTCTGCAGTCCGCATAGCGGCATTGTGCGGACAGCCCGGCAAGGTCTGCGAACCCTGCGTCGATCCCGTCGTCGGCACCGGCAAGGCCGAGCTCCCGCATGCCGGGCGTATCGATCAGCATCGCCCCCTGATCGAGAACGATGAGCTGCCGGCGCGAAGTCGTGTGGGTGCCTTCTCCCGTGCCGCTGACCGGCTTCGTGTCGAATGCCTCCTCGCCCATGAGGCGGTTGATGAGGGTCGTCTTCCCCACGCCGGAGGAGCCGAGCAGACAGTATGTCTTTCCCGGGCAGAGCGTCTGCCGGAGCTCGTCGAACCCGCTGCCCGTGATGCTGCTGAGCGCGATCACCCTGGCCTTTGCGGCAGAGCCGACGATCGCGAGCTTCTGCTCGAGCTCGTCCCGGGTGATCAGGTCCGTCTTCGTGAGCATGACTATCGGCTCGACGCCGCCGTCCGCCGCCATGACCAGGTACCGGTCCAGGCGGCGGGGGTTGAAGTCGAAATGGCATGACTGAATGATGAAGGCGGCATCTATGTTGGCCGCGATCATCTGGAAATCGACGTTTTCACCCGCGGTCCTTCGCCGCAGGAACGTCTTTCGAGGGAACACCCCGTGGATGACGGCCGACGCGTCGTTGTCGTAGTATTGCGCCGCTACCCAATCCCCGACGCACGGCAGGTCGGCGGGGTTTTCGATCTGATGGTAAAGCTTCCCCGCGAGCTCGGCCTGGACTTCCCCCGCTTCGTTCCTTATCAGGTACGAGCCGCGATCGACTGCCGATACGCGGGCGATGCCGCCGTCCTCCCGGAGGAACCGGGCGGAATGTTCCTCGAACCATTCATCGAAACCAAGATCGTTCAGCTTCATATGTATGCGTCACCATCGCTTTCGCCGGAACGCGCCGTCAGGCGCCGCTCCCGACGGTTTGTCAGCCTTTCGGCGGTTTCGCCAGGAAGGCCTGCTTGGCATTCCTGTCGAATCCTGCCGATTCGTAAAACTCGTACGTGCCCTCGTCCTTGCGGCCGGTGAGCACCATGACCTTGTAGCACCCGAAGGACCACGCCTGATCGAGAGCATGCCTGAGCACGCTCCTGCCGTGTCTTTTCCTCCTGAAATCGGCATGGGTGACGACATTCTCGATTATACCATACGGGCGGCAGCCTCGGGTAAGGTTTGGAATGATGCTCAGGGTGCAGCTCGACACGAGGGCGCCGTCCACGAACACCCCGAAGTATTTCAGGTGGGGATTCTGCCGGATCGCTTCCCAGATTTGCTCGATCCTCCCCTGGGTGGGCCGGGGATCATCCGCTGCGTGGAGGTGCCCGTACAGTTCGAGGAGCGCCGGCAGTTCCGATGCCTTCAGTTCTCTTATCATAATCTTATGCAGAGCGTGCAGATCAGCCGCGGCTGTAAGCGGTTGGCCGTATCCAATGGTTATGCACCCACTTCTCTCTGGAGTCTGTTGTACTGCAATGAGATTGTTGAACAGATCTCTTGTTCTTTCAAATTCAGGATCAATCCTTAATCCCTGCAGCACCTCAGCCGAGATTACTCCGCATATGCTGAAACCTTCCCTGTTCACGAGAAGGTCTTCCAGTGCTTTTACATGGGTACTATGTATTTTTTCCGGCTGTATTTATAATGTAAAGATATTCAAGACATCGGCGGCAGAGATCTGGTTCTTATTTTTGATTGTCCTCCTGCCCTCGGAGCAGTTCGTTGTCGTGCACTGGTTATATACCGTGCATCCGCCGCTCTTGTCAGGAGAGTATCCCCTGCATATCCGCAGTACATCCTGGGATATTTCGTCGATGAGCACGATTTTTCCGTCCCCGTATTTCAATCTGCCTAATTCAAACTTGCCATCGATGACGTGGAGGTTTTTCGATGCAACCTCCCTGGTAACAATGTCCGCGATGTTCTTCACAAGCTCTACGCTTTCGGTGATTTCATCTTTCGTCATTGCGCCTGTTGCCTCCAGCGCCTCCATTGAAATAAGCGTGTCGCTGTCCCCCTTTGTCCACGCCTCGACGACCTTGTGAAGGTTCTTGCAGGGCTTCACGAAGGGATACCTTCTCCAGAAACTCCCGGTTGCGTTGTTTCTCCAGGTGAATTCCAGGTTCAGCAGTGGCGCCGACCCGCTCAATTCTGGTGCCTCCGCCTGCATGGACAGGGGGACGGCGGGTTCCACGATCATTTCATTCTCTTTGATCGTGTCGATGTAATGTGAAGGGATGCCCTTTTCCTTCAGCAGCTTAAAGAAATGCGTGGCAAACCTGCAGTTAATGGCGCCCTTTCCCGGAATGTCCCCGACAACAATATCGTATCCGGGGTCAAAAACGGCTTTGCCGTTTTCTATATATCCGGTCGCCCTGTCTGTGAAGACAAATCGATATTTCCCGGCATAAGGTCCTTCTGTTATGTTAAAAACATCCTTTGACTTTCCGCGGTAAACAAGATCTTTCTCTGCCACGAGTTGTTATCCCCTCTGTAGTTTATTCATAGTATCCGGATGTATATACGATATGTGCCTGTATCAAGCAAGCGCGGGATAGAAAAATCGACGCTCATTGATTCCTCCATGTGCTGACGACAACGGTATGATCAGCCGCTCGTGCAACGAATCGGCTGCATCAATGTTGCCCATGACACAGGATGTTCTGTTACCCATCTCCCCGGCCGCTCAGATCTTCATGGCACTTTGCCGCATAGGAAAGATAAGAAAGAAATGCATACTCGACTTCCTGACCCCTTACACGAGGTAACTGCCCTCCGAGTAATATAAAAATGATTGTTGAAGATACTATCAGGCCGGAGTGGAACCGGAGCATCTGCCCGGACGTATGTTCGTCCGTCCACAGGTCGGCGGCCGTATAGAACTCGAAAGGCTCCGGACGATTATTTATCTTCTCGAGCTGTTCGAACATTCATTTCTCCTGTCTGCTTTGCCGTAAAGAGCGTGCGGAGCACCAGGCCTGAAGGATGCACCGGACGAGAAGCGGGGCAGGGCCGGATGCATGCCGTCAAGCTGTCCGTGATCTGATGCATTCGCCTGCCGGGCGCCGTCACCATTGGCTAGAGATCCTTCCGGAAGCATCGCACTAAACCGATGTCGGTGAATCCGAGGCTGCGGTGTGCGGCCGCGCTCGATTCATCGTCTGCCTCTGCGTCGGAAGCAAACTCCGTACATCCCCGTGAACGCGCCCATTCCTCCGCGGCCGCAACGAGGGCTCTGCCGATGCCGCATCCTCGCATATGGGCATACACGAACCAGCCCTCGAGATAGCCGACGCGATCGGTTCGGCAGCCCTCGGCGTAAGGACGGATCGATACCTCGGCGAACCCGACCGGCTGCCCATCCTGCTCGGCGACGAACGCGACCATCGGGAAGAGGTATTTGCCGAACAGGGTGGCGACCTCGTGCCGGTGCTCTTCTTCCGTGCATCCCGGCCAGAGTTCGCGCCGCATCCGAACCCATGCTTCCGTGTCCCCCGAATCTGCCGGCCTCACGCGTACCATTTGCTTGCGCCCCAATTCGACTGCCCCACGACAAGACTCAATGCCATTGCTTGTGAAACGATGGGCATCACGGCAGGGCCGGGTACCGGACATGCAATGAGTTCAGTTGCTGCAAAAAGAAGCCGATGTTCCAATGTCATGCATTGCATCCTTTCTCCCTGTCCCGGCCCGACGTGCGCATCACCGGTGCGGGCGGCAGCCCAGGACCGTCAGCATGTTCCGTCGCCCGGAGCACCGCTTGCATCTCATTTAACGGAGGGCACGGCATACCGCAACTCGGCGAACGCCTCTCCAAAAACCTCAGCCGATAAAAGTCGAAGCGGGGGGCATGTTACCTCACGCGGGAACAAAGGTATACCCTCATTCCATAATAGAAAAGAGAGTCCGGTTCAGTGAGCCTTTCACGCCTGATATGTCGGTCAGCCGACCGGAACCGTGCCGTACCCTCCTTTCTTGAACACGTAAATCGCCCACCCCATCGTTTTCCGTCCCCATCTCAGATACGCTGTCTTACTCTCACGCACCTGCTTCAGCACGGTCTCAACATCCGGATCATCCCGATGGTCGCTCGCCCAGGTCTCCGCAGCATACCACTGCAACCCTTCATATCTGTCCCAGTCATCCTGGCTGCTGACGAGTGTGTAGACCGCCTCCAATCCGCACTCTCGCCCGGCCTCTGCATTCTGATGATGTGTTCCGAAGTCGTTCCGTGTCACTCCGATCGCCTCTAAATACTCTCTTTCCGGTTCATGCCGCCAGTACGGCTCTCCCACAACGATCCAACATGTCCATGCGTATACCTCCTGTTTCAATGCGTCCGAACGCCCATTGGTCCGAATGCCCGAATCAAGCTGCGCCGCGAAGCGGCGACGGCTTGAGCGGGTTGTCCGGCATGATTGGTTTTTACCACTTTCCGGGTCGCCCAGTAATCCCCTCATCACCGCGGCATCAGCGCGAACACACCCCAGCCCAGGTATTCACGCGTGTAAGCGGCGTGGCGCACGGGCTCCGAGGTCAATTGGGCTCGAACCTCTTTGGCGAGCTCGTCGTCGGGATTGGCTTCAAGCCATCGGCGCATGGTGAGCCATTTGGCCGCCTCGTATCTGTCCCAGCCGTCTTGGTCGGCCAGAACCATTTCCACGACATCGTAGCCGAGGCGGTCGAAAGACGCGAGAAGCTCCGGAAGCATGAGAAAGTCGGAGATTGAGTGGGCAAAACAGCCTTTGGCAACATCTTCCGTCGGCGGCAACTGCCGCCAGTAGGGCTCGCCAATGAGGATGATCCCTCCGGGGCTGAGGCTCTTCGCCAGAAGCTCGATGGTGCCGGCGACTCCCCCGCCGATCCACGTGGCGCCGAGACAGGCTGCCACGCCGGCCTTTTCGTCGGAGACGTAGCCGGCTGCATCGCCATGGATGAACGTGACTTGATCGGCGACGCCGAGTTCTGCAGCGCGGAGCTTCGCTTGCTCGGTGAACAACCGGCTCATGTCGATGCCGGTGCCGATGACGCCGTGATCGCGTGCCCAGGTGCACAGCATCTCCCCCGAACCGCTGCCGAGGTCGAGCACTCGGGTCCCCCTTTCCAGACGCAGCGCCGTGCCGAGAGTGGCGAGCTTTTCGGGGGTAAACGGATTATGGATGCGGTGAGCACTTTCGGTGATATTAAAGATCCGTGGAATATCCAACGTAGTAAATCTCCTTTCATGTGTAATAGATTCTAAAAAGGTTCTAAGCTAAAAAGGGGACAGATTTATTTTTGATGACGACGGGTACAAAGTAAAAAGGGGACGAGCGTAAAATAAATCTGTCCCCTTTTCTCATATGGTCGCGAGGAACGAGCGGATAGCGTCTTCGACCTCGTCCGGTTTGGCCAAGAACACGTAATGTGGGGCCCCGTGTAACTCGACCACTATTGCCTGGGGAGCCTTCATGCTGAAGGAGGCCCGGACGCTGGCAAAGGAAGCTTGGGCCTTTGGCAAAAAGGAATCAGCCTGATCTTGTTCGGGCGAGCCTGGCGTAAGCCAGGGAAACATGTCCTCGGCAACGTCGGCCACCGCATATATTGCCAGTGCGGGCACGGTCAGAGCCTCATACGGGGGAGACTGCTCTGCGGCCCCTGCGGCAAGTGCGGTGAATATCCCCCCTGGGGTAATCGGCCCCTGAAGTGCTCCATCCTCGGCGAAGGAATAGCAGGCACGAACCTCGGCCTCTGGGTAGCTCTCGGCTCCGCATATCCAGGCTTGATATCCAGCAAAACCCTGGGGTGAGGCCAATTGATCATCGGTGGGGTCGGGAGGGATGGGTTGCTCTGTCAGGTCGAGATCGTCGGCCAAAAATGCCCAGTCCTGAGCGGCATCGAGATATACGAGCGCCGTGACGAGCTCGGGATCGTCTACGGCCAGGCGCGTCATCTCGGCGCCTGCGATGGAGTGGCCCACGATCACCGCTTATGTAATGCCGAGGGCGTCAAGGCACTCTCGGATATCGCTGGCAAGCGTGGCAGTATCGTAACCGGACTCCGGCTTGGCCGATTCTCCAAAGCCGCGCCGTGTGAGCGCTATCACGCGAAAATGATCGGTGAACCTCGGCGCAAACTCTTCGAAGATATGGGCGCTGTTGCCTGCGCCGGCAAGGAAGACGAGGAACTCGCCGTCACCACCGAAATCGAGATAGTGGAGTTGCACACCCGAATCGGTGGTGACGAAACCCGAGTTAGGAGTATGGGGGTCGCCATTCTCGGCGGTTGCACTGCTTCTGCACCCGCAGACCGCGATCATTCCGGCAAGGAGGAGAGCAGCCACTACCTGTTTGACTGGACATGTTCGATATCTGAAGGCACCCATAACCGCAAAAAACCTTCCTCTGGAGTGGCTGGGATAGATAAGAACTTGCTTTTCGCTGTCGGCAGAATAAAAAACGTTCACTTGTGTGTCAAGAAAATACTGCCGTAAAATGCGGGGTGTGGCTTTACTGACCGTGCTGTATGCACATTGCGACCTTCCGTCTTTTTGAAAAACCTGTTCACCTTTTAGCCGTCTCACCCGAGCAAAAAGCGCTTTAGCGATAGACGTCTTTTCGATGGCCGACCTTAGCAATGTTCGGTTTTTTCTGTATTGCATCTACTGGATTTGCCCATGAACACGGGAGGCCGACAAGACATTTCCCGCATACATCTGCTTTCCCGAGAGCCTTGAAATGCTCTTCGTTTTCTTTGCACATCTCATAGCAATTGTTTCTATCAAAACGATCCGGAAAGAGAGCCGAACCGACACACTTGCCAACGCACTGCAAACATGATGAATCATAGCGATATAAGCAGCTCTCTTCCACAGGCCTTTCATCTGCGGGAATATCAAGGGATATAACGAGACTGCCAATCCTGCCACAGCAGCCACTTTTTGTGATGAGCATATTATTCAAACCAAACTTGCCAAGCCCGGCAATAAAGGCAACATGTCTATGAGACCAATCACTGATGAGCTGCTCTTTATTAAAATTATGGGTCGCAGGTGGAGCCACTGTTTCATACCCTGCAGCACCAAGAAGAAATTTCATATGTTCACCCAACTCGTTGATGAGATTATTAGTCTGGATATAAAGCTCTGCCCACTCACGAGATGCCAGCCGTCCCTCTTTATTGCTTTTTGATATGGATTTACCAAAGGATATAAAGAAAGCGATGACTGTCTGTGCCGATGAAAGCAAATCGTGCGGGAGTGAATGAGTTGGGGACACAACCTTTTTCAATTCATTGAACAGAGGATCATGTGAGGAGCAAAAACCAACCAACGGTGTGCGCCAAGAATCTTCGCGTGGAAGGAGCAACTGATTCTGAGCTACGAACCTACGGATTTCTTTGATTATATACTTTTTATCCATATCTATGAACCTAGAAGGACCTAGAAAGGGGACAGATTTATTTTCCGCTCTTCTCTTCCCGCTCATCCCCTTTTCACTTTCAAAAAAATAAATTTATCCCCTTTTACGTCTCAAAAAATATATCAAAAAATAAATCTGTCCCCTTTTATTTTTTCTTTATTTCATCGTTTTCACTAGCTCCACCAGCACGTTGTTTACGTCATCGAGGCGAACCAGCCCGTAGCGCGGATACTCGATATCGAGGATGAGATACAGGACACATGCAGTGACGGCGGCCAGTATGATGTTGTAGAAGTGAGCCGGCTGCTCGGCCGTACCCGCGCGATAGCCCGTCAATCCGGCACAGGCGAGCGCAAGGGCAAACAGCATGGCGAAAATGGGCAAGGGGGGGTGCGTGTGTATGGCAACAGTTCGAGTCGTCACGAGGTCGATCATCTCGTTAATCGCAGGCATAAGCAATAAGCGGGCTGACTGGTATTCAGAACCGGCGCTGGCAGACACTGCTTCGTTCCAGATCTCAAGCTCGAGAGCATCGGTCCTGGCAAGCTCGCTTTTTGCCGACTGAACATCTGCGAGCTCTCCAAACAGGGCAGCACGGGAAGCGGCATACTCCCGGAATTTATTGCGCAACGAAGGTTGGGCAGCGGCAGGCAGCAGGTCCAACCGGAGATAAGCCGTGCCGATCGCGTTCGCTTCATGAACTATCAGCTGGCGCCGCGTATCGAAGCGTGAATATGCCCCGGAAAACGTGAATGCAATCAGGAGGCCCAGAAGGGCAAAAACCGCGCCGATTATCGCTCCGGGGACCTCTGGTTTAACATCCCCTTTGGTGGGTTTTCTCCGTCCGAAGCGGTAGCAAACGATGTTGAACAGCGACATTCCGACGAACAAGGATACGCATGCCATAACGATTATGAAGGTATGGCGGCTCATTGGCTTTCCTCACAGCAACGAACTGATTCAGGTATAGTATAGACTCTGAATCTTAATATAATATCCTGCTTGTGTTTGCCCCAACGCGGGCATCACCGGCGGCTGTAAGCCCTCCGCCTGGATGCGCTGGTTGAATGCTTTTTAAAAACCTGTAAATAAGAAATCAAGCGCCGGGTCAGCCTGGATTGATTTGTTCGCTTTAGCGATAGACATTTTTTCGATGGCTGACCTTAACAACCCAGATTGTCAGCTCATTGTCTTGGATTGAATAAACAATGCGATATCTGCCTTGACGGACACGATACCTTTCCTGGCCGGTCAGTTTTTCACAACCAGCAGGGCGAGGATCTTCGGCAAGCAATTTAATGCGATCAAGGATTCTCTTGAGATCTTTTTTTGGTATAGACTCGAAATCTTTTTCTACAGATCTCTTGAAGAAGATGTTATATGCGGCCATCTTTTTTCAATCTCTTGACCATCTCATCATAGCTGATCAGAGGTTCGGATACCCTTTCCTCAAACGCTTCAATATCTTCAGCATCTTCTAAAAGAGATTTTCTGACGGCTTCATTCACCAGGTCCGATACGGACCTGGATGTCTCTATGGCCTTTAAACGCAGTGCCTTATGGAGATCTGGGTCAAGATATACAGTGGACCTTTTTGCATGCATTGCCATAACGTCACCTCCTGTCAGCTTTATAACATTATAGCGTCATGATGTCAAAACATCAATAGTGCTGGAGGAAGCGAACAACTGGCATCACCGGCGCGCGTAAGCGCGTCTGTGTGGATGCGTTGGTTGGATGCGTTCATTTTCGTTTGCTATGAACAATGTCTGAAAATGCTCTGGGACTTAAGATCTGGGTTTTACGGTAGTGTTCCAGGATGAGTAAGTCTTTATCACCTGTTACAATATAATCTGCACTGGAGGCAATTGCCAGACCAAGAACTTTTACATCATCTTCATCACGACAAGCTTTTTTGGGAAGAGGAGTCGGATCAAACATGAGAGAGTGTTCTTGAAGAAATTCATTTACGGCATCAACTGTTCTGGGAGGCAGTTTTATCTTTGTCCGGAGATTCCTCACAATCTCACACAATAAATCATCACAAAGAATTATCTGATGTTCACTGAGACATAACTCAAAAATAGATTCACACAGTCCACGAGAAGCAAAAGCAGCGACGATTACATTGGCATCGAGAACAATCTTCATGAAATAGCTTTGAAGACATCCTCATCTGTAAGGAATCCCTGAGCTTCGGCAAAGGGAAGAACCTTTTTCCGCAAAGCGCGAAACTTCTCAACGGCAACGTAGCGCCGGATAGATTCTCTCACGATATCACTAACTGGTTTGCTCTGCTCTTCGCTAAGCTTCTGCAAATCATTTCTCAAATCTTCTGGTAATCTGATAGTGAGGGTATTCATGGTAAGACATTGTAGCACATTTTACCTGAAAATCAATATCAAGCTAAAGCATCCAACGTTGCGTTAACCCGCGTCCCTGATGCTGCGTGCGAAGAAACCGCCACGCTTATTACGGGCGTCGGGCTGAACGCATGGTCAGGCGCGCTGTCATCATCACTCGTGTGCTGCGCCTGCATCGAAGATTACGGTCTCCCGGCCAACTTCTGCCTCTCCGTACTTGAGGCCGCCCGCGAGCTCGTAAACGTGCAGAACTGCACCAGTCGTGTTCAGCTGTGTGTCGACGAGACGGAAACTGCGCGGGATCGTACCTTCCCCGAACAGGCGCTTACCCGTACCGAGAACAACGGGAAACTGCCAGATACGCAACGTATCGACGAGATCGTTCTTGAGCAGGGTCTGGATAAGGTTGCTGCTGCCGTGGACCTGAATCTCTCCGCCTTCCTGTGCCTTGAGCTTCGCAACCTCCTCGGCAACGTTGCCCTTGAGCAGGTGGGAGTTGGTCCAGGTGAGCTTGTCGAACGTCTGCGAAACGACGAACTTAGGCCGGGTATTGAGGGCCACAGCGATCTCATCTGCCGGGTCGGTGGACTTGGGCCAGGACGCCGCGAAAATCTCATAGGTCTTGCGGCCGAGGAGAAAGGCGCCGGCGCGCTTGGTCCACTCGGTCATGATCCCGAGAAACTTGTCGTCGAAATAGGGTACCATCCAGCCACCGTGCTGGAAGCCGCCATCTCGGTCCTCGTCCGGCCCACCCGGTGCCTGCATAACACCGTCCAGGGTCACTAAAGTACCCACAACCAACTTTCTCATGTCCTTCGTCTCCTTCTCAAGCGCCAAACAACGCAGTGGCGACCACGAGTCCAACCGTCGATAACGGGAGTAGCACGTCCACGCCCGTTACTTCTCGCACAACATCGGACATATATGGCACTGCTGTGGTCATGGTAAGCGCCTAACGGTTGAGATCAATTGCCGGGGCGTAAGCCCCGGTCCACTGGATTGAATGGTTCGCCTTGGCCACTATTCAGGCTCATGAGGTAGCTGTGCACCATGCCAAACAGCAACAATCCATACCACATCGTCCTTTATTCTATAAAAGAAACGAAAAGGCTGCACGATTACTTCACGGAATGGGAGATCTGGGAACTCTGGCAGGGACCTACCTGACTCAGGGAATTTTATTAAACGCAATAAGATTTTCTCCGCCTTGTGCCGAAATTCTATTGCAGCTGAAGGATTATCTCTCCGAATATACTCCAACGCCTCAATAAATTGAAGACGAGCAGTTGGTGTAAAGAGGATTTTCAAGGTTTTATACCAAGAATCCTGTCAGCTTCCTGCAGCACATCTTCAAGCTCATGGCCCATTCCTGCCTCAATCTCCTTTTCTCCACGTGCCAATAATCTCAGGATTTCATTTTCATGCTGGATATGCTCATAATCTTCCATGCTTACCATTACGGCAGCAGCTCTTCCCCGCTGAGTTATAAAAATAGGTTCACGAGATGATGCTACACGCTTGACGATGTCGCTTGCATTTTGTCTAAGGTCAGAGATGGGGATAATTTTGGGTGCCTTGGGCATTGGTAGTACCTCCTATTGTACAACTAATAATACAACCAATATGACTTCATGGCAAGAGGCACTCCATAGGGCGAACGGTTTGCGTTACCCACGGGTGGGCGGGAGGAGGGAACGCCATTCTGACGGAACCAACTTCAAGCCACACAACCTGCCTGAAAACGCGGCGACTCCCACCCGTCGGGTGCACGCATTGTCAGCCGCCTGTCTTTGTGAATCTAGTGTACCCACGGGATCAATGCTTTTGTCCGCGACTTGTAGTCGGCATATTCTTGTCCAAATCTTCCTTCCAGTTGTTTCTCCTCAATGGGGATTCGATACAACGTGATGATCGTTGCCAAGAGTGTACTGAGCCATGACCATGAATTGCCAAAATACAAATTCGTCCCGATCAATAACAACAAGCCTGAAAAGTAAAGCGGATGTCGAATTGTGGAATAGATCCCGGATTGGATCAGTCGTTGTTCCTTTGTCTTGGCAATCACGGGAGACCAATTCCTGGCAATCGTCCGATTTGCAGAGTAGGCAGTCAAAAAGCCCACCGTCATAACGAGGATTCCGCTCAGCGTCAACCCAAGGGGCGTCACCCTTGTGCGCCAGGCTGCTTCGAGCAATGGGGCACCAAAACCGACGAAAGCCGAGAAAGCCATAAGGATGGCAGTTGGGTCATTGGCAATTCTTTGCGTTTGTAACCAGAGCCGATCTGCTTTTCGTTGGCTTTGCGAGAGGAAACGTCCGACGATCAGGAAGGCAACGTAGACGAGAATGTAAGCTGTGTTTACTACCATGACATGTACTCTGCTTTTGAAGGCAAACGGCTGAGATCAGTGGCCGGGGCGCAAGTCCCGGTCCACCGGATTGAATTATTCGGTGATTACTCAGGTTTCCAATCACGGGCACCATGGATAACTCCTGTGATCCAAATCTCATTTCCTTCTATTCGATACATAATCCGGTAGGCGCCATAGATTACTTCACGACAATCAGGATTGTTAATCTCTGGGATTATCCGGCCAGAGGAGGGAAAATCTTGCAAACGATCTGTTGCATCAAACAACCTGCTGACAAACAAAGAAGCCATTTCAACCGAATCTCTTGCTATATACTCAGCAATAGACCCAACATCATCGAGGGCAGAAGGTGCCCAAATTACTTGAGCCATTTCTTTAGCTGCTTCTTTGCATCTGCTTGAGATACACCCTTGCCCTCACGTATTTCTTTTTCACCATGTGAAAACTTAACGTTTACATAGAGGGCATGGATAATCTCATCCATTGAGACATCATTTGGCAAAGATTCGATTACTCTCTTTGCTGTTTCTTTATTCATCATGACAGTTCTCCCAGCACAATATATCACAATAGTATATGGCTCCAAAGCAATCATTTCTAGAGACACCGATCGATGGCATCAGCGGCGCGGCACCGCCGCGTCCGCCTAGATGCGCTGGTTCGCTTTAGCGATAGACATCTTTACGATGGCCAACTTTGACGACCCAAACTGTCAGTTCATTATCCTGGATAGAATAAACAATACGATATCTGCCTTGACGGACACGATGAGACCTTTGCGTAATCCGGCAAAAAGCGTCCATCCGGGGTTGATTGGTGTTTTTTCATCAATTTCTTAGTTGAGAAGGCTCAATTTCTTGCCGAGAATACCCTCAATTTCCTTGTATCCGGCAGCATTTCCCTGCTCCGGACACACCTGTCCCTTGATCAGGCAGCAACAGGTATCGCTTTCCTCAACCCTGCCAGGTACGACCTCTTCATATTGAAGGCAATCACCTGGCACACCCGGTCCCACCC
>JAKPPU010000116.1 GCA_029547185.1 Deltaproteobacteria bacterium | reverse complement strand
GGCAGCGCAAACGAAGACCTTGGCGTGCGCGCGCGAAACCACTTCTGGAACCCGTGCAAGGATAATGGCCTTAATGATCTCATGACCGGCCTGCCCAACCGGAGCTGGGCATTGGGGTATGGCGAGAACGGGGAGGAGCTGTATGCATGCGGCTGGGGAATCCACTGGATGGACGGCTCATGCAATGACTACTCGTGGAGAAAGGCAAGGGAGCACTTTTACGAAGCCCTGACCGACATAAACGAAGAGGTCAGGAACGAGAATTTCAGGGAGATGTGCGAGAGCCTCGGCCGGATCATCCACCTCATCGAGGACATGGGCGTGCCCGCGCACACGAGGAACGACTTTTCCGGCCACCTCGACTATACCGAGCTCGCGGGGCCTGATCCCATGTCCTGGCTGGGGAATCTCTACGAGTTCCATGTCAAGAAAAGGGCAAGGGAGAATGCAGCGTATATTCCGGGCCTCGCCCAGGGTGCACCCATCCCTGAATTTTCAACCCCTCAGGAATACTGGGATGCAGGCGTCTACAACGGCACCAATCCCGAGGCGACCGTTGCGGGCGGCGGCCGGCCCCAGGCAGGGCTCGCCGAATACTGCAATGCCAATTATTTAAGCCGTTTCACCATCTTCACGGATGGCCTTCCGCAGGGACACAAGCACTATCATCCCTTTCCCGGCGTGTCGAGCCTGAACTCTCCGATCGCTGTTCCTCACGAGATAACCGCGGAAGACGGCAAGGTCGATCTGGTCATGCATTCGGCCAAGGACAAGCATGGAGAGCAGATCGACAACTTCGTGGCCGTGAAATACATGGCAGACAGGATCTACGCCAATTCGGAGAATGACCTGACCGTATACTACCGTCTCGCCTATTGCCTCGACGATGCGGTCCATGAGGCATATGCGGCGAATCTCGTTCCGAAGACCGTCGGCTACGCGGCAGGGCTCATCAACTATTTCTTCCGGGGCACCATGTCGATAGGCGACAGCACCATCGAGACCTTCGATGACAGATACCGCATCAGTTTTTTCGTGACGAACACGACCGCCACCGGTGAGGATATGAACGACGGGAGGATCGAGCTGGTCATCAAATATCCGACAGGTGAAAATACGTACGGGTACGTCAGGGCACTCGAAGCAAACGGCAAGAGGGAGGTCCCGGGTTCGCTTTCATTCGATGTGCTGAGAAAAAATCTGCCGAATCGGCAGCTCGACGGCCTTCTCGATCTCTTCGTCGTCTACAGGGGAAACCTTGGTGCGGGTTCGGCCGTTCACGAGACCGATGCCGTCTGTGTCGGACATAAGCAGATACAGTTTTTCTCCTCGACAAGCCACGAGATGGTGGACATTGCTCTTCCCACTTGGTACCTGGGAAATAGTGGAAGCGTATGCGCCAATAACCTGTTTCCGGGCTGCAAATATCGGCTGAATATTGAAGATGTCGTCTACAGCGGGCCGGGAGATATGAGTATATGCTTTGCCCAAAATGACTGTACGGCAACGAGGGAATGCGACGGCGATACCATAGGGGACCTCCGGAGTTTTCATCAGCAAGACAGCTGTGTGACGGTTGGCTGCGGTGAGTGGAGCAGGGGCATAGGCGTCTTGCTGAACGTCCAGGTCGATAAGGATCCCGAAGCCCGTTTTCAGCCCGGGGACTTTTACGAGGTCGAGATCGTGCTGACAAATCTGACTACGGGCGCCGTCCACAGGTGCAGGAAACGGTGTGAATACGAAGGGACGTGCCAGGTGATTCTCCAGGAGTAGACCGCCGTGCTGCAGCCTGCGGATCGTTTGCTCGGAGCAGCGGATGACCGCGACACAAAGCGGTCGTCTGCCGGGGAATTCCCTTTAAGAGAAACCGTTTTCAAAGGAGGCGGGAACGTTGCCGTGCGGATCGGGGTGGCAGCGCTCGACAGCAGGGAAGGTATGCGTACCAGGGGCTTGTGGAACCGGCACCTCTTCGTGCCTAGACCTTGATCTTGACATCTTCCTTGGCAAAGAACCTCTGGAGGAGGATCTTCTTGAGCCGGTCGACTGTTTCGGGTCTTACGCAGCAGGGGGGGTCCGCTTGCTGGGAAAGCATGATGGTGAGCTTGTAGGTGCGCAGCGATGTCCTGCACTTTCTGCAGGCCTGCATGTGGTCGTCCATTTCGGCGATGAGCTCTTCGCAGAGTGATTTTTCGAGGAATTCCTGAAAGAGGGTTGAGCAGATTTTGCAGTTCATTCGTCGTCCCCTGAGTGGTTTGTATATTTTTTCCTGAAATATCCGGCAAGAAGATCTCGGAGGATCAGCCTGCCCCGGTGGAGCCTGGATTTGACGGCCGGGACGCTCATTCCGAGGGCCTCGGCTATTTCCTCGTTCTTTAAGCCTTCCATGTCCTTCATGATCACGACCGTCCTCATGGCCTCCGGCAAGGCATCGATGGACTTTCTCAAGACCTCTTTGCTTTCCTCCGAGAGCAGAACGTCATCGGGAAGGTCCGACCAGTCGTAGCTCGGCTGAACCTCTTGGTCGATGTTCTCGACCGGCGTCTGCTCGGAAAACTTTTTCTCCTTCCTTAAGAAACCGTAGGCTGCGTTCGTCGTCACGCGGTAAAGCCACGTGGAGAAGTATTCTTCGTTGGTCAGCGTGCCTATTTTCGAGATCACCGTCAGAAAAACATCCTGCATGATCTCCTCGGCCGCCGCAGAATCCCGGGTAAGGTGATACGCGAGATTGTACACCTTGTTCGAGTACCGCTTTACGATCTCCTCCATTGCCCGCGCATCACCGCGCTTTATTTCGCGAACCAGATCCGCATCTGATTGTTTGTCCCGCTTCTTAACCATTTAGATACCGGTTCCTCCCATTAGGATTCTCTCTTGGACCACGTGAGGACGATATTCCTGGCAGCCCATACCTCGTCGACGCGGGAAACAGGGGTCGTGCGGGGCGCGCCGTGGAGCTCTTCCGGATTCGTCCGGCTCGTTTCCGCAATCTCCTCCATGGCATTGACGAACCTGTCGAGCTCTTCGAGGGGCTCGGTCTCGGTGGGCTCGATCATGAGCGCACCCTGGACCACGAGAGGGAAGTATATGGTCGGCGGATAGAACCCGAAGTCCATGAGCGACTTCGCGATATCCATGGTGGTGATGCCGTTTTCCTTCTGCAGCCTGTCGGAGAGGACGAACTCATGGAGCGTGGGCGTCCGGTAGGGGAGGTCGTAGAGGCCCGAGAGCCTGCTCTTCAGGTAGCCTGCATTGATGCAGGCTGCCTGCGCCACCTCGGGAAGTCCCACGGGCCCGAGGCTCAGGATATAGGCAAGCGCCCTGATGCACACCCCGACATTGCCCAGGCACGAGTGGACCATGCCGATGCTTTCCGGGCCGTCCCAGGAAAGGGTGTACGAGCCCGATTCGCCCTCTTTGATGAGGGGCAGGGGAAGGTGCCGGGCCAGCCCGCTCTTGACGAGCACCGGCCCGCTGCCCGGCCCGCCGCCGCCGTGCGGGGTAGCGAAGGTCTTGTGCAGGTTCACATGCATGCAGTCGACCCCCATGTCGCCCGGCCGTGCAACGCCCAGGAGGGCGTTCAGGTTTGCGCCGTCCATGTAGAGGTACGACCCGTTGTCGTGGAGGAGTCCTGCTATCTCGCGGATCTCCCTCTCGAAGATGCCCAGGGTGTTGGGGTTGGTGATCATGAGGGCTGCGACGTCAGGACCCAGGTGCTCCTTCAGGATCGAGGCCGTGAGAAAGCCGTCGCCTCCCGACGGGATGCTCTCGGTGGCGAACCCGGCGATGGTGCACGAGGCAGGGTTCGTGCCGTGGGCGGTGTCGGGGATGAGGACCTTGGTCCTCGGCTCTCCCTTCATGTCGACGGCCCTGCGGATGACCATCATGCCCGTGAGCTCGCCGTGCGCCCCTGCTGCAGGCCACAGGCTGCAGGCATCCATGCCGCAGATCTCCCCGAGATACTTCTGGAGAAGCGCCAGGCATTCGAGAACGTGCGACATGGCCGCCGGGTCTGCCGGATGGACGGACCGCAGACTCGCCGAAGCTGCCTCGGCGATCTTGGGGTTGTACTTCATGGTACACGATCCCAGGGGATACATGCCGTTTTCGATCCCGTAGTTGAGGCTGGAGAGCCTGGTGAAATGCCGTACCGTCTCCACCTCGGACACGTCGGGAAGGTCGGCCAGGTCCGTGGACACCGGCAGATCGGGCATCTCCGGCACGTCGAAAGGCGAAGGTATGAGGCGCTTGTTCCTGCCCAGGGCGCTCCGCAAGTTCAGCAGAGGCTCCCTGACCTCGGGGAACCGGGCTACATCCGTTCTGCCAGGCATCGGCACTCCTCCATGGTATTCATCTCTGTGACCGTCACGAGCACGGCGTTCTCGAGCTCGGGATAATCGCCTGTTATGGGAATCCCGGGAACGATCCTCTCGGCATCGAGGGCCGCTCTCTTCGCCTCTTCGATGGGGACCACGAACTCGTGGAAGACAGGGCCCGACAAGAGTGACCGTATCCCCTTGGCCGCGAGAAGGGCCATGAGGTGCCTGGCCCCTGCCGCGCACTGGAGCGCTGCTTCGCGCAGGCCTTCGGGCCCCATGGCGCTCAGGTGGATCGCCGCCCTCAATGCGCAGAGCCCCTCGTTCGTGCAGATGTTCGAGGTGGCCTTCTCCCTCCGGATGTGCTGCTCTCGGGTGGCGAGCGTGAGGCAGAAGGCCTGCCTCCCCTCACTGTCCTTCGTGAGTCCTACGATCCGGCCCGGCATGCGCCTCACGTGCTCCTTCCTGGTGCAGAAGAAACCCAGCAGCGGACCGCCCGCATTCGCCGGGTTTCCGAACGACTGGGCCTCGCCGATCACGACGTCGGGCCTGTAGATGCCCGGGGCATCGAAGAGACCCAGCGTGAGGGCCTCGGTGACGGTGATGCCCCAGAAGCCCGCACGGGGAGAGGCGATCCCTGCGACTCTCTGCATGGGCTCTATCACCCCGAAGTAGTTCGGGTTCTGGATGAAGAAGGCGCAGTCCGCAGCGATGGCTCCCTCGAGGGCAGTCAGATCGATCTGCCCCGTGGAGGGCTCGAAGGGTATCTCTTCGACCTTCACATCGCTGATCGAGGCGAGGTAGGTCTTGAGAACGCGGCGGTAGGAAGGCTGCATCGAGCGTGCGACGAGAACGCGTCTGATGCCCTTTCCCCTGAGTGCCATGAGCGCTGCCTCCGCGAGGGAGGTGGCGCCGTCGTACATCGAGGCGTTCGATACGTCCATGCCGGTGAGGTCCGCCATCATGCTCTGGTACTCGAAGATCGACTGGAGCGTGCCCTGGCTGACCTCGGGCTGATAGGGCGTGTACGCCGTCACGAACTCCTGCCTCGACGAGAGCGAGTCCACGACTGCCGGAATATGGTGGCGGTAGATGCCGCCCCCGGCAAAGACCGCCTTCGAAGGGGTAAAGGCGAATCTCCTCCGGAGCGACTCTTCGTCGAGCGGCCCGTCGATAGGGAGGAGGGTGTCGTAGCGGAGCTCCTCCGGGATCGATGAGAAGACCTCCTGCGGGAAAGCGATCCCGATGGATTTCAGCATCTTCTGAAGGTCCTGCTCATTGATGGCGATATACGACATCTATTTCGCCTCTGCCTCGAGGTACTCCTCGTATGCCTGCGAATCCATGAGCTTGTTCACCTGGGAGGGATCGTCCATCTTCAGGACGACCATCCAGCCCTTTTCGTAAGGGTCCTGGTTCACCAGCTCGGGCTTGTCCTCGAGGGAATCGTTCACCTCTGCGATCTCTCCGTCGACCGGAGCGAAGACGTCGGATACGGCCTTGACCGACTCGACGGTCCCGATGGGGTCGCCTTTTGCGACAGAGGTCCCCTTCGGAAAGAGGTCGACGAAGACGATGTCGCCCAGCTCGTTCTGGGCATAGTCGGTGATGCCGACCCTCAGCATTCCGTCCTTGGCCTTGCCCCACTCATGATCCTCGGTATAGTGCAGTTCATCCGGTATCTTCATCCATCAACCTCCCGCATTCCTTATTTGGATATGGTTCCGCTCACGAACGGCGGGCGCTTCACGATCGCCTTCAAGGGCTTCGATCTCACCATGACGTCGAGCACGTCGTTCTCCTGAACCGAGCTCTCGAGGTATGCCAGCGCGATCCCCGTTCCCAGGACCGGCGAGATGCTCCCCGAGGTGACGACGCCCGCCTCCCGGCCGTCTTTAACGCAGATGCAGCCCTGGCGGGGAACGCCTCTCTCCTTGAGAACGAGGCCCCGCAGCCGCCTGGTCAGGCCGGAGCGGAGCTGCTCCTGCAGTACTTCCTTGCCGATGAACTCCGGCTTTGCCATGTCCACGGCGAAATCGAGCCCCGCCTCCAGGGGCGTGGTGCTCTCGTCGATGTCGTTGCCGTGGAGGGGATAGCCCATCTCGAGCCTGAGCGTGTCCCGGGCGCCGAGGCCGCAGGGAACGGCTCCGCGCTCGATCAGCTCGGACCACAATGCCGGTGCGTGGGCGGATTCGAGGAAGATCTCCGCGCCCCCTGCGCCGGTGTATCCGGTCTTCGAGATCAGGAGCCTTCCGTACCGGGTGTCCTCGAAGGCAAAGGTGTATCTCTTCAAGCGGTCGAGATCGAACCCGAAGGCATCTTTGAGGATGCTCGCGCCGTCCGGCCCCTGGAGCGCGACGAGGGCCGTCTCATCGCTCCTGTTCTCTATCCGGGCGCCTTCCCGGTTGTTCGAGCAGAGCCACTCGAAATCCTTTTCCGTGTTCGACGCGTTCACGCAGAGCATGTATTCACTGTCCGGCTCGATGCAGTAGACGGTGAGGTCGTCGATGATGCCTCCGCCCTTATTGAGGAGGAAGCCGTAGAGGACCCTGCCTTTCGGCATCGGGCTTATGTCCCTCGTGAGGGCGCGCTCGAGGAAGGGAACGCTCTCCTTGCCCGTTACGTAAATCTCGCCCATGTGGCTTGCATCGAACACGCCCGCAGCGCTCCTCACGGCGAGGTGCTCCTCTTTGATGCCGGCATACCACACGGGCATCTCCCATCCGTGGAAGTCGACTATCCGCGCACCGAGTTTCACATGTTCTTCAAAAAGCGGGGTTCTCACGATCCGTCTCTCCCCATGCCTATATTTATATAATGTGCACACCTGTCCATAAGCGCCACCTCACGGATGCACATGAAGCGAACCTCCTTGAAAACCTCGCAGGGGCCGCTGCTCTCATATCATTTCAAAGGCCGCTCGAGAATGGAAGATAGAGCCTTTAAGACAAGCGAGCCTTGGCTGCAATAAGGGTGTTGTCCAGCAGCATGGTGATGGTCATGGGGCCTACACCTCCGGGGACCGGGGTGATCATCGATGCATGCTTCTCTGCTTCGGAAAACTCGACATCGCCTTTGAGCTTGCCAGTCTCGCTCCGGTTCATGCCCACGTCGATCACGACGGCGCCGTCCTTGATCCAGTCGCCCCGGATCATCTCTTCCTTGCCGATGGCTGCCACGACGATGTCCGCCCTCTTGATCTTGTCCTTGAGATCTCTCGTGCGCGAATGGCAGATGGTGATGGTCGCGTGCTCCATCATGAGCAGGAGTGCGATGGGTTTGCCCACGATGTTGCTCCGCCCGATGACCACGGCGTCCTTGCCCCTGATCTCCACCCCGTACTCGTGGAGCATCTCCATGATGCCCCTCGGCGTGCACGGCACCAGGGTCGGGCTACCCATGAGGAGCATGCCCATGTTGAAGGGGTGGAATCCATCGACGTCCTTGGCCGGGTCGATCCGGAGCAGCACCTCCTTCTCGTTGAGATGCTTCGGGATCGGAAGCTGCACGAGGATCCCGTCCACCTCATCCCGGCCGTTGAGCTCGTCGATGAGAGCAAGGAGCTCCTGCTGGGTCGTCTTTTCGTCGAGCCGGTACTCGAAAGACCTGATCCCGGTCTGTCCGCAGGCGATCCCCTTGTTCCTCACATAGATGGCCGAGGCAGGGTCGCTGCCCACGAGGACCACGGCGAGGCCCGGCGGCCTGCCGTACGTGCGTGCAAATTCTTCAGACTGAGCGGTTATCTCAGAGCGTTTCTTCCTGGACAATTCCTTGCCGTCAATGATGGTGGCCAATACTCTCTCCTTGTCTGCTTTATGTTCGGTACACCCATTTCACGAGAAGCGGCCGGAAGCTCACGGCATGCGGCATGGGCAGGATCATCTCCATGTCGATGGCGAGCCAGCTGTAGTCGGGCCTCAGGATCCTGAGCTTGCCGTCTGCGGGCGGTATCCCCCACTCGGTGTGCTTGTAGGTCACGAAGAGGATCACGTCGAAGAAGTTTTCCGATTCGCCGAGCGCATAGCCCTGCCGGAAGCTCTCCTCGGTGAGGTTGTTGTTCTCGATGACCTGCCTGGCCAGCGCCTTGTCGAACTGGATGACCGCATAGCGGCCCACTCCCTTTTCGGAATACCTCGTCAGCGTTTTTGCCTCGGCGCTCGAAACGTATACGGTAGCCAGGCCCGAGACGGTCTTCAGGTACTGGAAAGCGGACAGGGCGGCTGTTCTCCGGCCCCCGATGGCCTGGTGATGCCAGCCGTAGTATTCGAACAGCTTCTGCTGGAGAATGTCGGCATACCGGTCGCCTTTTTCATAGAGGCTCTTCGATATGTAGCGCAGCTCCTTAGCCAGGCTTTCGGCCGCCTCGGAGATGGGCCAGTCGATCTTGACGTGAAAATGGGTGAGCGAATAGCGGTTGTGCTTCTTCAGACGGTTGTCTCTCTGGATGAGCAGGCAGTAATCCACATCGAGGAGCTGCTCGAAGAGTTCGAAGAAGGCGTCCCGCTCGAAGAACCGGATCGTGGAAGAGAAGGGGCGGTGGAGCCGCAAATCCGGTACCAGGGAGATCGTGTCCTTTCTCACCCGGTTGAATTCCGAGAACCTGATGTACCTCTGATGAGAATCGTCGATGGTGTCCTCGCAGAAGATGATGGAGAAGGGCCTCGCCACGGAGGACTCCTTCGAGAACTCCTTTTTCTTGGGACGGAGCTCGCTGGAATCCACGTACGGGTAGGGGATGCCCTTTTCCATGCAGATGCGGTAGGGTTCTTCGAGGGCGATGTTCTTAAGCTTCAGCTCAAGCTCGTCCCGCAGAAAAACATAGATGGAACGCCTTATCTTTTCAGTGTGTCCAAGCTCGAATCGTGACTTTTTTTCCATCGAAGAACCGGCAAGCTCCGTTATTCGCACTCAAGTAAAAAAACGTTAAAGGGTATGAAGCAGTCCATAAGCCGGGTTCTGTTCCCGGACCGAGTTGCCTCGAACCGGGTGGCGATCATTCATCTGGGTCAGCAGTTGCCTGCTGCCTCGAGCGACCTACCCGGGGGCCGGACGGGCCATCCGTTACGCCCCTCTTTTTGGTCTTGCTCCGGGTGGGGTTTGCCAAGCTTCCCCGGTCACCCGGGGAACTGGTGAGCTCTTACCTCGCCGTTTCACCCTTACTCCCCGTATAGGGAAGCGGTTTGTTTTCTGTGGCACTTTCCCTGGGGTCGCCCCCGGTCGCCGTTAGCGACCACCCTCGCCCTGCGGAGCCCGGACTTTCCTCCCATGCCGTTTCCGGCACGAGCGATCGCCTGTCCTCCTTCAACCCTTCTCAATCCTTACAAGATGAGACCGGTAAATTCAAGTATGAAATCGGAGCAACCGAGCCTATCGGATGGAAACATTACTTATGATGCAGGGCATCAGAAAATCGATTCAGAAACCATGCCTTGCAGCTTTCTTCGAGAGGCGGTATAGTGATTCGAATGGAAAAAACGATGACGAACCCGGAGTTCTTCAATCTCTATCGCCAGGGCTTTGTCAGGGTGGCTGCCTGCATCCCCAGCCTCAAGGTCAGCGACCCTCTTTTCAATGCTTCCCGCACCCTCGATCTCGTCCGGGTGGCCTATGAAAAACAGGCCCGGCTCGCCGTATTTCCCGAGCTCGGGATCTCGGCCTACTCCAACGAGGACCTGTTTTTCCAGGAGGCCCTGCTTTCGTCAGTAAAGGAGAGCCTGAGCTTCCTCCTTAAGGAGACGAAAGAGATGGACATGATCGTCGTCGTGGGAGCGCCCGTCGAGGTGGAAGGCGCCCTGTACAACTGCGGCATCGTCATGCACAAAGGAGCGATCGCAGGGATCGCGGTGAAGAGCTATCTGCCCAACTACCGCGAGTTCTACGAGCTCCGCCAGTTCAGGCCGGCGCATGAGCTGTCCGTTGCCTCGATCGACCTGTGCGGGCAGAAGGGCATTCCCATCGGGGCCGATCTGCTCTTCACGATACCGTCGGCGCCCGGTTTCAGGTTCTTCGTGGAGATCTGCGAGGACCTGTGGGCTCCCATACCGCCTTCGAGCTACGCCGCGCTCGAAGGGGCCACGGTCATGCTCAACCTGTCCGCCTCGAACATCACTGTGGGCAAGGACGAGTACCGCCACCAGCTCGCAGCGAACCAGTCGGCGCGGTGCATCTCGGCATACATCTATACGGCTGCGGGATTCGGGGAGTCCACCACCGACCTCGCCTGGGACGGCCATGCCATCACCTACGAAAACGGCACCCTCCTCGCCGAATCGAAACGGTTTTCCTACGAGCCCCAGGTCGTCTGCGCCGACCTCGACCTCGACCGGCTTATCGCGGACAGGGTGCGTTCGAACACCTTCCACTCGTCCCGGACCTTCCACAGGCGGCCTTTCAGGAATATCGACATCGATGCGGGCCTTCCCGGCGGAAGCGTTCTCCTCGACAGGGAGATCTCCCGGTTTCCCTATGTTCCCTCGCAGGCAGAGCTCCGGGACAGGAGGTGCTACGAGGTCTACAACATCCAGGTCGAGGGCATCGCCAAGCGCATGCTCTCGACCGGGATCGAGAACCTCGTCATCGGCGTGTCCGGGGGGCTCGACTCCACTCACGCTCTGGTCGTATGCGCCCGCGCCATGGACACCCTGAGCCTGCCCAGGACGAACATCAAGGCATACACCCTGCCCGGGTTCGCAACCTCCCGGAAGACCTACAACAACGCGCGTGAGCTCATGGCAGCCCTCGGCGTGGAGGCCCACGAGATCGACATAAAGCCCGGCTCCCTGCAGATGATGGAGGACATCGGCCATCCCTTCGCCAAGGGACAGGACCTCTACGACATAACCTTCGAGAACGTCCAGGCGGGCCAGAGGACCTCGATCCTGTTCCGCCTCGCGAACTTCCGCGATGCCCTCGTGGTGGGCACCGGCGACCTGAGCGAGCTGGCGCTGGGATGGTGCACCTACGGGGTGGGAGACCATATGTCCCACTACAACGTCAATGCCAGCGTCCCCAAGACCCTCATCCAGTACGTCATCAGGTGGGTGGCGGATAAAGACCTGCTCGGCCCGGAGGCATCGAGGTCTTTGAGGGACATCCTGAATACCGAGATCAGCCCCGAGCTCATACCCGGCACCTCCACCGACCGGCCGGCGCAGATGACCGAGGAGGTCATCGGACCCTACGAGCTCCAGGACTTCAATACCTTCTACACGGTCCGCTACGGCTATCTGCCCTCGAAGATCGCCTTCCTGTCTTGGTCGGCATGGCACGATCGAGAAAAGGGCCTGTGGCCCGACGTGCCCGAGGACCGGCGGAACGAGTATACCTTGAGCCAGATTAAACACTGGCTGGGGGTATTCATACGCCGCTTCTTCAAGTTCAGCCAGTACAAGAGATCGTGCATCCCTAATGCCCCCAAGGTGGGGTCGGGCGGCTCCCTGTCCCCGAGGGGAGACTACCGGGCACCCTCCGACAGCGAGGACGCCCCCTGGCTCGAGAACCTGTCCACCGTTCCCGACAGCGAGTGATTTTCAGAGATTCTCAATGAGGATGTGAGGGCTCAGGCAGGAGTCTGCGGAAGATGTCCGATCACGGATTTTCCTTCTCCCACAGCTCGCACCACTTTGCCCTGTCTTCCTTGAGATCCTGTCCGGTTATTTTTTTCAGCGACTCGCAAGCCTTGCTCTGGATCTCGGGGTCGTTGTCGTTGAGGGCCACGATCAATGGCGAGAGCGCGCTGTTTCCCCTGAGGCCGCACAAGGCCTTCATCATGGCGATCCTGCCGACCTTGGCCTTCAAATCACCGACCTTTGAATAGTACTCGAAGCCGTCCCTTCCATCCTGGATTGTCATGGTGGTGGAAATCTGTACCGTCGGGCCGGACATGAGATCGCTCAGGGCCTTGGCGAGGCTTTCGGCGATCGCCGATTTTTCGCTGTACTTCACAATGAGGATGATTCGGAGATCCTTGTCCTTCGCATCTTCCGGCCTGTCGAGGAGCGTCAGGCTGATGCCGTACTTTCCGATTTCTCTATCCAGCGCAGCGAAGGCGCTCTGACGGACCTTTTCCTTCGTAGTGCGCATCCCGTTGAGAACACCCTTCCAGCTCACGAACTCGCCGACATCGATGACCACCCCGACCTTCTTTCCTGCCCTGTCCAGCCACAGGAGGGGGTAATATGCGCTTGCCTCGCCGACGAAGGGATTATTGGGGTATTTGGTGATGAACTGCATGTACGCCGCAAGGTCCGCCGAGCTTTCAATCTTCGAGAAGTCAATCCGGCCGGAGGCCAGTGAGTGATACTTGCTCGAAGGGTAGCTTTCCATGAAACCCTGAAAAGCCTTCGGCGTTCCTATCCCGCAGGTTCGCATGAAGGCCTCTCTGTCGGAAGCCGACGCCCTTTTCCTGGCCTCCTCTCCAAGCTTGCCGTCCGGAAATCTCTCGTAAAAAGCTGTGTAGGCGGCAATTGAGTTGGCTGCTTCAGCCTCGGGAAAGGCCTTCTCTTCCTTCAGTGCCTCGAGCCTGCTCTTCGCAGCTTCGGCATACGGGCTCTTGGGATAGCTTTTGAGAAAACGTTCGTAGCTTTTGATGCTGTCTTCACGCGTGGCCTTCATGTAGGCACTGTCCATCGATGCACAACCGACCATGAAGACCAGACCGAGCACAAAATATAAGATGAAAAATATTTTTCTCACCTTAATTCTCCTTCCAACGTCCCAATGAGACGGATAGCACTTTTCATCGCCATTGCGTCGATACCTCGCAGCCTGCTGCGGAAAAGCTCATTTATAACAAACTCCACGGCTTGATGTAAATGTATCTTATCAAGGCTGTAATTTATCTCCTTCATCGGCAAAGGTGACGGCATAACTAAAGCAATCATCGATTTTGGTCCCTTGGCCTGTGCCGATCGAGGGACGATAACGCACCGTGTTCATCAGGGGAGGATGCCCGCGGTCTTCTTGTCGGGCATCGAGTAGCCCATCATGCCGCATTCCGCAACAGGGCCGGTGATATCGTAGATGCCCGTTCCTATGATGAACTGACCGGCTGCAGCAGGGACAGGCATGTGGATGAGAACTCCGATCGTGAGGAACAGAAAGACGAATCCGGCAATTTCCAGTGAATGCCGTTTCGATGATCCCATTGGTCCCTCCTTTTGATCAAATTTCAAAGCGAAAATCTTCTCTTCGGTTTCGAAAGTAGAGGAAAATGAACCTGTCTCTTTTGTCCTGTCCGAGAAGCCGGTTCATTGACGGGTAGCTTCATGCTGCAGGCTTATGATACCACTCCTGCCATAAACATCGGAGGAGGACAAGTCCCAACCGGGTCAAATACATGATGAATCCGGCCAATGATTGATCAGCAGGTTCTTGGTTCAAATCCCCGCACCGGCTTTTCTCATTTTGGTCCGCTGCCTTTAATAGCAAAAAGCAAGACCCCTATCTCACTTATGTGAGAAAGGGGCAGGCGGCCGGCTTCAACATCGGACCGGCGCAGCGCCCTGTGCTCTGCGCCGGCCCTTCCCATCACTTAACGGAGGTAAAGTGAATGGCCTTCCGCGGTTCACGAGAAACCACTCAATACCATGGTATGATCTGATTCAGCTCAATCGCGAGATATGTTCGAGCATATGCCCAATGGAGATTTCCTGTCCAATGCTCCATGATTTGAAGCACCGGACAGCCCTCTGACGGGCTGCCCGGCACTTTGATGATAGTGAAAATCCGCTTATTCGAAGTTCAGGAAGCCGTTCGGATGGAACTTCTTGCCCGTGGCCTTCTCGGAGATTCCCTTGTAGTCGAGATACGGGGTGATGCCGCCCATGAAGAAGGGCCAGCCTGCGCCCATGATCATGCCGGTATCGACGTCCTTCGGGCTTGCCACCACGCCCTCGTCGAGGATGTGGCGGATCTCCACGGCGACTCTGGAAAGCACGACTTCCCTGATCTCGTCATCCGTGAACTTCTTGTTGCCCTGCGGCCAGTCTGCCTTGATCTCGGGGTCGATGTCCACACCCTTGTCGGTGAAGACGAGCAGGTTCTTCTTGCCCTTGGCCACGAGGTTCTTGAGGCCGACGCTCACCGGGAACCTGTCGGGGAAGTACTTGTTGAGGGTCTCCTGCACGTGGAGCGCAATGGCGGGACCGACCAGCCCGGCCAGGGTGAACGGAGACATGGGGTAGCCCAGGTCGTGAACCGCGTTGTCCACCTGCATGAAGTCGGCGCCTTCGTCGATGCACTTGAAGATGCCGTCGTTCCAGGCGAGCAGGACCCTGTTGACCAGGAAGGCCGGGGCGTTCTTCACGAGCACCGGGGTCTTCTTGATCTTCTTGGCGATGTCGAATGCCGTTGCCAGGGTCACGTCCGTGGTCGCGTCGGTCTTGACGATCTCGACGAGCGGCAGCATGGCGATAGGGTTGAAGAAGTGGAAGCCCACCACACGGCCCGGATTCTTGAGGTTCTTGCCCATCTCGGCTATATCGAGGGACGAGGTGTTGGTGAGGAAGAGGCACTCGGGCTTGCAGACCGCCTCGAGCTCGCCGAAGATCTTCTGCTTGATGCCCATCTCTTCGAACACGCCTTCGATGACGAAGTCACAATCTTCGAAACCGTCATAGGTCACGGTGCCCTTGATGAGGTCTTCACCCATCCACTTGGCGTCCGCGGCCGACATCTTGCCCTTCTTGGCGTCCTTGTTCAGCTGGTCGCGGCAGTATGCCAGACCCTTGTCCACGAACTCCTGCTTGATGTCCTTCATAAGGACCGGACACTGGTAGCGGCGTGCGAAGATGAGGGCCATCTGCGATGCCATGAGGCCTGCGCCGATAACGCCGATCTTGGCTATCTTGTTGCCCTTCACCTCTTTGGGAGGCCTGCCGGGGAGCTTCTTGGCGCGGCGCTGAGTGAGGTCGAAGGAGTAGACGCCGCACTTGAACTGGTCGGACATGATCATGTCGGCCAGGACCTCGGTCTCTTTCTGGAAGCCTTCATCCAAGGACCAGTCTGCTGCGCCCCTGATGAGGTCGAGCGCCGCGTAGGGAGCCTTGGCACCGGAGTGCACGCGGCCCATGATCTGGAACTTGGTCTGGTTGTAGAGCTCGTCGCTCATCTTCGGGTCGACCTTCTTGCGCTCGACCTTCACTTCGCCGGTTATGATGCCCTCGAGGATAGCCAGGGACTGGCCGGTGAAGTCGCCGGGTGTGAGCAGGAAATCGGCAAGGCCCATCTCGTAGGCCTTGATGGAGTTGATCATCCTGTTCTGGTTGGGCGGGTTCATGATGATGAGCTCGATGGCCTTTTCCGGACCTGCGAGCTTGGTCACGAGCTGCGTTCCGCCCCACCCGGGCACCAGGCCCAGGAAGCACTCGGGTAGTGCATAGTGATCGCATCCGCCCGGGCTCTTGGAGATGGTGCGGTAGTCGTGGTAGAGGCCCACTTCGCAGCCGCCGCCCATGGTGGCGCCGTTGATGGCGGCTAAGGTCGGGATCTTGAGGTCCATGATGCGCTTGAAGCTCTTGTGGCCCATTTCGCCGATGGCGAGGACGTCCGCCCTCGTGGCATTCGGGTTCACGCTCATGATGTCCGCGCCCACGTTGAAGATGAAGGGTTTGCCGGTGAGCATCCAGCCTTTGACGTCAGGATCCTTCTCCACGGTGTCGATGACCTTGTTCAGAGACTCGAAGGCTTCGACGCCCCAGGTATTGGGAATGTTGTAGAGCTGGCCATTGTCCATCGTGACGATGGCGATCTTGCCTGCCTTTTTCGAGTTGTAGTAGTTGAGTTTGCATTCGGTTATGTATTTAGCCATGGCATGAACCTCCTAAAATTTCCCTATGGCGTTTTCCCAGATGATAGAACCGCCCATGCCGAGGCCCACGCACATGGTGGTGAGACCGTACTTGGCCTTGGGGTTGAGCTCGAAGTCCTGGGCGAGCTGTATGCTCAGGCGCACGCCGGAGCTGGCCAGTGGATGGCCCATGGCGATGGTGCCGCCGTACGGGTTGAGCCTGGGGTCCTCGGGGAGCTTCATGCCGAAGTGCTTCATGAAACCGACAGCCTGGACCGCGAATGCCTCGTTGAGCTCGATGTAGTCGAGGTCTTCAAACTTCATGCCGAACCTCTTGAGCACCTTCTCGGTGGAAGGAACCGGGCCCCAGCCCATGACGGTGGGGTCGACGCCGATGAAGGATGCGCCGACGAACTTCATCTTTGGCTTGATGCCGAGCTCTTTGCACTTTGCGCCGGACATGAGGAGCGATACGCAGGCGCCGTCGTTCAAGCCCGATGCGTTGGCCGGGGTGACGTGGCCTTCTGCCTTGAACGGGAACCGCCTGAGGTTCTTGATGCTCTCGAGCGTGGTGCCGCGCTTTGCCTGCTCGTCGTAGTTGGCGACCTTCCACCCGTTGGGGGTGAACACGGTCATGTCGACACAGTGCTTGTCGTAGTAGCCGGCATCAAGGGCTTTGAAGTACCTCTCGAGGACGTGGTAGGAGTACTCGTCGCACTCTTCCTTGGTGACCGGCGCCTCGCCGTGCTCGGGCATCCAGTCGTGCAGCTTCTCTGCCGTGTTGCCCATGTTGAAGTATTTGGGTTCGACCATCTTCTCGGTGACGATCCTGGGGTTGGGGTCTGCACCGGCTCCCATGGGGTGATGCGCCATGTGCTCCATGCCGCCGGCAATGATGATGTCCGCGCTGTTGCCCTGAATGAAGGATGCGCCGATGGCCTGGCAGGTCATTCCGCCAGCGCACATGCGGTCGACGGAGAATCCGGCGACAGACTCGGGAAGACCGGAGGTGAATACCACGGCCCTGCCCACAGTGGTACCCTGGTCGCCCACCTGGGTCGTTGCGCCGATGATGCAGTCATCGACTTCGCCCCAGGGAACCGTGGGGTTCCTCTTCTGGAGCTCATAGAGGATCTTCGTCATCATGTCGTCGGCGCGGGTGGTCCAATAATGTCCATCCGGCCGAGACTTCCCAAACCAAGTACGAACGCCGTCTACAAAATAGGCATCTCTTAAATCCATACTGCCTCCTTAGGTGTGTGAGTGAACTTCGTTTCTTGGATAGTTGCTCATTACGTGATGCGAGCCTATTTGTTCTTTGATATTCAACAGATTATTCCCTTTGGAAGCCCTTGTCAATGAGCGACTGAATGACGATTCAATTTTATAACCGCAAAACAAGGCAAGATGAGCATTAAGAGACGGTATTGTTAACAAATGGCATGATCACAGGTCCGAGGGTCTTGCTGGAGGAGCCTGATGATTTATGAAGAGCTCAAGAACCGCATTGTCTCGATGACAGGGACTGGGATATAAGGATCACAGGTTGATGAGAGAGAACAAGAGTGAGGAGAGCCATTCACGGAGGAGGTTCTGTCATGCAGGTAAATAAATGGATCATTTCAGTGGCTGCACTGGCAATGATGTTCTGTCTCTGCGCTTGTGGGAAAAACACGGGAGTGGAAGGGAGAGTGACCGACGGCAAGGGGCAGGGGGCGGTCGGGGTAAAGGTAGTCGCCAAACAGGCCCAGCCGGCCGAAGGAGCCGAGCAGTTCGAGACGGTATCGGGTCCGGACGGGGCCTTCAAGTTCGGGAAGATGTCCCCGTCATCGAAGTACGTCCTGGAACCCGTGCCGGAGAATGGGACCGTTGCCCAAGGCGTTACGGTGAACAGCGGCCCTGAAGGTCAGGTCGTTTCATTGCCCGCTCCTTTGGTCATATATCGCACGGTTTCCAAAGATGGTGTTGCCGCTGATTCCGCCGAGGTTGTCGCGGTAACGGAGATCACAAAGACGATAAAAACCCCGCGTGAGGTATGCGAGGACGTGCAGGTGCAGGAACAGGCGCCTGTAAAAGATCCCTATCGCGTTACCGGGACCGTGATCGGCGGGGTTGCCGGCGGCCTCTTGGGCCATCAAGTCGGCCATGGCAGGGGTAAGACAGCAGCAACCGTCGCCGGGGCCGCAGGCGGTGCTTATGTCGGCAACCAGGTGCAGAAGAGCATGCAGAAGGGCGATGTCGTCACGAAGACGAAACGAGTCTGCAAGACAGTCTACGACACGTCGGAGAAGGTGGTCGGCTACAAGGTAACATATCGCCTTGAAGGCAGGGAAGGGGTGGTGCAGACATCCTTCAAGCCTGGAGCCACCCTGCCGGTGAAGGACGGGCAGGTGATCGTGACCCGGCCTGAGTCATAGTTCCAGCAGGGACGACCACATGAGCGGCAGCGGTGCACACGTCTGTACAATGGCTGTAACAAATCGTAGTTTTGGCAATAACTCGAAACGCATGATTTCCCTGAGACAGCTGTTGAGACGCCTTTCCATGAAGAATCCGCATCACGGCTGTGCTGTCATTCGAAATATCGTCAAGCAATGAGGCATGAGAAGCATTCATGGCACATGCTCATCCGGCGATCAACCGGGCAAGGAGATAAGGAGATGCCTTCATACGGTAGTGAGGACCGTTCCTCAAACCATGAGAGCCGGCTCGTCCTGAAGGACGGCAGGGAGGTCTTTCTCAGGCCCGTCGTTCCTGCAGACCGGGATCTCATTATCGATATGTTCAACAGGGTCTCCCGGAGATCCATCTATCAGCGCTTTCTGAGAAACCTCGAATCTCTTCCGGATGACCTGCTCTACCGCTTAACCCATATCGACCGTGAAACCAGCTTCGCCCTGGCAGCTGTCGTAGAGGAGGGAGGCGGCGAGGCCATCATCGCCGTGGGCAGGTATGCTTATGATCACCGGGAAGGATATGCCGATCTCGCCCTTGTTGTCCGTGACGACTGGCAGAATCTGGGTCTGGGCAAGGCGCTGCTGGAGCGGGTCGTTTCCGCCGCCGTAAAGCGGGGCATCTCCTGTTTCGGAAGCATGATGGATACCAGAAACACGGTCATGGAGAAGATCCTCCGGGACCTCGGCTATACGGTAGCCTATTCACTGAAGACCGGGGTGTTTCAGGTTCGGATATCCGTCTGAAGGGATAGGCAAAAACGGAGGCCGAAGCGGCATGCTCTTGCCGCAGGGAAAGGCCGGTTGTATTTCTATTTCATAAGGGTGAATGAAAAGCCTTGGGGAGGGAAATATGAACGTAACCGATGCCTTGAAGGCGCGCTTTACCTGCCGCGCCTTTACCTCTGAGCCTGTGGATGGAGAAATGATCCTCACGATCATGGAGGCTGCCCTGAAGGCGCCTTCCTGGGGTAACACCCAGCCCTGGGAGATCTTCGTGGCCAACGGCAAATCCGCCGACAGGCTGCGGGAGGCCTATTACGACAGGTTCAGCCACGGTGTGCCCGCGAACCCGGACATCGCCAGGCCGCTTCCGACAGACTGGCCTCCGGCGCTCAAGGAAAGGTACGAGAAATTGAGGGATGACCGCTCCGAATTCCTGGGCCTCAACCGCAGCGACGAGAGCGACATGCACTCCCTCATGGCGCGCAACTTCTCCTTTTTCGATGCGCCGTGCGTCGTCTTCCTCTGCATGGACCGCAGCCTCACTCCCTGGTCCCTGTTCGACCTGGGCTCGCTCTCCCAGAGCATCATGCTCGCCGCCTGCGAGTACGGGCTGGGCACTGCGGCGGCGGTCCAGCTGGCGTCGTATCCCGACCTTCTCCGCCAGGAGCTCGGCATCCCGGACAATCTGGCCGTGTGCATCGGCATCGCCATGGGCCGCATCGATGCCGACAGCCCGCACAATGCCTTCAGAAGCCCCCGCAGACCGGTGGACGAGGTCGTGAGGATCAGAGGCTGAAGGGATCACATCCGGGCAAGTGCGTGCAATCGACGTAAGGGGTATGCTATTCCTATAATGCTATGAGACCTACGTTCATTGCCCGTCTCGTGAACGGGCCCCTGTTCGATCCTATCCTGTACGTCCGGATGCTCAACGAGAGGAGGGCCCTGCTCTTCGACTGCGGCCGCTTCCGGGGCCTGGCGGACAGAGAGCTGCTCGCGGTCGAGACGATCTGCATCAGCCACGCTCATATGAACCATTTCATGGGGTTCGACGAGGTCTTGCGGACAGTGCTCCATCGCGAAGACCCTCTCTTGCTCATAGGCCCCGAAGGCATTGCCGAGAAATGCCTCTCGAAGCTGCGCGCCTACACGTGGAACCTCTCCGGCACCTACGACCTCGAGATCAGGATCCTTGAAGTGGGCCGCGAGTATCTGAGAACGGTCTCGACAAGGGCGGATACCGGCTTTGGCCTCTTCTCCGAGGATGTGTCGCCCAGGATCGGAAACAGGGTAGCCGAAACGCCGAGGTACTATGTCGAGGCTGCCGTCATGGACCACGGCGGCATACCCTGCCTGGGATACGCGCTTAAGGAGACGTTCCATGTCAATATCCGCAAAGGCGCGCTTGAAGGCAAGGGCTACCTTCCGGGGCCCTGGATCGGGGAGCTCAAGGAGAGCATCCTCACGGGCCGTCTCGAAGAGAACATTCCCGTGACGACCAATTCGGGCATCGCAGGGATGAGGGCAGGGGATCTCAAGGAGGAGATCGTGATCCTCTCCCCCGGCCAGGCGGTCGCCTTTGTCACGGATATCGCGTTCACGGAAGATAACCTCGAATCCCTCGAAGCCGTTGCGAAGGGTGCGGACACCCTCTTCATCGAGGCGTTCTACCTGGGCGAGCTCGAGCGCGATGCCTGCGAAAAGGGCCATCTCACGGCCGTGCAGGCAGGGATGATCGCCAGGAGGCTCCATGCCGGTCAGGCGTTTCCCATGCACGTCTCTCCCCGATACCACCACCGGATCGACGACATCTATGGAGAGATGGGCATAGCGAAGAGCGGACATCCGGTCCATGAATTCTCCGATTCCGCAAGAAAACTGGTCACTTGACAGAGGGGGGAATAAATATTTAACTTGCATCATGATTCTTGAGGACAGTGTGGATGCTATCAAGGAGGGCACGCCGTCTCCTCATGCAGAGAGGAATAATCGCCTGGCCTGGCTCTCGAATGCCGCCTTCATCGTACTGGGCGCAGCCTTCTCTTATTTCCTGGCATTCGTCTACGAGCGGGCATACTGCAAATACTTCAATGTCCCGGATTCCCTCATACGGCCCGACCTGGGAACCATCCTCGCCTTTGCCGTCGCGCTGTACACGTTTTCATTCTCGGTATTCTGGCTCGTGAGCGTGCTCTACGTATTCTTCCATCCCGGGGAGAAGAGGAAGGTTTCGGCCATCAGCCGATTCATCCGGTCGCGGGGGATACTCCTCCTGCTGGCGATCATCATTGCCGCCGCCTATCAGTGGAACAAGTACGGGTGGATCACGATCGGCATCATCCTCTCGACGCTGTTCGTTCTGGATTTCGTTCCGGCGATCTTTACGAAAAAGAAGCACAAGACGTTCAACATGGCGCTCCATGCATCCATGGACGGCACGGACAGGATGAACAGCGTGTGGGTCCCCATCAAGCGGCGGCTCGGCGAGCAGGTCTTCACACTCTATTTATTGTGCTGGTGCGCCGTCAGCGTGGCAGGTGCCCTGGGTCAGTCGGCCGCAGAGAGGCAGACGAGGTTTCTCGTTCCCGATCTGAAGCCGGACTCGATCGTCGTGAAGATGTACGGGAACTATGCGATCTGCATCTCGATCGACAGGGCCGGCAAGAAGACGGGAAAGGAGCTGACGATCCTGAACCTCCAGGAGTCGTCGCCGACACGCCTGCACTGGGAAAAGCTCGGCCCGTTCAAGGAAAACAGGGACGGCAAAGGGCGGTTGCCGGTGACAAAGGTTGATAATATGCCCGTGATACGATAAGAAACGTGTAAATTTATGGAATGCGTGAGGGGCGTATGAAAATCACGGAGACCGAATTGGCCGGGGCGTACCTGATCGAGCCGGTCGTATTCGAAGACAGCAGGGGATTCTTCCTCGAGACCTACAACCGAAAGGTCTTTGAAGAAAAGGGCATCACTGCCCGTTTCGTCCAGGACAACTACTCCTTCTCGCGCAGCAGGGGGGTCTTGAGGGGGCTGCATTTCCAGTATCCCCCCCACGCACAGTCGAAGCTGGTATGGGTGATCTGCGGCAGCGTCTTCGACGTCATCGTGGACCTGAGGAAAGATTCCGCCACGTACGGCAGGTGGATCGGCATCGAGCTCTCGGGTTCCCCCTTCAGGATGATCTATGTGCCCAAGGGTTTTGCCCACGGGTTCTGCACCCTCGAGGACAACACCCGCGTGCAGTACAAGGTGGATGCCCTCTACCATCCCGCATCGGACGGCGGCGTCAGATGGAACGACCCCGACCTGCGCATACCGTGGCCTCTCACCGATCCTATCCTGTCGAAAAAGGACGGCGAGCTTCCCTATCTCAGCGAGATATCTCTTTAATTCGGGGCCTTCTGCAACCGATCTTTCCACCGGAACGATCTTATTTTTTACAATCGGCCTGACGATAGAGACTAAAGTCCACCCGGGAGGCCCCTCGGGCGATGATTGCCGCCATGAGAGAGCGGGGCCGTATCCCGGGTTCCAGCGATGGTTTGCGGACTTACCGCAGAGAAAAGCAACCTCGAAATGAAAGGATGGGTACTGGATGACGAGATCTGGTTCATCCCGCAGCTCGGGCGGTCATGGAGAGTACAGGGAGCTCCCCCTGTACATCATGAGGATCAATGAACGGTACGACTTCGATATTTATCTCCGGATAAAGGCGGATTACCGGCTCTTCGCCGCCGGAGGAGCGCTCTTTACCGAACAGCATAACCTGCTTCTGAAAAGCGGAAATACGAAGCTCTATGTGAGAAAGGATGACTGGGATAAGGTCGAAGAGTGCAAAACCAGGTATTCGAGCAGCATCCTCACTGACCCCGCCGTGAGCACGCATGACAAGGCAGACATCGCCTTTGTCGCCTCCATGAAGTCCATCCGGGATGTCTTCAAATCGACTGAGCCGAGGACCATAAAGAATGTCGAGGAGAATGCCCAGGAGATGGTGAAGCTCCTCCTCGCCGAAGAGCAGGTCGTGAGCAATCTCATATGGATCGAAAGTCATGACCATTACACCTATCAGCACTCCGTCAGGGTCGGGATCTATTCGACGGCGCTCATGCTGAAGCTCATGGGCTCCAGGCTGACGAAGGAGGAGATGGCACTCATGAGCATGGGATTTTTCCTCCATGATATCGGTATGGCCCAGATTCCCATGGAGATCCTCGACAAGAAGACCCCGCTCACGATCGAGGAATGGAAGCTCATCAAGATGCATCCCCAGCTGGGTTACGACCGGCTGCTCGATGCCGGCTATCTCAAGCCCGAAGCTGCAGCCATCGCGCTTTTGCACCATGAAAGACACGATGGAACCGGATATCCTCTCCAGCGGGTGGGAGAGGGCATCTCTATCTATGCAAAGATCTGCGCCCTGGTGGATACCTTCGAATCGCTCACGGCAGCACGGCCCTACAGGCGACGGAAGGACCCCTTCACGGCGCTGAAGATCATGCAAAACGAGATGATCCGGGAGTTCGGCCCCGAGCTCTTCAAGGAGTTCATCATGCTGCTCGGCCCCAAGGGCTAGGGACGCTCACGGGCGCGGCAGCCGCTCGAAGGAGATGTCGAGCATTTCCCGGCGGATGGCGGAGCGGGAAGCTCTCGCTTGACTTCACGGTTCATTCGTTGTTTATTCCCCCTATGTTTCTGATCGTTTCCGGTGGAGACGCGCCTGACAGCGTCTTCCTTAAGGCAAGGGCCGCGAAGGCCAGGATGGTCATAGCAGCGGACAAAGGTGCGGAATACTGCCTGAGAGCGGGCGTCAGGCCCGATCTCGTGGTAGGCGACATGGACTCTCTGCCGCTCGACATCCTCGAGGAAGTCAAGAAAGCCGGAATCCCTTTCCAGAGATACGATACCTGCAAGGATGAGACGGATACCCGGCTCGCCCTCCTTGCAGCCCTGGAAGGGGGGGCCAGGAGCATAGAGATGATCGCTGCCACAGGCGACAGGATCGACCATACCCTGGCGAATATCCACCTGCTCTATGCAGCCCTTCTCCGGGGGGTCGATGCCTGCATCCTCACCCCTGACAGCAGGATCTTCCTCGTCGATGCATGCAGCACGATCTCCGGAAGCAAGGGCGCTCTCGTCTCGCTGCTGCCTCTTACCGCGGTGGTCAGGGGCATTTCCCTCTCAGGGTTCCGGTGGGACATCGAAGAGGCGTCCATGGAGATAGGGAATCCCTACGGAATCAGCAACAAGGTATGCTCGGATGAAGCCAGGATACAGGTCCGTGAGGGGACGCTGGTCGCCGTGATCTATTCCCCGGCATTCCAGGATTGAGGGATAAAGGATGGTGACAGCCGGTCTTCGATGGTGGTATCCTTGGTGCGGGAAAATATGTGAAAGCTCTTGATGTAAAGGAGGATGCGTTGAAAAAGCTATTGCCTGTACTCCTGATTCTTGCCTGTGCCGGATTTGCCGGATGCTCGAAGTTCGGCGGAGGAGAGAAGGGCAAGACTGCCCTCGGATCGGATGTGGTGGCGCAGGTAGGTGACGAGAAGATCACGGCAAAAGACATCGATGAAATCCTCTCGCGCATACCCACGCAATACCGGCAGAGACACTCGACGGCCCAGGGACGCAGAGAGATCATCGACGGGATGGTAAACATCAAGATGCTCGCGTGGGAGGCCAGGAACCGGGGGTTGGACAAGCGGGAAAGCGTGAAGATGAAGATCGCCTTCCTCACTGATCAAACCCTGGCAAAGGAGCTCGAGAGCGAGCTCAAAAAATCCTTCAAGGTGAGCGAAGCCGATATCATGAAATATTACCAGGAGCACCAGGACAAGTATGTGACGCCCGAGCGCATCAAGGCAATCCACATCCTCGTCGACAGCGAAGCCCAGGCAAAGAGCATACTCAAGCAGGTCAAAAAAGGCGGCGACTTCGGACAGCTCGCACGGCAGCACTCGAAATGCCAGTCTGCGCAGCGGGGAGGTGACCTGGGATGGTTCGGCAAGGGGAAGATGGACCCTGCCTTCGAGAAGGCCGCCTTTGCCCTGAAGAAAGGCGAGGTGAGCGAGGTGGTCAAGTCCCCCTCGGGATACCATATCATCAGGCTCGATGACCGGAGGGAGACCAGGACGAGAACCCTCGATCAGGTGAGCAGGTCCATCGAGAGGATCATCCAGCGTGAGAGGATGGAAAAAGAGCTCGGGAGCCTCAAGGACGGCATAAGGAAAAAGGCATCCGTTGCGGTGAACGATGAGTACTTCAAGAAGTTCCCCAATGAGCCTCAGCCTCCGGCAGGGGGTCCGGGTCTGCCCGGACCCATGCCCAGACCGGCCTCGGCAGGAGCTCCGGCAGCAGGTCCGACAGCTCCTCCGGCAGCAGGCAAGATGCAGGCTCCCGGGGCGGCGGCACCCGCACCTCCGGCTGTGGTAAGATAGAGGGAGACATCGATTGGCGCTGTATACCTGGAGCGGTTATACGGAAAAGGGCAAGGCTACCCAGGGGCTGATGGATGCCACATCGCTGAGGGAGGCCAAGCTCAAGCTCCGCACTCAGGGCGTGTTCGTCAGCTCTATTGTCGAGGAGAACGCTGCCGAGGCTCCCCATACAAGGGACATCTCGCTCAAGAGCCTCTTCGGCAGGGTCAGGCTCGAGGACCTGACCGTCATGACCCGCCAGCTCTCCACGCTCGTGGGCGCATCGATCCCCCTGGTGGAATCCCTGAACGCGCTCTATGAGCAGACCGAATCGCCTTCCATGAAAAGGACCGTGGCCCAGGTGAGGGACGCGGTCAACGAGGGGCTGTCCTTTGCCGATGCGCTGAGCCAGCACAAGAGGGTGTTTTCGGATCTCTACGTGAACATGGTCCGGTCGGGCGAGGCGAGCGGTGCGCTTGACGTGGTGCTCCTGCGGCTCGCGGAGTTCCTCGAAGGACAGCACCGGCTTCGCTCGAAGGTCGGGACGGCCCTCGTCTATCCGTTCGTCCTGCTCTGCGTCTCTACCGTCGTACTCTTCTACCTTCTGACAGCGGTAGTCCCGAAGGTGGTGAGCATGTTCGAGAACATGGGGCAGAAGCTGCCGCTCCCCACCCGGATTCTCATCGGCGTGAGCGACTTTCTCGCCGTGGCGTGGTGGATAATCGCCATCCTCGCGGCGTTTGCGGTCTTTGCCTTCCTGAAATGGAAGAAGACCGAGCAGGGCGCTTACCGTTTCGACCGGTTCAGGATGGGGGTTCCCGTGTACGGAAAGATCTATCGGAAGATCTCCGTGGCGCGTTTTGCCAGGACGCTCGGAACCCTGCTCTCATCGGGCGTGCCCATCGTCGAATCCTTGAGAATCGTCAAGACCATCGTTCAGAACAAGGTCATGGAGGCATCCATAGACGAGTCCACGGCAGAGGTGATCGAAGGATCGAGCATCGCCGCCCCCTTGAAGAAGTCGGGCATATTCCCGCCGCTCATCGTCCACATGATCAGCACCGGGGAAAAGAGCGGCACTTTGGAAGAGATGCTCATCAAGGCGGCGGACGCCTATGAGGAGGACGTCGAGACCGCCGTTGCAGGCCTTACATCGGTTCTCGAGCCGCTCATGATCGTGGTCATGGGGGTCATCGTGGGCTCCATCGTGCTCGCGATCCTCATGCCCATGCTGGAAATGAGCACCATAGTTCGCTAGAATGGAGGAATAGAGTATGAAAGACAGAGGGTTTACCCTTCTCGAATTGCTGGTGGTTATCGTCATCCTCGGAATCCTGGCCACCTTCGTGGGTACCCGGATCATGGGTAAGCCTGAAGAGGCGAGACAGACTCAGGCAAAGATACAGATTCAGTCCCTCGAGAATGCCCTCAATATGTACCGGCTCGACTGCGGCGAGTACCCGTCCACCGAGCAGGGACTGAAGGCCCTGGTGGAAAAGCCCACTGTGGGAAACATCCCCAAGAGGTGGAGAGAAGGGGGATATCTCGATAAGCCGAGGGTTCCGAAAGATCCCTGGGGCAACGAATTCGTCTACCTTTCTCCCGGAATGAAAAACACCAACGGATGTGATCTCATGTCCTACGGCGCTGACGGCCAGCCCGGCGGAGAAGGTAAGGATGCGGATATCGGAAACTGGGAAACCGAAGCCGAGACCCAGCAGCAACAGCAGCAATAGGGCCTTTACCCTCATCGAGCTGCTCGTCGTCATCGTGATCCTGGGGATCACCCTGGGATACGTCGGCCCCAGGCTCTTCACCGGCTTTACCACCTCGGCCATGGATGAGGCGACCCGGGACATACAGACCCTCGCCCAGTATGCGCGGTCGAGCGCCGTAACCCAGCACAAGCCTTATTATATCCGTTTCGACATCGAGCACTCGCTCATCGGCCTCTACCCCAAGCCTGAAAGCTCGGGGGAGGTGGAGCTGCTCAAACAGAAGGATCTCCCCCAGGGAGTGAAGCTCAAGAGCGTCAAGACCCCTTATCAGAGCGAGAAGGTCGAAGGCCAGGCGGACATCCTCGTGACGCCGGAGGGTGTGGTGGAGCAGGGGGCGATCTACCTCGAAGGAGGGCTCGGGAGCACGTACACCCTGGTCATAAAGCCTTTCTCCGGAATGCTCAAGGTCTATGACCGCTACGTCGAGGTCTGGCATGAATAGGAGAGGGTTCACGCTCATCGAGGTGCTCATCGCCATGGTGATCTTAAGCATCGCCTTCGTCTGGCTCATCAAGTCGGTGAACCAGTCGGTCGACATGGCCGCCCGGTCGAGGTTCATCACGACCTCCACCCTGCTTGCCCAGAAGCGCATCGCCGACGTCATATCGAGCACCGAGGCAAGGACGACGGGCACGACCAAGGGTGATTTCGGTGAAGACTACCGGGGATATACGTATACCGAAAAGATCGAAACCACACCGATCGAGGGATACTACAAGTACACGCTCACGCTTACATGGGGGGAGAAGAGCGCCTTTGAGACAGAGTTCATGGAATTCCTTTCCACCAGGCAGTAGAGGCTTCACCCTTATCGAGGTGCTCATGGCCGTCTTCATCGCGGCCATCGCGCTCGTGATCGTGAACCTTTCCTTCTTCCAGACCCACCGGTCCGTCGAGGCCGTGAGCTCCCAGAGGCAGGCCTATCAGATGGTCAGGGTCGTCATGGACCGCATGATAAAGGACCTCACGTGCTCCTATGTCCCTGACCCGGGAGAGCCCCCGAGGCAGATGACCGAGGATATGATCTCCCTGTACCGGTTCGTGGGAAAGGATGAGAAGGACCAGAAAGCTGACAAGGACAGCATCAATTTCACGACGACCGCGACGCTGGGCCTCCCCGGCAGCGTGGGCGGATTCTGCGAGGTGGGCTACTATCTCAAGGAGATGGAAGACGTGAAGGACCGCTATGTCCTCATCCGTTCCGAGGACTGCCTCCCCCACTTCGGGCTGAGCACGGCGCCCAGGGAGATGGAGGTTGCCGAGAACATCGTGGCCTTGAACATCATATACGTGGACAAGGATCTCAAAGAGCACGACACCTGGGACTTGAGCGAGGAGCTCTCGCTTCCCACACAGGTGAAGATTGCCGTCACCTTCGACATGGAAGGAGAGCAGGCGAGCTTTTCCGGGACGGCCTTCCTGCCCCTGTCGGGCCTGAGGATCCAGAAGGCCCAGGAGGCGAGGCCGTGATGAGAGAACTCCTCAAGGACAATCGCGGGGTCATTCTCCTCCTCGTGCTCTCGATCATAGCGCTCTTTACCGTCATGGCGGTCAACTTCGGCGCGGACGAAGGGCTCGATATCGAGCTCGCGTACAATTTCCGGGATTCCTTCCAGGCCCAGGACATAGCCCGTTCGGGAGTGGAGGCTGCCGTGACGATACTGAAGAAGGACGACCCCACCTACGATTCCGAGGATGAAGACTGGGGAGGGTTCCCGGAGTATGCCCTGGCGGCGTCGCAGTATCTCAAAGGGCCGGCCTTCACCGGCACCATCACGGACGAGAGCGGAAAGTTCGACCTGAACAGCCTGGCCCTCGGCGACGACAAGGACAAGGCGTTCAGGACGGCCCAGTTCAAGAGGCTCTTCTCCGCGCTTGACATAGACATCTCGCAGGGTGAGCTGGACGACCTGGCGGAGGCCGTCAAAGACTGGGTGGACGAGGACGACGAGACCGTCTCCGACGCGGAGAACGACTACTACCAGACCCTGGACGACCCGTATGAATGCAAGAACGGCCCCATGGACAGCCCGGAAGAAATCCTGCTTGTGAAAGGAATGAAACCGGAATACTATTACGGAAAGGAAAACACCAAGGGGATCAGGGACTACGTGACCGTGGGGACAGGCGGAAAGATCAACGTCAACACTGCGTCCGATGTCGTGCTCATGAGCTTGTCGGACTCCGTCGACGAGGCTCTGGCGGAGACGATCAAGGCAAAGAGGCCTTTCAAGCAGCCGAGCAGCAATTGGGCGCAGACCCTCGGCATAAGCGCGACAACCGAAGAGGCTGCAGCGCTTCAGAATAAGATAATCGACATCAAGAGCAACGTCTTCAGTGCGAATATGAGGGGGACCATGCCTTCAGGCGCCCAGATCAATATCAAGGCCGTGCTCAATCGGGTTAACAACGACGTCAAGATCGTGTATTACAGGATATACTGATCATGACATTTAGGATGGAAAATGAGACGATATTCAGTAGGTATTTACTGGGATAACGTTTCCCTGCATGCATGCCTCATCAAGGTGGGCGAACCCGAGCTCACCATAGAAAGATTCATCAGCATGCCCAGGGAATACGACGAGAAGTTTACTCCCACAAAAAGCATATCCGAAGAAATACCCGAACTCCTCAGGGAGGCGAGGATCGAGCCTTTCGACACCTGTGTCGTGGGCGTTCCCGAGAGCGAGACCATGCACCGCTCGCTTCTCCGGCCGTTCGGTGACCGGAAAAAGATCGCCCAGACCATCGGTCCCGAGGTGGAGACGCTCCTTCCCATTCTCGACGGGGGGATCATCGTGGATTACGTGCTCCTGGGGAAGGATGAAGCAGGGCTTCATCGCGTGGAGACCATCTCCGTGAGGCGCAGCTCGATCGAGAATCTCGTATCCGAGATGAAGTCCTCCGGCATCGATCCCGAGATCATCGATTCTCCCTGTGCATCGATCCTTGCAGGGGCCAGACAGGTCTTCAGGCTGCATGGCCATGCCACGTACCTCTTCCTCCACATGGGGTGGCGGGACACATCCCTGACAGCCCTTCAAGGGACCGAGGTCAGGTATGTCGGGGTGTTTCCCTACGGATTCGAGAAGATCGCCACCTGCGCCCTGGGGGAGGCGGCCAAAGACCCTCAAACAATGGAGAAGAAGCTCCGGGAAGGCATCGAGGCGGGCAGGCTGCTCGATGCCGCCATCAGGGAGGTGCTCATCGCCCTCTCCCGCATAGATTCGACGAGCCACGACTACGTTCTCGTCCCTGCCGGTTATGCCTGTTCCATCAAGGATCTGTCCGACCGGTTCACTGCCGCCTCGGATATCTCCACGGATCTGCCGGAGCGCAATCCCGTGCGTACGGACGCCGATCTCGACACCATGCTGCGGAACTTCATGCCGCTGTCCCTTGCCTGCAGGGGAATCGACAGCACCGACGCGGTCAACTTCCGCAAGGGAGATCTCGGCTTTACGAAGAAGATCGAATGGCTCAAAGGCTACGCCGGTGCATGGACCAAGGTGGCGGCGGTCTTCGTCATCCTGTGGCTCTTCGGGCTGGGCCTGAACATCTCGCTCAATGCCAAGACCAGCCATCAGCTCACGAAGCTCATAGCCAAGGAGTTCAGCACCGTGATGCCCGGGGGCACCCCCATGGTGGATCCGGTAAAGCAGATGGAGCAGCACCTTGCCAGGCTGTCAGCCCGTGACGGCGGGGCGTCGGGCGGGGCCGCCACCCCCCTCGAGATCATGAGGGACCTGAGCGCGGGAATCCCGAGGAACATCGACGTGCTCCTGGATAATATCTTCATAGACGAGAACTCGATCACGATCACCGGCTCCGCGGCTACGTATGACAACGTCGAGCGGATGAAGGAGAGTCTGTCCGCCCTTTCATACATCGAAGGGGTGAAGATAGTTTCGGCGAACGTGGACAAGAACGATCAAAGGGTACGGTTGAAACTGGTATGCGACAAAAAATCGAACAATACATAAAGAACCTTACGAAGCGCGAGAAGCTCGTGCTCTTCTCGGCCGGAGCCGCACTCGGTGCGTTCATCCTCATTTTCGGCGTGCTGTCCCCCATCATGGGATACAGGGCCAAGCTCGCCGATTCGGTAAGGGTGCAGGACGGCAAGCTGAAGAGGGTCTATGAGCTCTCGGCCCAGATCAAGTCCTTGGAGGGATCATCGAAGAACGGCAGCACGGCCGGGTCTCCCAACTTCACCCTCTTCGGGTTTCTCGAAGAGCTCGCTGCCAAGGTGAAGGTGAACGACAGGATCGAGTACATGAAGCCTATCAGCGATCCGGCCAATTCGGCCCGGGAGGCCGTCGAGCTCAAGATCAGGTCCGTCTACCAGGAGGACCTCATCAGCCTCCTCTACGACATTGAGCACTGCCCGTATTCTCTGGTAATCAAACGGCTGAGCATACGGCGCGTGGAAAGGGACAACAACCTCGACGTTACGCTTCAGGTGATCCGCTATGGCTGATGTCAGAAGGGGCGTTCCTCTCCTGGAGAAGGTCGGCATCGCCGCATTTTGTATCGTATGCCTGATTCTCTTCATCTCCATCAGGTTTCCCTACGATACCTTCAGGGGGACGCTCGAAGGGTCACTGAGCAAGGCGCTCGATCAGCCGGTGACCCTGGGACACATTCATGCCCGGTTTCCCTTCGGCTGCACGGTCGACGGGATGAGCGTGGGCAGGAATCCTTATGCAAAGGAGCTCATCATTTATCCCCATCTGCTCTCCCTTCTGACCGGGAGCTTCGGTTTGGACATTCAGGCGGTCTTTCCGAGCGGAAGCATCGTGTGCTCGTTCGACAAGCCGTTCGGGATAGCGAAGAAGTCCGTGAAGACATCGTTCAAGATGGAGAATTTCGATACGTCGCTCATCCATACCCTTTTTTCGACGAGCATACAGCCCGAGGGATTCATCACCGGTACTGTCGAGATGACGGGAACGAGCTCTTCCATACGGAATATGGGCGGCAAGGCAAGCATCGTGTGGAAGGACGGCTTCATTCCGCTCACCGACTCCCAGATGCCCATCGACGGGATCAGGTTCAAGGTCATGCAGATGAACTCCCGTATCGACAACGGGATACTCACCCTCGAGAAGCTGGATTTGAAAGGGGACGTGTCAGGGTCTGCAAAAGGGGCCGTGAGATTGATGGATCCGCTCAGGCGCTCGAGGTTGAGCCTGTCCGGAGAGATCACCCTTCCGCAGAGCATAGCGGCTTCCCTGGGCGCCGGACAGGGATTGTCCCCGCAAGGGATGGTGAGGTTCAGCCTCAGGGGTACGCTTGACAAACCCAGGTTCCGCACCCTGGGATCTTCGAAGTGAAAGGCGGATAAAGCGAGATTAAAGAGTTAAATCCCGATTTCCGAATAAAAACGAAATGGTAAGGTGACCATATGACGGATAGAAACATCTTGAAAAAGACATTTCCCGAAGCGATACGGCTCTCCTGGGAGGACGTCGAAAATCTTCTCTGGGAGACGTTCGTCTCTTTACGATCATCCGGGTTTGATCCCGACGTCATCATCGGTGTCGCCCGCGGAGGCCTCGTTCCCGCACGCATCCTCACCGACTATCTGCAGAAAAAGTACATATGCACCTTCCAGATGGGACACTGGGCCGAAGGCAAGACATTGAGCGAGAAGCCCACCATCGTATTCCCCCTTCCCGAAGTCGATCTCTCGGACAAGAGGGTCCTCGTAGTGGACGACGTCAGCGACGTGGGCGGGACCATGGAGGGGGTGGTTCAATACCTTTCGAGCAGGGTCGGCGATATCAAGACCGCGGTTTTGGTGAACAAGGCGGACTCGAGATTCAAGACCGATTACTGCCCCAGGATCATGAAACAGTGGCGATGGGTGCTGTTCCCATGGTCAAAGCACGAGGATCTTGTGGCCTTTACCGAAAAGGTCCTCCAGCTCACCGGCGGCCTCCCCATCGAGGACATCGTCAGGATCCTTGAGGAAGCCCTGTCGGTCGATGTCATGACGCAGGAAATCGAGAAGGTTCTCCTGGACATGAAGCTGGCAGGAGAGGTAGCCGAAGGCAAGAACAGGATATGGACCTTGATATAGAACGTCTTGAAGATATTCTCTCGCCATATTTTTTTCTCAAAAAACGAAAGGACGTCGTTTATGTGAGCAATGCCCTGGCCTTGAAGACAGGGTTTCTGAAAGAAGACATCCAGAATTTCCTCGATACGAATACCTCGATCTTCTGCTCCCAGGGAGGAGGGGGGCAGGTCGTAACGCTGCCGACAAAGGGCAAGGAAGCCTTCGACTGCACCTTTACGAACACGAGGCTCGGCGATAACGAAATTTTCTCCTTCTCGGAGAAGGGAAAGTCTGACGCGAATCGATACGATCAGATCATCCCCGAGATCCTCCTCCTCATCATGTCCTCCTACTCGACCGGATCGTGCCTGATCGCCGAAAAGGGGCACATCATTCACGCAAACAACACCTTCCTGAGCCTTCTCGGGTTCCCGATATCCGAGATCATCGGCATGCAGGTCATCGAGATCGTCTCGGGGCAGAGCAGGGAAAGCTTCATCAAGGGATGCGAGGATGCCCTGAAAGCACCCGGCAGGATGATGCCCCCGATGGAGCTCATGCTGACCTCGAGCTCGGGCAGGCAGATTTTCGTCTCCGTGATCGGCGGGTGGGTGACCTGCGAGGACAGGGACTACCTCTGGCTGATGATGAACGATATGACCGAGACGATCAACCTCATGAGAAGGCTCAGTGAAGAGCATCGAAGATTCTCGGAGCTCTACAACCTCTCTCCCATCGGGATGCTCTATGTGAATCCCAGAGGGAAGATTCTCGATTGCAACGATTTCGTCTCCAAGCTCACGGGGTACAGCAAGGATGAAATCTTCGGATCGTCCTTTACAAAATTCGTGGACCCCCACGAAGAGGAGCGCCTGAGGGAAGACTTCTGGAGGCTCTTCACTCAAAGCGGCAGCATTCACAGGCATGAATGCATGCTGAGGACCAAAAGCGGCGAGAGCATCACCATTGAATACGACGTCCAGGTCATCACCCGTAAAAATCGCAACATCCAGGCGCTGATGGTCTTCTCCGACGTCACGGACAAAAGAGAGCTCGAGATCGAGCTCCTCGAGAAGAATGCCGAGATGGAGAAGACCCTGTGGGAGATGGCCGAGGTCAAGGACGCCCTCGAGGCCCGGGCAGGAGAGCTCAACAGGGCAACGGAAGAGCTCAAGGTCCTCAACGAGAAGCTGAGCCAGCTCTCCATCACCGATGGGCTGACCGAAATCTACAATCACCGCCATTTCCAGGACCGGCTCTCCGAAGAGGTAGAGCGCTTCCACAGGGCAAAAGACGGGGTCCTGTCCCTGCTCGTCATCGACATCGACGACTTCAAGCACTTCAACGACACCTACGGACACCAGTGCGGCGATATCGTCCTGAAGCAGCTTGCAGGGATATTGAGGAGCAATGTCCGCAGCATGGATATCCTCGCCCGTTACGGCGGAGAAGAATTCGCCGTGATCCTGCCCAATGCGAAGGCGGAGGAGGCAGCCAAGGTCGGCGAGAGGATATGCGAATCAGTCCGGTCAACCCCTTTTTCCTTTGGCGACGGCACGTCGGTAAAGGTCACGGTCAGCATCGGTGTGGGTACCCTCACCCACGGTCAGGGAGAAAAATCCGACCTCATCAAAAAGGCTGACAGTGCCCTCTATGCCGCAAAGGCCAAATGGAAGGACAGGGTTGAGATATGGGAAGAAGACTGAGCATCTCCTTCGACCTCGACGGAACACTCACCACCAACCGGTTCGTGGACAGCGTCTGGCTCGAGGGGGTCCCAGGCCTTCTGGCGCGGAAGCGGGGGATCGATCCGGACCGTGCCCGGAGGCTGTGCATGGAAGAGTATGCCAAGGTCGGCGAGGATTCCATCCTCTGGTATCGGCTCCCTTACTGGCTCGAGTATTTCGATCTGAAGGACGCCACTCCCGAAGAACTCGTATCTCAATATACATCGACGATCGAGCTCTTCGACGACGTCGTGCCGGTCCTCGAAACCCTCAAAGCTGAAGGCTTCACCCTCATCCTGTTCTCGAATGCGGCAAGGGTCTTTCTCGATGCGGAGGTTTCTTCAGGCGCCCTCGAACCGTACTTTGACAGGATCATCTCGGTGAGCGACGATTGGGGAATGGTGAAATCAAACCCCGCAGCGTATGCCAGGCTCAAAGGTATGTTTCCAGGCCCGCTCGTCCATGTGGGCGATCATGAGAGGTTCGATTACGAAGTTCCGCTGAGCGCAGGGGTCGATGCATACCATATCTGCCGGAACCGCGAGAGGCCCGCTGCAGGGGAATGCATCGCGGACCTCCGGGAGTTCGCCGACAGAATCCGCGGCATGACGCCGTAGCCTGCCGCCTCGCCAAGCCTTACCCATAACCCATACCTCATTTACTTCTTCTATCCTCCCAAACCCATGGGAAAGATCGTCCGGGCAGGAAAGATTTTCTCCTTCCCGAGCAAATTTTACCATCTCCATGCCGGCGTTACCCTGGCAGATCCTCAGAGAACCCCTGTGGCACTCCGATTGCTCAGCCTAAACCGATAACGCTCGGAGGTGAATATGCATTTGCCGCTTATCCAGTTGCTGGGACTTGCAAACGGTGCCATCGGCATCGTGGAGAAGGCATTTGCTCACGTGAAATCCGAAGGGAGCTTCGATGCGCAGCTCATGGCGGCAATGTCGGGGAAGACGGATGCGGGAAATCCCGTCTCTCAGGTCTTGGGCAAAAAGGGTGCAATCGATGATGAGGTTTTGCAGAGTATCCTCGCAACACCCTCGGGAGTCCTCCTGTTCCAGTTCATGGCAGCGCTCAAGGAGATGGGGGTACAGTCGTCGGACATTCGTCTCCTCCTGAGCGGGAAGGGCGCACAAGTATCGGATGACTCCATGAAGGCTCTCCTCTCCCAGCTCGGGATGGGCCAGAAGGACCTCGATGCCATCCTGGCGGATCCTCAAAAGATGTCCGAGATCAAGGTTCGGCTGGCCGACTCGTTCAAGGCGGTCATCGACGAACAGGCCCTCAAAGACGGTGTCGATCCCGATGCCCTGCTCGAGCTGGCAGTATCCGGCTCCAAGAGCATCGATTCGGTCATCGAGCTCCTGGAGCAGACAGCCCTTTCCGGCAGGACTCCTGATGCTGATTCAGCCGATCCGGCAGTGACATCGAGCGCCGATAAGCCGGCGGCGGCCCGAGACCTCATTGATAAAAATGGATCGCCCGCCGTGGAGCCGGTCGGTCCGGCGGTGGACCCGGGTATCGATGAGCCCGCAGTCATTACAGGGCTCATCCAGAGGAACCTGTCTCACGCCACGAACGAGATCAGGGCTGCCCTCGCTCGGATAGTGAATAAGGCGGCAGTCTTGAACGCCGATCAGAATGCGAAGGAGCCGGCCATCTCCGGGATCGAGGTGTCGAGAGCCGCGGAGGAACAGAATCCCGAAGCCGCCCTGAAGGTCACGAAAGCAGTGAGCACGGCGGAAGGCACCCTCGGGATTTCGAAGGACGCCCTAAGAGATCTCTTTTTCGAGACGGATCCGGCCATTCGCCGGCAGGCCGTGGCGCAAGTGACCGAGAAGGTTGGCGCCTACCTGAAATCACACGAGGGCAAACCCCTGGCACCTGAGGTGAAAGAGGCGCTGTCTTTCGTGAAAACGGCGATGAGCGAGCAGGAGTTCTCGGGGATCGACCGGTCCTTGAAGCTGTGGACTGAAGGCCAGGCGATCTCCGATATGAAGTTCCCCGTGGACAGGGAGATGTATGCCGCCCTGTCGAAGAACCTGAGCGGCGAAGGCACGAACACCGTGTTCGAAAACCATATGATGCAGGTCATCGACCAGCTCAGGCAGTCGCTGCCTTCCTCCATGAAGAACGGCGAGGGCCAGGTGACCCTCAGGCTCAATCCGCCCATGCTCGGCAACGTCGAGGTGCGCATGACCATGCATGACGGAGAGCTTCAGGCCGCATTCAGGACAGACCAGGGCATTACCCGCGACATCCTGCTCCAGAACATGAGCGCCCTCAAGGATGCGCTCGCGGACCAGGGGATAAAGGTGACCCAGTTCTCGGTGAGCACCACCATCGACAGCAGACCGCACGGAAGCGGCTTTGCCTTTGCGAGCCACGAGAGACAGGGTCAGGGCTTCGGTCATCAGGAGAGGGGACCCGAGTATCAGGGACGATCGTTCCGGGAAGACGAAGGCACGGCATATGCCCAGGCAAACTACACAGGGCTCCTCGAAGGCAGCCTGGATTTTTTTGCCTGATATTTTAAAAAGGAGAGAAGAAATGGCAACAGTCGGATTGGATGCTGTCCTGGCAAATCAGGCATCGACGGTTACCTCGTCGAGTACGGGCAAGTCGAAAAACTCTCCAGGGGCTCTCGGAGTCGAAGATTTCTTCAACCTGCTCATCAAGCAGCTCGAATATCAGGACCCCCTGAATCCGGTGGAGAATACCGAGTTCACCGCCCAGCTCGCTCAGTTCTCTTCGCTGCAGGCCCTCACCGACATGAAGAGAAGCATGGACACCTTGAGCCTGCTCCAGGCATCCACCAACAACCTGCAGGCCCTGTCGCTCGTCGGCAGGAGCGTGGTCGCCCAGGGCAATATCGTGAACTATTTGGGCGCCAGCGAGGATCTCAACTTCACGCTCGATGGGGCGGCACGGACGGTAACGGTGAAGATCTACGACAGCACCGGCACCGTCGTCCGGACGGAAGAGATGAAGAACGTCTCGGCAGGGGATGCGAAGTATGTTTGGGACGGCCGTGACGACGGAGGCAATGTCGTGAGCCAGGGCAAGTACTACTTCGCAGTCAGGGCAGAGGATTACGAGGGCAATTATGTGGGTGCGATGACCTATGCAAAGGGTGAGGTCACGGGAGTGAGATATGACGAGGGCGCCACATACCTCATCATAGGCAACAAGCAGGTAACCCTCACGGACATTCAAGAGATAGGCAAATAAAAGGAGGCATATATGGGTATTTCGAGTTCACTGTTTTCAGGGATCAGCGGTCTTGCAACGCAGGGCAATGCCATGAGCGTCATAGGTGACAATATTGCAAACGTGAACACCATCGGGTTCAAAGCGAGCAGGACCACGTTCGAGGACGTTCTCTCCCAGTCCGTATCGACGGCATCGGGAACCTCCCAGATCGGCCGCGGTACTGCGCTCTCCGATATCGACACCCTGTTCCAGCAGGGGTCTTTCGAATCCACGTCCAATGCGACCGACCTCGCCATCGGCGGAAACGGGTTCTTCATGGTGTCTCCCAAGTCGAGCGATACGAACTACTTCACCCGTGCAGGCCAGTTCCGCTTCGATGCCGACGGGTACTTCACCAATCCTGCAGGGTACGTGGCTCAGGGATGGCGGCTGGACGATCGGGGCAATGACACCGGAACCCTCGTCGACATCCGGTTGAGCGACTTCACCTCTCCGCCCGAGGCCACGTCAAACATTACGGCCATCACGAACCTCAACTCGGATTCTTCTTCGAATTCGGCAAGCCTTTTCTCGATGTGGGACGCCACGGCTTCACAGCCCATCGGCGATTCAGCCTACGGGTATCAGACGGCAATCCGCGTGTACGATTCTCTGGGCAATCCCGTGAACCTCACCATCTACTATGACAAATTAAGCAATGAAACAGGCTCCGAATATGCCGCAGGGGTCACCGACTTCGACAATACGTGGGAATACATCATCACCTGCGACCCTGAAGTCGATAAACGTACCGCTTTTGCCGGATCTGAAGCACAGGGAATCCTCATGCGGGGAACCCTGACATTCGACTCGGCCTCGGGTGCGCTCAAGGATATGTCGGCCTATACCTGCAGCGCGCTGAGCAGCGTTGATTCCGCCGCCAGCTGGACGCCTGCCGAGATCTCAACCGACGGATATCCGCAGTTCACTGCGCAGTTCGTGCAGGGAGTCGACCAGGAGATTCAGGTACATATGGGCCTGAGGAGCTCTACAGCATCCTGGGATGCCGGCGGGGCTGCGAACGTCGGGGCCATCGCCGCGGGGACGCTGGGCTCCCTGCATACATCGGCCGAGCCCCAGGCAATGAACACGAGCCAGTACGCCTCCTCGTCCACCACGATCTACCAGACCCAGAACGGGTACGGCACGGGCTTCCTCGAGAATGTCTCTGTCGACACTGACGGGATCATGGTAGGCCACTACAGCAACGGCCAGATCCTCTATCTCTACCGGGTCGGTCTCGCCAAGTTCAACAACGAGCAGGCCCTGAGCAAGGTGGGCGGAAACCTCTGGGCGGCCACGAGAGGCTCCGGCGACCCCATTACCGGGCATCCGGGCGAGAACGGTCTGGGCAAGATCGCGCCCAACTCCCTGGAGCAGTCCAACGTGGACATCGCCGCGGAATTCGTGAAGATGATCACGACAGAGCGCGGATTCCAGGCGAACTCGAGGGTCATCACCACCACCGACAACATGCTCCAGGAGCTCATCAACCTGAAACGGTAAGCCGACACATGCCTCTTCAAGCACCTGGGTGTCCCCTGGCACCCAGGTGCGCCAATGCGTCAATATTATGACCTTTTCGGGCAAGGCCCGGAAATGTCCTTTTTTCGATAACCAAATAATATTACTACCAATAATTGCCTTCTTCTCCGATGGCATATCCCTTGCTCTTTTCCTCCTGCAAAGGAGACTCTGCTTAAAAAGTCGGAGAGGAGGTTCACGTGCACGAAGAAATGCATGAAGAAAAAAAAGCCCCGGAGCAGGCCCCGGGAAAGAAGCCCCGCATGCTCTTCATCGTGGCTGCAATCACCCTAGCCGTGCTCATTATCGGCGGCGCCGTCGGCTATTTCCTGTTTACGGCACCCAAGGCCAAGCATTCGGCAGAACCTCCTCAGAAGATGGAGGCGGAGCAGAAAAAGGGCGGCTCGGGCGACAAGGAAAAGGGGAGGGGAGAAGGAGTGATGAAGCCCCTGGATGCCTTCGTCGTGAACCTCACCGATGCCCAAGGGACGCGGTATCTCAAGGTGGTCATGCAGCTCGAGATGGACAGCGAATCCCTCGCCGCGGAGTTCGACCGGAAGCTCCCGGAGATCCGCGACGAGATCATCATGCTGCTCTCCAGCAAGTCTTACGAGGATCTTTCCACTGTTGCCGGGAAGAGGGCGCTCAAGCGGGGAATTGCCGATAGCGCGAATAGATATCTGACAAACGGCAAGGTTGTGAACGTCTATTTCTCAGAGTTCGTCGTCCAGTGAGGAGACCGTATGGGCCAGATTCTCAGTCAGGAAGAGGTTGATGCCCTGTTAAAAGGCGTTGTCGGCGGAGAGATCGAAACCGAGACCGACACCCCTGACCCGGGTGGAGAAGGGGATTTCCTCCGCTATGATTTCACCGCCCAGGACAAGGTGATCAGGGGGCGGATGCCCACCCTGGATGCCATCAACGACCGGTTCGCCCGTTTCTTCAGGATCACCCTCTCGAGCATGCTCAGACGCATGATCGACGTTACGCCGGTGTCGCTGGATACGCTCAAGTTCGGAAATTTCATGAGGTCTCTCCCGGTTCCGTCGAGCATTCACATCATCCGTGTGGAGCCGCTCCATGGGAATGCCCTGATCGTGCTCGAGACCAAGCTCGTGTTTGCCCTGATCGACAGCTTTTTCGGGGGCAGGGGAGCCGGGTCCATGAAGGTGGAAGGGAGGGAGTTCACCCCCATCGAGCAGCGCATGCTCTACAAGGTTGTCTCAGCAGCCGTCAAAGAGCTGGAAAATGCCTGGAAGCCTGTCTACGACCTGAGCTTAAGCTATGCGAGAGGCGAGATGAACCCCCAGTTCGCAGGGATCGTTCCCAACGATGATGTCCTGATCGTGGTCCAGTTCGACGTCGAAATGGAAGAGATGAGCGGGAATGTCATGATCTGCATCCCCTATATGCTCATCGAGCCCATCCGGGACAGGCTGTATGCCAGCTTCCACACCGAGGAGAAGGCGAGCGTGGATTCCGCGTGGATGAGCCGTTTCAAACACGAACTCATGGGCGTCTATGTGGATCTGTCGGTCGAGCTCGGCAGAACGAGCATAACCTCGCGGGAGCTCGTTTCACTCAAGAAAGGGGATGTCCTGGTGCTTGAAAAAGATGTGTCGGATACACTCACCGTGATGGTCGAGGACCTGCCGAAATACTATGCGCGGCCGGGAAAGATAAAGGACAACCTGGCAATCGATATCGTCGGGTTGTTCGACAGGCAGCTCTATTGAGGAGGAATCAATGTCTGAGGAGGAGGCAAATCCATGAATGAGAATCAAGGCAAGGGGGGACAGGAGCTCTCCCAGGACGATATCGACAGGCTCATAAACGGAGACGTCGGCCTGAGCGACGACAAGGGCAAGGATGCAAGCCAGGATAAGCTTGCGGAAGAATGGGCCCAGGCCCTCGAAGCAGGCGAAGATATCCAGGAGGGCAAGCCGCTGGGGAAGTCAGCCGAGAGGGCGAGCTTCGAAGAGCTCCAGCAGGGCAGGCCTGCAAACGGCTCCGCAGACCTGGACTTCATTCTCGACATACCTCTTGAGGTAACCGTCGAGATGGGCAGGACCAGAATGCTTATCCACGATCTCCTTCAGCTCGGCCAGGGGTCGGTCATCGAGCTGAACCGGCTTGCCGGCGAACCGCTCGACATCCTCGTGAACAACAAGCTCGTCGCGCGGGGCGAGGTAGTCGTGGTGGGGGAGAAGTTCGGCATCCGCCTCACCGATATCGTGAGCCCCATGGAAAGGGTAAAGAGACTGCGATGAGGCGACTCAAACCTGTACTCCCCTGCATCGCCTTTCTGCTCGTGACGGAATCCTGGGCAAGCGCTGCGGCCGGCGATATGACTGCAGGGAGTGTAAAGCCCTTCGTCGTCCTCATCGGCACGATTGCAGCTCTGTTTGCCCTGGCCTGGGCTGCAAGGAAATACGGGCCGTATTCAAAGGTGAAAAAGGCTTTAGGGCTCGATATCCTCGGACAGATGCCCGTAGGCGCAAAGGCCCACCTCGCCCTTGTGCGCGTAGGCAAGTCCATTCTCCTGCTGGGCGTGACCCAGAATCATGTCTCCCTGATCAAGGACCTGAAAGCAGGCGATTTCGAGGAGACCATCCAAGGCATAGACAAACAGGAAGGAGAGATATGATGGAGAGGTACCTGCGGCTCGCCCTGACGGTCGCCGTTCTCATGGGAATGGCCACCGATGCCCTCTGCGCTCAGGGGGTCGTGGTTCCGAACGTAAGCTTGGGAATCAAGGAGGCCAGGAACCCGGATGAAGTGGTGGGAGTGCTCCAGGTCATCTTCATCCTGACCATCCTTGCGCTGGCCCCTTCCATCCTTATCATGGTCACCTCTTTCACGAGAACGATCGTCGTGCTGGGCTTTCTCAGACAGGCCCTGGGCACGCAGCAGATGCCGCCCATGCAGGTGCTCACCGCTCTCGCCATTTTTTTGACGTTTTTTATCATGTCGCCGACCCTGAACAGGATAAACGAGCAGGCGCTCGTCCCGTACCAGAACGGAACCATGACCTTCTCCCAGGCCCTTAAGAGTGCCGAGGTCCCATTGAGGGAATTCATGTTCAAGCAGACGAGGCAGAGTGACCTGTCCCTGTTCCTGAGCATCATCAAGCACAACAAGCCCCTGAACAAGGAAGAGGTGCCCACCCGCGCCCTCATACCGGCCTTCATGATCTCCGAGCTCAAGACTGCATTTCAGATCGGATTCATGCTCTTCATTCCATTTCTCATCATCGATATGGTGGTGTCGTCGGTCCTCCTGTCCATGGGCATGATGATGCTGCCGCCCGTCATGATCTCACTGCCGTTCAAGATCATGCTCTTTGTCCTCGTGGACGGATGGAACCTTCTCGTGGGCTCCATCGTAAGGGGGTTTGTCTGATGACGCCTGAGGCGATTACCTCGATGATGGCAGAGGCCATCAGGATTACGCTGCTCGTGAGCGCTCCCATGCTGCTCGTCGGGCTGATCGTGGGTCTCGCGATCAGCGTCTTTTCGGCTGTCACCCAGATCCAGGAGATGACGCTCACCTTCGTGCCCAAGATCGTCATGGTGTTCCTCGCGCTTCTCTTCACGCTGCCGTGGATGATCGAGAAGCTCACGAGCTACACCGTACACCTGTTCTCAAGCATCCCCATGCTGGTCCGATGAGCGATCTTGTGAATTTCGCCTGGAAGGACACCCTTTCCTTCCTCTTCATTTTTGTAAGGATAGGCATCACCTTTGCCCTCATCCCGATCTTCAGCGCAGAGATCGTGCCCCGGAGGATCACGGCCGTCATTGCGATTTTCTTGAGTCTCGTGATTCTGCCTATCGTTCCGACACCGGGCATTGACGCACAGAATCTGAACGTCCTCACCCTGGCCGTACTTCTCATTCACGAGCTCCTGGTGGGCCTCTGCCTCGGTCTCGCCATCAACGTGATCTTCTCAGGCGTCCAGATCGCCGGTGAGCTTATCGGGTACCAGATGGGCTTTTCGATCGTCAACGTGGTGGACCCCATGACCGGGACCGAGGCCCCGATCACCGCGAACCTGCTCTATATCCTCGCATTCCTGCTCTTCCTGTCTTTCGGCGGAGACCACATGCTCATCAAGGCCCTCGTGGAGAGCTTCAATATCATTCCGGTAAAGGCGGGCCTTCCTCAACAGGCCTTTCTCACGGCGGTCATCACCTACGTGGGAGAGGCATTCGTGATCGGAATCAAGGTGGCCGCCCCCGTCATCGGGATCCTCCTGATCGTAAATATCGCCTTTGCGATCATGTCGAGGGCAATCCCGCAGATGAACGTCTTTATCGTGGCCTTCCCCGTGACCATAGCGATAGGTCTCGCCTTCATGATCATCATCGTCAAGATGATGCCTCACTTCATGTCGGGCGCCCTGAACAATGCCTGGACATTCCTGAAAGCGGCAATGCCTCTCTACTGATGTAAGGATAATTTTCCCCAAGACCACGAAGCTCGTTCTTGATTTTTTCTTCCTCATGATAGTATCTCTACATAATCATGGAAGAGATAGTGCTCAAAAACGGCGTGAGGATGATCGTCGAAGACAAGACGGCCGTTCTCACCGGAGACCTGTACATGGTGCACCTCGTGTTCACGACGTGCGTGGACCTCGTTGAGGAGGATGCAGAGCTGAAGGCCTTCTGCCGGTCCGACCAGGCACGGCTGACCAGGACCCTCCAGAGGCCCGCCGTCCATGATCGTGACCTCGAAGCCGTGAGGACAAGCATGAAGGAATCGTTCCTTGCGACGAACCTGCCATATATGGAAAGGCCGAAGTTCGTCAAGCGCTTCAAGGCGAAGATGCTCAAGGACTTCCAGGAAGCCGAGGAAAAGAGACTCCGGACTCATGGGTAACATAACCCCCATGATGCAGCAGTATCTCGACATCAAGAAGGACTACCGGGATACCCTCCTGTTCTACCGCATGGGCGATTTCTACGAGATGTTCTATGACGATGCGATCCGTGCGTCCAAGATCCTGGGGATCGCGCTCACGAGCAGGGACAAGGGCAGGGACGACCCGGTTCCCATGTGCGGCGTCCCCTATCACAGTGCGAACTCCTACATATCCCGCCTCATCAGGCAGGGGATCAAGGTCGCGATCTGCGAGCAGGGCGAGGTGCAGCCCGGGGGAAAGGGCCTCGTCCATCGTGAGGTCATGCACGTCATCACCCCCGGCCTCGTCATCGAAGACGACCATCTTTCGGGCGATCGGGCGAACTACCTCATGTCGGTCTCGCAGGGCCCGAAGAGGGAGTGCTACGGAATAGCCTTCATCGACATATCGACGGGCGACTTCCGGGTGACGGAGGTGGATTCAGGGAGGGACCTCTTAAGCGAGATACACCGGGTGTCTCCCAGCGAGGTCATCGCCTCGGACAGAAAGATCGTCCCGGGTGACTTCTATATCACCGTGAGGGATGCGCCCGTCAGTGCCGAACGCTCCCGGGACCTCCTGCGGGGACACTTCAAAGTCTCCGGGATAGAGGGCCTCGGGCTCAGAGATCATGAAGCGGCTCTCGTTGCCGCAGGCATGGTGCTCGACTACGTGAGGGAGACCCAGAAGGGCATCCTGCCGAACATCACGGCGCTGAGGTTCTACAATCCCGGGAAGTACATGATCCTCGGCTCGAACACCAAGAGGAACCTCGAGCTCTTCGACTCCATCTCGGCGGACAGGTCGAACACCCTCTTTTCGGTGATGAACCGCACGGGCACCCCCATGGGTTCAAGGATGCTTGCCGACTGGATGTCCTTCCCCCTCATGGACGGCCGGGAGATATCGCTCAGGCTCGATGCCGTCGAGGAGGTCATCCGTTCGGCAGGCATGGCAGAGGGCCTGAAAAGTCTCATGGACAGAATCCCCGACCTCGAGAGGATCGTGGGAAGGATCTCCGCGGGCAGCGCATCGCCCAGGGACTTGAGGGCGCTCTGCAGCGGGCTCGGGAGGGTTCCCGGGATGAGGGAGGTCCTCGGCCGTGCCGGTTCGGATCTCCTCCGTGACATTCATGAGAAGATGGACCCCCTCGAGGAGGTCCGTGCACGGATCGACGCAACCATCGTTCAGGAGCCTCCCGGAAGGCTGACCGATGGGGGGGTGATCGCCCAGGGTGTCGACCCGGAGCTCGACGGGCTCAGGCTCCTGCGCAGGGACTCCAGGCAGTGGATTGCTGAGCTCGAGGCTCACGAGCGGGAGCAGACAGGGATAAGCTCGCTCAAGATCGGCTACAACAAGGTGTTCGGATACTACATCGAGATCTCGGGCACCCATGCGCACAGGGCGCCGGACCGCTACATGCGCAAACAGACCCTTACCAACGCCGAGAGGTTCATAACGCCCGAGCTCAAGGAATACGAGACGAAGATCCTCGGCGCACAGGATGCCATAGCGAGGATCGAGGCGCGCATCTTCGCCGAGCTCCTGGGTTTCCTCGTCGAATGGATCCCCGGCCTGAAAGGGACGATATCCGCCATAGCATGCATCGATGCCCTGAACTCGCTCGCGCTGCTGGCCATGGAGCGGGGGTACGAGAGGCCGGATGTCGAGGGCGGGAGGTCGATCCTGGTCCGCGGAGGCAGGCACCCCGTGGTCGAGCAGGTGCTCAAATCCGGCGAGTTCGTTCCCAACGACTGTACCTTCGACGGCGACAAGGACACCATCCACATCATCACCGGCCCCAACATGGCAGGGAAATCCACCTACATGCGCCAGATCGCCCTCATCGCCATCATGGCGCAGATGGGCTCCTTCGTTCCCGCACGCCGGGCGCGCCTCGGGATCGTGGACAGGATCTTCACCCGGGTGGGGGCCCTCGACAACCTCTCGGCAGGGCAGAGCACCTTCCTCGTGGAGATGAGCGAGACGGCCGAAATTCTCAACAACGCCACGGAGTCGAGCCTCGTCATCCTCGACGAGATCGGCAGGGGGACGTCCACCTATGACGGAATGTCCCTGGCATGGGCTGTCGCGGAATACCTCGACAGGAAACGGATCAGGACATTCTTCGCCACCCACTACCATGAGCTGGCCGACCTGGCCAGGAGGCACCAGGGGATAAAGAATTTCCACATGGCCGTGGAAGAGAGCGGCCATGAAGTCATCTTCCTCCGTGAGGTGAGGAGGGGTGCCATAGGCAGGAGCTACGGGATTTACGTTGCACGGCTGGCCGGCGTTCCCGAAGAGGTCGTGGAGAATGCAAAGGTGATCCTCGGCAGCATCGGCAGGAAAGCGAAGTCGGTGCCCGCCATCCAGAGAGAGGTGCCCGTCCAGGGAAACCTTTTCCCGGTCACGAATTCCGGTCCTGTTCAGGATGGACATGCAGACGCACTCAAGGAAATCAGAGAGGCAGACCTCGAAAGGATGACACCCATCGAGGCCCTGAACCTGCTTCACAAGATCAGAGAAAAGATCTGAAGCCCTGCTAAAGCTTATCTCTCCTTTTTCCGAATACTTCCGTAGGAGAGATACCTATGAACAACGACATGGATGCCCGAGCACTGGCGCGCAAATGCGGGATGCCCTATATCGATATCGAGAAGGAGGTTCCCGACCGCAGGTGCATCGAACTGCTCAAGGAAGAGCTTGCAAGAAGCTACAACAGCCTGCCTGTCCGATTCTTGAACGGAGGAATTCTGGTAGCCATCAGCGACCCTTCCCAGAAGGAGTCGGTCGAAGGATTGGGACAGCACATCGGGAAGAAGGTATATCCCGCCCTGGCAGACAAGGAGGCGATCAAAAAGGCGATCGATGCCTCCTATTCCCCTCAGGCCGCGCCTGAAGAAGGCACAGAGGCGGCTGACGATGGAGAGGATGCTGAAGAAAAAGGCGGCAGCCGGATCATCTCGATCATGTCCAACAAGGGGGGTGTGGGCAAGACGCACATCTCCACCAACCTCGCCAAGATGATTGCCGATACCGGCAGGAAGGTCCTTCTGATCGATGCGGATCTGGGCAATGCGGACATCTCGAACAAGCTCGCCCTGTTTCCCGAGCTCACCCTCTACGACTTTCTCCTGGGAGATACGTCTCTCGGGAGCATGATCGAGAAGACGGCATACGGTTTCGACCTCATCGGGGGAAGCTCGGGTGAGTTCAAGCTCGCGAACATCAACTATATCCAGCGGACGAAGTTCATCAGAGGTTTCAGGAAGGTGAGCGAAAGCTACGACTTCACCATCTTCGACCTGAGCGCAGGCATCAGCAACATAGTGACCGATTTCGCGCTCGCATCCGACGAGACTCTCATCATTACCACGCCCCAGGATATCATAGCGGGATATGCCTGCATCAAGGCGACCTTCCAGAGGTTCAAGCAGATCGAAGAGTCCCTGCTCGGCAAGGTGGAAAAGTATAAGCCGAGGAAAGTATACAAACCATGGGTCATCATGAATCAGGTCACCACCCTGAAACAGGGGCTGTTCCTCTTCAACCGGATCTGCCAGACGACCGATGAGCGCATCAATCATATGGAAACCACTTTTTCGGTAAAGCCGGAGTATCTGGGGGGCATTCTCTATGACAGGGAAGGCTTTAAAAAGGCCGAGACGGAAAGGAAGCCTCTGTGCATAACCTCTCCGAGGAGCAACCCCTCCCAGTGCATGGAATATTTGGGCAAGAATCTGCTGGATAAACCCGATTCGCGGATATACCGACAGCAGATCAAAACCGGGTTGAGCCGCTTTGCCATGATCCTCGGTCTCGAGTGATGGTTGATTTCAAGGATTGATAGGCATTTCCGATACATTAATTATCCAGGGAAGGATACATACAATGACGATGACAGAATACAGAACACTGTGCAGTGAAAAATGGGATGATGTGAGACCGGTGGTCATCTATTTTGCCGGCGAGAAGTTCGTCGTGGAGTACAACGCCCTCTTCGATCCCCTGGTCACCCCTATCGTCGCCATGGTTCACTCATACCTCGGTAATATGCTGCTGACTCAACACGACAATTGATCCGGTTCATTCAGGAGGCAATAGAGCTCTTCCCAGATGAGCTGAAATATCGCAAGGAGCATGCATCAGCCGTCTGACTGAAATCACCACCGGGATCCATTTGGCTTGCCAATGAGCATTCTTTATTCTATTAGTGAGAAATATATGTCTGTTGATAAATCCGCTGGAGACAAGAGCGTACTTGTCATCGACGATGACGAAGGGGACTGCTGTCTCGTCGAGGATATCTTGAGCGAGGATGGGATCCGCGTCGTCAAGGCAATTGGCGGCGAGATGGGCATACGCCTTCTCTCGGAGCAGGAGTTTCCCGTGGTCGTTACCGATCTGAGGATGCCGGATGTCGACGGCATGGCGATCATCGACTTCATCCGGAAGCGGCAGATGAAATCGCTCATCGTCGTGA
>JAKPPU010000098.1 GCA_029547185.1 Deltaproteobacteria bacterium | reverse complement strand
ACCGGGACCGCCTGCGCCTTCTCAAGCAGAGCTGCAGGCCGCTGATCATCGACGGCCCGAATTGTGTCATGGGCTGCCTGCCGGACAAGACCCTCTTCATGGTCCAGGACAGCAAGAAGCTGCGTCCCGGCGTCGTGGGCGGGCATGAGGGCCTCTATGCCTTCTCCTCGGAGATGTGCGGCTTGGACGCCGCGATTCCGGCGCGCGACAAGTCCAAGGATTTTCAGCCGATGCGGTACGATACGGTATCGGTGGGACCCGACCGCCAGGAGGTAAAGCGATGGAGCCAGTGGGACGAATTACCCCATCAACGCTGAGCACGAAGGATCTCCCCTGGGTCGTCCTTTGGGATAAGGAGAAGTGCACCCTCTGCGGGCGCTGCACCGCCGTCTGCCCTGTCCGCGCCCTCGATCTGGGCGTGCACCGCAAGCGCGTCGTCCAGGTAAAGTTGGGATTGCAGGAAAAGCCCGGCAATCTCCTCGGCGTCTACCACGGCGTCCGGCAGCGGACGGAACCGGCCTTCGCCTGCATCGGGTGCGGCATGTGCGATCTGGTCTGCCCGAATGCCGCCATCTTCCCCGTGCACAACGACGAGCAGGACAAGCTCCGCTTCCACGTCAACCAGGCCGGGAATCCCCGGCGGCGCGGCGGCCGGCGCAACGATCCCGGCAGCCTTCTCGATGAAATCAAGTTCGTCCGCATCTCCATGCTCACGGACCCGGCGCTCGACGCCGGCAGGCATGAATTCGAGCTGCGGACCCTCCTCGGGCGGATCCTGCCGCCGGAAGAGGCGCTGAAGGTGAGCCGCGAAAACGGCTGGATCCCGCCGGTGCGGGAGATCTATCCGCTCGTCATCGGCAGCATGTCCTTCGGCGCCCTGTCCCCCAACATGTGGGAGGGCCTGGAGATGGGCGTCGCCTACCTCAACGAGGAGCTGGGGATGCCGGTCCGGATCTGCACGGGCGAGGGCGGGTGCCCGCCGCGCCTCCTGCGGTCCCGTTTCCTGAAGTACGTCATCCTCCAGATCGCCAGCGGCTACTTCGGGTGGGACGAGATCATCCACGCCCTTCCCGAGATGAAGGAAGACCCCTGCGCGATCGAGATCAAGTACGGCCAGGGCGCAAAGCCCGGCGACGGCGGGCTGCTCATGTGGTACAAGGTCAACAAGCTCATCGCCGCCATCCGCGGCGTGCCGACCGGGGTGAACCTCCCCAGTCCCCCGACCCACCAAACGAAGTACTCGATCGAAGAGGCCGTGGCGAAGATGATCCAGTCCATGTCCATGGCCTGGGGCTTCCGCGTGCCGGTGTATCCGAAGATCTCCGCGACGAGCACGTCGCTGGCGGTGCTGAACAACCTCACCCGCAATCCCTATGCCGGCGGCCTCGTCATGGACGGCGAGGACGGCGGGACCGGCGCCGCATACAACGTCTCGATGAACCATATGGGGCACCCGATCGCGAGCAACATCCGCGACGCCTACCTCACCCTCGTGAAGATCGGCAAGCAGAACGAGATCCCTCTCTTTGCCGGCGGGGGCATCGGCAAGAACGGGAACCTGGCTGCCAACGCAGCGGCGCTGATCATGCTCGGCGCGAGCGGCGTGCAGGTGGGAAAATACATCATGCAGGCGGCTGCCGGCTGCGTCGGCTCGGAGAGCGACCGGTGCAACATCTGCAACATCGGCCTGTGTCCCAAGGGTATCACTTCCCAGGACCGGAGGCTCTATCGCCGGCTCGATCCCGAGGACGTGGCATCCAGGCTCGTCGACGTCTTCCTGAGCTTCGATTCCGAGCTCAAGAAGATCCTCGCGCCGCTGGGAAGGTCGACCTCGCTTCCCATCGGGATGTCCGACGCCATCGGCATCGATGATTATCATGCAGCAGAGAGGCTCAAAATTGGGCATGTGGTGTGAGGTGCATCGTATGAAGAGAGATGGTAAGCCCGTGCGTACGAGGGAGAGAACATGAACCGGCATGTAAAGGTCGTGATCTCCGGAATGGAAGACGGCCTCAGGGTCGAGTCGCGGGTTCTCGAAGAACGCATCCAGGGTGCGCTGGAGAGGGGATACCGGAACATTGAGATACAGGCCTTCGGCCAGCACGGCATCGGCGGCCGGCTCTGGAAAAAGGGTGCGGACCCGGTAAAGATAGACATATACGGCTATCCCGGTCAGCGGATCGGCTCCATGGGATCGTCCGAAACCTCCATCGAGGTCCACGGCCCGGCCTCCGACGATGTGGGCTGGCTCAATGCAGGTGCGACCATCGTTGTCCACGGAGACGCCACCAACGGCGTGGCCAATGCCATGGCCCAGGGAAAGATCTATATCGAAGGCGACATCGGGGCGCGGGGCATGACCATGACCAAGAGCAACCCCCGTTTCGCCCCGCCCGAGCTGTGGGTCCTGGGCGGGGTAGGGGATTCGTTCGCCGAGTTCATGGCCGGAGGCGTCGCCGTGGTCTGCGGTCTCGGGTCCCATTACCGGGGCAACATCCTCGGCCACAGGCCGTGTGTGGGCATGGTGGGCGGCAAGATCTTCTTCAGGGGGATCCAGAAGAACTTCAGCGAGGCCGATGCCAAAATCGTCAAGATCTCCGAGAGCGAGTGGAAATGGCTCACCGTGAACATGAAGGGGTTCCTTGCAGCCATCGGCCGGGAGGACCTCTTCGACATCCTGACCGGAGACAGATCGAAGTGGCAGCTTCTCATCGCGCTGCAGCCGTTCGAGCGGGTCGGGAAACAGAGAATGCCCATCTCCCGTTTCCGCACGGACGTCTGGGAAAAGGAGCTCGGATCGGGCGGCCTGATCGGAGACCTCACCGACATCGACCGGAGCCCCATCCCGATCATCGCAACGGGCGACATGCGCAGATTCATTCCCTCATGGGAAAATCACAAATACCTTCCTCCCTGCCAGGCAGGGTGCCCGACCGGAATTCCCGTCCAGAAGAGGTGGGAGCTCATCCGCAGCGGCCGCGTGGATGAGGCGGTGGATCTGGCCCTCGGGTATACCCCGTTCCCTGCGACCGTGTGCGGATACCTGTGCCCGAATCTGTGCATGGATGCGTGTACGAAGAATAAGGATTTCCTGCCCGCAGTCGATGTTACCATGCTCGGCAAGGCGAGTGTAGACGCCGGGGAACCGAAGCGCGGGAAGCCGACCGGGAAAAGGATCGCGGTCATCGGCGGTGGCCCGGCAGGTCTGTCCGTCGCATGGCAGCTCTGGCTGATGGGCCACGAGCCTGTAGTGTTCGACCGGATGAAGTGCCCGGGAGGCAAAATCGCTTCGGCCATTCCGTTCACCAGGTTTCCCGAGGAGGTGTTCCGGAAGGAGCTCAGGAGGGTATCGGAGAAGATCGCCTACAAACAGCTCGAAAGCGATCTAGATGCCGGAGCCTTTCTCGATATAAGAGACGGCCATGATTTCACGGTCATTGCCACCGGCGCCCGGATTCCCCGAACCTTGAGAATCAAGGGCCACCAGAGAGCCGTGCCGGCCCTCGAGTTCCTTGAGCGCTCGAAGAAAGGCGAAGTCAAGGTAGGCAAGCGCCTTGTCGTCATCGGCGCCGGAAACGTGGGGTGCGACGTGGCGACCGAGGCCCACCGTCACGGCGCAAAGGACATCACCCTCATCGACATCCGGGAGCCGGCTTCGTTCGGACATGAACGGAAGGCGGCAGAAAAGATCGGCGCCAGATTCCTATGGCCGGTCTCGGCAAATGCCATCACTGCCAAGGGGGTTGAGCTCTCGAACGGCAAAATCTTGGATGCCGACACGATTGTGTTTGCCATCGGCGATCAGCCTGATATAAGTTTCCTTCCGCCGGGGATCGACAGCAGGAACGGTTTCATCGTCGTGGACAAGAGCTATCGCACCAGCGATCCGAAGGTGTACGCCATCGGCGACACCGTAAAGCCGGGGCTGCTCACCGATGCGATCGGGGCCGGGAGGAAGGCGGCGGGATCGATAGATGCCCGCCTCAAGGGCAAGACGGAAACCTACGATGAGCTCCCTCCCATCGATATCAGAAGCGTGCGGCTCGAGTACTATGATCCGATGGCTCAGGCAGGCGATGATCTGGGTCAGTGCTCACTGCTGTGCGCATCCTGCGGCGGGTGCAGAGATTGCGGTCTGTGCGAGGCCGTCTGCCCCCAGCAGGCCATTTCACGGAGGGACCTTCAGCAAGGCGGGTATGAATACACGGCCGATGGCGATCGGTGCATCGGGTGCGGCTTCTGTGCAGGGGCATGCCCGTGCGGGATCTGGGAGCTTAAGCAGAGCGATCCGCTGGAATAGGAAGGTTTCAAGGATTTTTAAGAACATGGATTCCTGAAGACGGAGGATGCGGTATGTTCGAATGCAGCACGAAGAATGATGTCATGAAAGCGGTTAAGGAGCACAAGGTGAGTTTTATCCAGTTCTGGTTTACCGATGTTCTGGGCAGGCTCAAGAGCTTCAACATCACGCCCTCCGAGCTCGATGAAGGCATCGACGAGGGAATGGGATTCGACGGGTCCTCCATTGAGGGTTTTGCCCGGATCCACGAGAGCGACATGATCGCGAAGCCCGACCTGAGGACCTTCCAGCTTCTGCCGTGGCGGCCTCAGGACCTGCCGGTTGCCCGGATGTTCTGCGACATCCTGAATCCGGACGGTACGCCCTATGAAGGCGATCCCCGCTATGCCCTGAAGCGCGTGCTCGAGAAGGCTGCGAAGAAAGGATACACCTGCTACCTGGGTCCCGAGCTCGAATACTTCTACTTTGCAGACGATGCGTCACCCACGATCATCGACAAGGGCGGCTATTTCGACGGCCTTCCCGTCGACAAGGGAACGAACATCCGCCGCGACACCATATTCGCGCTCCAGAAGATGGGGATCAGCGTCGAGTACAGCCACCATGAGGTCGCACCTTCCCAGCATGAGATCGATCTGAAATACCAGGAAGCCTTGAAGATGGCGGACATCGTCATGACGTACCGGACAGCGGTCAAGGAGATCGCCAGGCAGCACGGCGTATACGCCACCTTCATGCCCAAGCCGATCCAGGGCCAGAACGGAAGCGGAATGCATGTCCACCAGTCGCTGTTCAAGGGGAGTGTAAACGCCTTCTTCGACCCAAAGGACAAGTATCACCTTTCCAAAGAGGGCAAGAGCTACATCGCAGGCATCCTCACCCATGCACCCGAGATGGTCGCGGTGACGAACCAGTGGGTGAACTCATACAAGAGGCTCGTCCCCGGCTACGAAGCCCCTGTGTACGTGTCATGGGCGCGCCGCAACCGCTCGGCAATGGTGCGGGTTCCGATGTACAAGCCCGGCAAGGCTAACGCCACCCGCATGGAGTTCAGGGCCCCGGATCCGGCCTGCAATCCCTACCTTGCCTTTGCCGTCCAGATCGCAGCCGGCCTGGAGGGCATCGAGAAGAAATATCCTCTGCCCGAGCCGATCGAGCAGGATATCTTCGAGATGAACGAGGAAGAGATGAAAAAGATCGGTATCACCTCGCTGCCGGGCAGCCTGTACGCTGCAGTCAAGGTGGTGAAGAAGAGCGCCCTCGTCAAAGAGGCCCTGGGCGAGCATATCTTCAGAAAATTCATCGAAAACAAGGAAAAGGAGTGGGATGCCTTCAGGATCCACGTGAGCCGGTATGAGATTGATAATTACCTTCCGGTCCTGTAAAGGGGATCGGACATGTCAAGGGCCGGGGACATCGCTCGATAATGCACCCGGACCGCAGATTCGCATGAGGACAACGGGCAGACAGGAGGAACCCCGGTAGTGTTGCGCGAGAAGAAGGCTGCTCTCGTTATTCTCGAAGACGGATCGATCTTCAAGGGCCGCGTATTCGCCGGAGACGGCGACGCGCTCGGAGAGGTGGTCTTCAACACTGCCATGACTGGCTACCAGGAGGTCCTCACCGACCCGTCCTATAAGGAGCAGATCCTCGTGATGACCTATCCTCTCATCGGGAACTACGGGATCAATGACGAGGACCTCGAATCCGGGAAGATCCACCTCGAAGGCTTCATCGTCAGGGAGTACCAGGACAGCCCGAGCAACTGGAGATCGAAGAAGACGCTTCGTGAATACCTCGAAGAAAACGGTAAGATCGGGATCGAGGGGATAGACACGAGGGCGCTCACGAGGCGGATCAGGACGAAAGGCGCCATGTGCGGGATCGTTTCCACGAGGACCGACGAAGTTTCCGAGCTCATCGGGAAGCTCGGCGCATATCCCGGTCTCGTGGGAAGGGACATCGTATCGGGCGTGACGAGCACAAAGCCCTACCTGTGGAAGGGGGGAACCGATCTGCCGATCGAGGGCCTCACCCCGAAGAACGGCGTCTGCAGGGTGGTGGTGCTCGATTGCGGGGTCAAGCACAACATCCTCCGGAGCCTCGACCGGAGCGGCTGCCAGGTGGTCGTCGTCCCGGCTGATACCGGTGCGGAGGAGATCCTGTCTTTCAGTCCCGACGGAGTCCTGCTCTCCAACGGGCCCGGCGATCCCGCTCCCCTGGCCCGCCAGGTGGAGACCGTGCAGGGCCTCCTCGGCAAGGTGCCCATATTCGGCATATGCCTGGGCCATCAGATTCTTTCACAAGCACTCGGGGCAAAGACCGAAAAGCTCAAGTTCGGTCACCACGGAGCGAACCAGCCGGTCAAGAACCTAGAAACCGGCAAAGTCGAGATCACGTCCCAGAATCACGGGTTCGTCGTGGTTCCGGATACCCTCCCGCAGGGTGCGCATGTGACTCACATCAATCTCAACGACAACACCCTCGAGGGCATCAGGTATCCTTCCCGGAAGGCGTTCAGCGTCCAGTATCACCCCGAGGCGTCGCCCGGGCCTCACGACGCAGGATACCTCTTTGCCGAGTTCGCCCTGATGATGCAGGGCCGGAGATAGACGATTCCTTGGGAGGGCTTTTCAAGGGAAGAGGCTGATGATTGACGAAGTGCCATGATGGGGCTGGAGAATCGGTCGCAGTGCTCTATTATGGAGGAAAAGAACAGTATGAAAAGAATATCATGGGCTTTCCTGCAAAACATTTTTACGTGGAGGCTCTCCATAGGATGCAATCCTGACAGAATGCCCGCCCGGTCCATCATCCTCTTTCCCGTGATGCCCGATGTCCTCTTCTGCGGGCTGGCAGGTGTCCTGGTCGTCAAGGGCGATGAAGGGCCTGCGTACGGCGCAGCTCTCGAAACACTGGTGCAGCACTTCAGCCGGGTGAAGGCCAACTCCCTGGATAAGGTCCTCAGGCGATCCATTGAGCTGAGCTCATACCTGAACCCGGAGGCTCTCGCAGCTTTCGAAAAGTCCCTCTACAGTCTGAAGCAGAACCCGGGCGCCCAATGGAGGCTGTCCCGCGAGGACTCTCAGGCCGGGCTGGAAGGACTGTGCAGAGATGTGAGCGTATTCGTCGACCAGGAGGAGCGCCTCTTCGAGAAGAATGCATCCTCCTTCACGACCCGCGATATGGAAGTCCTGCTCAAGTCGCTCGTCCATCTGAAGGACATCTCCTGGGGGCTTCGCGAAGACGTGCTCAAGAACCTGGGCAAGATCATGGACCTCACCGGAAGGGATACGGTCCTCTCTTCAGGTGAGTTCGAAAAGTATCAGAGAATCAATTTCACCCTCAATGCCCTCGACCGGCTCGAGGTGAGGGGAAGGGATTCCTGCGGCATCCAGGTGGCCTTCCGGTTCGGAAATCCCCGGGAAATCAAGAAGCTGGTCGATAAGATAAAGGCTGCGGACCTCTATGAAACCTTCCTGAAGCGCTGCACGCCCGGAGACCTCTGGGACAGGTCCATCCACATATCCCCGGACTGCCTGAGCTTTACCTACAAGACGGCACTGATAACCGGAAATCTCGGCGACAATACGAGGGCTTTGAGAAAATCCATCAGGAGCGATCCCCTCATCCATCTCGTTGTCGAGCATGCCCCGGACTCCCAGATGTACCTGTCCCATACGCGGTGGGCATCGGTGGGTGCCATAAATGAGGCCAACTGCCATCCGGTGAACAGCTTCAGCTTGAGCCAGGAGGTCCAGGACGGGTGGGACTTCGCCCCATCCCGGAAGAAATACCCGTTTTACGCGACCGGTCCCTGGACCATCAATGCGGTCTTAAACGGCGACATCGACAACTATCCCGCCCTCAAGGAGATGCTCGAGGCAAGGAGCTGCTCGATCGATTCCCGGGTAACCACGGACACCAAGGTCATTCCCCTGCAGATCGAGCGGTACCTCTACGACGGCCACGACCTCAAGGAGGCGTTCAGGAGGGCGGTGAACGACTTCGAAGGCTCCCATGCCATCGCCATGCAGAGCAACCTCGAGCCGGGCAAGGTGTTCCTCGCCCTGAAGGGAAGCGGACAGTCCATCTATGTCGGCCTGTGCGAACACCAGTATATCTTCTCTTCGGAAATATACGGACTCGTCGAAGAGACCCCCCACTTCATCAAGATGGACGGGGAAAAGGAGCGCATTCTGGGCAACGAGAGCACCAGGGGGCAGATCTTCATCCTCAATGACAATCGGGGCGCCGGCCTCGAAGGGATCGAGGCCATGTACTATGACGGGTATCCTGTCCTCCTCGGCTCGAACGACGTGCAGTGCGCCGAGATAACCACCCGCGACATCGACAGGGGAACGCATCCCCACTATCTCTTCAAGGAGATCCTCGACGCGCCTCAGTCCATCAGAAAAACCATGAGAGGCAAGTACGGCATCGGGGAGGATCGGAGCATAACCTTCAATCTCGGCGAGGAGGTCATTCCGGGCAGGATCAGGGAAGCCCTCGCCGCCGGCGCAATCCGGAGCATCTATGTCGTGGGGCAGGGCACGGCGGCGATTGCCGGCGCCGCCATTGCAGAGGCGCTCCTCATCTATCTCAAGGGCACGAACATCTCCATACAGGCAAAGAAGGCATCCGACCTGAGCGGCTTCTGCCTCGATGCGGACATGTCTTCCTGCCTCGTCATTGCGATCACCCAGTCGGGCACCACGACCGATACGAACCGGGCCGTTTCGATGGCAAAGGAGCGGGGAGCCCATCTCATCGCCATCGTGAACAGGAGGCAGTCCGACATCACCACGAAGGTCGACGGGGTATTCTACACGAGCGACGGACGCGACATCGAGATGTCCGTCGCCTCAACGAAGGCATTCTATTCGCAGGTCGTTGCAGGCTACATCCTGGCGCTGTTCATGGCCCGGGTCCTGAAGACGCTTTCTGAAGAGAGGATCGGGCATGAGCTCACGCTTCTGGAGAAGGCGCCCGGACTCATGCAGAAGGTCATTGCCGGAAAGGATGCCATCAAGACCTCTGCATGGGATCTCGTGAGGAAGAAAAAATACTGGGCGGTCGTGGGAAGCGGCGTCAACAAGGTCGCCTCGGACGAGATACGGATCAAGCTCAGCGAGCTCTGCTACAAGACCATCTCTTCCGACATCATCGAGGACAAGAAGCACATCGACCTCTCATCCGAACCGCTCATCCTCGTCTGTGCCGCAGGGAGTCCGGATGCCGTGCTCGAAGACATCATCAAGGATGTGGCGATCTTCAATGCCCATGCGTCGAGCGTGGTGGTCATAGCCGATGAAGGCGAGCGCAGGTTCAGCAGGATAGCAGAGTCGGTCATTCACGTTCCCCGGTCCGCATTCCCCATCTCCGTGATACTGAATACCCTTGCAGGCCATATCTGGGGATATTATGCAGCCTTGAGTCTCGATGCGCAGGCATGTGCATTCAAGGCCTTCAGGTCGAGCCTCTCCGAAATCATGCGCGATCAGGAGAAGGGCCGGCTCTCCCTGTACGAGAGTATCGTCGACCGGAGTCTCCACCGCGCCGTCGATGACTTCTCCTCCCTCTTCAACTCCTGGAGGAGATCGGGAATGCTGTCCACCATGAATGTCGAGACGGCCTCCGATATCGCCCTGCTTCTGAAGTACAGCGTGGGCAAGCTCCCCATCGAAGATTTCTGGAGCGAGTTCGGAGAGCACAGGGTGACTGCCTCTCCGATCGACAAGCTGGACATCGTTCTCGGCAAGGCTATCGACGAGCTCTCCCGCCCCGTGGATGCGATCCGGCATCAGGCCAAGACCGTGACGGTCGGGACGAGCAGGCGGGTCGAGGCACCCAAAGGAATCATCTTCGATACCCTGAAGGCCCTTTCGTTCACGGTCGAGAACATACCTGCCAGAGGAGGCATCGTTCTTGACCGCCTCCAGAACGCTGTCACGCGGATCGACGGGTACACCCTCTACGTCGTCAAAGGCCTCGACGAAGAAGGCAATCCCACCGATCAGTCCACCATCATGGCGGCGGAGAAGAGCGGCATCGCCGAGGGTATGCGGTCACGCTTCGACGAAACCGGTCCGCTCATGGGAACCAAGAAGACCATCGTCCGTACCGGTGAGGTGTACGCAGGCCAGGGGAAATCCGACCATGCCTCCATCATCATCATTCCCCTGCTGAATTCCCTGAGGATCGTCGAACACCTCCTCCTGCTCCACGTGGAGTACGACGAGCACATGGACGTCGAGCAGAAAAAGGAAATCCTCGGAGAAAAGTACGGTGACATCAAGAACCTCATCGACGAGCACAACATCGCCTGGAGTGATGAGTACCTGAAGGATCTGCCTGTGGGGCTGCTCCTCGGAGAGGACGTGGAGGCCATTAAAAATATGATATTCGGACGCTTGAAGAGCTCATGAACCAGTTGAATATGAAGATCGCAGTCGTGTATATAGCGCCATGAAAAAGTTCAATCGCCGTGAGAGGAGGAAGAGATGGATCTGAAGCCCCGTTCTCATGAAAAGATCGCTTCGCTCATCAGCAAGGGAGTCGACATTCCCAACCCCCTGACCCTCGACATCGGGGATGAGGTCGACGTCGACCGGATATCAGCCAGGGGCGTCAAGATTTTCCCCGGCTGCAGAATATACGGCAAAGATACCGTGATATCGTCCGGAACGCAGATCGGCCGCGAGGCCCCCGTCACCATAGAAGACTGCCAGATAGGGCAGGATGTGGAGCTCAAAGGGGGCTATTTCAGCAAATCCGTGTTTCTCGACAAATCGAACATGGGGCTCGGCGCCCATGTCCGCGAAGGATCAATCCTCGAAGAAGAGGCAGGCGGGGCCCACTGCGTCGGGCTCAAGCAGACCATCCTCTTTCCCTTCGTGACGCTGGGCAGCCTCATCAACCTCTGCGACTGCCTCATGGCAGGGGGAACCAGCCGCAAGAATCACAGCGAGGTGGGAAGCTCGTATATCCACTTCAACTTCACCCCCGACCAGGACAAGACGACACCCTCCCTCCTCGGCGATGTGCCGAGGGGCGTCATGCTCAAGCAGCCGCCCATCTTCCTCGGAGGGCAGGGCGGAATCGTGGGCCCCATACGCATGGGGTTCGGCAATGTCGTATCCGCAGGGTCGGTCCTCAGGAAGGATTATCCCGACGACAACAAGCTCATCGTCGGAGAAACGCATAAAGGGTGCGTCAAGGATTTCCTGCCCGCCCTGTATCCGAACCTGCCCCGCATCATCGAGAACAACATCATCTACCTGGCCAACCTGTCAGCCCTCGAGGAATGGTACATCCATGTGCGCAAGCTCTTCCTCGAAGGAAGGGAATTCGGTCCGCTCCTCCACGCGGGGCTCCTCGACAAGCTCTCGCTCGCCAGGAAGGAACGGCTCAAGAGGCTCGAGGCCATGGCAAAGACCGCTATTCGCTCAGTCTCGTCCACCTCGGAAAAGGGCGCCTTACTGAAGAAGGAGTTCGGCAGCAGGGTGAATGAAATCCAGGGATTATCCAAGCTCGACCCCGCCTCGGATGCAAAGGTGCTATCGTGCAGACAAGAGTTCCTTGCCCATCTCGAGAGAGCTATGCAGGACAAGAGCGGCGGTTACATAGAGACCATTCAGGGACTGCCTGCGGACGTTTCGGCAAGCGGCACGAAGTGGCTGGAATGCGTAGCTGCCAACTACTGCAAGCTGGCTTCGGCTGCCCTGCCGGGTCTGCAGTTGTTCAAGGTACAAGGATTTCCCAAATAATACTATCATATTAAAGGAGAGAGGATTATGGGAAAGTTATTCGGAACTGACGGGATACGCGGAGAGGCCAACCGCTATCCCATGACAGCGGACATCGCTTTCAAGGTGGGCCAGGCGGTGACCTACCTCTTGAGGAAAGAAAATCACCGCACGAGAATCATCATCGGCAAGGACACGCGCATTTCCGGCTACATGCTCGAAAGCTCGCTGGAGGCCGGCATAACGTCCATGGGAGGGAACCCTTACCTCGTCGGCGTGCTCCCCACACCGGGCATAGCGTTTATTGCGAACAGCATGCGGGCCGACGCAGGCATCGTGATCTCGGCTTCCCACAACCCCTATGAGGACAACGGCATCAAGATCTTCGGCGGCAACGGGTTCAAGCTTTCGGACGAGCAGGAGAATACCATCGAGGACCTCATGCTGGGCGGCAAGCTGGCCGATTACCTTCCTCCGTCGAAAGACATGGGACAGGCCTACCGCATGGAGGACGCGAACGGGCGCTACGTCGTCTTCCTGAAAAACACCTTCCCGCGCGATCTCTCCATGGAAGGGATGAAGATCGTTCTCGACACGGCCAACGGCGCAACCTACAAGGTGGCGCCCGAGGCCTTCACCGAGCTCGGTGCGGACGTCGAGGTCATCCACAACTCCCCCAACGGGATCAACATCAATGACAAGTGCGGCTCCCAGCATACGGCTGACCTGAAGAAGAAGGTCATCGAGACAGGGGCGGCAGTCGGCCTCGCCTTTGACGGCGACGGCGACCGGCTCATCGCCGTCGATGAAAAGGGCAATGAGATCACCGGCGACCAGATCCTCATCATCTGCTCCAAGATACTCAAGGAGGAGGGTAAGCTCAAGAACGACCTCCTCGTGAGCACGGTGATGAGCAACCTCGGCTTGAGGGTCGCATGCAAAAAGTATGGCTTCAAGTACCATGCCTCCAAGGTCGGGGACCGCTACGTGCTCGAGGACATGCTCTCCATGGGCGGCGTGATCGGCGGCGAGGACTCGGGCCACATGATCTTCCTCAACCACCACACCACGGGAGACGGCATCCTCACGGCCATGCAGCTCATCGCAGCCATGGTCAAGACAGGCAAGCCGCTCTCGGAGCTCGCAAAACTCATGGACGTCTTCCCTCAGAAGCTCATCAACGTGAACGTGCAGAGCAAGCCGGACATCAATACCGTGCCGGAGCTCAAGGATGCCATCAGCCAGGTGGAGAAGGAACTGCGCGACGAGGGGCGCGTCCTGATCCGCTATTCCGGGACGCAGAACATGTGCCGGGTGATGGTCGAAGGGCCGACCGACGGCGTCACAGAAAAATATTGCACACAGTTGGCAGAGCTTGTAGAGAGGGTGCTTGGCTGAGTGGGTTCAAACGCATGTATCGGTATCGCCATAACTCACTCGAGCATACTGACGACCGAGGAGGATGAGCTATGGGGATCCAAATAATCGTAACAAGGGATTTCGCTGCAATGAGCGAAGTTGCCGCAGATATCGCCAAAAGAAAGATCCGGGAGACGCTGAAAAAGAAGAAGGAAGCCGTTCTGGGGCTTGCGACGGGCAACTCCCCCACGGGGCTCTACAAGCACCTCGCGAAGGCGGCCAACAAGGGCGAGTTCGATTCCACCAAGTGCAGGAGCTTCAACCTGGACGAGTACGTCGGCCTGCCGGGCGAGAATGTCCAGCAGCGCGTCATGCATCCCGAGAGCTATGCCTACTTCATGATCCAGGAATTTTTCAGCCTTTTAAAGGGCAAGTTCATCGAGACCAACGTGCCCTTCGGCTCGCTCATCGAGCAGAAGAAGCTCATGGCGGAGCTGAAGGCGAACCCGCAAGACTGGGAGGCCAAAGGGACGGACAAGGGAAAGTCGATCGTCATCAACAGCCCGAAGTCCGAATACCTGGCATGGGTAAAGAAAGAGATCCTCGACGGCTATGCCAGGAAGATCAGGAAGACGGGCGGCATCGACCTGCAGATCATCGGTGTCGGCGGCAGGGGCCACGTGGCGTTCCACGAGTCCGGCATACCCTTCAAGGGGAGCAACGTGATGCTCGTCAAGCTCGACGACAACACGATCGCCAACGCAGTGGCCGACGGCCATTTTGCCGTGAAGAAAGACTCTCCCAACTATGCCGTCTCCATGGGGGCGGAGCTCGTCTACAAGGCAAAGACGGTCATTCTCCTGGCAAACGGAGAACGCAAGACAGAACCGGTTACCCAGTCGCTGCTCGGCGACCCCACGCCGGACATACCCATCTCTTACGGTCAGCTGTACGCCAAAAACGGCGGAGAGCTCATCTATGTGCTGGACAGGATCGCCGGCAGAGACCTGCTTGCCAACAAGAAGGCGCTGGACGGCAAGGGCATGAAGATCAGGGAAGTCGGCTGAACTCCAGCAGAAGAGAGATCGCTGGGTCAGCCAGGGAAACTATGATATGTGCACCCCATGGGGTGCATCGGTAAAGTACAGATACACCCCGTAACCGGGAAAGAAGAACATACAATCAAGGTGCACCATGCCCAAACGGACTGACCTCAGGAAGATCCTCATCATCGGCAGCGGTCCTATCGTCATCTCGCAGGCCTGCGAGTTCGACTACTCCGGCGTCCAGGCGTGCAAGGCCCTCAAAGAGGAAGGGTACCAGGTCGTCCTCATCAACTCGAACCCGGCCACCATCATGACCGACCCGAACCTCGCTGACAGGACCTACATCGAGCCCATCACGGCCGAGGTCGTGGCCCGCATCATCGAGATCGAGAGGCCGGATGCCATCCTCCCGACCCTCGGCGGACAGACCGGCCTCAATGTCTCGGTCCAGGTCGCCGCAATGGGGGTCCTGGAAAAGTTCGGCGTGGAGATGATCGGCGCGACGCCCGAGGTCATCCACAAGGCCGAGGACAGGGAAAGGTTCCGGCACGCCATGGAGAACGTCGGCCTGCGCGTCCCGCGGAGCGGGTTCGCCCGGAACATGGACGATGTCCGGGCCATTGCCGACGAGATCGGGTTCCCCATCATCATCCGCCCCTCCTTCACCCTCGGCGGCATAGGAGGCGGGATCGCCTACAACCCCGAAGACCTCGAAAACATGGCGAAGGCCGGGCTGGAGGCGAGTATGATCACCGAGATCATGCTCGAGGAGTCGGTCATCGGCTGGAAGGAGTATGAGCTCGAGGTCATGCGCGACAAGGCGGACAACGTGGTCATCATCTGCTCCATCGAGAACATGGACCCCATGGGCGTGCATACGGGCGACTCGATCACGGTGGCCCCTGCCCAGACCCTGACCGATGCGGAGTACCAGAAGCTGCGCAATGCCTCGATCGCCATCATGCGGGAGATCGGCGTCGAAACCGGGGGGTCGAACGTCCAGTTCGCCGTGAATCCGGAAGACGGCGAGCTCGTGGTCATCGAGATGATCCCGCGCGTTTCGAGGTCGTCAGCCCTGGCCTCGAAGGCGACCGGGTTTCCCATCGCCAAGATCGCTGCCAAGCTCGCAGTCGGCTATACCCTCGACGAGATCAGGAACGACATCACCCGCGAGACGTACGCCTCGTTCGAGCCAACCATCGACTACTGCGTGGTGAAGATCCCGAGGTGGACCTTCGAGAAGTTCCCGGAGACCCCGGACGTCCTCACCACCTCGATGAAGTCCGTGGGAGAGACCATGGCCATCGGCCGGACCTTCAAGGAGGCCCTCGGCAAGGCGGTCAGGTCGCTCGAGATCGGCCGGTTCGGGCTCAACAGCGTCATCGATCCCGACTATGCGCTCACGCGCAAGGAGCTCGTCTCAAGGCTTACCTATCCCAACTCGGCACGGCTCTTCTGGATCGCGGAGGCCTTGAGGAACGGGATGGACGTCTCCGAGATCCACGCCATGACGAAGATCGATCCCTGGTTCCTCCGTCAGATCGAAGAGATCGTGTCCTTCGAGGCGCATCTCCGGACGACCGAGCCCGACCGGGAGACGGCCGAGGAGGCGAAGAGGCTCGGGTTCTCCGACAGGCTCCTCGCATCGATCTGGGGCATGAGCGAGGAGGCCTTCAGGAAATGGCGGACCCTCGAAGGCATCGTCCCGGTGTACAAGCTGGTCGACACCTGCGCGGCGGAGTTCGAGGCCTATACCCCGTACTACTACTCGACCTATGAGACGGAGAACGAGGCGAGCGTTTCGAGCCGGCCCAAGGTCGTGATCATCGGCGGCGGCCCGAACCGGATCGGGCAGGGAATCGAGTTCGACTACTGCTGCGTCCATGCGTCGTTTGCCTTGCGGGACATGGGATTCGAGAGCATCATGATCAACTCGAACCCCGAGACGGTAAGCACCGACTATGACATCTCGGACAAGCTCTACTTCGAGCCGCTGACCCTGGAGGACGTGCTTCACGTCGTGGAGCAGGAAAAGCCCAAGGGCGTCATCGTGCAGTTCGGCGGCCAGACCCCGCTCAACCTGGCGCGGGGTCTCGCCAAGGCGGGCGTTCCCATCCTCGGCACCTCGCCCGATGCCATCGACCGGGCGGAAGACCGCGAGCGCTTCCAGGAGATCGTGAACAAGCTCGGCCTCAAGCAGCCCCAGAGCGACATCGCCTTCACTCTCGACAAGGCGGTCGAAGCGGCGAAGCGGATCGGCTTCCCCGTGCTCGTGCGGCCTTCGTACGTCCTCGGCGGCAGATCCATGGAGATCATCTACGATCTGAAGAGCCTCGAGAAGTTCATCGTGAACGTGTTCAAGCTCTTTCCCGACAATGCCGTGCTCATCGACAAATTCCTCGAGGATGCGGTCGAGGTGGACGTGGATGCTGTCTCGGACGGCAGGATCACGGTGATCGGCGGGATCATGGAGCACATCGAGGAGGCGGGCATCCACTCCGGGGACAGCGCGTGCGTGCTGCCTCCCATGGGCATACCGCAGGAGATCATCGAGCAGATCGAGCACCAGACGAGGACGATCGCGGGCGAGCTCGGCGTCATCGGGCTCATGAACATTCAGTATGCGATCAAGGATGGCGAGCTCTACATCCTCGAGGTCAATCCCAGGGCATCGCGGACGGTTCCCTTCGTGAGCAAGGCCATCGGGCGTCCCCTCGCCCAGATCGCGACCAAGGTCATGCTCGGCCATTCTCTGAGCGAGCTCGGCTTTACCGAGCAGGTCAAACCGAAGCACGTCTCGGTCAAAGAGGCGGTGTTCCCGTTCCAGAGGTTCCCGGGCGTCGACGTGGGCCTCGGCCCGGAGATGAAATCCACGGGCGAGGTCATGGGCATCGACGGCTCGTTCGGCGCGGCGTTCGCCAAGGCCCAACTCGCAACCGGCCTCGGCCTGCCGTCCTCCGGGACCGTGTTCATCTCCGTGCACGACGTCCACAAGAGCAGGATCGTCGATGTGGCAAAGGCATTCCACGACCTCGGGTTCAGGATTGCGGCAACGAAGGGCACGGCAGCGCACCTCAATGTGCGCGGGATCCCCGCAGTGGCCGTGCTCAAGGTGAGCGAGGGCAGGCCCAACGTAATCGACCACATCAAGAACCGTGAGATCCAGATGATCGTGAACACGAGCCTCGGCAGGATACCAACGGAGGACGCCTGCCATATCCGCCGAAGCGCCATTGCTTGCAGCATACCCTATGCGACCACGGTCTCGGCGTCGAAGGCGAGCGTGGAGGCGATCAGGTCCCTGCAGGAAGGCGCGTTCCGCATTGCATCCCTCCAGGACCACCACGGGTGAGAGTGAGCTTATTTATGAAATTATTTTCAGGACTTATATGGGGAGATACAGGGTATCGGAGCTTGACACCGCAGGATCACATGCGATAGGGGTCATCCATGTCAACGAAAAAATCTACCAAATACATTTTCATAACCGGAGGTGTGCTTTCCTCGCTCGGGAAAGGCCTCGCAGCAGCCTCGATCGGGGCCATCATGGAGGCGAGAGGGCTCAAGATCACCAACATCAAGCTCGACCCCTACATCAATGTCGACCCCGGGACCATGAGCCCGTTCCAGCACGGCGAGGTGTTCGTGACCGATGACGGCGCAGAGACCGACCTCGACCTCGGACACTACGAACGGTTCACCTCGACGCAGCTGAGCTCAAGGAACAATTTCACCACCGGCCAGATCTATGATTCCGTCATCCAGAAAGAGCGCAACGGCGAGTACCTGGGCAAGACCGTGCAGGTGATCCCGCACATCACCGACGAGATAAAGAGCCGCATCATCGAGGCGGCGAACGGCAACGACATCGCCATCGTCGAGATCGGCGGAACGGTCGGCGACATCGAGTCTCTCCCTTTTCTCGAGGCCATCCGGCAGTTCGGTTTCGACATGGGAAGGAAGAACGTCCTCTACATCCACCTCACGCTCGTACCCTATATCCCGACGGCGGGCGAGCTCAAGACCAAACCCACCCAGCACTCGGTCCAGAAGCTCCGCGAGATCGGAATCCAGCCTCAAATTCTGCTCTGCAGGAGCGAAAAGAGGCTCTCGAAGGAGCTCAAGGAAAAGATCGCTCTCTTCTGCAACGTCGAGAAGGATGCCGTCATCAATGCGGTCGACGTGAGCAACATCTATCAGGTGCCTGTCGAATTTCACCGGGAGGGACTCGACGATCGCATCGTCGAATACCTCGAAATGTGGACGCGCGAACCGAGGATGCAGGGGTGGGAGAAGCTGAACGAGACCTTCGAGAACCGCACCTGCGAGGTGAACATCGCCATCGTCGGCAAGTACGTCAAGCTCACCGATTCCTACAAGAGCCTCAACGAGGCGCTCGAACATGCCGGTCTGTTCAACAACACCCGGGTGAACAGGGTGTATGTCGATGCGGATACCCTCGAGAGTAAAGACGACATTTCCGAGCATTTCAGGAATATCCACGGGATTCTCATCCCGGGAGGATTCGGGGAGCGGGGCGTCGAGGGCAAGATAAAGGCTGCCGAATACGCGCGCACCCATGGAATTCCCTACTTCGGGATCTGCCTGGGCATGCAGCTCGCCGTGGTCGAGTATACCAGGCACATCTGCGGCATCGAAAACGCGAACAGCTCCGAGTTCGACGAGAAAACGAAGAATCCGGTCATCGACTTCCTGCCCGAGCAGAGAAAGATCAAGAGAAAGGGCGGGACCATGCGGCTCGGCGCCTACCGCTGCACGCTCTCCGACAATACGAACGCGCACAGGGCATATGGGGCGGCCGAGATATCGGAACGCCACCGCCACCGCTACGAGTTCAACCCGGAGTACGAGCAGGTCCTGGCGGACAAGGGACTCGTCATCAGCGGCCGCAACCCGGAGACCGGACTCGTGGAGATCGTCGAACTGAAAGATCACCCCTGGTTCCTCGGGTGCCAATTCCATCCCGAATTCAAGTCGAAGCCCATGCAGGTCCATCCGCTGTTCAGAGACTTCATCAGGGCGAGCTGCGAGTACCGGGAGGGCCGCTCCGAGTAGCGGGATCTGTCTGCCGCCCCTTTAAAAAAAGGGCGCTTTCCTGTTGCACAATATTGATCCATTGCATTCGAGATGAATCAATATTGTGCAGACAAGGCTGATCTTTTGGTATAGATTAATATATGATAACGATAACTTATAGGTATCCGGAGCTGGCATTCCCCTTGCAGAATCGTCAGCAGTGAAAATAAGGAAAGCTCCCCTTTCCTTCTGGAGGATACATGAAGATTAAAGATCCGATCACAGCATCAGAGAGGAACTATTCCATCGTGAAAGAAAAGAAAGTCCAGGTTTCCCAGTACTATGGGGAAGACATTTTCAGCACCAAGATCATGATGGAGAGGCTGCCCAAGGACGTCTTCAAGCGCGTCACCGAGATCGTCAACGAGGGGCGGAAGTTCGACAGCGATACTGCCAACTCTGTTGCCCACGCGATAAAGGAATGGGCCATCGAGAAAGGGGCGACCCACTACTGCCACTGGTTCCAGCCCATGACCGGCTCCACGGCGGAAAAGCACGATTCGTTCATCGAGTTCACGGATTCCGGAGACGTCATCGAGAGGTTCACTGGCAAGCAGCTCATCCAGGGCGAGCCCGACGCATCGAGCTTCCCGAGCGGGGGGCTGCGCTCGACGTTCGAGGCACGCGGCTACACGGCATGGGACCCGACGAGCCCGGCTTTCATCATCAGGAACGGCCTGGGCACTACCCTGTGCATCCCCACGATCTTCATATCGTACACCGGAGAGGCTCTCGACAAGAAGACCCCGCTCCTGCGCTCCATCAGCGCGATCAACAAGAGCGCAATCAACATGCTGCGCCTCCTCGGCAACAGGGAGTCGAACAAGGTATTCGCCACGCTCGGACCCGAGCAGGAATATTTCCTCATCGATCAGGACTACTACTACAAGAGACAGGATCTCGTATTGAGCGGCCGGACCATTCTCGGGGCGGCACCGCCCAAGGGCCAGCAGCTCGAGGACCAGTACTTCGGCAGCATTAAGGAGAGGATCCTGTCGTTCATGCACGACGTCGAGGAAGACCTCTACAAGCTGGGCATCCCGGCAAAGACCAGGCACAACGAGGTGGCCCCCAGCCAGTTCGAGATCGCTCCGATCTTCGAAGAGGCGAACCTGGCCGCAGACCACAACCAGCTCGTCATGGACACGCTGAAGCGCGTCGCAGCCACCCACAGGCTCAGGTTGCTGCTCCATGAAAAGCCCTTTGCCGGGATCAACGGCTCGGGCAAGCACGTGAACTGGTCGCTCGCCGACGACCTCGGCAACAATCTGCTCAACCCCGGCAAGACGCCCCACGACAATATCCAGTTCCTCGTGTTCCTCATGGCCACAATAAAGGCAGTGAACACCCACGCCGACATCCTGAGGGCATCGGTCGCATCGGCCGGAAACGACCACAGGCTGGGAGCCAACGAGGCCCCGCCCGCGATCATCTCGGTCTTCCTAGGCGAGCAGCTCACCGAGATCCTCGAGAATATCGAGAAGGGCAAGGTCACGAAGGCCAACGACAACGCGATCATCGACCTCGGCATCTCGAAGCTGCCTGTCTTGAGCAAGGACAGCACGGACAGGAACAGGACATCGCCCTTCGCTTTCACCGGCAACAAGTTCGAGTTCAGGGCCGTGGGCTCCTCGCAGTCGATATCCTTCCCGGCCACCGTCCTCAACACCATCGTGGCCGAAAGCCTCGACATCCTCGCGGACAAGATCAGGGCAAAGGGCGGCAATGTAAGCCAGGCAGCTCTCGACGTCATCAAGGAAGAGATCAAGGCCAACAAGGCCATCCTCTACATGGGCGACAACTACGTAAAAGAGTGGGAGATCGAGGCCGAGAGGAGAGGACTGCCGAACAAGAAGACGAGCTGCAAGGCGCTCAAGGACCTCAAGACCGACAAGGCCCTCAGACTCTTCGACAGGTACGGCGTGCTCACGCCCGAGGAGCTGAAATCCCGCTACCATGTCCGCCTGGAGAAACTGATCAAGGACATCGACATCGAGGCAGTGACGCTCTCGAACATGGTGCAGAACCAGATCATCCCGGCGGCCGTGTCGTACCAGAAGACCGTCGCGCAGTCGATCAAAGCCGTCATCGAGGTCATGGGCGATGCGAAAGAGCTCAAACCCCAGAAGGAGCTCCTCAAGACCGTAGTCGGCCTGATCAGCGACACCCAGAAGCTGGTCGGCGATCTCGAAGCCAAGCTCGCCAAGGCGAAAGCGATCAGGGACGAAGAGAAAAAGGCAGAGTACTTCTCCGTCGATATCAGGAAGCTTATGGCCGACATCAGGGAAAAGGCCGACACCCTCGAGCATTACGTGGACAACGAATGCTGGCCCATCCCGCAGTACTGGGAGATGCTCTTCATCAGCTAGGAACAGATCGTAAGCTCTTCAAGAAGGCGGCGGATTCTTCGCCGCCTTTTTTGTCGCCTGAATAAGCCCGTTCATATTTACCATCATTCACATTTTCTCTCCCGTCATTCCCGTTTTCCTATCTGTCATTCCTGCGAAAGCGCAAGGGCGTTAACTCAAATAAGAGAAAGCAAAGAGAAAGGGGACAGATTTATTTGTATACGAAGACAGGTACAAAGTGAAAAGGGGACGAGCGGAAAATAAATGAGCGGAAAATAAATCTGTCCCCTTTTTTATTTACCTTACTCCTTTTACTCTCTCTTACTTGTCCCCTTTCTTATTATGAAGAGGATCGAAGACCAGTCCGGAGAGCTGCCGAAGATCTATATCCGGCTCAGAAACCAGTAGGCGACCGGCTCGGAGCACAGCATCATGCTGTGCGTGGACATCCAGGAGATAGTTCTAGTATCTCCTTTAAAATAATGATATTATGATTCCGTTCGCTGATCCGCAGCATGAATGTGCATCAGACGTTTGAATATGATGCTTGAAGAGGATGCCATACACTTTCCGAAATCTTTGCACAACCCAAGCGATCATGAAGCGAGGAACCGAGCTGATTTCTGGCGATAAAAGCATTTAATATAATGATATTATTGGTGAAACATGGTATATTCTCCTCATCTTGGAACACATGGGGAGGGTGGCATGGGATTCAAGGAGTATGAGAGGAACATGAGCTTTCTGGATATGGAGTTGAGCAAGACTTTGGGATCTTC
>JAKPPU010000020.1 GCA_029547185.1 Deltaproteobacteria bacterium | reverse complement strand
CGGGTGCCGGATAGAAACACAACAGTCGCGCCCCTTGATAATAAGTAAAAATGGAGATTCAAAGGCGTGCTTTGGGCAAGGCCTGAACAATTCGTGGCAAGATCCGGCCGGCACCATCCTCGGCCGCTTCCCTGCCAACGTGATCCACGACGGCAGCGAGGAGGTTGTGGGGATGTTCCCGGAGAGCCCGGGCGCGATTGCCGATGTCCCTCTCAATTCACGAAAAACGAAAGACGTTTACGGCAAATATGACCACAACAGCGGTATGCCAGCGCGAGGCGACAACGGATCAGCCGCCCGCTTCTTCTACTGCGCGAAGGCATCCCGTGACGAACGCGGCCCCGGCAACAACCATCCCACCGTCAAGCCCCTTGCCCTGATTCAATACCTCGTCAAACTCGTCACGCCCCCGGGAGGCATCGTCCTGGACCCTTTTTGTGGCTCGGGAACGCTTGGGATAGCTGCGGGCAAATTGGGGATGAAGTGGCAGGGCATCGAACTCAACCCCAAGTATATCGAAATCGCGGAGCGTCGGATCGAGCGGGAAGTGGGGCTGCTGCTGGACATGGAGGCCGCCCATGCTGACTGACCTCCCCATCTACAAGCACCCCATCCGGCCCGGGACGGACGAAAAGATGATCCGGGAGTTTATGGCGTCGCCAGAATTCTTTACCTGCGAGTTCTACAACTGCCGGATGAGCCGCGAGGCATGCGGACGGAGAAGGGCGGCCGCGATGGAGGCCGAGACAGAAGACAAGAAAACCGTGTTCTCAAAATGTATCGAGTGCCAGCAGGCAGAGAGAGGGAAGATCATGGACCCGAAGAAGTGCCCTGTCGATGGATGCGGGAAGCCCGTGAAGGCCCGGGGAATGTGCATGACGCATTACTATCGGGAGTACAGCAAGGGGAAGTTCAACAGCAAGATCATTGCACCTGCCCCACCTGCAGATCAGGGCTCGACCGACAAAGTGTCGACCAAGCCTGCCGATCCCCCCAAGGCCCCCGAGCCCGAGAAACAGACCGACCCTCCGAAAGACCCCGAGAGCAAGACCGCTCAAGCATCGCCTGCAACCCCC
>JAKPPU010000007.1 GCA_029547185.1 Deltaproteobacteria bacterium | reverse complement strand
GGTGCGGTCCAGTTCGGCCTCATGTACCTCGTCTACATCGAATCATTCAAGAGCCTCGAGGCCTGGGAGGTCGCGATGCTCACCGTGACCACGCCGCTTTTCGTGGCGGCATTCGAGTGGCTTTCGTCCCGTCGGGGAGGTTTTTCGATTCTCGCGGCATCGACAGCCGCTGTGGCCGGCGGGGCGCTCCTCCTGTGGAACAGGCCGGCTTCACCGGGATTCGTCGACGGGCTGATCCTCGTGCAGCTCTCCAACGTCTTCTTCGCTGCCGGTCAGGTGGCCTTCAGGCGGATCGACTCCGCCTTCCGGATACCGAGGACGATCGAGGTGATGGCTCTGATGTACCTTGGAGGGTTCATTGCAACCCTGCCGGGAGCCATCCCAGCGGCAGGCTCGATCCATGCGCTGTCGATCCTGCAGGTCGCTGCGATCGTCTATCTCGGCGTGATAGCGAGCGGCATATGCTTCATGTTGTGGAACCAGGGCGCCACCAAGGTCGAACCTGGCGTCCTCGCCGCCTTCAACAACGCGAAGATCCCGCTCTCGGTCCTCGCCTCGATCCTGTGCTTCGGTGAGAGGCCGTCACTCTGGAAGCTGGCCGCGGGAAGCCTGCTGATCCTGGCCGGCGTTCTGGCCGGCAGAGCCGTAAGGTCACCTGAAGACCCGCACGATCTTCGCATTACTGAGAAGAACGGTTCAGCTTGCGGGTAGCCTGGCCTGGCTACACCAAAGCTCCTCGACGGTTTGACAACCCGATATGTGAGTGAGTCCGGGTTTCTACAGGGCAGGAACCTGCTCGCTTCCGTTCAAGCGGCCTTCCAGTCTTCCGGCGCGATATGTCGGAGGATTCATGAAGCGGCAGTTCCTTGCCTGGAATTCCATCAGCGGCTGACTGTTACTGGCCTTCGGGGCTTACCCGGCACAGTACTTCACTCTGGACCGTACAGCTACGCAATGGAAACGGGAATGGCAGGATTCGCCAATGCAACTGAAAAACTGCGCATTCGCTCCGGTCGGGATCAACAACCCGATGATCGAGTCGGTACTCTACTCCCAGCTGAACATCCCGTCGACGACACTTCCATGGCTCGGTTGCTGAGGCATGGGACAGTAGAGGGTATAGGTCTTGTACCCCAGTTCGATGATGTAGTCGTAACCGCAACCCGGACAGGTCATGTAAGTGATGTATCCTGCATCGATCATCTCCTGCATCGTGCCATACCGGTTGAACCTTCCATAAAACATTGCTTCACTCGATGCGATCGATCTCATCTGCGATCTGCACGTGTAAAGATCCTTCATGGGGGGGTAGTACCCGGGTCCCGCCCCGGGATGCAAGGGATAGTTGGGGCAGGGGATCCAGAAGCTGTCCGGCCCGCAGAAGGCGACCTCGTACCACTCTCTTGTCCACGGGCATGTC
>JAKPPU010000115.1 GCA_029547185.1 Deltaproteobacteria bacterium | reverse complement strand
AGGCCGGTGTCCTGGGCCTAGCTAGACGATGGGGACCCACAGTGAGCCAGGAGGGATTCGAACCCTCGGCCACCGGATTAAAAGTCCGATGCTCTACCGGCTGAGCTACTGGCTCGATTTGCCCCCGTATCTCATGGATGGGTAAAAATATCAAGGATAAAAAGATTATAAACGTCAGGCGCAAACTCTCAATTAAGGTCTTGATATAATCTGACAAATCATGAAAATAACTCAGGTGTTTCTCCCAGAACCATCATGTGGTATAGATGGCCCATGATATGGGTTATTCTCTTTATCCCCCTGTGCATCTGGCTGGGCATAAGCATCATAGCGCAGATGAATATACTTTCTATCGGAGGTGTCTTCCTCACCGTCGCAGTGTTTGCCCTTATCGAGCTGCTGCAGGTTTCCAAGGATGGGAAAAGATCAAAAATTCCCCTGTGGATCATGTGCCTCACCCTCTTTTCGATCGTTCTGGGGGCATTCTGGAAATGAAAAAGGAGAGGTGATCCTCTCCTTAAGATTCTTACCTTGAGCCTGGATACGAGTTATAGATCATCCTGATAGAAGAAGTCATACACCTTGGACACCTTTATTCCCTGGATGGAGAAATACAGCTCGTCTCCCCTCTCGACTCCCCTCACTTCAGCGATTCCCGATTCCTGGGCCTGAAAGATCTTCGTGTTGCCGAAATCGAATATGGGCAGAACTTTGCTGGTAAATGTCCAGATGGTACCGTCATCAGCGATGGTCGAGATGATGTATTCACCCTGCTTCATCCACTTTTTCAGGCCCTGGAACTCTATCTTGCTATTGTCCTTGTGCATCTTTCTGCCCCTTTTACTGTGCCTGCTTGCCCTGCTAAATCTTATCGGATGAACGAGGGGCCGGCTTTACTGAATATGCCAGGGGGTTCTCAAGAGCGTTTGGAGTCTTTGTAAAGCTTGTAATCCATGCTGTCAACGAGGGCCATCCAGGATGCTTCGATGATATTGGTGGATACTCCTACGGTATTCCAGTGGTCTTTTTTATCGCCCGATTCAATCAGGACCCGGACAACGGACCCGGTACCCTTTTTGGATGAGATAACCCGCACCTTATAATCGAGGAGCTCGACGTCCTGGATGCAGGGATAAAATTTCTGGAGTGCTTTACGCAGGGCCTGGTCAAGGGCGTTGACCGGACCGTTTCCCATGGCTGCCGTATGCTCTATGCTTCCATCCACCTCGATCATGATGGTGGCCTCTGATATGGGATCCGTATCGTCACTGCGGCGATCGGTATTCACCCGGAATCCCTTGAGCTTGAACGAGCGCATGTGCGCTCCCATGGCCTTTTTCATGAGGAGCTCCAGAGAGGCATCCGCGCCTTCGAACTGGAATCCGCAGTTCTCAAGATCTTTAATGATCCGGACGATCTCGTTTGCCGTGGTGTCGTCTTTTGCGAGGTCGATGTTGAATTCCCGTGCCTTGAAGATGATGTTGCTCTTGCCGGCCTGATCTGAAACCAGAACGCGCCGCTGATTCCCCACGAGGGCAGGGTCTATGTGTTCGTACATCGTCGGATCATCGATCACCGCGCTGACATGAATGCCGGCCTTGTGGGCAAAAGCCGACTCCCCGACATAGGGCTGGTGCTTGTTGTGAGACAGATTGCCGATGTCGCCGACATAGCGGGATACGTCATTGAGCATGTGCATCCTCTCCGGGGGAAGAGTAACGTATCCCATCTTGATGCTCAAATTGGGTACGATGGAGCACAGGTTAGCGTTTCCGCATCTCTCTCCGAGCCCGTTGATCGTTCCCTGGATGTGGTCGATCCCGGATTGGACAGCGGTTATGGAGTTTGCTACGGCAAGATCACCGTCGTTGTGACAGTGAATGCCCAAAGGAGCGGCGAGGTTACTCGTCAAGAAGCTTACCGCCTCGGCAATCTCTGAAGGAAGGCTGCCTCCATTCGTATCGCAGAGCACTATCCTGTCGGCACCGCCTTCTTTTGCGCTCTTGAGCACGGAGAGGGCATATTCCCGGTTGTTCCTGAAGCCGTCGAAAAAATGCTCAGCATCGAAAAAGATCTGTGCAAAATGGGGCTTGAGATAGGCAATGGTCTCTCTGATGATCCTGAGATTCTCTTCCAGCGAGCACCCGAGGCCTCCTTTGCCGAGGACATGAGCATCCCAGGCCTTGCCGAATATCGCCACCCCGTCCGGACGGGCAGCGACCAGGGATTGGATCATCCTGTCCTTCTCGGGCCTCTTGCCCGGCTTGCAGGTGCTTCCGAAGGCAAAAACCTTTGCCTTCTTCAGCTTCATCTGCCTCAGAGTCGAGAACAGCTTATCATCCTTGGGATTCGCCCCCGGCCATCCGGCTTCGATGAAATCGACCCCCAGCTGGTCGAGCTTCAGAGCGATATCGCATTTGTCATCCAGCGAAAAGTTTACGTCTTCGGCCTGTGTGCCGTCTCTGAGCGTCGTGTCGTAGATCTCAATTTTTTTCAAGGCTGTTCCCCGGCTCGTCGAGTTTGAAGGCGTCGTGCAGAACGCGTACACCCAGTTCGAGAAACTTCTCGTCAATCACACAGGAGACTTTGATCTCGGAGGTGGAAATCATGATGATATTGATCCCCACCTGCGAGAGGGACTCGAACATCCGGGCCGCCACCCCTGCATGCGACCGCATTCCCACCCCCACGATGGAGAGCTTGGCGATCGCCGTATCACCCACCACATCTCTAGCCCCGAGGATTGATGCCTTTCCCCGCACGATCTCCAGGGCCCTTTCGCTGTCGGTCTTCGTGACGGTGAAACTCAGGTCGGCAAACTTGCCGTCGGCAGAGGAATTCTGGATGATCATATCCACATTGATGTTTTCATCAGCCAGGGCGCTGAAAACCGTCGCTGCGATCCCCGGCCTGTCCTGAACACCCAGCAGGGTGATCCGGGCCTCATTGCGATCATAGGTAATTCCGGAAACAACTTCTTTTTCCATATCCTCATCCTCCGCCGTGGTCAGAGTGCCTCCCTCATCCGTGAAGGTGCTCTTGACCAGAATAGGAACATTGTATTTTTTTCCGAATTCAACCGACCTCGTCTGGAGCACCTTTGCTCCCAGGGACGCCATCTCGAGCATCTCATCATAGGAGATCCTGTCCAGGCGCCGTGCCTTGCTGCAGATATTGGGATCGCACGTATAGACGCCGTCGACATCCGTATAGATCTCGCAGACATCGGCTTTCAATACGGCTGCCAGGGCCACTGCCGAGGTGTCGGACCCGCCCCTTCCCAGGGTCGTGATGTCCTTTTCTTCGGTAATCCCCTGAAACCCTGCTACGACGGCGACCTCCCCGGATTCCAGAACCTGCTGGATCTTCCCGGTTTCAATCTGATGTATGCGCGCCTTGGTGTGGGATTTGTCGGTATAAATACAGATCTGGTGTCCCAGGAGCGAGCGTGCGGGAACCCCGAGGTCCTTCAAGGCCATTGCCAGCAGGGAGACGCTGACCTGCTCGCCCGTTGAGACGAGCACGTCCATCTCTCTGGAATCAGGCTTTGGGGATAGATTCTTCGCGAGATTGATGAGCCTGTCCGTTTCTCCCGACATGGCAGAAACCACGACAGCGATTCTGTTGCCTTCCCGGTAGCGCTGTGCAATCTTCCCGGCAACCCTCTGAATCCTTTCAAGACTGCCGACCGATGTACCACCATACTTCTGGACGATCAACCCCATCGCGTCTTTCCCTTCAAAATACGGTATCCTTTGGCGAGATACTCTCACCCTGCTGCCGAGCTCGATTCATGTCGCTATCCGGGAAAAAGCCCCGTAAACCTGGTATCGGCCGGGGACCGTTGATGATTTAAGGTGATTTTCCGAGTGGATTCCCCCACGTATTCGATTGTCACATCCACTACCTGTCCCGAAAAGAAATCCTGCACCTTTTCGGCCCATTCGACCACGATGACATGCTCCTGGTCCATGTAATCTTCAAGTCCGAGGTCGTATACTTCATCAGAGTCTAGCCTATAGAGGTCTACATGAACAATGTCAAGTCTGGCCTTGTATACATTCACGAGGGTGAAGCTCGGACTCACAACCGTTGACGGATCTTCGACCCCGAGACCCTCTGCAATCCCCTTGGTAAGGAGCGTTTTTCCCGCTCCCAGATCGCCGTGCAGAAGGACGATCTCCCCTCCCTTGAGCAGTTTTCCGATGTTCCTGCCCAGATTTCTGGTATCCTGTGGGGTGTGGCTTATATATTCAGGCATGGCGATATCCCCTTAAGGAGAAGACTTATCCATCACCCTCCAGGATGACAAGGGCTGTGGCATAGAGCCTGTCATGGGAGATACTGATATGCATCCGGAAAACGCCCAGATCCTCCGACAGCTCCAGTGCCTTTCCATGCAGGACGATCCGGGGCTGACCCTGGCCTTTGCACACTTCTATATCCGTAAATTTGACACCCCTCGCGAATCCGGTGCCGAGAGCCTTCATCGCCGCCTCCTTGGCTGCAAAGCGTGCGGCGAGGTGCCGGGACGGGTCATGCTTGCTCTCGCAGTACGCAGCTTCACCACGGGTAAAGATGCGGGCAAGGAACCGGTCTCCGTACCTCGTGCGAAGGGACGAGATCCTACTTACGTCCACGATGTCGATGCCCACGCCCAGGATCATGCGCTGGCCTCGATTGCGAGAAGCATGTCTCTTACCTGCCGCGTGCTGACGACATCATGGACACGGAGCACATCGATTCCCTGAATGATCGACCAGGCGCTCAGGGCATCCGTACCTCTCTGCCTCTCGCTGCTCGGTGCATCGAGGACCGAGCCGATGAATGACTTCCTCGAATGGCCGAGGACCACCGGCATACCCAGTGATCTGAACTCCGAGATGCGGCGGATGATCCGGAGATTGCCCTCGACGTCCTTGCCGAATCCTATTCCCGGGTCAACGAGGATGGAGAGAGGATCTATGCCCATATCCAGGCAAAAGTTCATCCTGGCTTCGAGATATGCATATATCTCCCGGATGATATCCTGATAGCTTGTCTCATCCTGCATGGTCTGCGGTGTTCCCCGCATATGCATCAGGATGAGGCCCACGCCTGTCCGCCTGGCAACATCGAGCATCCGGGGATCATGGGAGAGTGAGCTGATGTCATTGATGATGCATGCACCGGCCTCAACTGCAGATTCGGCCACAGAAGCTTTCCTGGTATCGATGCTTATGGGGACGCTGATCCGTGATGCCAGCTTCCTGATGACCGGCACCACGCGGGATGCCTCCTCCTCGTCATCGACGGTGCCTGCGCCGGGCCGGGATGATTCTCCCCCGATATCGATGACATCGGCGCCCTGCTCCACCATTTCGAGTGCATGATCGAGGGCGCGCACCGGGTCACGCCACAGGCCTCCATCCGAGAACGAGTCAGGGGTGACATTGAGGATTCCCATGATGATCGGGGTCTTCTCCCAGCGGTAATCCCTTGAGCAGAGCTTGAGCAGGAGGCCCTGCGGCTCCTGGAAGACCTGCTCCTCTATCGCTTCGGCGATGGGCTCGAGGCCGGGCTGGGCCTTGAGCTTCTCCACGAGGCGGCGGTAATGCCTGAGGTCGCCCATGATGAGACAGTCGGAGGTTTCGACTCTGCCGCTGATTGCATTCCTATGGACTGCGGCATCTCCCCCGATTGAGAGCATGCTCTGCTTGATGATATTCGCCGCATAGAGCCTGACATCCTCGATCAAGAGGTTCTTATGGGTGAGCTTGGGTACCAGGTAGGGAAGGGAGGCCGGGTCTGCTCCACACGACAGGACGGCACGTTCGTTCGCATCTGTGAGCACCCTGATCCTAGGCAACCCCTTCCTGGATGATCTTGTCGATCTCAGAGCCATCGAGGACCTCTTTCTCCAAGAGACGTTTTGCTATCAGGTGCAGGATATCGATGTTCTCCTGGATGATCTGGGTGGTCTTGTTGTAACAGCTGACGATGATCGATTTTATCTCCTCATCGATTTTCTGCGCTGTCAATTCGCTGTAATCGACGCGTTTCGAGATCTCTCTCCCCAGGAACATTTCCTGTTCGACCTTCCCGAAGCTCAAGGGTCCAAGCGAGCTCATGCCCCATTCGGTGACCATGTGCCGTGCCATGTCGGTCGCGCGCTCGATATCGTTGCCGGCCCCTGTGGTGATATATCCGAGAACCTGCTCCTCGGCCACCCTTCCTCCCATGAGGACCGAAATGGTTGCGAGCAGGAAGTCTTTCTTGTACGTGTGCCGGTCATCTATGGGAAGCTGCTGGGTTACTCCCATGGCCCTTCCTCTGGGGATGATGCTCACCTTGTATACCGGATCGGCATGGGACAGCTTCTTCGCCACGAGCGCATGGCCGGCCTCGTGGTATGCCGTTGCATTCTTTTCTTCTTCCGAGATGACCATGCTCTTGCGCTCCACGCCCATGAGCACCTTGTCTTTCGCCATCTCCAAATCTTCCATGCTGACCTTGGTGCGCTTTTTTCTCGCAGCGAGGAGAGCGGCTTCATTGACGAGGTTCGAAAGGTCGGCCCCTGAGAAGCCCGGCGTGGCTTTGGCAAGGATGCGCAAATCGACATCCTCGGCCAAGGGGATGTTCTTTGAGTGGACCTTGAGGATGCCTTCTCTGCCCTTTACATCCGGACTGGCCACCACGACCTGGCGGTCGAATCTTCCCGGCCTCATGAGTGCCGGATCGAGAACATCGGGCCTGTTTGTGGCCGCCATCAGGATGACACCCTCGTTGGCTTCAAAGCCATCCATTTCGACGAGGAGCTGGTTGAGCGTCTGCTCTCTCTCGTCGTGTCCTCCGCCGAGGCCTGCCCCCCGATGCCTTCCCACGGCGTCGATCTCATCGATGAAGATGATGCACGGGGCATTCTGTTTCCCCTGGGCAAAGAGGTCTCTCACCCGTGATGCGCCGACACCGACAAACATCTCCACGAAGTCGGACCCGGACATGCTGAAGAAAGGCACCCCTGCTTCACCGGCAACAGCCTTTGCGAGGAGGGTTTTCCCTGTTCCGGGAGGCCCGAGAAGGAGCACTCCTTTGGGGATCCTTCCTCCGAGCGATGTGAACCGCTTCGGCTCTCTCAAGAACTCGATAATCTCTTCGAGCTCTTCTTTGGCTTCATTGACCCCGGCGACATCCGCGAAGGTGACCTTGATCTTGTCCTGGGTCATGAGTCTGGCACGGCTTCGGCCGAAGCTCATCGCCTTGGTTCCTCCTGCCTGCATCTGCCGCATGAAGAGAATCCATACGCCTATCAGGAGGAGCATGGGTATCCATGAGATGAGCACGGACATATACCAGGGAGAGTCATCACTCGGCTTGGCCGATATGACGACCTTCTTCTCCATCAGCCTCTCCACGAGCTTCGGATCGTTGGGGGCATATGTCTCGAAGGTGGAATTGTCGACCAGTTTCCCCTTGATATCATTGCCCTGTATGACGACCTCTTTTACCTTGCCTTGATCCAGGATCCCGAGAAAATTGCTGAATGGGAGCGCGGTCGCCTCGGAAGACGGCTTGTTGAAGAGGTGAAAGAGCATCACCATAATCAGGGCGATTACCACCCAGAGGGCTATGTTCTTTATCATGCTGTTCCCGTTTTTCAGGGGTTTATTGTTTGGCATCAACCAATACTCCTTAATGCCTCTCTAAAGCTGCAAGAGAAGGTATTGCGACATCGCGGAAGTTTTCCGAAATTCCGGAGAGCGCTTTCTTTGCCTCGTCTCTTTTTCCCAGACCGAGATACGCCACGGCTGTATAGAAGAGGGCCTGATCCTTGATATTTTTCGGCGACTCCTTGACGCAGTCAGCCAGGACAGAGACCGCCTGCGCATATTGGCGCTGGTTCAGGTGCTCAGCCCCCAGGATGAGGATTCCCTGCCAATGGAAGACATCTTCCCGGTCCCAGTCATCAACGAATCCCCTGGCATAATCACTTGCCATCTTGGGATTATTTTCATTATAGGACATTCGTGCCAGCCTCAATTTTGCAAGTTTGCCGGCATTGGTATCGCCATACGTCTGCAGTACATCCAAGGTGCCCTGAGAGCTCTTCGACGTGTTGCTGTATGCAAGCATGGCAGAATCCTCTCTGCTCGTTTTCCAGTGATAAAATCCGATCCCGCTGGCAAAGACGGCAAGTACAATGGTTACTATGATTGCAAACCGTGAAGGATTTTCCTTGATCCACTTCACTGTCGCGCTGGTAGTGGTTATGAACTCATCCTGCGGATTGAGCAGTTCTTTTCGCGTCGTCTTTGCCATCGGTAATTCTCCCCTTGAGATAGATACATTCCATATAGTAATTATAAGATGGTTCTGTCAACGTGGATCTCCTGTCTTTCCCGACATGGAATGAACACCAAGAAAAATCTTTCAAACTTCCAGGCGGCTATCCTCGGGTGACCGGCTATTATTCCGGTTCACAAGAATAAAGGATGGAGATACCCCGGGAAGATTTCAATCCCGCAGATAAAGAGCTTTACGGCATCACTCTCCCTGGTGAGAGACGCGGTGCCTGCAGGGGGTTTCATGCAGAAGAGACGGATAATGAACGTGTTTCTTATCAAGGGAAGTATGGTTTGCTGGAATGCTGCATCGGCATATACCGTGCCCGAAAGGGGCACGGTATATGCCTTGGGCTCATGCTATTTCATCGCCAATGGTTCCAGTACCTGCGGAGTGATGAAGATGAGAAGCTCTTTCTTATGCTTTTCATTCATCTTTCCCCTGAAGAGCGCACCGAATATCGGGATTCTCCCCAGGTACGGGACTTGCTGGAGTGTCTGCTTATCTTCTTCTTCGATGATGCCGCCGATAACGGAGGTCTCCCCATTCTTGACAAGGACTTCTGTCACGGCCTCACGCGAGGTTATACTGGGGTCGCCCAGCGAGTTTTTGTATGCACCGATGGCGTTTCTCTTGACAGAGATCTCCATGTTGACGCTTCCGTCGAAGGCGATGCGCGGGGTTACCTCAAGAATAAGTTCGATATCCTTGAGCTCTGTCGAGAGCTGGCCTTCTTTGTCCCTTACGATATAGGGGTACTTTTCACCCTGGCGGATAGTTGCCTTTTTGTTGTCCATGGTGACGATCTTGGGCCGTGCGATCACGTTTGCACTGCCGATCGTTTCGCCGATGTCAAGCCTGAGGTCCAGGTCGAAAGCCGATCCAGCAAGTCTCCCGATGGTGATACCGAATCCTGCAGCCTGCTGGGTCGGGAAGTTCACTGCAAGTGACGGTGTGGGGGCAAGCATCGGGGACCACGAAGGTTTGCCGTTGGTCACGGCGTTATCGAAGAGGTTCGTGGCAGGGCCCGTGTTAATTCCGGAGAGACCGAAGTGGGACCTGTCGGACTGATTTCGGTAGGAGCCGCCCCACTGAACGCCCAGACCCCTGGTGAAATCGTCGTCTGCCTGTACGATCCGCGCCGAGATGAGAACCTGAGGTGTCGCCTTGTCGAGACGTTTGACCATGGCACTGATGTCATCAACATTTTTCTTGATGTCTTTGACGATGAGTACATTTGTTCTGCTCTCTGCCGTGATGCTGCCCCTGTCGGACACCAGACCCACTTCCTTGCCTTTTATTGTGGTTGCGACCTCTCCCGCCTTGGCAAAATTAACCGGGATGACGGATGTGATGAGCGGTTCGAGCTGTTCTTCAGTCTTCTTGGTTTCGAGCTTCCTCTCCTGTGCCTTCTTGATCTTGTCTGCAGCGTCGATCCTTATGACGTTGCCTACGGCCATCTTTCCCAAGTCCCTGCTTTCCAGCACGACATCGAGAGCCTGATCCCAGGGAATGTCCTTGAGCTTTATCGTAATGTTGCCCTTGACCTCGTCCGAGGTGACGATGTTGAGGCCGCTGACGTCGGCAATGATCCTTAAGACATTGTGAATGTCCGCATTCTGGAAATCAAGCGATATGCGTTCCCCGACATATCTCGGCTCGTTGCTCGGGTCGTTAATGACATCAGAGGCCTTGAGAGAAGGAACGGTCTTTGCCGATGGCGCACCCTTTCCCTTGCGAACAGGCTGAGCGGTCTGTTCTATTGCCGAGACTGTCTGGACCTTGAGAGCCGGCCCCTGTCCTTCCTTGTCCGACTTCCTTGCCCATTTGGGTATGTCAAAATCCATGATAAGGACCTTGTTGTCCTGCGAGACAAAGTAAGGGACGACTTTCTTCATGGAAATCTTGAAGAGAACGTCTTTTCCCCTCTGGCGCGGAAGGATCTGCTTGACAGCTGTTTCGAAATCTTCCGTGATGAAGGGACGTGAAAGATGCTTCGGGATCTTTGCATCATCGACTCTCAGGATGAGATTGTCCCCGTTACGAGCAACATCGAAGGTTGCCTTTTCATCAATCCCTATCTGCAGTCTCGATTTGTTCTCGACAGTCATGAAATCAACGCTCTGTATTGTCAGCCCAAAAACATATGCGGGCGTCAACAGTAGGCCGATTAATGCTGTAAGAATGATTTTTTTACTCATTTTCCTGTTACCCCCTCTTCCTTCTTGAGCGACAATACTATTTCCCTTGTAGTCACGCGCCCCATGTAATCTTTAAAATGTTGTTTGACGGTAACCCCATCGGCCGTTATCGCGGTCACGATACCCGAGTTCTCCCCCAACAGGGTTCCTTCTTTTACGATGTAACCAATCCCCGATGCTTCCTGGATGAGTGCACGCTTATCCTTCCCAAGGATGATCCCTACGATCCCGACCTGAGAAAGAGAGAGTCTCTGAAGCGGGTCGATTATGTTCTTTCTGGCCTCTTCGGCCGACAGAGACGTCTCAAATGGCAGGAAGGGATCTCTCAATCCCATGATCTGGTATGCCGGCTTCATTTGTTCCTCTGGGGCCAATACGGGCAGCACTTTCTCCTGCTTGGCACTGCCGGCATTGGGAGAGGCGCTCGAGGCGGTTTGCGTGGAAGGATTCCCTCCCCCTGAGCATGCAACGACACCTACCGATAGGATCGCGATTAGTGTGGATAGATATCCTTTCATTTTCCCGTCCCTTTTTCCGTTGTATTGGCCGTATCCTCAATGAATTTAAACGTCGTGGCGATGCATTTTGTGCTCAATATGATCGGCCCGGAAGCCCCTTTCTTCATATTCTGGATCGAGATATCGGAGATATTGACGATCCGCGGCATCTTCGAGACTTCGCTGAAGAATGCAATGATATCGCGGAACTTTCCCTCGACCTCTATATCAACGGGTATCTCCGCATAGAAATTCTTTGCGACTTCAGGCCTCGGCTTGAAGAGCTTGAACTGCAGGCCGGCAGACATGCCCAGTCCTGAAATATTCTCCAATAATGTGGGAATCTCGCTCTTGTTTGGAAGCTGCTTGAGGGCGAGATGGAACTCAGCCCTTGTTTGCTCGACCTCCGCCTCATACCTGGGTTTTTCCTTCACGATATCCCGTTTGGCGGAGAGCTCTGCCTTGAGCTGATTCAACTCGGGCTCTATGGTTTTGATTTCTGCGACGACCGGTCGGTAGAAAAACTGCCAGTAGACACCGAGAATCGCCCCGAGAATGATGACTAGAGCAAGGAGCTTGATCGCAGGCTTCTGTCTCAGTATAAAATCAATGGGGTTCATACATCACCTCAACTCGGCAACTTTATTTGACATTTGATAGTAAATTTATGGTTCATGCCTTCCTGCTGGGTAAGCTCAAGCTCAACGCCCTGGAAGTAGGAAGATGCTTGGAGGCTCTTCATGAACGCTGCGATGGTGGGATTGTCGACTGCTATCCCGTTCAGGATGAGGCTGTTGCCCGTATTGTTAAGGGAGGTGATCCATGCCTTTTCAGGGATGAGCAGGCTCAGCTGATCGAGCACCTCTACCGGTCCTGACTTCTTCGCGTTCAGCTCCTTGATGATGTTAAGCTTGCGCTCCAATTCCTGCTTCTGCTGCTTGAACTTGTCTATCTTTCCTGCCTCGACCGTGAGCCTCTGGATCTCGATCTTCGTGTTCGCTATCTCCTGCTGGAGCATCTCCTTCTTATGGTTGATAGAAGTCTGCACAAACCAGGAAAGGATGAAGATGAGCACGATGCATAAAGAGAGAAGGGCAACATGCTCGATAAGGGCCTTCTGCCTTAATTCCGATTTTATGGGGAGCAGGTTGATCTTTACCATTTGTAGTCGGCCCTCCTTAATGCGAGACCCACTGCCACTGCCATTTGAGGTGCGATATAGGCCATGTACTCAGGGTCAAAGATTTTGTCGTCCCAGTGGATGTTGTTGAAGGAGTTCACCATCTCCACGGGAATGTCCATCTGCCGTCCCAGGAGCGTGATGAGGCCCGGAATCCTGCAGGAGCCGCCCGACATGTAGATCCTCTCGATGTTCTCATTGACCATGGTCGAGAGGAAGAAATCGAGAGTCCTGCGGATTTCCTGGACATAGGTTTCAGCTGCCATTTTGAAGATGTAGTTGATTCTCTCGAGGTCTATCCCTTCGATATCCGAGCCTGTCTTGATGTTTTCAGCCCGCTCGTAGCTTACACCGAACTCTCTCTGTATCCGCTCCGTAAGCTGTCTGCCTCCCATCGAAATGTCTCTGGCAAATATCGACATCCCGTCTTTGAGGACGTTGATATTGATCATTGAAGCGCCGGCATTTACAAGGGCCACGATCGACTCGGGGGCATCGGGGTAGTTCACCTCGTACATAGTCTCCAAAGCGAATACGTCCACATCCATGAGCATGGGTTTGAGCCCGGCATTTCTCACAGCGGATGAGTAGTCGTCTACGAGCTCTTTCTTTGAGGCCACGAAGAGGACATCCATCATATCGGAGCGCTCGAGACTCTCTCCCAGGACATAGGAGTCTAAGTATACATCATTTATATCGAAGGGGATGTATTGCTCAGCTTCGATGAGCAGGGTTTCCTGGAGCTCGGCCTCGCTCATGAGCGGGAGTTCCGCCTTCTTCACGATCACCGAATGCCCTGATATGGCAGTAGCGGTTCCCCTGCTCCTGATCTTGAGATTCTCCCTGAGGTTCTTGATCGTGTCGACCACGGTCTCCGAATCCATGATGTCCTTGTCCACGATGCATTCGGCAGGAATGAGACCCAGGCCGAGGGATTTGAGTTCGTAACCCCCACGGACCTTTGCAAGGTCTACCATCTTTATCGATTGAGAACCTATGTCCAGCCCTAACAATGTCTTCTTTTCGAAAAACATCCTCTCACCCCGTGATTATTTCTTTTCCTTTTTGAACACGACGATAATGTCCCCCGGCTTTACCAGATTCATCTCTTGTATGATTACATGCTCGATGTATGCCAGATTGTCCTTGAGCATGGATGCCTCCTGGGCGAGAACCTGATTCCTCTTCTTGAGAGTTGCGTTCTGACTTTGCAGATCGTTGAGCTCCTGATACAGCTGATAGCTCCGGATGAGACCCTTCTCTCCGGGCAAGGTGAAAACCAGAAGCAAGATGGTAATCAAAATAAGTGCATAGACGACCGGCCTCGTCGTCCTCATGGAGAACATTATATTTATATAACGTTGTATTATCTTCAAAAATCTGCTCTCCCGTTTTCATAGTCTCCCTATCGGGATGATGAAAATGAATCTTTATAAAAAAGTCAGATGTTCCGGAGATACCCGGTTAAAAATTAAAAACATCTTATGGGGAATTTCGATTCTTCAACCGATGGAACGGGAGAGTTACGGAATGGTAATCACGGATTGAGAAGGCTGGTGATCCCTCGATAAGAGTCCTCAACGTACGAACCAGCTGCATGCCCTTTACCAAGCAATATCCGAATGAATGCATCGTATAAGTCTCCCTCTATGATCTGTTCAAAACGAGTTCATTTGAACCATTTCATTTGCATGCCTGCGATCATGCCCATGATGAACCCTCCGATATGAGAAAACCACGCGACCGAAGTGCTTGTCTCGATGCTCAAGTATCCATATGCACCCTGGAGGAGAAACCAGACGAGAATGAAGACGACGGAGGGTATCTCGATAACCTCGATGTAGAAGAGCAGCGGGATGATGGTGAGTATCTTTGCCTTGGGATTGAAGATCAGATATGCGCCCATAACGGCTGCAATCGCCCCCGAGGCTCCGATTACCGGCGTCGGTGAAGAAGGGAAGACGGCAGCATGCGAATAGAATGCGATGAAGGCGGCTGCCAGGTAGAAAAGCGAGAACCGCAACGCGCCGATCTTCTTTTCCAGCGCAGGCCCGAACACCGAGAGGAAGATCATGTTGCCGAAGAGGTGCACGTAGCCTGCATGCATGAACGAAGATACCAGGATGGACCAGTGAATCTTGAGGATGCTGCCGGTTCCCTTCGTGAGATAGCCATAAATGTCGTGGGGGCTGACGGCGAACAACTGAAAGATCTGATCGCCGATGCGAAGCTCCTCGAAAAACACGACCATGTTGGCGAGAATGATGACGGCAGTGACTGGGGCAAACCCCCGTGATACGCTCGTATCCCTTACTGGGATCATTGAATGAGCTTCCTCGATGTTTCTTCAATAACCCCAAGGAAGTGATGCATGATCACGAATTCCCCCTCAAGATCAGAGATCGCACGTCCGTGACTCTGGTCTTTACCACGGAATATAGAGGGGGTGCAAGGCGCAGTGCTATGCTTCCTTGAATATTCTCTTCAGATTCTATATATGCCCTGTATGAAGCAGATAGGAATGGTGCTCATCCTCTCTGGCCTGGTTGTCGTGATCGTCGGAATCTTCCTCTACTTCGGAGGATCGGTCTCCTGGCTGGGAAGGCTTCCCGGAGATATCCGGATAATAAGGCCGGGATACCGGATCTATATCCCCATTACCACGAGCATCCTCGTCAGCATCGTCGTCACGCTGATACTCTATTTAATAAGAATGATAAGGTAGAATCGTGGGCATAGAGAACTTCATATCGTGGTACGTGAGCCGTCAGGCATCGAGGTATTTTTCCTTCGAGAATGGAGGCTCCATCGAGCCTCCGCCTGCTCCGGACAGGCCGATCCATCTCTATATCCACATACCGTTCTGCGCCGAGCTCTGCCCGTATTGCTCTTTTCACAGGGTGCCTTTCATGGAGCCTCTGGCAAGGGAATACTTCTCCGCCCTCAAGCAGGAGCTCGGGATGTATCGAGACCGGGGCTTTTCCTTTTCCGGGGTCTATATCGGAGGTGGAACGCCTACGGTTCTCCCGGATGAGCTCTTCGATCTCCTGTCTCTTATTACCGGGGATTTCTCGCCCTCCGAAATCTCGGTGGAGACAAATCCCGACCGTCTCGACAGGGGGATGCTCAAACGTCTTGCGGATGCCGGGGTGAGCCGCGTTTCCGTTGGCATCCAGACATTCGATGATCAAATCCTCAAGGCTGTCGGAAGATATGAAAAGTACGGAAGCGGGCCACACCTCAAGGAAAGGCTGACCGAGGCAAAAGGCATCGTGAACACCCTGAATACCGACATGATATACAATTTTCCGATCCAGAGCTTGAAGATGCTCGAGAGCGACCTCGAAACCCTCATGGATGTCGGCCCCGATCAGATCACCTTCTATCCCCTCATGGTTTCCGACCTGACGAGGGGAAAGATGAAAGGGATCATGGGCAGGGTTGATCATTCGAAAGAAAAGCGGTTTTATGAAGCGATCACCTCATACCTCGACGGACGCTATGAGCCGAATTCCGCATGGTGCTTCTCCAAAGCGGGCACGTCCATGATCGATGAATACATCGTCTCGGCCGATGAATACCTCGGAGTGGGAAGCGGAGCATTCGGTCTTGTAGGTGGGAGGATCTACGCGAACACCTTTTCTCTGCCCCTGTATGCCGAGAGGATCAGACAGGGGAAATTCCCGTTGTCGGCAAGAAAGATCTTCTCCGCCCGGGAGCTGAGCCGCTATGCCTTCCTCATGGGTCTCTTCGGTTTGTCGATAAACCTGAATTCATTCAGGTCTCGATTCAAGGCCCCTCTATGGCGGCTGCTCGGACCGGAGCTCCTGTTCTTCTCCCTCGCAGGTGCCGTACGGAGGGAAGGGGAGAAACTCGTGCTCACGAGAAAAGGGCAGTACTACTGGGTGGCGATGATGCGGGAATTCTTCACCGGAGTCGACAATTTTCGAGACTTGAGCAGAGAGGCGGCAGGGATAAGGCAACCGCCTGACGGCTTGAGCTCGCACTAGCCCGTCTCTGCCTCGAACTTCTCAATGAGAAAGTCTATCTCCCTCTTTACCTTGAGATTTTGCTTGTACATGGTCTCAATTGTCTCGAGAGAATGGATGATTGATGAGTGCTTCCTCGAGAAGGCATCGCCGATGCTCTGGAGAGGCTCGCGTGTATAGCGCCTGCAGAGGAAAATCGCCACTTGGCGGGGATAGACGATATCCTTCTTCCGCGAAGGAGAGACAAGGGTGTCCTTTGCGATGCAGAAGTTCTTGGAGATAAAATTCTGGATGAGCTCGATCGTGACCTTCTGCTGCTTTTCCAGGGTTCCTTCGAGGAGCTCTTTCGCAAGATCGAGGGTGATCTGACGCTTCATGAGAGAGCTCATGGCAGTGATGGTCATAACCGCACTTTCAAGCTCCCTGATGCTGCTCAGTACGTTGGTGCTGATGAACTCGACGACCTCCTCCGGAAGGGTAATGCCGTTTTTCTGGGCCTTGTACCGGACGATCTTCTCCCTTGTCTGCTTGTCGGGTCGCTTGAGGTCGATGACAAGGCCTGACGAAAACCTGGAGCGAAGTCCCTTGTCGATCTGGGTCATGGACGTCGGGGGGCGGTATCCCGAGAGGATGACCTGCTTGCCTGCACTCATGAGGTCGTCGAGAACCTGGCAGAGCTCTGTCTGGGTCTTTTCCTTGTTCTTGAAGAGGTGTACGTCGTCGATGAAAAAGATATCGAGCTTCGAGGGGGAATATGAGTTTTTGAACCCTTTCAGGCAGTTGTTTCTCACAGAGTGGACATAGTCCTGGGAGAAATCCCCGGCCGTCATGTACTTGACGTTGATGTTCTGCTTCGACTTGACTGCCCGGTTGCCTATGGCATGGGCAATGTGGCTTTTCCCGAGGCCGATGTCCGAGTAAAAGTACAGGGGATTATATTTGCTGATATCCTCATCGGAAACTGCCAGGGCTGCTTCATACGCGAAGGCGTTGCATCTTCCCACGACGAATTCCTCGAAGGTGAAGTTTCCGTTGAGGCCGTGTGCCGCGGAAGGGGACGTCAAGGTCGGCAGCGTCATCTGGATCGGGTAGTCCCGGCTCGGGACCTCCTGACTCGGCCCCTTTCCCTTCCGGACACGGAACTGCACCTCCACCGGCTTCTGAAGCGTGGCACTGATGCACTCGACAATACAGTCCCTGTATTGTTTGCTTAAATATTTCTGGAAGAAACTGTTGGGACAGGATACGACCATAGTCCCATCTTCTTCAAAGAATTCAATCTGTTCCATGAGTGCCTTCTCAGAAGCTGAGGGAATCCTCGAGATAATCGATTCTTTTATTATTTCGCAGTGATCCACACCAACCTCCAAGGTGAGAGACGACTTCATAACGTATGGCGGCATAATGTTCTACTTGCCGGAAAAGATCAAACCCGACTCTATCCGATTATGCCCATCTTCGTAAAGTTTTTGCTGAGAAGGATTGATTAAGTAAAAACACTTACTTATAAATCGGAACCTCGATATTCCTACATCCGGGAGAGCCGAGCCGGATTCTGTTTTTCCCTCATTCTCTTCGAATTATCTACAATTTGTAGAAAACTTGAGAGCTCGATTTATCTCTTACTTTCTCGAAAATTTATCATTTCGTCGTACATGGTGCGATACTGTATGGCAGATTGCGTCCAATCCACGTTTCGTTTCATGGCATTGTCCCTAAGAGAAGAAAAGAGTTCCGGTCGATCGGTATAGATCGAGCAAGCCTCCCCGACGGCAGCCAGCAAGTCCCGTGTCGTCGGCCGGCTCACGCGCAGGCCATAGGGATGCTCGCACTCTCCGAGTGCAACGACCGTATCCTTGAGACCGCCCACGCACGTGACGATGGGGATCGTCCCGTAGCGCATGCTGATCATCTGGTTGAGGCCGCAGGGTTCAAACCGGGAAGGCATGAGGAAGAAATCAGAGCCTGCCTCTATGAGGTGGGCAAGGGCCTCGTCAAACCCGATGCAGACTCCGAGGCGACCCCGATAAGCCGATGCCATCTGACGGAGGTTCTCTTCATGCCATCTCTCTCCTGTCCCCAGCACCACCACCTGCGCTCCCATGGAGATCATCCCGTCCATGGCGGAGATGACCAGGTCGATGCCCTTCTGGTCCACCAGGCGGCCGATGAGGCCGAAGACGGGAGCCTTGTTCTGTTCGAGGGAAAACCTGTCCTTGAGGCTTTCCCTGCATGAGACCTTTCCGGCGAGATTGCCGGGGGAAAAGGTGCACGGAATGAGCTTATCGTGAGCAGGGTCCCACACATGGGTATCGATGCCGTTGACGATCCCGCTCAGCTTGTAGGAAACCGACCGCAGGAGCCCCTCCAGTCCCGAACCGAACTCCGGGGTCTGGATCTCGAGGGAGTACGAAGGACTGACCGTGGTCACGCGGTCGGCAAAGACGATCCCTGCCTTCATGACATTGATGCGGCCGTAGTATTCCATCATGGAAGGATTGAAGAACTCATACGGGAGGAAGAGCAGGGGCCATAAGGTCGCATCGAAAATCCCCTGATAGGCGAGGTTGTGGATCGTGTAGCATGAGGAGATGCCGCGGACATCGAGAGATCGGATGTATGCCGGAACCAGGGCGGTCTGCCAGTCGTTGCAGTGCATGATATCGACATCCCCGAGGGCCAGCGCCAGCTCGAGGCACGCCCGGGAAAAGAAGGCGAACCTCTCGAGGTTGTCGGGAAAATCCCTGTTCGCATACGAATAGATCCCGTCCCTGTTGAAGTACATGTCGCTCTCGATAAAGAACATGTGTTCGTGGGAGAAGACCCTTCCCTGAGATATTCCTTGGCCTGAGAGAAACGAGATGTCGGTTACGTGATCCAAAGGGATACCGGATTTCTTGATGGACTTGTAGAGCGGGATCACGACATCACAATCGATTCCCTGGTTCCTGAGCTCTGCCGGGAGCGCGGAGCTCACGTCCGCCAATCCACCGGTCTTTGCGTAGGGCGCCGCTTCGGGCGAGCAGAAAAGTATCTTCATCTATGCATATATAATAACAGAAGAGTACAGCGGGGGTAAAGGGCCTTCAAAGGGTATTATTCTTTGCCTTCCTCACATAAGATGAAAAAAACATTGATTTGATTTTTGTCTCTCTCTTGTCTATGGTGGACGCATGAACAGGGAAGAGTTTGAGACGGTCCTCAGGGACTTCGAGATGCAGGTGAAGAAGAAGCTGCCTTCGATGATCAACAGCTACCTTGCCAACAAGGGAAACCGGGAATACGAGGCATCGTTCAATCATCTCATCGATACGCTCCAGAGGATCAAGAAGACCCTCCTGAAAGATGTTTCCAGGGCAGCACGGCATGAGCAGAAGCTCAGGTACTTCAATGCGATCTACAATATGGATTCCCAGCTCAGAAGCATGGACAACAAAGAATCTCTCCAGCGACACCTCAAGTTCAGGCGCCGCAGGATGTCCGCTCCGGTCGTCTATGATATCGGAGAAGGTCCGGAAGACGGGGATCTCCTCAATATGGACGAAGACGGGCTTTTGCTCAAGACACAGGAAAAGGTATCCGTAGACCGGGAGGTGCAGGTATCCGTTTCCGGAAAAAAGGCGAGCGGAAAGGCTGTATGGTCTCTCGTAGACAATTCCGGCAGTGTGGAGACCGGAATCAAGCTTACCGAGGCCCCGAAAGATTTCGTGAAGGAAATCAAGAAAATCCTCAAAGAAGAGGACCGAGGCTGAACTTTTAAGCCGACCGACATGCATTTCCCTCCATGCAGGATGTATCCTTTCATATGAAATTTGCCATCACCACCCTCGGATGCAAGGTAAACCAGTATGAGAGCCAGCTCATCCGGGAGGCCCTCAAAGCAGGCGGATACGATGAGCAGGACTTCTCCCTGCCCGGGGCCGACCTCTACATCATCAATACCTGCACCGTCACCCACCGTTCCGATGCAGAGGACAGAAGGCTCATGCGCAAGGCACTGGCTTTCAGTTCGCGGATCATCGTCACAGGATGCCAGGCTGCTGTCTACCCGGGGGAGATCAGAGGGCTCTCCGAAAGGATCGAGACGGTGCCTTTCGATCAGCTGGAATCGGTCCTCGGCGTCCCCTTCCCGAAGAGCATCACGGATTTTGCCGATCATTCCCGGGCATTCGTGAACATCCAGCAGGGATGCGACAACCGCTGCACGTTCTGCATCGTGCCTTCTGCCCGCGGAACACCTCGCAGCAGGCCCCTCGAGGAGATCATTCATGAGATTTCCCGACTCTTCGATTCGGGATTCAGGGAGATCGTTCTGACAGGGATCAATATCGGGCTCTATGACGGCGGGATCCCGGCACTCATGAGAAAAATCCTCGAGAGAACACCCATGCCGAGGGTGCGCATAAGCTCGATCGAGCCATGGACGCTCACATCCGAGCTCATCTCCATGGCAGTCAATGAGCCCCGGATTTGCAGGCATCTGCACCTCCCGCTCCAGAGCGGCTCCGATGAGATTCTCTCCCGGATGGGAAGGCCCTACCAGGCCGGATACTACCGGGACCTCGTGAGCGAGATCAGGTCGTCGAGCCGGGACATCGCCATCGGCTCGGATATCATGGTGGGATTTCCGGGTGAGAGTGAGGAGCAGTTCCGGGAGACATTCTCGCTCCTCGAAGACCTCGACATCGCCTATCTGCATGTCTTCCCCTTTTCGCCGAGGCCCGGAACTCCTGCAGCCTCTTATCCCGGCCAGGTCGATGCGCGCATCGTGAAAGACCGGGCTTCCAGGCTCAGGAATCTTTCGAAGGACAAGAGAAGGTCGTTCATCCGGTCTCAGATCGGGAAGCCTGAAGAGGTTCTCGTCACCCACTCCTCCGGGAATTCCTTCAAGGGCATCACCTCGAACTACATCACGGTCGAGGCCCAGGGCAAGGCAGAGGTGAACGACAGGGTGAAGATCGTTTTCGAAGAGTCGTGCGAGGGATACGCCAGGGGGAGGACTCTTGGATAACCGGTCGATCGCCACAGCCCTCCTCGAGACGGCGAGGGCCCTCGAGTATCTCGATGACAACCCTTTCAAGGTGCAGGCATACCGAAAGGCTGCCGAGGCAATTATGCGGCTCGACGAGCCCGTCTGCGAAATCCTCGCAAGAGGAGATCTCCCGCTCATCCCCGGCATCGGGAAGACCATTGCAGCGCGGATAGAAGCCTGGATCAGGGACCATGACTTCTCCGACCTCGAAGAGATCCGCTCGAAGCTTCCGGAAGGTTTTGACGAGCTCCTGAAGATACCGGGCCTCGGGTTCAAGAGGATCAGGACCCTCCAGAGGGAGCGGTCGATAACCACCATAGAGGAGCTGGCGGATGCCGTAAAGCAGGGAAGGCTCGCCGGTTTGAGGGCCTTCCCGAAGAAGTTCACTGCCGGCCTGCCCGGAGCCATCGAAACGGTCAAGAGCTACCGGGGGAAGTATCTCATCGACATAAGCACGGCCTTCGCACGCGAGATCAGATCGATGCTCATCTCGGAGGGCTTCAGGGCAGAGCTCACGGGAGAATGCCGGAGGACCCGTGAAGTCCTCGAGCAGATCGATCTCCTTGTCGAGGGGAATTCCGGCGACGTTGGAAGAATCGTCGAAGCCCTGGGCAATCCCGAGATACAGGCGGGCGGAGATACCCTGACGATACCGTCTTCTCCCGTCAGGCCGCCTGTTTGCATCAAGGTCGTCTCCCAGGAGGCGTTCGCTGTCCGGCTTCTCTTCACTTCGGGCTCGGATGCGCATGTCGGCGAGCTGAAAAACCTGGCAGCTTCGATGAATATCGAGCTGGGAGAGCAGGGCATCGTCAAGGCCGGCCGTCCTGTCATCGTCGAGAACGAGGAGGACATCTACCGTCTCCTCGGGGTCGAATATCTTCCACCCGAAGTCCGGGAGGGAAGGGATATCGAGCTGGCCCGTGGCCTCGCACATGCAGTACCGCACCTCGTACGGCATGACGATATGAAGGGGACGATCCACAATCACACGACCTTTAGCGACGGCAAATCGAGTCTGGAGGAAATGGTCCTTGCTGCCCGCGATAAGGGATACCTCTGGATCGGGATATCCGATCACAGCCGGAGCGCGTACTATGCAGGGGGATTGGACAGGGAGGATGTCGCCAGACAGCACAGGGAGATCGATGAGCTCGGAAGCGCTGTGAGCGGGATCACGATTTTGAAGGGCATCGAATCGGATATCCTCGCTGACGGGTCCCTCGATTACCCCCGGGACGTCCTGGACGGATTCGACTTCGTGATTGCGAGCATCCACACCCAGATGGACATGGACCGGAAGTCCATGACCAAGAGGATCATCAAGGCCCTCCGCAATCCGTATACCTCCATCCTGGCCCACCCGACGGGAAGGCTTCTCCTCGCGCGGGAACCTTACGCCGTCGATATGGAAGCCGTTCTCGAAGAGGCCTTGAAGTGCCGGGTGGCTGTCGAGCTCAACGCGAACCCCTTGCGTCTCGACATCGACTGGAGGCTCATCGACTCGTTCGTATCCCGGGGCGGGACAGTGGCTGTCTGCCCGGATGCACATACGGCCGAAGGCCTCGACGACATAGAGTATGGGATCATGATGGCGAGGAAGGGATTCCTGACGCCTCAGGCGTGCCTGAATACCTGGGATGTAGGAGATGCGAGGAGGTTCCTGAGGAAGCGATGAATATCGAATGCATCAATGTTTCCTACCTCTATGAAATCCCGGGGGATGAATGGGCGCTTCGCGACATAAGCTTTTCCATCCGTCAGGGAGAGAAGATTGCCGTGATCGGGCCCGCAGGCTCGGGCAAAACCACCCTGATCCAGCTCCTCGATGCCCTGATCATGCCGACGAAAGGTGATATCCGCTATGACGGCGAGAGCGTGCACACCCTGTCGAAGGCACGGAAGCTCACCTCCATCAGGCGGCGCATCGGCGTCCTGTTCCAGTTTCCCGAGCACCAGTTTTTTCATGAGACGGCCTACGAGGAGCTGACCTTCTCCCTGAGGAACTTCTTCAACCTCGATGAGCGGGAGATCGAAAGAAGATCGCGGGAGATCATGGAGAGATTCGGCATGGATGTCGGTCTCCTCAAGGAGATCTCTCCTTTCCGTCTGAGCTCGGGCGAGAAGAGAAAGCTCGCCCTTGCCTCTGCCCTGCTTTCCGCCCCTGAGATCCTCATTCTGGACGAACCTACCGCAGGCATGGATGCCTCAGGAAGGGGGGAACTCATAAAGATGGTCTCATGCCTTCAAGACACCACGGTCATCCTGGTCACCCATAACCTTGAGGATTTTCTTCCCATCGTGGACCGCTGCATCGGGATCTCCCATGCAGAGCTGGTGGCCGATATCAGGAGAGAGCACCTCATGGATCGGTTGAGCTCCCTGCTATCATCGGGCATCGTCTCCCCTCTGGTACTTTCGATCCAGGACCGGCTCAAGAGCGAAGGGGTAGGTGGATGCCCCGAAGTGTACGAGATGAAAAGGCTCATCGAGTGCCTCAGAGCCAAGCTCTAAAAAGAGCGGGAAGGGCATCGGACCGGAGGGCTTTGCGTATTGACTAATGATCTGCACGATCTTAATGTAAGCTGTAGGAGGAAAGCTCATGTCTGGTTTTCTGGAGATGAAGGTGGCCGGAATTGCCCTCGATCCCTCGAATAACGCACCGATCGTGGTCCTGAGGGATCTTGAAGGCAAGTATGTCCTTCCCATCTGGATCGGCATCATGGAAGCGAGCGCCATTGCGGCGTCCCTTGAAGGCGTGCGCTATTCCAGGCCCATGACTCATGATCTCTTCAAATCTGTGGTCGAGACGCTGGGTATCAGGGTGGAAAAGATCGAGGTTGTTGATATCCGGGACAACGTATTCTACGCCCTGATCACCTTGGAACATAATGGGAACAGCTTTACTGTGGATGCCAGGCCATCCGATGCCATAGCCATTGCGCTCAGGGCTGACTGCTCAATCTATGTTGCAGCTCACGTAGTGAAAGAGGCCATCCGCGTAGATACCAGCAAGGAGTCGACCGGCAAGGTCATGGTGGGATTCGAGCAGGACAAGGAGAAGCTCAAGGAAATCCTCGAGAAGATGAATCCGGAAGACTTCGGGAAATTCAAGGCCTGAACGGAAGACCGTCTCGACCCAGAGTGTCCGTCTTACATACCTCTTGCGGCAGATCCCTGCCCGCATTTCTACCATGGGGTTTCCTGGGTGGCGAGTCCTGCCGCGATGCTCAGTGGAAGCCCTCTGCCTTGATCGTTTATGGCCCTAAAAAGCGATTTTATGTTGATAGATCCTTGACCATTGTGTATCTTTCCAATGATATATGGGTCCTAGGACAGCCAAACATACCAGCTTGAAGAAGATCAGCAAGGCCGTCTTCCAGACGATGGTGGAGAAGGCCAATGACGGGATCTTCGTCTATCAGAACCGCAGATTTTTCTATGTGAATCCTGCCTTCAGGCGGCTCATGGGATACCGGGCGAGTGAATTCGAGAACATGGGCCTCAAGGATGTGGTCCGTGCCGACATGGCCGAAAACGCCGAGGAGATGTACGAGAGGTGGACCCTCGGTGAGGAAGTCCCGGATAAGCACGATCTGGTCTTTGTCACGAGGTATTCCCTCGAGCGCATCATCTCGATCTCCACGTCGGTCATTACCCTGGGGGGAGAGCCCGCCACCCTGAACATCGCCAGGGACATAACCGAGAGAGGACAGATGGTCGAATACCTGGAGTCGTACAACCAGTTCCTCAACGGGCTCATAGAAAACTCCAGCGACGCGATCATCGCGTCAGACCTGAAGGGCAATGCACTGGTCTTCAACAAGGCCGCGGAAGAGATCACCGGATACAGCGCAGAGGAGATGCTCTCGCGCAGCATCAACATCAACGATTTCATGGGCAAGGGAGAACGAAGGAGGATCCTCGATCTCCTCGACCAGGGTACGCCGGAAAAACCCTACCGGCTGGTGGCGGAGGAAACCACGATCTATACCAAGGACGGTTCCCTCATCCCCATTTCGTTGTCTGCGTCGTACGTCTACCAGGGGGACAAGCCCCTTGCAGGCATCAGCATCTTCCGCGACTTGCGGCCCATGAAAGAGGTCCAGGAGAGGCTGAAGTCCTCCGAGCAGAAGTACCGGATGCTGGTGGAGAAGGCCAATGACGGGATCTTCGTCTATCAGGACAACCGCTTCAAGTACACGAACCCAAAGTTCAGGGAGCTCCTCGGGTACACGAGCGAAGAGCTCAGCCGGATGGGCTTTACGGACATCATGCGCCCGGGGATTGCGGAGCTCATCGAGGCGAGGTGCGAAAAGAGGATCAGGGGCGAGGCGGTGCCCGAGCAGTACGAGATCGCGCTCAAGGCAAAAGACGGGACGTGGAAGGCATTCGAGATCATGCCCTCGATCATCGAGTACGAGAAGCGGCCTGCAACCCAGAACATCATCCGCGACATCACCCAGAAGCGCAACCAGCAGAAGGCCCTGCGGGCTTCGGAGACGAAATACCGGACCACGGTCGAGCACACCGGAACAGCCATCATGCTCCTCGAAGAGAACCGCGTCATCTCGCTCATGAACAGGCAGATGGAGAGGCTGACAGGCTACAGCCGCCAGGAGATGGAGGGCAGGATGCCCTTCACCGAGATCGTGCATCCCGAGGATGTCGAGCGCATGGTGGGCTACCACGAATCCCGGAGGGCGGGAAAGAAGGATGTGCCCTCCGAGTACGAGTTCCGGTGCGTGGACAAGTCCGGCAACGTGAAGGAAGCCTTCCTCACGATCGGCCTGATTCCCGGCACCAAGCAGAGCATCGTCTCCATCATAGATGTCACGGAAAAGAAGAACATGGAGAGAGAGCTCGAAAAATCCAGGAAGATGGCTATCCTGGGAGAGATGTCGGCGCACGTGGCCCACGAGGTGAGGAATCCTCTCCAGAAGATAAAGACCGGGATAGAGCTTCTGTACAACTCGCGGTCTTTAGAGAAAAGGCAGAAGAAGATCCTCGAAGGCGTTACGAACGGCATCGACACGCTCGAGAAGTTCGTGACCCAGATCCTCGACTGGACCCGCTCCGGCAAGATCAATCTGAAAGCCTACAGCATCAGCAACATCATCGAGGGGCTTATATTCAACCGGAAAGAACAGTGCGCCGTCCAAGGCGTCAAGGTGAGGACGTCCTTCGACACCGATCACGATACTCTCGTCATCGACGGCATCCAGATCCGGCAGCTCATCGAGAACCTTATCGAGAACGCCCTCGATGCCATGCCTGACGGCGGCGTGCTCACCGTTTCGACCTCTTATGTACCCGGGCATGTTTTCAAGACAGGGATTTCCGAATATGTTTCGGATGCCATCGAGATCAGCGTCGAGGACACCGGGTCGGGAATCGAGGAAGACGACCTGCAGCAGATCTTCCAGCCTTTCTATACGAAGAAGTCGCGGGGAACGGGCTTAGGCCTTGCCCTGGTTCAGAAGATCGTCGAGATGCATCATGGAGAGGCGGATGTCTCCAGCAGGGTCGGTGTCGGCTCCCGATTCGCCATCCGGCTTCCCATGGATCAGGCGGTCAGGAAGCAGGGCGGCAGGGATAAGAAAAAGGATCCGGTATGAAGAAGAGCACCTCATCAACACCTGTCGGGGAAGAGACGTACAATCAGGGGAAAAAGAAGATCCTCATCGTGGACGATGAGCAGGTTTTTCTGGAACAGCTCAGAGAAGCCCTCCAGTATTCCAGTCTCGATATCGAGATAGATACGGCGAGCGACGGGATCGAAGCCCTCGAGAAGATCGAGCTCACCCGTCCCGACATCGTGATCACGGACATCAAGATGCCCAGGATGGATGGGTATACGCTCCTCAAGGAGATCCAGAAGAAGCATCCCTCGATCTATGTCGTGATCATCACGGCATTCGGGTCTGTATCAGGGGCCGTGGAAGCCATGAAATACGGCGCTTACGATTTCCTCGAGAAGCCGTTCAACATGAACACCCTGGAGCTCTCCCTGGCGAAGATCATCCGCCAGCAGGAGATCCTGAGGGAGAACATCGAGCTCAAGGGAAGGATCGTCCAGTATGCCGAGGGGCTCGATCAGCTCGTGGGTGCAAACCCGAAGATGCAGAAGCTCTACGACCAGATCATCACGGCTGCGGACACCAACCTCACCGTGCTCATCCTCGGGGAAACCGGCACGGGCAAGGAGCTCGTCGCCCGCTCCATCCATTCCCGAAGCGACAGGAAAGCGAAGCCGTTCATGACCATAAACTGCGCCGCAGTGCCCGAGAATCTTCTCGAGTCGGAATTCTTCGGCCATGAGAAGGGCGCCTTCAGCGGGGCCATCACCCAGCGGATCGGAAAATTCGAAAAGGCCCATACGGGGACGCTGTTCCTCGACGAGATCGGGGACATCCCCCTCGATCTCCAGGCGAAGATCCTGCGCGTCCTCGAAGACGGAAAGATCACGCGGCTGGGTAGCAACAAGGAGATCGATCTCGATTTCAGGATCATCTGCGCGACCAACAGACCCATCCAGGATATGATAAAGAAGGAACTGTTCCGGGAAGACCTCTTCTACCGCATCAGTGTCTTCCCGATCATCATCCCGCCTCTACGGGAGCGCAAGGACGACATATCTCTCCTCGTCGACCACTTCATCAAGAAGTACTCGGACAAGTTCAATTCTCCCGTCAGGGGGGTGTCGCGGGAGGCCATGAGCCAGCTTCTCTCCTATTCCTGGCCCGGCAATGTCAGGGAGATGGAGAACGTCATCCAGCGGGCAATGGTGTCGAGCCGCTCGGAAAGAATCGAGTATTTTCCTGACCTGGGCAAGAACCTCCACGAATACGTGTCGAGCCCCGAGCAGGATGCGGCCGAGGCCCCGACGATCTGGGTCGATGCCGGAGACGGGGCGGATTACCACTCGATAAAGCGGACCCTCCTCGAACAGTTCGAACGTAAATACTTCGAGCATCTCCTGAACAAGCACGGCGGCGTCATTGCCGAAGCTGCCAGAGAATCGGGCCTCAACTACAAGACATTCTATCTCAAGGCTGAAAAGTACAACCTCACGAAGAAGAGATCGAGCCAGGATTCCTGATCGTCCCCATTGCCGGTCGGTAGAGTGCAGATGAAAGAACGAGACATGCGAGCGGACAGATTCGGATGAAGATCGCAGGCAACAGGACCGTCATCCTGATAGTGGCATCGCTCTCATCCTTCCTGACGCCGTTCATGGGCTCTTCGGTCAGCGTCGCACTGCCGTCCATCGGCAAGGCCTTTTCCCTGGATGCGCTCACCCTGGGCTGGATTTCCACTTCCTATCTCATCGCCTCTTCGGTTTTTCTCCTTCCCCTGGGAAGGGCGGCAGACATCTACGGGAGGAAGCGGATTTTCATCTGGGGTATCGCCCTCTACACGGTGAGCTCAATCCTCATTGTCCTGTCCCCCCTTGCCAGCATACTCATCACCTTCAGGGTCCTGCAGGGGCTCGGAAGCTCGATGGTCTTCGGAACAGGCACGGCCATCCTCATAGAGGCCTATCCTCCCGAGGAAAGGGGGAGGGTGCTCGGCATCAATGTGGCCGCCACCTACCTGGGGCTGTCGCTGGGGCCGTTCCTGGGCGGTATCCTCACGGGGAGTTTCGGCTGGGAGAGCGTCTTCCTGTCCGTTGTTCCCATAGGGCTCGCAGTGCTCATCCTCGCCCTGAAAGGAATCGATGAGAGGGGCCGAGGAGAGGGACCGGGGGGGTTCGACATGGCAGGCTCGCTCATCTATTCGGTAAGCCTCATCGGGGTGATGTACGGGTTTTCGAAGATCCCCGGCCAGATAGGCTTTACCCTGACCTTTGCCGGTGCGGCAGGTCTTCTGCTCTTCGTCGTATGGGAGAGCAAGGTGGAAGGTCCCGTGCTCGATATGAGCCTCATGACCCGCAACAGGCAGTTCGCCTTTTCGAATCTGGCAGCGTTCATTCATTACAGCTCCACCTTTGCCGTCACCTTTCTCATGAGCCTCTACCTCCAGGAGGTCAGGGGGATGAGCCCCGAAGGCGCAGGCCTCCTCCTGGTTTCGCAGCCCCTTGTCATGATGTTTTTCTCCCCGCTTGCAGGCAGGCTTTCCGACAAGATCGAGCCGCGGTTCCTCGCATCGCTGGGCATGGCCGTCACCTGCCTCGGACTCATCATGCTGGTGTTCCTCCCCGAGCCCGCCTCCCTGATGAATATCCTGCTGCCGCTGACGGTTATGGGGTTTGGATTTGCACTCTTTTCATCACCCAACACCAATGCGATCATGAGCTCTGTCGACAAAAGGGCGTACGGGCTTGCTTCGGGAATGATCGCCACGATGCGGCTGACTGGGCAGACGGCGAGCATGGGCATCGTTCTCGTCCTGTTCGCGGTCTTTATCGGGCAGAACAGGATATTGCCCCATGTATTTCCCGATTTCATAAAGAGCATGAAGGCCGGCTTCCTCATCTTCTCCCTTTTGTGCGCGGCCGGTGCTGCCGCTTCCATGGCACGGGGTAGGATCCATGAGGCAAAGGACGGTTCATTCCGGGGATAGGCAACGATGTCCGCCGATGAGGGCTCGTACCTGCCCTCGAAGGTGCTTCGTCCTTGATAAAGGGTCGGGAAATCCGTACTACATATATTTTATCAAGAGCAGGGGAGGGAGGCCAGGAAGGATTTCATGAGCGCTGATCAACCGGTTCGTAACGAATGGGTGAAACTGGAGCATGGCGATGCCCTGATCGCAGTGGACTTGCAGAACGATTTCATGCCGGGAGGGGCCTTGGGGGTCCGGGAAGGGGACACCATCGTGGAGGGAGTAAACTCCGTGATGGAGCTCTTCAGCAGGGGGGGACTCACCGTGGTGCTGACGCAGGACTGGCATGTTCCCGAGCATTATTCCTTTGCCTCAGCCCATGAGGGGAGGAATCCCTTCGATCTCTACGAGGCCTCGGGACTTGGCCCTGTCCTCTGGCCCGATCACTGCGTGCAGGGAAGCGAAGGCTCGGATTTCAAGAAAGGCCTGAAGACCGTCTTTGCCAATGCCATCATCAGAAAGGGTTATCACAAGACGATCGACAGCTATTCCGCTTTCATAGAGAACGACAAGAAGACTCCCACCGGCCTCGAAGGCTACCTCAGGTCGCGCGGAGTGGAGCGGATATTCATCTGCGGACTCGCACTCGATTACTGCGTCTTCTTCACGGCAGTAGACGGGATCAGACTCGGATTCAAGGTGTACGTCATCGTGGAGCTGACCAAGCCGGTGGGATCGCCTCCTGAGAGCATCTCCATCGCGATGGAAACCATGACGGATAAAGGCGTCCACTTTATCCATGCCGACGAGATAAGGCCTCGATCGTAGTGCCGAATGACGAGGCCTGCCTCATCGATTTCCCCGCGTGGATCTCTTCCATCTCCCGGATCGCGCTTCCCAGGACCTCTTTTACCGTATGATGGATCGTGATTCCGGAGACGGTCTTCTCGATGTCTTCCCTCAAGCATTCACCCAACGAGTTCATCCGGATGAGCGATCCGAACACGGAGTCGTTCATGTCGTGGATCGCGTTGAGAAAGTTTTTCAGGTTCGCCACCAGGATCGCTGCGTTCTGCTCGTGTCCGCTCTGCAATTCTGCGAGGCTCGAGTTGAAGTGACCGGCGATGTCCACGATGCTTGCGAGCATATGGGAGAGGACGTTCGTATCCGTCCGCGAGTCTTTCGACAATTCATAGATGCTGCCGGAGATCGTATCCAGGGCGGCCCCTTCGTTTCCTATGCGGGCAGCCTTGATGCGGGCGTTGAGCGCGATGAGCTGGAGGCTCTGCCCGAGCGTTTCGATCTCTTCGACGAAGATCGACATCTCAGAGACCATCGAGCTCACGGATGACATGGTATGGGTCAATCCGGTCTGGTCGCCGACGTTCTCGTTCAGGCGCTCGATGACCGCCGATATTCCCAGGTCCAGCTCCTCCATGAAGGTGAGACCTTCGATGCCGGAAGCCCAGGCAACCTCGCGGGTTTTTTCCAGCAGCTCCAGGATATGCCCGGAAACCGCCTCCATGCCCTTAATGAGGTTCTCGATCCCCGCGTGAACCTCTTCGCAGGAGCTTTTCAGCTTGGCGCCCTGGAGAGAGCAGACCTCGCCGATAAGGCCCGATTTCTCCGCCTCCGTGAGGGTCTCCGAATCGAGGCTTTCCTGAAGCGTATGCAGGACCGTCCGCACGTCGGCAATCTGCCGTGAGGGGATATCGTGGAGCTGGAGCGAAGCGATGATGCCGCCGATCTTTTCCACGATCTCCTGTGACCTCGAGGCTATGGAATGTGCTGCACCGGCTGCCGTGTCATGCCGTGCGAGAAGGGTTCTGTAGTTCGATACGGAGTGATCCAGCATGGCGGCAGCCTGAGCCCGATGAGCCTTTCTGTACCGAAGGAAGTCTGCAAGTGCCCTTTCGATGAGGGCCGACAGAGTGTGAGATTTTTCCTGGATCTGGGATGATTTGTCGAGGATCCTCCGGGAGAGCGATTTCACGTCATTGGTGAGTGACGAAAAGCCGGTCTCGCTGTTGATGATATGGGCATTTTCCACGCGTGTGAAAAAGCCCAGTATGTCCAGATTCAGGACGAGCATCCTGAACTTTTCCAGATACGAGGTGACCTTTCCCAGGGTGGCGAGATACTCTTCGAGCCCCTGTGATATCCTGTCGAAGCCGGATTCCGACTTTTCAAGGTGGATTTTCAATTCATCGAGAATATGGGAGAGGCCCGTGACGGCGGTATTGATCCCGCTGCCGGATACGGCGTGGAGAATCCCGGTGGTGAGCTCGGACATGGCGGTAAAGCGCGCATGGATGTCACACAGCTTTTCCTTCACCTTGAGGAAATCGTCTTCGGAAGCTGAGCAGAGGCTCTCGAGCCGGCCGTTTACTTCCGTGATTGCTTTCTTGAGATCACGGGTCTCCTGTCCTCTTTGTCCGTCCAGGCGGCTCCCCCTCGACGACAGGGGCTGCGAGCGTCTGGAAAAGATATTCTTTATGAGCTCCTGCCTCATCGCAAGCATTCCTCTGCCGGAGCATCCACTATCAGCACCTTCTTCTTTCACTTGAGGAAAGTATCGGCGTGCGTTTCAGATTATTTTAATCTTTCTTTATAGGAATGCGGAACCTCGGCAGGCTGTTCAACGCAATCTTCGGGAGCTCGACCTGCAAGATACCTCTTGTGAAGAATGCCTGCACTTTCTGCATGTCTATGAGGCAGGGCATCGGGATTACCTTGCGGAAAGACATGGAACTCTGCTCATCCGGTCCGGAAGCCGGCAGTGAGCCGTCCCCGGTTCCTTTCTTCTCCCCTGCAATGATGAGCGCATCGGATTTGATGATGACATCGATATCGCTGGCATTCATCCCCGGAAGATTTGCAGTTACCATGATCTTTTCGGGGCCGTGAGAGATATGGGTCTTGAACACGGACCCGCCCGTATCCTCGAAAACGGTCAGGGGAAGAAAATCAAAACTGGTGAAAAAATCATCGATCGCCCGGCTCATGATATCCTGGTAGGCGCCCGGGTATTCGACCATGCTGTCATCATCCTGAGGCAAGGCTGGATTCGTTTTCCTGCCGGCGGGAAATGGCTTGTCCGTCATCGGCCATCCTCCTTCTTCGTTTCTGATGTACACCAAACGCGGACTCCCCCAGATGCATAAAAGAGAATACGTTAAAAAGAGGAATAAAGAGTGATGCTAATATATAGGTGCCTGTTCGTAGAATATCAAGTGTTGGAAACCCGCTGCAGACGAGCATGCTGGCTGTGACCGCCGGCCCGGTCTGAAAGACCGGTCTTGAGTTGAGACAGGGCCTCGGGGAGAAGGGCTGGGTGCAGGGGAAGATCGAACAGTCGCCTGAAAAAGGTCTTGAAAAAATCCGGCAGCTGAATATAAGAAAGACGTCTCATGGCAGGGAGGAGAAATTGAATGGATATACAAGCGATTACCAGAAATGTTGAAAAAAACAGCGTTGTTGTCCGTGGAATCGTCTCTGAAATGGAGAAGGTCGTTGTCGGTCAGAGAAACCTCATCGACCGCATGCTCATCGGCATCCTGTGCGACGGGCACATCCTCGTGGAAGGGCTTCCGGGCCTTGCAAAGACCACTGCGGTCAAGACGCTCGCCGCAGCCGTGAGGACGACGTTCCAGCGCATCCAGTTCACCCCGGACCTTCTGCCCGCGGATATCCTCGGCACTCAGGTCTACCGTCCCGACAAGGCCGCCTTCGAGATAAAGAAAGGCCCCATCTTCCACAACATCATCCTCGCCGACGAGATCAACCGTGCGCCTGCGAAGGTGCAGAGCGCTCTCCTCGAGGCCATGCAGGAGCGGCAGGTCACCATCGGCGAGACGACGTATCCGCTGGAGCGCCCGTTCCTCGTGATGGCAACCCAGAACCCCATCGAGCAGGAGGGGACGTATCCTCTCCCGGAGGCGCAGATCGACCGCTTCATGATGAAGATCAGGGTGGACTATCCCACTGCCCAGGAAGAGAAGCAGATCATGGAGAGGGTCTATAGCGGGGCTACGGGAAACGTCACGGGCGTGGTGGACGTGTCTCTGCTCGACGAGGCCTCTGCCTCGGTCCGCTCTATCCACATGGAAGAGAAGATCATCGATTACATCATCTCGCTCTGCACTGCCACGCGCAAACCCAGGGACTACGGCCTGAACGTGGGGTCCATGATCGCCTACGGCGCCTCTCCCCGCGCCTCGATCTGGCTCGGACTGGCATCGCGCGCCCATGCCTTCCTCCAGGGCAGGGGATTCGTGACCCCGCAGGATGTGAAGGCTGTTGCGCCGGACATTCTGCGGCACCGCATCATCCTGAGCTACGAGGCCGAGGCCGAGGGCAAGAGCGCGGACGACATCATCGGCATCATCCTGGAGCGGATCGAGGTGCCCTGAGATGCTTCCTCCGGAAGTTCTCGCCAAGATCCAGCGGTTCCACTTCAAGACGAAGCGCCTGGCGAACGAGATATTTGCAGGCCAGTACGAGAGCGCCTTCAAGGGGCAGGGCATCGAGTTTGCCGAGGTGAGGGAGTACCAGGTGGGCGATGACATCCGGACCATCGACTGGAACGTCTCCGCGAGGTTCGGCCGCCCCTTCGTCAAGGTGTACCACGAAGAGCGCGAGCTCACCCTCATGCTCCTCGTCGACCTCTCCAAGTCCCACCTCTTCGGCAGCAGGAGCCGGTTCAAACGGGAGCTCCTCGCCGAGGTGGCGGGCATGCTCGCCTTCCTCGCGATCCGCACCAATGACCGCGTAGGCGCGATCCTGTTCAGCTCGAAGGTCGAGAAGTTCCTCCCTCCCCGGAAAGGCTCGACCAACGTGTGGCGGCTCATCAGGGAGATCTTCACCTATGAGCCGGAAAGCCCGGCAACCGGCATCGATGCCGCGCTCGATTTCCTCAACAGGGCGGTCAAGCGCCACGCGATCGTGTTCCTCATCTCGGACTGCATGGATGAAGGCTTCGAGAGATCCATGAGGCTGACCTCGAAGAAGCATGACCTCACGGTGATCCGAATCTTCGATCCGGCAGAGGAGACTTTGCCCGACGTGGGACTCATCACGCTTCGCGACCCAGAGACCGGCGAGATCGCCACCATCGATACGAGCAGTCCCCGTATAAGGAAAGAGATCGAGGAAGACCGGAAGAATCAGAGAGATTCGCTCAAAAGCCTGCTCGGAAGCATCGATGTGGACATGGTGGAGATCGGAACGCAGGGCCCTGTGGTCGAGCCCCTCATGCGCCTGTTCGACCGGAGGAGAAAGAGACTGAATGCATAGCCGGATGCACGCGCTTCACATATTCTCAAGCCTGGTCGCCGTTCTGCTCTTCATCGCATATCCCTGTCTGAGCCACGGCATCCAGGCGCCGCCCAAGGCATCGGGTTTAAGCCTCTCTGCAGAGCCTTCTCCGGTCGCCGTAGGCGGGACCGTACGCCTCATCCTGAGATACAGCCTCCCCCCGGGCGCCGGGCTCGGCAGCGATCCGGAGATAAAGGGCATCGAGGATCTGAGCGTGGCGGGCAAGGAGGTCGGAGAGGGAAGGATCGTTCTTACAGTCATCGCGGACAGCCTCGACCCCATCAGGACAGGGCCCATCGAGCTCGGCTTCGTCGACAAGGCCGGCCGGAAGGGGTATCTGCGCTCCGAAGGGATTGAGGTGAAGGTCGTCTCCAACATCAAGGGAGGCGCCGATTCCGAAGATTTGAGCCCCATACAGGGCATCATTCCGCTTGCGAACCCGTGGATAAGATGGGCCGTCATCATCGGGACCGTGCTCCTTGCTGCCGCAGCCCTTGGGGGAGTCATCCTCGCACTGAAGAGAAGGAGGAAGGGCCCCTCATCTGAAGCACCCGCCGATCCGCCCCATATCAGGGCAGAGAGGGACATCGAGGCCCTGCTCAGGGAGAACCTCTTCGAGAAGGGAGAGCAGAAGGAGTTCTATTTCCGGTTCACCGAGATCGTAAAGCGCTACATCGAGGCGATCCGCGGGTTCCCGGCAGCGGAGTTCACGACCGAGGAGATCGCCCAGAGAGCCGCCGAGCAGGACAGGCCGGCCCTCAATGTTCTTCGCTATGCCGACCTCGTGAAATTCGCGGATGAGATCGCGACCCCCGGCAGGAAAGAGGAGGACGTGAGCTGCATCCTCGCCTATATCAACGTGACGGCGCCCACAACCAAAGGGGAAGAAGGGCCGGAAAAGGACAAGGGGGGCACGGCATGACGTTCCGGTTCGCTCATCCCGTCCTGCTCGTGATTCTGATCGCGGTCCTGGCTGCGTACCTCGCATATCGATTCTTCATGCGCAAGCCCCCGGCCGTGGACTATCCGCTCACCTCGAGGCTTGCCCGGATATCGGGCTCTTCCGGGAGCATCATGGCAGGCATCCCCGACGGGCTCAGGATCTTGAGCCTGATCCTCCTCGTGATTGCCGTGGCCAGGCCGCAGATGTACAACGTGTCACGTGAAGTCCTCTCGCCTGGAGTGGACATTATGCTCTGCCTCGACACATCGGGCTCCATGAGAGGGCTCGATTTCGAGCTGAACGGCAAGCCCGCCACCAGGCTCACGGCGGTCAAGAAGGTGGTGAACGACTTCATCATGAAGCGGCCGAACGACCGGATGGGAATCGTGGTGTTCGGACAGCAGGCCTTTACCCAGGCCCCTCTCACCATGGACAAGGGGCTTCTGCTTTCGCTCGTGGACAACATGCAGATCGGGATGGCGGGAGACAGCACGGCGATCGGGTCGGCGCTCGCCATCTCGGGGAAGCGCCTCAAAGATTTGCAAGCCCCATCGAAGGTGGTTGTCCTCCTCACCGACGGGAACAGCAACGCCGGCGAGATCACGCCCCAGGAGGCAGCCAATGCGCTCAAGGCCCTCGGGATAAAGGTGTATACCATCGGGGTGGGAGGCACGGGCGAGACCCCATTCCTCATGGATACCCCGTTCGGGAAGCAGCTCGTCTACCAGAGGGTCGATCTCAACGAAGATGCATTGAGGGAGATCGCGGCCGCAACCGGCGGCCGATACTTCCTCGCATCGAATACCGATGACCTCTCGAAGATCTACGGCATCATCGACTCTCTGGAAAAGCACGAGGTCAGGATCAAGGAGTTCTTCCACTACAACGAGCTCTACCTCTTTTTCCTCATCCCGGCGCTTGCCGCGCTCGCCGCGGAATTCCTCCTCAAGGCCACGATTGTGAGGGTGCTGCCATGACCTTTGCCAGACCGTGGATGCTCGGATTCCTCGCAGTCGTCCCCGTGATCTGCCTCGTCCTCATCATCCAGGCAAGGATCAGGAGGCGCACCCTGGAGCGCTTCGCCCAGGCCGATCTCCTCGAGAGGCTCACCGGCAAGGCATCCGGCGGCCGCTCGTTCCTCAAGGCCGTCCTGTACGTTCTGTCCGTCTCGTGCGCAATCGTCGCCCTCGCGGGTCCCCGCTGGGGCTCCCATTACGAGAAGGTCAGGCACAAGGGCGTCGACATCATGGTGGCGGTGGACACCTCGGCGAGCATGCTCGCCCAGGATGTCTCACCCAACCGCCTCGAGAGGGCCAAGCGGGAGGTTATCGACCTCCTCCGCGTACTCAAGGGGGACCGCCTGGGGCTGACGGCCTTTTCGGGGACCGCTTTTGTCGAATGCCCGCTCACGCTCGACTATGCAGCCGTCGAGATGTTCCTGGGCGAGCTGAACACGGACCTCATCCCGGTTAAGGGGACCGACCTGGGGGCCGGCATCGACACCTCGTGCAGGGCCTTCGATTTCGCCTCGAGCACGGACAAGGTCATCATCCTCATCACGGACGGCGAGGACAACGAGGGCAGGGGAGTCGAAGCGGCCGCAAAGGCTGCATCGAAGGGGGTGAAGATCTACGTGTTCGGGATCGGCTCGGGTCAGGGGGCCCCGGTTCCTGCCTCTTCTCCGGGCGGGGGATTCATGAAGGACTCCTCGGGCAACATGGTCATGTCCAAGCTCGACGAAAAGGGCTTAAGCACGATCGCAACGATCACGGGCGGCAGATACGTGAGGTCGGTCACCGGCGACCTCGATCTCGACCTCCTCTACTTTGCCGGCGTCAAGACATCCACGACCTCCCGGGAGCTCGGAACGAAGAAGGTGCAGGTGTACGAGGAAAGGTTCCAGCTCTTTGCGATCGGCGCTTTCTTCCTGCTTCTTCTCGAATGGGCCATTGCAGAGCGCAGGCTTAAATCAAACGGGACGGAGGGAAAGGGTCTATGAGACGGCGCACGGTCGTTTTCCTGCTCATGCCTTTCATCCTCCTTCCGCTGTCGCTCCTTGCAGCAGCGAGCCCGGACGACCTGTATGCAAAAGGCAGATACGAGGAGGCCAGGCAGGGCTATGAAAAACTCGACATGGACAATCCTTCCGACCTGAGGTTCCGCTACAACCGTGGATGCGCCGCATTTCAGGAAGGGAAGTTCGACGAGGCAAAGGCTGCCTTCTCGAGTGTTCTGCGGCGTTCGCAAGACAATGACATGCGCTTCCGCAGCCTCTACAATCTCGGCAACACGGCCTTCAGGCAGAACGATTTCTCTTCCGCCAGGGAGTATTACCGGGACGCCCTGAAGATCAGGCCCGATGACCCCACAACAAGGCGCAACCTCGAGCTTGCCTTGAAGGCCCTTAAAAAACAGCAGGAAGCGAAAGACCGGCAGAAGGGAAACGATCAGGAGAAAAAGGACGATCAGCAAAAGGATAGCCAGGGACAGCAGGAGGGCAAGGGCGGCCAGGACAAGGATCAGGAGAACAGGCAGGGGCAGGGGAAATCCGGCTCCCAGGATCAGCAGCAGGGGGGCAAGGGCGGCGACCAGGACAGACAGCCGGGGCAGCAGCCTCAACAGAACCGGAACGATTCTTCGGGTCGGCAAAGCGGCCAGGGAGAGGACAGGCAGGACCTGAGCGGAGAGCTTACAGGCAGAAATGCGGCCCGGAGTCAGGGTGCGAAGGCCGGGAGCAGGCAGGAAAGCAGCGCGGCTCAGATGGAGAGACAGAAGGCCTCTGCGCTCCTCGACAACGTCAAGGAGGACAGGTCGCGTTTCAACGCACTGCGGGGCATCGAAGGGGGCAGCATGAGCACGGGTTCGGGAAAGGAGTGGTAGGGATGAGGGTTCGCAGGACTTTATCAGGCCTTTTCCTGGCTGTGCTCCTGACGGCGGTCTTTCCCGTATGCGGCTTCGCCGGTGTATCGGTACAGCTTCTCCTGGATAAATCCGAAGCGACCGTGCAGGACACGATCACGCTTCGCCTCAGAGTGAGCGGCGCAGGATCCCTCGCATCGAAACCCAGGATCCAGGGACTGCAGAACTTTACCGTTGCTGCGGGCGGCACATCGAGCCATATCGAGATCATCAACTTCAGCAGAAATGAGTACATCGAATACCTCTATTATATCCAGGCCAGATCGAAGGGCACCTTCCAGATAGGGCCTGCCGAGGTCAGCGACGGAGCGAAGGCATACCGGAGCAATGCGGTCACCCTCACCATCCGCGACGTCCCCAAGCCACAGGATCAGGGACAGGCGGAAGGACCGCTTTTCCTGAAGGCGGCCCTGTCGAAGGCATCGGTCTATGTGGATGAGCCGGTCATCTATACCGTGAGGCTCTACCGGCTCCTGAAGGTGAGCAATCTCTCGCTGGAAATCCCCGATGTATCCGGCCTGGCCTTCAAGAAGATCGGCGAGCCCATCGAGTACCAGAGCGTGGTGGGAGGACAGCCTTACGACGTCCTCGAGCTCCGCTACGAGGTCGTGCCCGCACACAGGGGCCGGTACAGAATCCCACCTGCGACCATGGTCATGGCCGTGTACGGATCTGACGGAAGACGGAGCGGCTTCCCCTTTGGTGATCCTTTCTTCAGCATGCCGAGGCCGAGACCCCGCTCCGTGACGAGCAACCCGCTCGAGCTCTCCGTATCGCCTTTGCCTGCAGAGGGAAGGCCGGCGAACTTCAGCTCGCTCGTGGGAAGCTACACCATGAGCTCGCAGCTCGACAAGGACACGGTCGCTGCGGGAGATACCGCTTCTTTGAGCGTCACCATAGAAGGAAGGGGAAATGTGAACAGGATTCCCGACCTGAGCCTGCCGGATATAGCGGGCATCAAGACGTATGCCGACCAGCCGGACCTGAAGACCGAGGCGGACGAGCAGGGGTACAAAGGCACGAAGACCATGAAGTGGGCCTTCGTCCCTCAGAAGGAAGGGACGTATGTGATTCCCTCGTTGAGCTTGACCTATTTCGATACTCGGGCGAAATACTACCGGACGATCCGGACGCCGGCGCATGCCCTGAAGGTCCTGCCGGGCGCCTCAGCCCAGGCCGGGCAGACATCGGCCGGCATCCAGCCTCAGCCGGCCCCCCAGGGCAAACTCAAGAGAGAGGTCGTCGAGGTGGGAAGGGATATCCTTCCCGGGCATACCGGCTTAGGCGACCTTCATGCCGGGCTCCAGGCCATGCCTGCCCCTGCCGTGTTCTGGGCGCTCATGCTCCTGCCGCCCTTGCTGTGCCTCGGAATATACTCCGGCAGAAAATTGGTCAATCCCTCCGGCGCGTACGAAGAGCATATCAGGGCAAAGGGTGCGCTCAAGCGTTTCCTCAAGCAGTGCCCTTCGAGGGATGCTGCAGCGGAAACACTTCTGGATGCCTGCCGCGAGTACTTCAACAGCCGGTTCAGGGTAACTCTGGGAACCCTCACACCGGAAGAGGCGGCTGCGATCCTCGAGAACCACGGGGTGGACGGCTCATCCAGGGATCGGTGCAAATCGATGCTCACGGAGCTGACCGGCCGGATCTACACGGGCCAGGGCGACAGGCCTTTCGACCGCTATGACGAGCTCGTGTCGGTGATCCGCGAGATCGACAGGCAGGGGAGGTGAGAAGATGAAAAAACGCCTCGTTCCATTTTCACGCGCAGGATCGGTATACGGCCTGGTGATCCTCACGGCAGCCTTCGTCTTCATCTTTTTGTGCCATGTTGCCGCCTCTCCGCAGAGCTCTGGCGACGAGCTCTTCTTCAGGGCGAACCAGGCCTTCCGGGAGGCCCGTTATGCCGAGGCGGCAAAAGACTACGAGGCGCTCATCGCTTCAGGATATGCGGGCGGCCACCTGTACTACAATCTCGCCAACGCCTGCCTGAAGTCGGACAGGCTCGGTGTTGCGATCCTGAATTACGAGCGTGCCAGGCTCCTCATTCCGCGGGACGCGGATCTGGCCTTCAATCTTTCCTATGCTCAGGACCGGAGGACCGATGCGGTCCAGCCACCGGCACAGACGATCTCTTCGGTGTTCTTCTGGCTGGGCTCCTTCAACCTGCCGGAGCTGTTCTGGACCTTCGCCGCACTCAATGCCGCGCTTTTCGCGGTCCTCATATTGAGGGTGTTTGCAAAGAGCGACTGGAGCTACTACGTTTTCGTGACGCTCCTGTTCCTCTGGCTTGCGGGCGGGGTTTCGTTCAGCCTGAAGCTCTACGAGACATCCTCTGACGACCGCTGCGTCGTGATCTCCAGACAGGCCGATGTGCTGGCCGGCCCGCAGGCGGGTGATACCCTCCTCTTCAGGCTCCACGAGGGAACGGTCGTGCACGGCGAGCGTTCGGATTCCGGCTGGAAGCTCATAAGCCTGCAGGACGGAAAGCGCGGCTGGATCAGATCCGCAGATGTCGGGGCCATCATGGATAACCGCCTGAGGCAGAAGCTCATTCCCTGGTGATTCGATTGGCTGGAAAAAGAATGGCCTGAATATTCCATGCGGGGAGGGGATTGGATGGCCGTGGGCTCTTTAAGAGGCCGGACAGCCCTTTGATGCAGCTTTCAAGGGCAGCCCCGTAAACTCGCGCTCCGCGAGAGGAAGTATTGATTAAAAATCCTCTTCTTTATCGATCCGCATGTATTGCCTTGATGTGATGCTCATGCAGCAGAGAGAAAGGAACGAAAGCAGCAAAAATCCATTCTGGTACAATCCGGTTATCGCCTTTATATTCACGAATATGAGGGGCAGGAGAAAACCTCCCAAACCCCCTACAGCACCGACTATGCCTGTCACCGCACCAGTCTGCCGGGGAAACAGGGCGGGAACGAGCTTGAAAACCGCACCGTTTCCGAATCCGAGAAACACGGATAAGATATATGAGATCATCAGGAATGATGATGGAGTATGGGCATAGAAAGCCATATAAACAGTTGTAAGGATGACCACCCCATACACGGCAATGAGCACCTTTCCTGCGCTCATTTTATCCGCCATCATCCCTCCAACCGGTCTGCACAGGGTGGCTACTGTCAGAAAGCCTCCTGTTATGAGCCCGGCATTGATCATGCTCACATTGAAGAGGTCCTGAAGGAAGGTGGGAAGGTATACTGCGAAGAACATGAATACCCCGAAGGAAATGAAATACAGCAGTGAGAGGAGCCACGTGTGCCTGAACTTCAGTACGGACAGGGCCTGCCGCAGGGTCCTGCCCTCTCCGGACAACGGCATCTCCTCTGTCCCTGCCCGGAACACAAGCGCCGTGACGAGCATAAGCAAGGCTATCAGCCGGAAGGTACCATGGATGCCAAAGGATCTGCTCATGACCGGCAATGTGAATCCTGCCAGCGCAGTCCCGAAGTTTCCGAGGGCCACTATCCCGAGTACGAGCCCTTGCCTGTCCTGGGGGAAAAACTTCGAGACATAGGCAATGCCAATCGCAAAGCTGGTCCCCGCCATTCCCATGAAAAAGGCCCAGAAGACCAGGCCGTGAAAGCTGTGCGTAAAACTCACCCCCAGTGCCGGGATCACCATGAACAGCATCAATGCTGTGAAAACTCTGCGTCCGCCGAGCCTGTCCGTAAGGATTCCCAAAGGGATCCGCATGATCGAGCCCATGAGCATAGGGATAGCGATCAAAGTCGCCTTCTGTGAGAGGCTCAGCCCATACACCTGCTGAAATTCCTTGGCTATGGGCGATAACGAGACCCATGCCGTGAAACAGAAAATCATCGAGATCATGGATAGAATGAGAGCCTGTAGACCCTGCCTTGAATCAGCCATTCTCACTCCCGTATTTATTCAGGCCGGATACTGACGGCAGCGTATTTATAGGAGGGCTCACGGGACATCGGGTCAAAGAACGGGAACGTCAGCTCATTGGTCTCGAAGTAATGCATGGGCATGAATACGTTCCCGGGCTTAACCTTGCCACCCACCAAGGCCCTGGCTCTCACCTCTCCCCGGCGCGATCTCACGACAGCCCATTGTCCCTGACCGATGCCGAGCCGCTCAGCATCTGCAGAACTGATTTCCACATATACATCCGCAGGATGCATCTTCCTGAGGGTGTCCACCTTGTCCGTCCGGGTCTGGGTGTGCCACTGGACCACGGTTCCCCGCCCTGTGAGAAGCACAAAGGGATAGGCTTCGTCCGTTCGTTCCGGGGCCTGCTCGACATCGGTGAAGCAGAATCTGGCCTTCCCGTCATCGTGAAAGTATCTGCCATCCTCGAACAGCCTGCGCTCCTGGGCAAAGTCGTTCAGTCCCTCCGGGCACGGCCACTGGATGCCTCCGCAGCGCTCGATCATATCGAAATCCTTTATGCCGCTGATATCGCAGGGCTGGCCTTTCGAGACGCGTTTCAGGATCTCGAAAACAGCTGCAGGCGACGACCATTCGCTGAACATGTCTCCGCATCCCCAGGCCTGAGAGATCCGTTTGAAGATCTCGAAATCGCTGAGGGCATCCCCCGGAGGGTCCATGACCTTCCGAATCACGCCGATACGCCGCTCCGAGTTGATGAAGGTCCCCTCCTTCTCCCCGCAGGCAGCGGCGGCAAGGACCAGATCTGCATGCTTGGCTGTGTCGGTGTCGTGATACATATCCTGGACAACGAGATACTCGAGGCCTTTCATGGTCTTTTCGAACCAGCTCCTGTTGATCCAGGAATGAAACGGATTGGTACAGACGATCCAGAGGCCTTTGATATCTCCCTTCTGCACGCTTTTGAGAATTTCGTCGTAGGCCATGCTGTTCCTGTCCGGTATCAGGCCGGCATCGATGCCCAGGATGTCGGCAACCTTACGCCGATGATCGCGATTCAGGAAATCATAGCCGCCGATGATCGATGTCGTATTGCTGAAGATGCGGGAGCCCATGGCGTTGGCCTGGCCGGTGATCGAGTTTGGACCCGTTCCCGGCCTGCCGATATTGCCAGTCATAAGGGCCAGGTTGATGATTGCCTGGGCGCAGGCGACAGCCTGGAAGTTCTGGTTCACGCCCATGGTCCACCAGAACGACACCCGCTTGCCGTTGTGGATGATTTCCGCCAGATCGAAGATATCCTGAACGCCAAGCCCTGTCTTATTGCTCACAGACTCAGGCGTGAATGGTGCCACATGCTGCCTGAAGGCATCGAACCCTTTCGTGGTGTTTTGAATGTACGGCTCATCAAGCCAACCATTGGCAATCAGCACATGAGCGAGGCCGTACAGGAGAGTAAGGAGCGAATCGGGCGCAATGGGGAAGTGGCGCGAAACCTTCGCTGCTGTTTCCGTCTTCCTCGGGTCGATGAGAATGAGCTGTGGGTTCTGCTGATTCTTCTTTATGCGGTTCCACATGACCGGATGAGCGATGACGGGATTGGCGCCGATGAATATCAGTACATCGGATGTCTCGTAATCATGATAGGTAAATGGCGGGGCATCAAACCCGAAGGACAGCTTATAGGCCTTGGCCGCCGTAGCCATGCACTGCCGCGTGTTGCCGTCTCCATGAACGAGGCCCATGCCGAATTTTCCGAGACAGCCGAGAAGAGCGAGCTCTTCTGTAGGGAGCTGGCCTGTCCCGAGAAATGCCACCGATTCCTTTCCGTACTTCTTCTGTATCATCTTGAAGTTTGTAACAAAGGCATCGAGTGCTGCATCCCAGCTGACCTGTTCCAGCTCACCTTTTGCATTCCTGAGAAGGGGCTTCGTTGCGCGATCGTTTGCCTTCAGGGGCTCGAGGTGCAGGAATCCTTTCGGGCAGGATGTTCCCTTGTTTACGGGGTAATCAGGATTGGGCGCCACTTTGATTTCACCTGAAGGGCTGGTGGTAATGGTAAAATTGCATCCCGTGGAACAATAGCCGCATGTGGAGCAAACAGCCATAGGGTCCTCCTTTTGATTTCATGCTGTGTACCTTGTCAGTGGGCATCTCCCAGTCCCGATAGCGATAAAACAGCTCAATAGTCCTATACTAGTATTAATAATAACCGCTACGGTTTGAAGTACTGCAGGTTGAATTGGATGATTTCAACAGAACAGGTTTTTTTCAGATTCAGTTATTCAAGCTCAGCAGGGTGTCGGATTTCGGGCGGAAGTGGATGCCGAGGCGCTTCGACGTCTTCAAGTCCACGATGAAGTTCTGATCGGTATAGGCAATAACCGGCAGGTCGCCGGGATTGCTTGTGTGGTTGAGAATTCCGGCTGCCTGTTGCGCGGTGAGCTCGCCTACGGTCTCGAAGTCCGGTGCCGGGGCCATGAGCGTGCCTGCTGCCGAATCCGGAAGAGCCGAGATGCAGGGAATCCTCCGTGAGGTCGCTTCGTCGATGAGCTCTCCGGCATTCAATTCGCCGGTCTCGAAGGAGTTGTCCGTCGGAATGATGAAGGCGTCGATGCCCTGGGCGAGCAATTCCCCTGCCGCATTTCTGAGAGATTCCCAGGGACCGATCTCCCTCGTGATCACCTGTATGCCGAGCAGCCCGGCCTCCTGCTCGGTCTCTTCCGTAAAGGCAACCGCGTCAGGATCGGATGTGCGGATGATGCCGATCCGGTCGATGTACGGCAGTGCCAGGATGGCGGCCCCGACCATGTCGGAAGGCCGGGATCGGATGATGACCCCTGCGCCGCTCGCATCCGAACGGCAGACCCCTGAATAGAGGACAGGGATGCCCGATTTCGCGATCTTCCCGCAGAAGGCCTTCGTGGCCTGAGGGCCAAGGGTGATCACGAGATCGGGTTTAGCTTCGATGACCGAGGATGCGACTCTTCTCGTATGGAAGAAGCCGGTGATCCTCTGCCACAGGGTCGGGTTCGCCTCTGCCCCGAGGACAGTTCTCGAGATGCTCAAGTTTGCGTCTTTGACGAAGCCCCGGCATGCGAGGCCTTTGAGGATGCCCTCATAGGCAGTGTCGCAGGCGCTCGAATCCCCGATCTGAAGCACTTCTATAGGGGAGCATGTCTCTGCGATACATGGCTGAGCCAGGAAAAGAATGAAAAGCACCAGGTAAAGAGATCTCCTCATACAAGCCCTCCCTTGCTTGAACTGTCTCGTATTGCTTCTATCGGAGGGATGCACAGGAAAATATGAGGGAAATCGTGAATGGTATGGATGACGGAAGGCAGGGGAGGTCTTCTCTCCCTGCCTTATTGTCCTAAAAAGTCAGATTATGAGATCTTGTCGCCGGGCATGGGGTCGCCGTTTATGGTAACGATGCCCATGCGCTTACCCTCGCCGCCTGCAAGGATCATCCCTTCGGATATCCCGAACTTCATCTCCCTCTCCTTGAGGTTTGCCACGACCACCACCTTTTTGCCGAGCAGGTCGTCGGGCTCGGGATATGCCTTGCGTATCCCTGCAAAGATCTGCTGCAGCCGGTTCTCACCCACATCCACCATGAGCCTGAGGAGCTTGTCCGACCCCTCGACGAGGCTCACCTCGCGGACGAGGCCTACCCGCAGATCGACCTTGCCGAACTCGTCGATGGTGATTTTCGGTGTCATGCCCTTCGGAGCCTGCTGCTTTTTCTCGGCGGGTTGAGCTTTCACCTTTCCGGCATCCGACTCGGGCTTTCCCTTTTCGATCTTTGCCCAGGTATCACGCAGCGTTACCGTCCGGTTGAACACAGGGCTGCCGTTTGCGGCTTTCGAGTTGTCTGCGCAGAAATATCCCTGTCTCTCGAACTGATAAGTGATGCCGGGCTGCGCATCCGCAAGGGAGGGCTCCAGGCGGCACGACGGCAGGACCTTCAGGGAATCCGGATTGAGGTATGACAGGAAGTCGGTCCCTTCCTCGCCCCCCTCGGGATTGGGCACGGTAAAGAGCCTCTCATAGAGGTTCACGCTCGCCTCGATGCTGTGTGCGGCAGACACCCAGTGGAGCGTCCCCTTGACCTTTCTGCCGTCCGGCGCATCTCCCCCGCGGGTCGCCGGATCGTACGTGCAGACGAGTTCCGTGATCTCGCCTGTCTTCCCGTCCTTCTTCACGCCCGTGCACGTGATGAAATACGCCCCCCTGAGCCGGACCTCCCGTCCCGGAGCGAGCCGGAAGAATTTCGAAGACGGCTCCTCCATGAAGTCGTCCCGCTCGATGTAGATAACCTTCGAGAAGGGAACCTTACGGGTGCCCATGCCCGGCTCGTCGGGATGGTTCGGAATCTCGAACTCCTCGACCTTGCCCTCGGGGTAGTTCTCGATCACGACCGGCAAGGGGTTCAAGACCGCCATGCGCCTCAGGGCCTTGAGGTTGAGGTCTTCGCGGACGCAGAACTCGAGCAGCTCGACGTCCACCATGCTGTCGTTCTTGGCCACACCGATGCGCTCGCAGAAGTTCCGGATCGCCTCCGGGGTGTACCCCCGCCTCCTCATGCCGGAGATCGTGGGCATCCTGGGGTCGTCCCAGCCGTTCACGTACTTCTGCTGCACGAGCTGGAGGAGCTTGCGCTTGCTCATGACCGTATAGGTGAGGTTGAGCCTGGCGAACTCGATCTGCTGGGGATGATAGGCATCGAGCTGATCGAGGTACCAGTCGTACAGCGGCCGGTGATCCTCGAATTCGAGCGTGCAGATGGAGTGGGTGATTCCTTCGATGGAATCCGAGAGGCAGTGGGCAAAATCATACATGGGATAGATGCACCATTTGTCGCCGGTCCGGTGATGAGTGGTATGGAGGATCCGGTAAGTGACCGGGTCGCGCATGTTCAAATTGGGAGACGCCATGTCGATCTTGGCGCGGAGCGTCTTTTCCCCTTCCCTGAATTCGCCCGCCTTCATGCGTTCGAACAGGTCGAGGTTCTCCTCGATGGTGCGGTTGCGGTAGGGGCTTTCCTTTCCGGGCTCGGTGAGCGTGCCCCGGTACTGCCGCATCTCCTCCGGGCTCTGGTCGCACACATAGGCCTTGCCTCGCCTGATGAGCTCCACGGCATACTCGTAGAGCCTCTCATAGTAGTCCGAGGCATAGTAGAGCCGGTCGTCCCAGTCGAACCCGAGCCATCTGACGTCCCGGATAATGGATTCGATGTATTCGACCTCTTCCTTGACCGGGTTCGTGTCGTCCATCCTCAGGTTGCACAGGCCATGGTAGTCCGCTGCGATTTTGAAGTTGAGGCACACGGATTTGGCGTGGCCGATATGCAGGTAGCCGTTCGGTTCCGGAGGAAAGCGGGTGTGCACCCTGCCTCCGAACCTGCCGGTCCTGATATGTTCGTTGATGATTGCCCGGATGAAGTCGGTCGGCTTCGGCATAGAGCCGTTTGCCCCGGCATCGCCTTCGGGAGCTTCTTTGATGGTATCGCTGCCGCCTTTTGCCTCGTCCATGGTCTTCTCCGTAGAAATGGGTAGTATGAAAAGATGGTTGCCGATCCCTCTATAGCACAGGGGGGCTGTTTTTCAAATATGCTTCATGCCGGAGGAGAAGGGATTAGGTTGGATTGTTCCGGGAGAGGAATAGACCTGAAATAGACATAGGAAATATTCAAGCCACCTTGATGAGCACCTTGACGCAGTTGTCCGACTTGTTTTTGAACACCTCGTATGCGAGCGGGATCTCGTCCAGCAGGAACCGGTTCGTGATGCAGAAGCTCGGGTCGACATCTCCGTGAAGCGTGTAGTCGAAGAGGCGGGGTATGTATTTGGGCCCGTGCATCTGGCCCATGCGGAAGGTGAGCCCCTTGTTGAAGGCTGCGCCGAGGGGGAACTTGTCCATGAACATCGCGTACACGCCCATGATCACGACCGTTCCTCCCTTGCGGCAGGACTCGATCATCTGGCGGACGACGTGTCCCCTGTCCGTCTCGAGCTTCGCAGCCTGCTTCAGGGCATCGTAGGCCCCGACGAGGATGTTCGTTCCGTGGGCCTCCATGCCGCAGGCATCGATGCAGCAGTCCGGCCCCCGGCCTGCCGTCATTTCGCGCAAGGCATCGGTCACGCCGGTTTCGGTGAAATCGAGGGTCTCGGCACAGTTGACCTCGTGCGCCATATCCAGACGGTGAGGGACGTTGTCCACGGCAATGACCCGCTGTGCTCCCAGAAGCCAGGCTGATTTCATGGCGAGCTGGCCCACCGGGCCCGCCCCCCATACCACGACCGTCTCTCCACCCTTGAGGCCGCACAGGTCGGCCCCCATGAATCCGGTGGGAAATGCATCCGCGATGCATACTGCCTGCTCGTCACTGATGCCGTCGGGAATGGCGAAGGCGTTCACGTCGGCATAGGGCACCCGCAGATATTCGGCCTGAGCGCCGGGGTATCCGCCGAACAGGTGCGAATAGCCGAAGATCCCGGCAGTCCCGTACGTATAGAGCTTTTCCTGCATCCAGGAATTGGGGTTCGAGTTGTCGCACAGCGAATATTCCTCATTGCGGCAGTAGAAGCACCGGCCGCATCCGATGATCGATGATACCACGACGCGCTCGCCCACCCGGTGATTCTTCACCTCGGGCCCCACGGCCACGACCTCTCCGACAGGCTCGTGCCCCAGGATGTCCCCCTTCTCCATGCTGGGGACCACCCCGTCATAGAGATGGAGGTCGGACCCGCAGATGGTGGTGTTCGTGACCTTGATGACTGCATCATGAGGGTTCACGATGGCCGGATCGGGCACGTCGTATATCTCGACCTTGTGTTTGTCCTCCCAGCATGCCGCTCTCATGACTCACCTCCTGCGGTCTCCTCATTTTCCGGGATGCCTTCCCGCCCCGATGGGCCTTTGCCCGTGGCGACCTCTCCTGTTTCCATGAGCTGTTTGAAATTGTGGAGGGTCTTCGAGATATAGTCCTCGGGCGAGCGGCCGATCAGCTTGGCGATGGCATTGCCGAACGGCCCGCCCGGAAACCGGCTTCTGATTTCCATTTTCACTTCCGTGCCGAGATCGTTCGGCGCCGGGTCGAACCGGACAGATCCCTCGTGTTCGAAGCCGGTATCTCCGATCGTCTGCCAGGAGATGGCGCCATCTGTCTTGTCGTCGGTGATCTCGGCTTCCCAGCATTCGGGCCCTATCCCCGGGACATCCACATTCCAGATCGAACGGCGGTTATCGAGGATATCGACTCCCTTTGCACCGGAGAGAAAACAGATGAGCCTCCCGGGATCGTGCCAGGCGCTGTAGAGCTCTCCGGGGTCCCTGTGGATGGTGATGCTCCGTCTGGAGCAGACATTGTATCCACGACGGTCTGCCATGATCGGTTCCTCCTTGAAAAAGGGTTACTCGGTTTGTCGGGGAGAGTCCGGGCCAATAGGTGGTAATGCCCTTGCCTTATCAGATACATAATAGCTTGGCGGCCGATTTCTTCAATTGCCCTGGAAAGCTTCTATAAAAGGGATCATCACGAGACGGCGGACTGTATCTGACCGGTGATCGAATGCGCCCCGAAGGAGATCAGTCCTTCCATTTTATGATTTATTAAACAGACCCTGCCGGGACGATAAAAAGAATGGAATCCGGGATTGAAGGAACACGATGTACGACAGCAGACAGGGTGCATACATGAGAGATCGGATGAAGCCATTGTTCATACAAGGAACATCACCGGTGCGCATGCCGCATGTGCTCGTTCTTCTCTGGGCGGCACTGTGCATGGCGGCGGCACCGCTTCCGCAAGGGTGGCGCCTTCCGGCAGAGAAGGAGCTCCACCGGGACTCTCTCTTGGGAAGGCAGCCCTCTTTCTTCAGGATCACCACCGACTTCAACGGAGATGGGATCGAAGACGAGGCAATGGTGCTCGTGAAGGAAAAGGACCGGGGTGCCGCCCTTTTTGTCTTCGTATCGCAGGAGAACGGCTATAAGTCGTGCAAGCTCGACGATCTGGAAGAAACCTGGTGGCTCGACGACGTCGGCATCAACGTTGCCGTTCCGGGCGAATACATCTCGGCATGCGGCACGCTGTATTTCGACTGCGGGCCGGGAGAAACCGAGCTGTTCCGCCTGAAGCTCCCGGGTATACGATACTACAAGGCAGGCTGCTCCGACTCGATCTTCTGGTGGGACAACGAAAAGAAAAGATTCAAACGCATATGGACCGTCGAAAAGCGTTCCTGAGCTTTCGCTGCTGAAAACTTACCGCCATGCTCATCCGTCTGCTCCGGCTGCCCATATTCGCCGACCTGCCCGGTATAATATGGCATATCTGTTTATAATTGCTCCACAATTATTCCTTGACATGAGGTATAGCAGACTTTATCAAACAGGATATACTCACAGAGAGTGATTATTTTTTGGAATGCTTCTCAGCACCATGCGATTGCCGTCTTCTTGAGAGACAGAGAGGCTCATTTCAAGGGCTCGATGCTCTCTGATCATTCCATCGAGCACTTTGGGAGAGGTTATGAGACAGGACCCCTCTGGAAAGAATACGCACAAGGGAACCGGTGTTCCGGTTGACTGCGGTGCCGATGGAGATGGTGCGAACAAGGAAAATGCCGGGACAGTGCGCGGGAATGAAACCCTTCCCGATGGAGAGAGCATCTTCTTCCAGATGTTCCATCGCAATCCCGCATGCATGGGCATAGTCACGATGGATGGGCAGGTCCTCGAGGTCAACCAGCGTTTCCTCGATGTCTACGGGTATGCGCGTGAAGACCTGATCGGCCGCACCGCTGCCGAGATGGATCGGTTGCTCTCTCCCGAGGCCGACAGGATCCTGAATGAATTCTTCATCAAGGGTTCGCTCAGAGATTATGAGGTGGACGTGATAGACAGGTCGGGCGATAAGCATAGCGCGGTCGTATCGCTCGAGCCCATAAGCTACAGAGGCTCTCCCTCGATTCTCGTCATGTTCTTCGACGTAACCGAACTGAGAAACACTCAGGAAGCCCTGAGGACTGCCAACGAAGAGCTGGAGAACAAGGTCCACCGGAGGACGGAGAATCTCCGGAAGATCGCGGTGGAGCTGGAAGAGCAGAAAGAGGTTCTGCAGAAGGTATTTGACAAGATCCCCATAATGCTCATCTTCCACGACTCCCTGAAAAGGGTGAGTTACATAAATCCGGAATTCGAGCGGCTCATCGGGTGGTCGCTGGAGGAAATCAAGAGCATGGACCTCCTGGAGGCCTGCTTCCCCGACCCGGAGTATCGCCGGAAGGCCTGGGATTTCATGATGGCGGCAAAGGGCATATGGCGTGACTTCGAGATCATGACCCGGTCCGGCGTATCTTTGCCCAGCTCATGGGCCAACGTCCGGTTCTCGGACGGCACCCAGGTCGGAATCGGTGTGGATATTACCTCCAGGAAAGCCATGGAGGCAGACCTCATGCGCCTGGCATCTGCCGTGGAGCATGCCGGCGAGGGAATCGCCCTTCTCGGTCGGGAGATGGAGATCCACTATTTCAACCCTGCCTTTGAAAAGATTGCCGGATACAAACTCCAGGAGGTGATCGGCAAGAATCTTATGAACTTCCCGGACTATCTCGCAAACGATCGCTATAAGGAATGGATCGATCAGATAGGAGCCGAGGGCAAGATATGGAGCGGCCTCCAGAAGAGGGGGCGCAGGAACGGGGAGATCATGGATCTGAACCTGACCATTGCTCCCATCCGTGACAAAACAGGCAAGCTCGACTATTTCGTAACGGTTGCCCGGGACGTCACTCAGGAGATGAAGCTCCAGCAGCACATCGCCCAGGTTCAGAAGATCGAAGCCCTGGGCACCCTGGCAGGCGGGATTGCCCATGACCTGAAGAACACCTTCACCCCGATTCTCATCAACAGCAGGCTGATGCTGGAAAACGTGCACACGGATGATCCGGCCTATCCCATCCTGGGAGAGATCCTCCAGGCGGCCCACCACGGACTCGATCTGGTGGATCAGATCCTTACCTTCAACCATCCGGAAGCATACGAGAAGAGCCCCGTCGTTCTCTCGATCGTCATCAAAGAGGCACTGAGCTTCATACGGTCCACTCTTCCCTCTGCGATAATCATCCGCCACAACCTGGATTCAAACAGGGACATGATTCTGGCAGATCCCATCCAGATAAAGCAGGTGCTCATCAACCTTGCAAGCAATGCCGGGTATGCCATGAGAAAAAAGAGCGGGCTCCTGAACATATTGATATCCAGAACGATCCTGAGTGCAAAGGAGGCTTCGAAGATCTCCCCCGATCTCGCCCGGGGCTCGTACATCCAGGTCGTAGTGCGCGACACCGGAGAAGGCATGACTGAAGAGGTCAGAAAGCGCATCTTCGAGCCTTTCTTCACGACGAAAAGGAAGGAGGAAGGATCGGGAATGGGACTTGCCGTGGTGCACGGAATAATCAAAGGCCACCAGGGCGCCATTACGGTCAAGAGCAGGCCGGGCAAAGGGAGCACCTTCACCATTCTGCTTCCCGTGTTCGAAGAAGGGACCGCATCAGAGGGACCGGCTCCAGGCACCTGAACCCCGGTGCCGGAGCGGAACGGGTCCTGATGCAAATCCGGCAGAAGAAAGGGTTTGAGGCCCTTCCGGCAGAATATCGATCATTACCCGAAGCCCACGACGACCCTTTCATGGGTATGCCGGAGAGGTTGTGTCCTATCCTCCAGCTTGTGCGCCAGCTTGCCCTTGAGTCCGGCCGCCATGATCCGTTCAAGCCGTTCCCTCTGGTCTTCGAACTCATCCGTATCGGTGGCAGGATTGAATTTCATCATGGCACCGAAGTAAAAGCCTGGTGGCGGAGAAGGGCAAGTTGACGATCTCCTGCACGGGCATCGCGCAGGGCAGAAGGGCAGTCGTGTCAGCCTGTTTGATATGACGGGGGACGCCCGTATAATCAGTATTGATGAATCCTTAAGGGCAGGGATATGCCGCGCTTGCTGCATCTGATTGCCATAAACCACGAGAGCAGGCAGGCAGGGCATATCCGGGTGCATGTACGATAAGGAGGACAAGAGATGGATGCGAAGACCGTTTTCTGGATTGCAGTGCTCCTGCTGGGATGTTCTTTCCTGTTCGCAGGCTGCGCCGGAATGAAGGCAAAAGAGGCGGCGAATACTGCAGACATCCTCTCCGCTGTGGGATTTACGAGCAAGACGCCCGATTCCCCCGAGGCCTGGAGCTGTTTCAACAGCATGAAACCCCTCAGGATGATGAGAACGCAGAAAGACGGCGAGACCATCTACGTGTATCCCGACCATTACAACTGCAACTGCGTCTATGTGGGGAACGAAAGGCAGTATCAGGATTACAAGAGGCTTTCCCTGCAGAAGTATATCGCAGAAACAAATCTCCAGGCTGCTCAGATGTGGGCATCCAGCGGTTTCGGATATGATGACGGTCGGCCTGTCTTTCAGATCGACCCGTGATCATCTCCCCCCGATGATGTCTCCCTTCTTGATGCCGGGCTCGATTCTCCGGACGTATCACCGCAGGCCCGGCTCCCCAGGGCGCCCAGGGCGTCTCTTACTAAAGATTTTCGCCAGTACTAAAATAGTACCAAAATAAGGGGACATTTCGGGTATTTTCCGGGCATTTTCCGGTATCGGGAAAATGGTCCAGGACAAAGAAAAAACCCAGGAAATCAGCGGATTTCCTGGGCTCATCGTTTGGTAGTCCCAAGGGGAGTCGAACCCCTGTCTCCGGCGTGAGAGGCAACGGTCATAACTTTAAAACCATCTCTCAAAGCAGCTGATATAGCGATTTCCGTGAGTTACGATTTTTGCTGTGGTCCCTTTTGGGGTACTTTTTCCGCATATTCCTCACCTGTCCAAATGAAAGTACCCCAAGAAGTACCCCATTATTTGATACCCGAATCCTTCTTTTCAATGGCTGTTTCTGTGGTGATCAACCTGTTGATATACTCTCTCTGATCCTCGACAATGTTATAAATATATTTATCGGTAGTCCTGATGCTGGCATGCCCTAAGACCCCCTGGATATACTTCAACGGCACATTCTG
>JAKPPU010000171.1 GCA_029547185.1 Deltaproteobacteria bacterium | reverse complement strand
TCACCTTGCGGCCCTCGGCCATGATGACGGCCCGCTTGACCCGGTTTTCCAGCTCCCGGACGTTCCCCGGCCATTCATAGGCGGCAATGGCCGCGATGGCCGGCTGGGTGAATCCGGTTATTTTCTTCCGGTTCTCCTTGACGGCCCGCTGCAGGAAGGCATGGGCCAGAACGAGAACATCGTCGTCCCGCTCCTTGAGTGCCGGCAGGTAGATGGACACCACACTCAGACGGAAGAAAAGATCCTCCCGGAACTTGCCCTCCTGCATTGCCTGCTTGAGGTCCTTGTTCGTGGCCGCCACGATCCGGACATCCACCCGGATCTGGTCGCGGCCGCCGACCCGCTCGATGATCTGCTCCTGGAGGAATCTGAGCATTTTCACCTGGAGGGGCAACGAAAGCTCCCCGATCTCATCGAGAAAGAGCGTGCCGCCGTCGGCCAGCTCGAACCGTCCCTTGCGCTGCATGTGGGCCCCCGTGTAGGCCCCTTTTTCGTGACCGAACAGCTCGCTCTCCAAGAGGTTCTCCGGGATGGCCCCGCAGTTGATGACGACGAAAGGCCCGTTCCGGTACTGGCTCTGGCGGTGGATCGCCTGCGCAACGAGCTCTTTCCCCGTCCCGCTCTCGCCCGTGATCAGGACGGGAACGTCCGTGCTCGATACCTTGCGGACCGTCGCGAATACCTCCTGCATCCTTGCGCTTGTCCCCAGCATGCCCTCGAATGCATCCTCCTGCGACTTCAGCTGGAGTTCCGCGTTTTCCCGCTCGAGCGTCGAGACGTGCTGAGCCCGTCTCAGGATCGTTCTGAGCTCGCCGATGTCGATCGGCTTGTAGAGAATATCGTAGGCGCCGCCTGACACCGCCTTCAGGGCATGCTCCTTCTCGGCCCGGCCCGTGACGATGACGACCTTGAGGAATGGATCCGCGGCAAGGGCTTCGGACAGGACGGCAAACCCCTCTTCAACGCTCGCCGGGTGCGGCGGCAGACCGAGGTCCAGGACCATGACCGGCGGCTTGTGCTCTCGCAGTTCCGCAAGGGCGCTCGCCCGATCCGCTGCAACCGCGATATCGCACTCCGCAGCGAGTGCCCACTTCATCTGGGTGCGCACGTCCTCATCGTCTTCGACGATGAGCAGGCGGAGCCTCTGCATGGGCAGCGTAACGCGTGAAGCCTGGAGATCATTCTCAGTCAAAACGTTTTCCTTCGCGAATTCCCCGGACACGACTCAATCCCTCCTCTGCGATTACAAATTGACGCTGAAAGGACCAAACAGACCCGATCCTGCATTTCCTGTCACTCTTGTCACCGCTGCGAAGCAGCTTTGCCACCCTTGTCAATGCTGCGCAGCGGCCCTGTCACTTCTGCCACTGCTGCGAAGCAGCCTTGTCACTTTTGTCACTGCCGCGCAGCGGCCTTGCCACTTCTGCCACTGCTTCTAAGCAGCCCTCACCTTTTCCCCGGCAGAAATACCCTGAACGTGCTGCCTTTCCCTTCTTCGCTTTCCACCTCGATCCGCCCTCCGTGGGCCTCCACGATCGTCTTGCAGTGAAACAGACCGATCCCCATGCCTTTCGGCTTTGTCGTCTGGAAAGGTTTGAACAGGCGCGTCTCGACAAACTGCCGGGACATGCCGCAACCCGTGTCGCTTACGATCAGCTGCGCCCATCCGTTGCTCATCGATGTCGACACGGTGATCTTCCCGTCCTCCGATATTGCCTCGCTCGCGTTGAGCAGCAAATTGCCGACGACCTTCTGCATCTGCTCGGCATCGACATACAGATCGTGCACGCGACCCAGCGAACATTGCACGGGCACCTTGAACAGCCCGTCGAGGCCCTTCATACATTCGGTGACGATCTGTTCGAGGTTGGACTCCCGGGGCGATACCTTGCTTCTCTCACTGAGCAGCGACAACCGGCTGCACATGTTGTTGATCTTCTCGACGCTTTGCGTAACGGACCGAATCGCGTCCTTGCGGAATTCTGGGTTTTCGAAATGAACGGGCAGATTCTGCATAACGAGGGAGAGCTTCGAGCCGAGATTCTTCAGGTCGTGCATGAAGAAAGCCGACATCATCTGCAAGGCCTCCAGGGCCTTCGCCTTGTTGAGCTGGTCCGCCAGGCGCAGGCGCAACAGGCTTGATGCTGTTTGGTCGGCTATCGTCTTGAGCAGCTCGCTGTCCTGGTCCGTGAGGGGCGATGCCGAACCGCGCCCGCCCAGGGTGAGGACACCAATCAGGCGGCCGGCCGCTCGCAGGGCCACGACATAACGGATGCGCGCCTCCGACAACGCAGCCGCGTGGCTTTCCCTGAAATCCGGGATCCAGTCCGCGTTCGAGTCTTCAAAATCCACAGGCATCTCCTGATCCCAGAGCGTAAGCATCAATTCCGCCCCGTCCTGTCCCGTCATTTTCATACTCCGGGCGTTCTCCTCCGTCAGGGCCGTCGAGGCGACGAACACAAGGGCGTCCCGGCTCTCCTCCGCAATCCACAGGCTTACGGACAGACAATCCAGAGTTTCCGAAACCATGTTCACGACCGCGGAACCCAGGTCCTTCGTTGTCGAGAGGATGGAGGTCGCCTCCGTGAACTGGGACCAGATCTGCCTGTAGTCGTACAGCGGCCGTTCAAACAGGCGGCTCACGAGGTTCTTTCGTTTCATCCGCACGCTCCCGGACAGAAGGAGGGTGCCGAGTCCCATGATCGCTACGAAAAGCAGGAACGCCGTCATCGGCAGGCTCTGGCTCCCGATCCAGACTTGCGCCAGCCAGGCAAGCAGGCCGACACCGATGAAGTAGGCGCCGACCAGGATGATCGTCATCGAGTTGTAGAGGAAGGTGTGCGACAGGTAGATGTCGACCTTCATCTCGCGGTCCCGAAGGGCGGACACCGCGATGAGG
>JAKPPU010000165.1 GCA_029547185.1 Deltaproteobacteria bacterium | reverse complement strand
CGAATGCAGCAGTTCAATTGCGGCGGCGATTCTGAGCGTTGTTTCCCCGGGCCGGCCCCCGGCCAGTTCATGGCCCAGAAAGACAAGACCTCCCCTTATGAACTTCCCGCCGCGTGCAAACGCCCCAATGCGCGCGGGCAGTTCCTTTCCCCACCGATTCAGGAAGGAGAATTCCTCGACACAGGTCTCAAGGTGCGATCGGAGAAACGCTTTGATCTCTTCAGAACGGGACCCGAAATAGCGTACGTTCATGTGAGTTCCCGATTCGGAGCTTCAGGTCTTCTGCAGCGATGAGCTTTTGCAGCGTTCCGCAGGAGCGAAAGAATGATCCTCTGTCGGGAAGGTTTGACTTTCTTTTCGTACACGATGAAGGGGTTGCGGTAGATTTTTGTTGCCGCCCACTTGTACATCTCGCCGGCCGTCATAACGGCTACTCGAGACCGCCACGGGATCCAGCCGAACGCGGCTTCGGCGTGTGCCTGCCATTCTCGATACAGGTCTATCTGGCTGCGGATGAAGCGAGCAAACACCTCGGGCTTCGATCGGGCGGTATCTTCCGTCAGGTCTTCGAGGCCCGACCCGGCAAGGGGCAGATATGTCCTGCCAAGTTCATTGTCTTCCGCGATATCGCGGATGAAGTTTATGTACTGCATGGCCCTGCCGAGGAAGGCTGCGGCTTCCATCGCGGTCGAGGGGAGTTCCATGATGGATGCCATGAAAAACCCGATAACCTCGGCGGAACCGTGAATGTAGACAAGCACCTCGTCGGGAGTTTCGTATTTCTTTCTGGTGAGATCCGCCTCCATGGAGTTCAGGAAGGCTTCGGCCCACGCGTCGTCAAACTTCCTTCTCCGGGAGAGCTCGATGAAGGAGTCTGCTATCGGGTCCCCGCTGTCTCTGCCAGTTCTCCTGGCAAGTTCATAGCGCTCGCGGAACGCGTGAAATCCTTCTTTGTCCTGGGGGATTGAATCAACGAAATCGTCCGCTGTTCGTACGAAGGCATAGAGAATGACTACATCCCTCCGGACCTTTGCCGGAAAGAAAAGGGAAGAGTTGAAGAAGGTTGTGGACCCTCTTCTGAAGATTTTCTCAAATGCCGATTGCGTACGTTTCATAGCGACTTCAACGTGCCGAACCGCAGGTCTTCCGAGGAACTGAGAACGGAATGATGATCCTGATGGCCTGTATCGTGATAGCCTTCACCGCGCTCCAGTTTCTCGTGGCGCTGGCCAATCTCATTTTCGAATCTGATCTTCCTGAAGAGGGGGAAAAAGAAGGTCCCCTTGTGTCCGTCCTTATCCCTGCAAGAAATGAAGAAAAGAATATAGGCAGTATTATCGAAGACCTCCTCGGTCAGGATTACCA
>JAKPPU010000160.1 GCA_029547185.1 Deltaproteobacteria bacterium | reverse complement strand
GGCACCAGCTCGTAGGTGCCCGGAAGGCTGATGGCCTGGCCGTTCCACATCAGCGTGATCGGTTCGATGTCCAGGTTGATGATGAGGTTTGGTGTCATCACATCCTCCCTTCATCCACGAAAAAGTCTCCCAGCCTGCAGTCGGGCCAGAACTGCCGATGGATGCAGAATCCCCACGGGTCTTTCCAGGCGCACCTCGGATCGCAGCGGTCGGGCAGCTCGTCAAAGACCTCGCGGTGGTAGTCCTCCACGGCGTGCTGCGTCTCAAGTTGCTCCTCGCGCCAGTGCTGGTCGGCATCTGCTGTCTGATAGGCGTTCATCTCGTTACCTCGTCGCCCAAATAAACAGGGCAAGTGCCGCAAGGATCATCAGCCCGTAGTATGCGCTAAGGATGGCTCTCATCGCTGTCCTCCAGGGGGCACCATGAGGGAAGTTCAGTGTACTTTTTAATCGTCGGATAGTGCTCATGGCTTGGATGGTAGCATTGTCCTTTGTTTGCATCGTCGTGGTCATAATCGAAGTATGGACAATGTGTCCTTTCGAATATTTCTATTTTTCCAACGGCTTCTATTTCACTGCCGTTTAAATTGACGCATGACTTGACCTTGATGATCTTCATCCGATCGCCTCCACGATTATCTGCAGCATGATCAGGAGCACCCACAGCGCAGGGGCCAGCAGCAGACCGCACAGCGCGGCGAGGGCGACCTCAGAGTTGGACAGGTAGTTACTCACGCGCATGTCTCGCCTCCTTCCCCATAGCATCCTCCACCGCGTAGATGTTCCGCAACCGCAGGGCCTCTGCCTCGAGCTGGGCCTTGTGGCGGCGGCAGATCGTGTGCGTCTCGTCCTCTTGAGGTCTGAGGTTCATTTCTCGCTGGCACCAGGCGCAGACAGTAGTCATGACTTGACGTACCTTTCCAGAAGCCGCTCAGAGGCGTCTGCCAATGCGTTCATCCGGCCCCGGTTGTAGTCCGTAGGGTCGTTGTGGAAATTCTCGATTGCCGCGTCTACCATTGACCTGACCTCACCCCACGCCGTGCGCCAGATCAGATCCGGCCTCGGCTTCGTGATGTCCCTCAGCGCGTAGTGCTCTGCGTTGACGATGCAGTCCTTGACGTGTTCCACCTTAAAACCATCCTTTCTTCGGGGAGAGGGCGGCATCCCCGAAGTGTTGTGCGCCGCCCCGCGTGTTCTGCTATTGGAATCTCGCGTTCTCAGGATCGAACTGCTCAAGGTTTTGCTCCCGGCGGTCTTCCTCAAGAAGGCGACGAGCTTCATCTTTACAGGTCCAGCAGGTAAACCAATGGCCGACCCAAATACATCCAACCCTGTCTCCGCAGATGTTGCATTCCTGAGCCATCTTCCCGCCCTCACTTTCCCGTGGCCGAGGGGATCGGCCCCGGGTCTAGGGTTACTAACCGGGCCACCCAACGAGGCCCCTGCGTTCCTTCACCCGTCATCTCCCAGCGCGAGGAAGTAGTCATCCGGCCTGTGTCCTTACGGGAGGCACCCCCTGCGATAGGTGGATGCCGTTTGTGCTTTCGCGCCCGGACTGCCGGGACCGTTTCGGGTGGTGTCAATGAACATTATCGGTTCGTTGAAACAAATATAAAG
>JAKPPU010000141.1 GCA_029547185.1 Deltaproteobacteria bacterium | reverse complement strand
CTCCCCCGTTTCCCGGCGGTTGAGGGGCTTGAGATTGAAGCGCAGGGAGATCCGCTGCTTGAGCTGCCGGAATTCGCTCCGGGCAAGCGTATTGTCCAGCTCGGGCTGGCCCAGGAGAACGACCTGCAGGAGCTTGGCCTTGGGCGTCTCGAGATTGGTGAGCAGCCGCACCTCCTCGAGCAGGGCAGGCGAGAGCGTCTGTGCCTCGTCGATGATGAGAACCACTCGCTCCCGGCGGGCGTAGCATTCCATGAGGAAGGTATGCAGTAGGGCGAGAAATTCCCCCTTGGTGCCGAGCCCGTCCGTTTTGAGCCCGAAGTCCTGGCAGATGTACTTGAAGAAGTCCCGGGTTCCGAGCTTCGGGTTGAACAGGTGGGCGATACGCGTGTGGCTGTCGAGCCGGGAGAGGAGCATCTGCACCAGCGTCGTCTTCCCCGTGCCGACCTCGCCGGTGATCACCGTGAACCCCTTTGACTCGTTCAGGGCGTAGGTCAGGTGGGCCAGGGCCTCGCGGTGGCTTTCGCTCAGGTACAGGTACCTGGGGTCCGGTGTGATCTCGAAGGGCTTGTCCTTCAGTCCGAAGAATTTGTTGTACATGTTTACGATGCCCTGCTGATGATTCTAGGGATGTTGGCGAGCACCTTGAAGCCCAGCGTGGCCTCCACGTCCTCGGGATCGTGGAAGGAGCGGTCGAGCTGCTCCCTGGCGAAGATGCCGCCGAGGCCGCAGGCGATGCCCCCGAAAAGGCCGATAAGGAGCACTTTCGGGATGTCCGGCTGGACCGGCTTTTCGGGAACCCGGGCGGGATCGATGACCCGGAACTGCTCGCCCTTCTGGCGGCGCTCGAGGTTTTCGGCCTGCTGTGCCTCCTCGCTCTTCTTCAAGAGCGACTCGTAGAGCTTCTTGGTGTTCTCGTACTCCTGCACGAGGGACGACATCTGCTGCTCCCGCACGGTGGCGCCCTCGATCCTTGCGCGGTACTGGCCGATCTGGGCTCGCAGCTTCTCGCTCTCTCCCTGCAGTCGCTTGATCTCCAACTCCAGTTCGCGATATCGCGGGTCGTTGTTGATGTTGAAGACGTCCTTGCGCTTTTCCATCTCGGCAATCTTCTTTTTGAGGGTCACGACGTCGGGATGACGCTCGGTGTAGCGCGCCTGCAGCTCCGCGAGATTCTTCCTCATGTCGTCCAGCTGAGACTCGTAACTGCCGTAACTCCCTCTTGTCTTAGCCCCCGAACTGCCCTCACCAGGCGGCTGCGTGATGAGAAGCTGGCGGTCCTGGGCGGCCCGGAGGCTCTCCTCGTTTCTCTGGTAGAGAAGCTGGAGCTGCTCGAGCATCTTGATGTTCGTTTCCCTCTGCTCCGGCAGCTCCCCCATGTGCCGTCGCTTGTAATCCGCCAGTTCCTTCCCCTGTACCTCGAGCCGCTCCTTCGTAGACTTGAGCTCGCCGGCAAGGAACTCCGACGTGCCGACGGCCTGCTGCTCGCGCTGCTTCAGGTTCTCCTCGATGAAGAGAGAAGACAGCTTGTTTGCGACGGCAGCTGCGATGCGCGGGTCCTTCGACGTGTAGTTGATGGCGAAGTACCCGGCGTTCTCAGTTGTCCGCTTCGGCAGTTCGACCTGGATGTTCTTGCGCATAAGCTCGACGATCTGCTCACGTTGCATCGTCCGGGCCTCGTCCGGGTAGAGCTTTAGTTCGTCGATGATCGCCTCCAGCCTCGTGCGGCTCATGATCTCCTGGCTGATGGAGTTGAGGCGCTCGGTGATGCCGCTGGTCACGGTCGAGCGGATGAGCTCCGACGGAACCCGCTGGGGAGTGACCAGGACAAGCGTGGAGGCCATGTATTTCCGAGGGGCAAAGGCCGCCCAGAGGCATGCACCCAGGAATACGACGACAAGGGGAATCACGAAGTACAGCCTGCGTCGCAGGAAGATTTCCTTGTAGTCCTCCAGATTGTAAGAGCGGCCGGGATTGATCATATCTGCTTCCTCATCTTCATTCTGCTCGCTTTATCTCTTCTCTTTCAAGATCGCCCTGCGCTAACCAGCTGTCCACAGGTGGCAGGTATCGGGTATCAGGGGTCAGGTTGTGAATTGATCAAGATCTCTTCATGCGACTTCGGCGATGTTTCATGAGCGAAACAAGCAGTGTACATTCATCGGCCGTGAAGATCTTGTGCCTTGCTCTTGCCTGTCACCTGCCACCTGTCACCTGATACCGGAGCCTCTGTTATCTCGATGAGAGGATGCCTGCACGGTGGTTTCGCAACGACTCGTGTGCAACCTAGTACAGCAGGTTTTCAAACGAAGCCCGCAGAGTGAGGAACGCGTGCCACTCGTCGTAACTGTTGACATCGATGTTGGAGTCGTCCTGCTGATAACCCACCCTGCCTTCGACCGTGAGCCATTTCAGGATCTGGTAACTCGCCGTGGCATCGGCCGTGTATACCCAGTCATTGCGGTCAACAAAGGCATAATCCCTGTACAGTGCAGTTCCGATGAAGCCTATGTTCAAACGCTGTGTAACGTTGTGCGAGACGATCGCCGAGCCGCCATAGTACTTGTTGAAGCCCAGGTTATCGAAGCCGAACTGGTTCTGCTCGTACCCACTGCTGAACGTCAGGGTGTACGTCGTCTGCCTGTCCCGCTGCGTGATGCTGAGGTTGCTGGTGACACCGTCGAAATCGTCTCCCCGGTCGGGGTTCATCCAGAAGTAACCGATCTGGGCCGTGCCGATGAGGGTCGGGTTGAAAGCGTATGTAATGCCCACGGAGGGGTTGTTGACATTGTAGTCAATGCCAGGGTCATCGTTGTCCTGGTACGAGTACATGTAATCCGCAAAAACCGACATCCGGGCATCGAACCGGTAGGTGTATCGAGCATGCGGGTTGTGCGACGTGAAGTCCGGCGTGGCCGGCAATGACCCATCCCTTGTGTATTCTCCCTTCGTGAAGCCATAATCCAGGGCCAGGTTGTTCCGTTGGTTGATCCAGTAGCTGAAGCTCGGGCGGACGTAATTCTCGGTGCTGTCCTCGTAGTTGATGCTGTCGTCGTTTCGCAAAATGTTGTTGCGGTAGAGAATGCCGACGCTGCCCTGCCGGCTGAACTGCCAGTCCACGGAGGGCTCCACGACATTACGCAGATATGGGGTGTTCCCCCGGTTGGTGCCGACGATGTTGCCGGGCTGCGCCGGCTGCTGCCCCTGGGGATAGTATTGCTCAGACGAGTTCTGGGAGCGCAGGATATACTCCCGAACCCTGAACGTGAGCTGGGGTGTTGGATTGTAGCGGAGGCCCAGGGTGCCGTCGATGCTCCAGTAATCCTCCTTGGTCTGGTTGGCGTACCAGTTGTACCCGAAGTTGCCTGTGAGGTCGGCACCGAAGGAGGGATCATTCACGGCAAGCCGGATTCCCGGGCCCAACGTGGTGATCCAGTCCTCCTTCTTGTTGTCCTTGGTCAAGTACACGTTGCTTGTATACTGCTCTGTGGCGAAGATGTACGGCTTGATCTCATACCGCTGACCGCTGGGCATTGCCGTTGTGCCCGTTGACGATGACGTGTCTGACGTGCCCGGAGAAGCCTCCGTTGCCGGCTGTGCAGCCACATTTGTTGCGAGGCAAAGCAGGCATGCGAGACACATCACCGCGACCGAATGCGTGCGTTCCAAGGGGCCCCCCTCCTTCTTTCTCCGTCTGTTCAGTCTTTTCCCGTCTATTCGGTCTATTCGTTCGTTTAGGAAGAAAGTCTGTCTAGGTCAATGCTCGTTTGTTTCGTTGATTTCGTTGTTTCGTTGATTTCGTTTGTTTTGTTCATTACGGAATTGCTTCGTCGCTTAGGCTCCTCCTAAGAAACAGCCGTGAGGTTCATTGCGGTGAGCCGAAGCCCCGAGCGAAGCGCGGGGGGCAGCGAAGCGATCTCAACCAATTCACCGGATTGCCGCGTCGGGCTCACGCCCTGCTCGCAATGACGAATCGGCATCGGCGCTGCTTCTTCCATCGATGACCCCGTTCCCAAACGGGGTCCGGGGCTCGCAATGACTGCTAGAAAAAAATTCGCCTCGAGTTGGGGAACATCTCCCTTGCGCCCCTTTGATAAAGGGGGAGTAGGTATCCTTTCGGTGGCTTTTAGTTGGGAACGATGACGATGTCGCCGGATTTCAGGACGATGTCCTGCTCTTCACCATCGATGATCTTCTTGTAGTTGGCGCGGATGCGTGTTTCCTTCCCGCCCTCCCTGCGGATGATCGTGATCTTCTTTTTGTCGGCCCAGTCGGTGAAGCCTTCGGCCATGACGATGAGCTGCACGAGCGAGGTCTCCGTCCTCAGGCGCATCACGCCTGGCTTCTTCACTTCACCCTGGAGATAGACCTTGTAGCTGTTGGCTTCCGTGACGATGACGGTGACGTCAGGCGTGTCGACGTATTCCCGCAGCTTTGCCAGGAGCAGTTCCTTGAGCTGCAGCGGGGTGAGGCCCGCCGCCTTGACGTCGTCTACCAGGGGAATGGAGATCATGCCGTCCATGCGG
>JAKPPU010000140.1 GCA_029547185.1 Deltaproteobacteria bacterium | reverse complement strand
GTTGTCCGCGGCCACGATGTCCGTCGAGACCACATCATGCTCGAAAGCCTTCTCGAGGATGTGTGTTTCCTCGCAAAACTTGATGAGGGTCCGCAGGACGGCCTCGTCAATGAGGACATTCGGGCACCCCATGACGTCGGGAGCCACGCGCCGGGAGATCTCGGTGATGTTGGTCGCCATGGGCTACTCCTTCACTTCGTCCTTGAGCACGATGGGGTTGTCCTTCGTGCCGCACTTGGCCTTGATTTTCGTGAACACCAGCCATACACACACGGCTGCGAGGGCAAACTTCATCATGGTCATTTCTGTCAATTCGATCTTAATACCCATGCTTTGAAGCTGCCCGTAGATGCCCAGTAGCGTGTCATAGACGGGCTTCACGGCAAGGAAGAACAGGCCGATGAGTCCCGGCACCGTCGTTTCCGCTTCCTTGAGTCTATCTTTAAGGTCACTCATATCAACCTCACGGGGTCTTTGAAGATTCCGAGTTTCGGCATGTCCGCTGGGGTCGGGGCCTCGCCGCCCAGGCCGTAGCAGACCGCACAGTATTCCGAGCAAAAGAGCTTGTCCATCTGCGTCGATACCCTGCGAAGGCACAGGCGCAGGATGGATTGATAGTCGTAGGGGGTCCCGATAAAGGACAGGGCGCACTCCCCGACATGGGAGCGCTTAACCTTGCATTTCTCTTCATCCAGCGGGAACCACCAGACCTTTCCGTCGTAGTGGGCCAGGCGGGCCGAGAGGATATTGAGCACCACACCGTCTGCGAGGGCCTCCGTCGTGAAGCGTCGCCCCTCGGCCCCCTCGTACTCCGCAAGCCGTATCGCAAGGCTTGCATGAGAAAATTCGGAGAGGGTGCGCCAGCGGATCGCCTTGCCGACGATGCCGTTGCTCGACCACATCAGGAGATCCCCCGTCTGCATCTGCGCCTTGACGGAGTGGTAGAGGGTCAGGTCGTTCATTTCGCCGCCACCAGCAGCGCGAGGGCGTAGCCCATCTTGTAGCCCTCCATCCCGGCCTTCATCTGGGCCAGATAAATCTTGTAGGCGTCCACGT
>JAKPPU010000091.1 GCA_029547185.1 Deltaproteobacteria bacterium | reverse complement strand
CTGCAAGAAGTTCATCCACCAGGGAAACGTCTACGCCTGCCTCAGCGGCTTCAAGGACGTCCTGGAGAAGATGCTCGTCACCCGGATGCTCCCCCAGGACCAGAAGGACCTGCAGGAGGGCATCAACGAGTTCCAGCGGTATCTCATGGCAAGCGCCGCGTTCCGCAACGCCTTCGGCCCCGTCACGTTCCAGGATGACGACAACGAAACGACGCTGGCCTTCGTCCGTCAGCTGGTCAACGTCTCGGAGGAGGAGATCACCCGGAGCCTCGCCGGCGGGGACGAGAGCCGGGAAAACCGCGCCGTCATCATCATGCGGCTCATCGACAAGGGCGAGCACGAAAAGGCCCGGGCCCTGATCGGCGAAAACGAGGACCTCCTGTCCTTCATCCTCCAGACCTACAACGCCCGCGGCATCCAGGCCCGAAAGGAAGGCGCTTACGAAAACGCGGTTGAGGAGTTCAAGAAGGCCCTCTCCGTCGCCCCCGACGACGAGGGCATCCTCTACAACCTCGCCCGCGCCTACGCGGCGAAGAAAGAGATGAAGCCCGCCGTCGAGTCCATCCAGAAGGCCCTGCAGATCAACCCCGCATTCGCCGAAGGCCAAGCGCTGCTGAGCCGCCTGCAGGCGGGGGCTGCCTGAAGACTGATATCTCGATCACCTTACAGATTCCCCCCTTCAACGGCGTCGATCCTAAGTAACCTACCAGCAGCCCAGCCGTATTCCCCGACGGACATTCATGCTAATCGTCTTACGTCTCCATTCGTGCCCTCGGCTCTGCAGGATGAATCAGAGAGGGTTTGGGATTCTTGATCTTGTCCTTATTCCGTCACCCCACTGACCTGGAAACCTGTGACCTGGAAACCTAGTGATATTGTCGTGATATTGGCATGTAATGTGCAAATTTCGGCAATGTCGCGGAAAGGACCGCGTTATGACGCGCACGCGTCGGATACGATGCCCACCTGCGATGCCACCGCGACGCAGTAGCCGGCATCCATTCCGAAACGGGCATGTATTCCCCTGCTGTAAAAGTAAGGAAACACCGGCTTGCAGAGAACACCGTCCTCTCTCGGCAGTCGCCTGCGGATGCGGCGTCTCGGCAAAAGGGATCGGAGATTATTGGAGATTATTGCTGTCATCTTTTCTCCAGAACGCGACTCCCTGGATGTTTCATAATCACCCCCCCATGAAAGGATACACCTCGGATGCGAGTTTTACTCATCAACCCGCCCCTTAAGACGACGCTGCCGGCTACAGGCGCATATCCCATGGGCTTGGCCTACATCGCAGCCGTCCTCAGGCAACGCAATTGCCAGGTTGACATTCTTGACATCCGCCTAAACGGCTATGACAAGGCCTTCGTTTCGCAGTGGCTACATCAGAATACAAACAGATATGACCTATATGGCATCGGGGGCATGGTAACGGCTTATAGCTACATCCAGTGGCTATCCAAAGAGATCAAAAAAACAAATCCATCGACTCTGGTCGTCGCGGGAGGTTCTGTCTGCACAGCAGGGAAACTTCTTCTAAACAACTCGGGGGTGGATATTGTCTGTGTTGGTGAGGGAGAGGAAGCCATTCAAGCGATCGTCGATGCGATCAACCTCCAACGCGATCTCTCATCGATACCGAACCTCATGGTGAAGCTCGACGGGAAAATCCTGCATACCCGGCGAGAAGAGCCAATGAATATCGATGAGGTTCCCCTTCCGGCGTGGGACTTATTCGACATGGATCAGTACACGGCCGTTTCGTATTTGGTGCCTGTTACCACTCGAAGCATCACGATGATCACGGGGCGGGGTTGCCCCTACAATTGTTCGTTCTGCTATCGCAATTTCGGACGACGGCTGAGACATCGCCGTATCGATAGTATCGTCGAAGAAATGCACGAGGTTGTTGACCGGTACGGCATCGGACACATCGATTTTCTAGATGAAATATTCAACGTCGATCGTGATTACGTAATCGCTTTGTGTAAGCGAATGATCGCAGAGCGATTTCGATTTACATGGCGCTGCACCGGTCGGGCCGATCTGGTCGACAGAGAACTCCTGCAACTCATGCACGAGGCCGGCTGTCGCTGGATCGGATACGGCATTGAGTCCGGCAGTCAGAAAATGCTCGATGGCATGGGCAAGAGGCAGCGTGTCGAGAATGTGGAGCGGTCGATCCAACTGGCCCGCGATGCAGGCATCATCGTCACCGGAACGTTCATTCTCGGATTGCCGGGCGAAACGGAAGAGTCGATCAAGGAAACAGAACAGTTTATGATTCGAAATCGCATATTCAATGTGCCCTTTTTCCCCGTCCCCTATCCTGGGACACGACTGTTCGATGACTGTGCAGAGAAGAATATCCTTGCCTGCGATGAATCCTTCATTCGCTCCCTGGAACGGGATGCGACCGAATTAACTTTCAATTTTTCAAATCTTTCCGATGCAAAACTGCTGCAGATCAGGGATGAGCTTGTTCAGAAGCATAGACATCTGATTCCCTCTATGACTCTGCAGGGCGGTCTTTACACGATTCACACGGACAAGCGTGTCGACCGTACGATCGAAGAACATTTGAATATCATTGTAAACCGGCTTCGTCTGATTCCCAGCGTTAAATCAATCATCTTGGGAGGGGGATTCGGGCGTGGAGAGGGCAGCGTCCTCGTTGATGACAGCGGCGTTGTTCCTGTGAATGACTACGACATTTTCGTCATCGTGTCCGATGAGGATTCCCGCGACTATCGACCTATCAGCGCGGAAATCGCACAGCAATTGGGTATCCGTTGGATCGACATCATTCCTGTCAAGCATTCCTCAATCTCCACGCTTCCTCCGACGCAGTTCAATTATGATTTGAAATACGGATCACGCCACTTGTGGGGCCAATACGTTCTGGATCGCATTCCGCCTTACCCCGACGGGCGGATCGAGAACGACGCGATTCGCACCCTACTGCTCAATCGCCTTGTTTGTGCGCTTGAGGGCTACTCAGAACATTTTGAGCGTAGAGCTTTGAGCCCTCAGGAAACATTCTTTCTCGTGACTCAAACGGGCAAAATCGTTTCCGCCTGCATCGAATGCCTTCTGATGCAACACGGACAGTACCACCCCAGCTATCAAAAGCGACACGAGAGATTCGAACGGCTCTTTTCCAGAGAAGCGACCCTCTTGAGACTCAATGAAAAGGCGACCCGATTCAAACTCCGCCCCTCCCTGCTTTTCGCGGACGACCCGATCGAGTATTGGAACGCGGCCGTGCATGAATTTGTTCGGATTCTCGTCTCGTTTCTGGCTGTCGATCCCGGACCCTCCGTTCCGGCCCTGGTCGAAGCCGTCATCCATAAACGGATTGCGGCAAACCCGATCGAGCGAGCGGAACTGCTTCTACTCCTTTGCCGGGAATATCCGGAGGCAGATAGGCGACCTATCCTTGACGCCGTCCAGAAAGAACTCGAGGCGTTTTCAGACCCGCCCATTTGGGAGTCCGACTGGGAGGGGCTGCGAGTGAAAACGATCCATCTTTGGCATCAGGCGTCTCACGGGGTGACTGAGCGCAGGCGGAGGGGGAAAGACGTCGTCCTCATGATTTTGATTGATGGTCTCAGGCATGATTACATCAATTCGAATGATGCACCATTCCTGCACGCGCTCGGAAAACAGAACATCAAAGGCCGTGTCCGAGAGACATTCGCTTTTGAGTTGCGTCCCGCCTTCTTTGCCGGGCTGCATCCTGATGAATGTGACATTGCGAACATGTATTGTTACAGCCCCGCATCGTCACCGTTTGCGGAGCTTGATCTATCTAGCGGGCAGCGGGACTGCATCAATCGGCAACTCAGGGACGTCGTATCCAGAAAGGGATACACATTAGTGAAACACGTGGGAAGTTCATCCGAAATTCCTCTGGGGCTGCTGAAGTATTTTGATTTCTCAGAAAAGTACCATACGGCAGACCCCTCATCTCTACCCCATCACAAAACCGTGTTCGATCTGTTGCGTGAACAGAACAAGCGCTTTCTTTGGATCGGATACCCTGACGGCCCGGGCACTACCAAGGACGTCCGAAACCTTTTGATGTCCCGCCTGACCGAAGAGTTCGATTTCATCTACCTGCATTTTTCAGAACTGGACTGGGTGGGCCACGAATTCGGGCCTCACTCGGATCGGCAGAGAATCATTCTCGGAGAAATCGACGCTGCCGTGCGGGATATCTTCGCACGCCTGAACCAGACCTTCAACACTGTGCGCTTCATCATCTTCGGCGACCACGGGCAAGTAGCCGTTGAGCAACATATCGATCTTCAGGCCCTGCTTGATCGTTCGGGGCTGATACTGGAACAGGATTATCTGTACTTCCTCGATTCCACACAGGCGCGGTTCTGGTTCTTCAATGACCGGGCCCGAAAAGTGATCGCTGAGATCCTTCGCGGGATCCCAGCCGGGAAGATTTTATCTCGCGATGACATGCGATCGCTTCACATCGACTTCAAGCACAACCGTTATGGCGATTTAATTTTTGTCGTGGATGAAGGGGTAAGCATATTTCCGAACTTTTTCCAGCACACGAATCCCTGCAAGGGTCTTCATGGGTATCTACCTGAAGTCGAAGCCAACTGGGCCGCCTTGATTGTGGGCGGCTGCGGGATGCAGTTTCAGATCGAGCGCGTTGTCGAGATGGTCGATCTGTTCCCGACGCTGCTGGACCTTCTCAGGCTTGGCCGCAGCCCGCACCCCACCGCCGGCGTATCGCTGTTTGAACGATACGGGCAGTCTATCCAAGGCGCCCGGTGCAGGGCCTCGCTCGTCATGCCGACCTACAACCGGCTGGACATCCTAAAGAAGAGCCTTCGGTCTATTGAGAACCAGAAAATCTCCAAAAGTGATTATGAGCTGATTATCATCGATGACGGTTCCAGCGATGGAACTCTTGAGTATCTCGAGCAATATGTCAGACGAGCGCAAATCGACTTGAAAGTCATCAAACAAAATCATTCGGGCCCTGCAGCCGCCCGGAACAAGGGCATTATGGCAGCATCGGGGGACGTTTTGATTTTCATCGGTGACGACATGATTATGTCCGACGACTTCATCAGCAACCATCTGTCCTTTCACGATGAATACCCCCAACTGGCCAACGCCTGTCTCGGGTTCATCGATTGGTCCCAGGAGATCGAGATCAATTTGCTGATGAAGCATGTCACATCGATGGAAGGGGGACAGCAGTTTAATTACGGGATTCTCGAAAGGCAGACGCCTGCTGCAATTAATGGGGATTCTTTTTGGTTCTTCTGGAGCAGCAACCTTTCCGTAAAGAGAACATTCCTTCTCACCCATGGTCTCTTCAACGACACGGTCTTCAAGCATGCCATGTGGGAGGATATCGAACTCGGGTACCGTCTTAAAAAGGCCGGCCTGAATCTCCATTACAGAAAGGAGTGTAAGGTCTACCATGATCATCAACTCTCGCTGAAAAGTTTCGCGGAAAGACAGCGGATGGTCGGTTGGTACGCTCATGACCTGGAAAGGCTGGGGCTCCCTGTCGATACATTCAAGAGGGGAGAGAACCAGATTTATTCAACGTCCATCCTCGAGGCGCTCGTATCGTCTCTATCCAACTTGCAGAAAGAGCGGTTCTCCCGTTCCGCAACTGCAAGGATGTACAACTACTGTCTGGAATATGCGGCACGCCTCGGCTATCGCGAACGGGTGTCACCTTTAGTCTCGGATGTCGACGTGACAGCGGCGCTCCTTTTCAATGCATTCGAAGAGAGCGACACCCATCGACCGCGGTGCGGCGACGGCGGAGCCCTCAGCACGGCATCGAGTGCAGAGAAGGACGAGACAGCGGCCCGCCCACATGTCTCCGAAGAGGAGACCAACGCACCGCGTCGGCCTGCCGGAGAGGCCCACCGGGGCATCCTAGAGCTTTTCGTCTCTGTGGGGAAGCGCGCGGAAGCCGTTTTCGCATTGGAAAAACTGGTGGAGTCCTATCCGGACTACGCTCCCGCGTACAACGACCTCGGCGTCCTCCACGGCGAAATCGGGAATTTCGAAAAGGCTTTGGCCGCCTACGAAAAGGCCGTCTCCCTGGATCCGGAAAATGCGACGTTCCGGAAGAACCTCGGCGATTTCTACTATGTGGCGATGAAGCGTCCCGACGAGGCCTGCCGCCAATACGAAAAGGCCCTGTCGCTCAATCCGCGGGACGTGGAAACCCTCCTGATCCTCGGCAACATCCGGGCGGAAACCGGGGACTTCCCTCAGGCTCGGGAGATTTACCTGAGGGTCCTGGAGATCGACCCTTCGAACGATTTG
>JAKPPU010000088.1 GCA_029547185.1 Deltaproteobacteria bacterium | reverse complement strand
CGGGGAGAGGAAGCACTCTTCGCTGGGATACAAGACTCCGGATGCCGTATACTCAACCCGGAAAACCGGAAACCATGAAGCCGCCTGAGTTTAACACAAAACGCCCCTCGAGCTGTCTACAAAACCGGGGCCACTTCACTTCCCTGTTCGAGGCAAGGCTGTTGAAGTGAAACTTTTACTGGAACCAAGCACGCCTAGCCACCGGCTTGCTGAAGCTGAAGGAAAGGTTAGGCGGCTGGAAAAGTGTAGTAGAAGCAAGCTATGCTCAAAATGGTCAGGGCCAACGATAGAACAGGGACTCCATCAGTGAAGACCGGTCGTCTCTCCGGTCATCTCCCCGCTCTTCCGCTGACAGATAACCGCGATGGTGCATAGCATGCAGACGGCGGGCCTGACGGCTCCGGCAACGATATCGTACAGCTCGATCATCAAGCCCTCCCGCAACGGCACGGGAGCAAGTACCCAGACGACCAGCGGGATGACGGCCGACATCCTGATTCCCACAGTGCCTCCCATGATGAAGAGTCCCGTGAAAGGCAGGACGAGAATGCCGTAATGATTCCAGGAAACCGGTGCAAACACGGGGATCATCATCGAAAGGATCGCGGCAATGTGTCTGTTGGTGAGCCGGGCGCGGTTCCTTTTCAAAACGATCACAATCATTACGCAGCATAGAAAGAACATGGACAGCGCCGCACTTACTGTCATCCCAAACCGCTTGCCCATCAGATCGAAGGCCATTCTAGCCTCCATGTCATCTCGAATTCGCTCAAAGATGGCATCGCTTATGGAATAGTTGACTATTCTGGATGATGTTGCCATAAGGCTCAAATTATGCGTCATATCGTACCATATCTGCGAGGCAAAAACCGGCAGAGAATCGAGATACCGAAGCCATATCTGAGGTTCGTACACCGCCGAACTGACGACAATGCCCACCGTGTACGCCAGAAGCATGCCCACGAAGGCCCTGCGGGTTCTGAGCGCAGCTATCGGGAATGCATAGATCAACTTCTGCAGAATGACGGCGGCGCCGAAGAATCCGGCTTTCAAACCGTTGATGTTCCGTATCATCAGAACGATGAAGAGAGCGACGAACGGAGTTGTATTACCCCATCGCAAGGCCTGTACTATGGGACCGCCAACCAGGAGCAGAGGAACCGAGGCGAGCAGGAACCGCATCCTGCCTTCGGAAGGAAGAGGCCGGGCGGTGAACACCAAGGCCAGCCATCCGGAAACCGCGAGGATTGTCGTCCATAACAATGACATCTGTTCGAGTGAGAGGAATCTCATCGGCTCGAACAACAGGAGGAACGCCGGTGAATAGATGTACGGGTACGGCTTTGACTCGGACAACGAGGAGAATCGACCCATGTCTTCGGGGGAGTAAGGGTTGCATCCGGCAGCCGCGGTACGCCAGGCACTGGCGTAACAGTCGAAATCGAGCGGCCTCCCGCCTCCATCGTAGTTCATGCCAGCATGAATGGAAATGAACGTGCAGAGTGCCACTGCGATGGAAATGAGTGCCGCCTTCGTCCTGGGACCGATGCGAGGGGCGGATTGAAACGGTTTCCCGGCGGCCGTTATCAGGAAGGCTCCTGCGAGCCCCATCGCAAGCGGGATGAACGATTCCGGTCCGCTGGACGAGCTGAATTCGGGCTGGAGGATGGCTGCGCCGAGCAGAGCTAGGAATCCCAGGAATGGGAGAATCCATGATGTCAAAACGCCTCTGCCGGATGAACGGTTCGACTCTTCTACAGAGCTGGAGTCGGGTGGGTTCATGGATCCCTGCTCTTCCATCCGTCCCGCTTACAGGCCGGCCAGGATCGCCCGGGCTACCGCCTGATTGCCGTCGGCTGTCATCTCCGTTCCCGACGGCCCGACGAAGATAACACCCTGGAGCGAGTCCATCACGG
>JAKPPU010000068.1 GCA_029547185.1 Deltaproteobacteria bacterium | reverse complement strand
CTGTTCGCTCCGTCATAGGTATACGACACGACCGTGCCGTTGAGCTGGGTGAGGCCGGTGAGCCTCCCTGCATTATCATAACTGTATGTCGCGGTCCTGCTCAGCCAGTCTATGCTCACGGTCTCGAGCCGGTTGAGCTCGTCATAGGTATAGCTCACCGTCCGTCCGCCCGGATAGGTGAGCGTCGTTAGATTGCCCGCCTCGTCGTAGACGTAGCCGATGCCGAAGCCGTTCGCGTCGATCATCCCGGTCAGCCTGTTCACAGCATCATACGAGGTATAGGAGGTGGTGCCGGAGCTGTCCTGCATCTGGATGAGGTTGTCCCGGGAATCGTACATGAACGATACGGCACCGCTCTGATAGGTGACGCTCTCCGGCTTGCCGGTCGGAGTGTAGGAAAACGTCGTGGTGCGGCCCTTGCGGTCAATGCTCGTATGCAGCTTGCCGTCATCGTAGTAGGTGTTTGATGAGATTTTCAGCAGCGGATCGGTCCGGGTGAGCAGCAGGCTCCTGTTGTTGTAGATAAAGCTCGTCTGCGATCCCGCCTGGTCGGTCAGGAGGTGCAGTCTTCCCGCGGTGTCATAGTCAAAATTAATGGCAGGGTGGCTTCCCGTCTGTACCGTATCCGGGTTGCCGCGGGAGTCGTACGTATAGGCCGTCACCGTATCCTCGCCGTCCGTGGACGTGTGCCTCAAGCCGTTCGCATAGTAAGTGCTGCTCATCATTATCTGATTGCCCAGCGAAGGATACCTCGTGCTCATGAGGTGGTGCTCGCCGTCATACTCGTAGTGTACCTGAGTGAGCGGACCGGCCACGTCCGTGAGCCGGAACTGCGAGTCATAGACGTAGGTAGTTTGGTTGGTCAACGGGTCTCTCACAAATTCCAGATTGTTCCCATCGTACTCATACTGGGTCGTGTAGCCCCGCTGGTCCTCTCTCGCTATCACGTGATTCTGCCCGTCGTAGATGTTCACCGTGGAATTGCCCATCGCATCTTCGAGGGCGATGAGCCTCTTGTGCTCGTCGTAATGGTACACGGTCGGGTTGCCCAGGGTGTCTTCCTCGATGTTCCGGTATCCGGAGAAATAGAGGTTGTAGGTGGCGCTGCCCGTCTGTCTCGGCACGGTCTGCGTCTTTACCCTCCCGAGTGAGTCGTATTCATTGGTCACGGTCGTAATGCTCAGAGGGTTCGTCAGGGTCAGTATCCTGTGGCTCGTGCCGTCGTACCCATAGGTCCACACCTTGCCGTCCGGGTCGGTACAGGTGATGAGGTCGCTGTTTCCATCGTACCCGAAAGAGACGCCCCTGCCCGTGGAGTCGGTGACCGAGGTCAGGAGCCCCCCGGTGTAATTGAAGGTCAGGCTGTGGCTGAAGCTGTCGGCAACGTTCGCGAGCAGGCCGGAATCGTATGTGAAGTTGACCTGGTTGCCGTCTGCGTCCGTGATCCGGATCACCTTGTTTTCGGCGTTGAACAGGATCGTGCGGCTGAAGCGCTCGTCGATCCGGTAATGGTCGCCGTCCCTCAACAGTCTCGACGTGATGCCGGGCGGCGTCGCGTAGCTTCCGTCCGGGTGCTTGACGTACGTGAGCACGTCGTTCTCGAGGTGCACGCTCACGGCATTGTCCTTCAATTGGTCCATGCCCCACTTCGCGATGAGCGAGCCGGTCATCCAGGATTTCAGGCTGGGAGTCTCTTGCATGATGTCCTGTATCACCGTGGACGCCGCTATCATGGCTACTGCGTCCTGGGGCTGGCGTAGCCCGTAGCCCAGTTCCGTGCTGCTGTGCACCTGTGCGTAGATGTTGTAATTGTGCGACCAGCCGTAGCCGAGCATGTTCTTCATGTTGTTGTTCAGGCTGAAGTAAGACCTCTTGAACGCCAGTCCGCCCATGCCGCCGTTCAGGTTGAGATCCGTGTTGCTGTATACCCAAGCCCCGGAATACATGTCCACAGGATCGTGACTGAGGAATTTCCAATCCGTGAGCCATGGATAGAGATCGAGCATCGACTCTTTGTCGAGATAGTCTATATCCAGATCATACTGGAGCCCGCTGTATCCTCCGTGGTAGCCCCCGCCGATTATCATGCCCACCGCGCCGTTAAAGATGTTATTCTCTATCCAGAACTTCTGGGCGATATAGCCGCAGCCGGACCAGCCGTCTACGGCGATCTGCCCGTTCTCCGGCAGATAGGCGGTGTATCCGCCGCCTATGGCGTCCTGGATATCCTGGGTATCCTGGGATGTGTAGCCTGTCAGGAGCGGCTGGATCGTGGTGAAATTGGAGGAATTCGCTTCGTAGACCTTTTTACCCTGCGAGTTGTTTACCTGCAGGAGCTTGATCGTCGAGGCGGCGGGCCTGTCGACCTGCATCTGCTCCAGCACGCCGTGCTCCATGGCGCTGTGCATGAAGCTGATGGCCTTGAAGCACGCCCATTTGTTTACGTCGTCGCCATTCGCAGAATTGATCGTGCAGACGTCAGCCCCGACGTCGATATAGTAGCCGCTCTCCTGTGCAACCACGCCGAAGCGGTGGTGCGAAGTGATAATGGACTGGCTGACTTGCGCCAGCAGGCTTTCATTCAGGGTCGTGCTCCGCATCCAGTTCATGCCCATGACGTTCAGCGACTCGGTGAGCACCTCCCTCGAATCGTCGGCAAGGCCCGATTCCCTGTAGGACTGCAGTTGACGCTCTCTCTTCTCGAGGAGCCTGCCCATGCGGCTGCCTCCGAAATCGTATACCATCGAATACGTGCATCCGCGTATGAGTTTATACGGAACAACCTGGTCACAGAAAGTGCCGTCCTGGTCTGCATACGGATGGTCGATTGAGATCGTGAGTGTATCGAGGTCGGCTGCGCTTATCGGCGCTGTTTCCTGAGCCAACGGGGTGTCATCAAGCCAGAGTGTGGCGGCAGTTTCGGTCGTGGGAAGAGGAATGGTCTCGCCTGCAAGAGGAAGATAAAAACCACAGGGTGAGTCATCGTAGGTACACGCAATATGCACACTGGCCGAATGTGTGCCTAAGGCGTTGGCAAGGTAACGGACATTGATATTTCGGTATTGGCCGGGCGCGAGGGTCCCGGTCCCACCACCGCTTACGATTTGGAAATGGGTGGGATCTGTGCTACTGATGGCTGTTATATCGAGATTCTGATTCCAATTGTTCTTGAGACGGCATATACCCTCTTCGGGATAAGTCAAAACACATTGTCCAAAATCGAAACCAAATGACCCGCTGCTGCTTGAAGCTGTAGCGCCTTTTAGAGTCACAATGGTGTTACCGTTGCCGTCTTGGCCGTCGTAAGGCAGTCCATCATAATCAAATTTCATTTTGAGATCGGCCGTATGGGTACCCTGCGTATTAGCCAGGTAGCGAACCTGGATATCCCTGTTACCTCCTGGCGAGATGTCTCCGTCTCCATACCCGGATACGAACTCAAAGTGAGTAGTATCGGTGATCGATATATTGCGCACATGGAGTGGGGACATTCCACTGTTATGGAGACTAAAAGTTATAACCACAGGATTACTCAAGGAAGTGAAGGCAATAGAATGACTTATCGTACTGCCATTTATATTAATCGGAAATGCTACCCTCCCGGACAGATTACAATAATCCCAGCCTTCAGTAGACTCCGGCCATCCCAGTGGATGCCACCTCACTGCTAGCCGTGCGGTCTTGGAGCCGGACGCCTGATTGGTATTGGAGAAACTGACGATAAGTGCTGTCACTCCCTCAGGAGGTGCCAATTGATGATTAAGCGCAACGGAAAAGGCATTTGAGCCACTCTGGATTGTACCATCAGCCTCACAGTAAAAATCTTCAGGATTGAAAAACGCAATCTGCTTAGGTACATAACTAGTCCCAGTAATTGCAGGATAAAGTGTTCCAAAATCTACTGGAAGATACTCAGACATGGTGCTCATGCCGCCTTTACCCGTGGCGCTGCCTGTAATCTGAATCTTCAGGGGTTCCTCATTCGCTTTGCCTGCCGGCTTGATATCGATCTGTGAGACCGGTATGGGCTCGCTGGCAGTTGTACCGGTCTGGGCAGGTTTTACAATTTCAACGGGAATAGGCTTCCCCTCCTTGCTCCCGGAATTCGAATTCCGAGTGGAAGTGGTGCCCGAGTTCAGAGACATGGACCTCAATTCCGTAGATCCCGTATAGGTAATCGAAAGTCGTTTGCCTGCAAGATCCGCAATGTTGATCTCTTCGTCGATCCGGCCGTGCTGTATCCGGACTTTGTGTGCATATTCATCGGGTATGCTGGTCCAGGTGACAGGAGATGCCGTAGTGAAGTCAAGCTGTGTGGGCAGTTGTGAGAGGTGCTCCGTTATAATGGTTCTGCCCCCTATGATTTCTTCCAGATGGGCGTTCGGATTGTTGGTGCGGATGTAGTTCGATAAACTCAGCATATATTCATCCAGATTGCTCCGCAAGACAGCCTCAGTCAGGTTCTCTATAAAGTTTATGCCATTGTCCGTGCCCAGTGTGCCTCCCGCGGCCGAAAGCAGCGAGTTGCGGTCGTATCCCATGGCAGTCTTCAAATCGATGCCCGAGGTTTTCTGGTAAGGCTTGAAAGCAGGATCGAAGACATAGGTGCTGCCCGAAATGGTTGCCTGAACCCACACGCGGCTGACTATGTAGTTAGGCGAGCTCAGGGTTGCAGGTATCCCGCCGTCTGCGAAAATCTTTTCGATGACATCACTACTGTCGAACGCACACAGCCAGTGCTGCAAGTCTTTCTGATTCGGAGCCCCGGATATGGGGATCGTCATCTGGCCGTACACATAATCTGCGGCAATATCGCTTGCCCTGAGAAGGGCGATCATGAGAGAGGCCTGGTCGAAATCATTTCCTGATCCGTCGAGGTACGTTAAGGTCGCTCCTTTGAGCGAGCCGAAGTAGGGCACGTAATCAACATGGTTGCGTACATATTCATAGATGAGGATAGGGTCATGCTTCAGTGCTCGGGCAAACTCCGTGATCTCCGGCGTGACAACGGCCGGGTCGCCACCCAGGGTAGTTTGCATGCCCAAAAAATCCTTTACCGCATTGATGGTTCTGTTTATTATGCCTTGGCTTTTCTTATTCTTGTCAGAAAGAGATTTATAATATATCCCGGCATCAGCATGCGAATGCAGTTTTCCCTGGGCACATGACCATCCTGGGCCTAGAGGCGCTGCATCGGCACTGAGTGCTGTTATAGAAAAGGCCAGGCAGATAAAGATCGAGGTAATAAACGGACGGGAGTTCCTCCTTATACTCACATATCCCAATCCTATCAATATTAGACAAGAAATGAAGAGACCAAAATTCCCCATGGCAGGCACTGCATTGGGATGAGATCCCTCATCCAGCGGATCAGTACCGGCATCCAATTCCTCACTGTCGGAAAAGCCGTCGTTGTCGGTATCCGAAAGAGTCGGGTCGGTGCCTGCGTTGTATTCTTCCAGATTTGTCAAAAGATCATTGTCCAGATCTCCATTTCCGTCATCCGGATCCTCGGGATCCAAACCATATTGAGTTTCCCAGCCATCCGGCATTTGGTCGTTGTCAGTGTCTATCATCTGGGTGGTGATGTTTTTCAGAACGATGTTGCCCACATCATCGTATCCATAAGCTATTTCAGTAAGAAAATCCTGTCATCACTCAAGATGGAGGTTAACCGCCCCATATCGTCATAGTTGTGAGTTATCTGATCAGCCAATACCTGGTTATGGAAGGTTAATAAGACAAGGCAAGTCACTATAGACGCAAGGAGCATACCTCTCATACAATCCTCCTCTTATATCAATCAGAGACATATAAGTATGAAACTCATCAATACAAAATATGCATGCAATGTAATCTTTGGAGTCCGTATCTTTCACTACTTATTGTACCGGGCAGTCTGTTCTCCCCCAGCTCTGGCCAAAAAGCGACCAATCAATCATATCGCAACGACCGTCCTGATTCAGATCACAGGTGCATGGATTCTCAGGCGTGCAGTCTGTCCTCCCCCAATCATCGCCGAAAAGCAACCAATCGCGCATATCACACCCACCGTCATGATTGATGTCGCACAGGCAGATCTCTGTCACGAGAGCACTCAAAGCCGCTTCCCAGGAATTCACAGACGGGCTCGTAAATGGGACAGTTATATTTGCCGATTTTGAACCAAGCGAGTCAGGATCGAACAGTACTTCAAAGGTCCTTGTCTCATGCGGAGCCAGGATTGCGCCTGAACAGTTATCATTCTGAATATCGAACTCAGACGCATTATCCCCTGAAATCGAAAGAGTGCCGATGGTGAGATTCTCATTGAATATATTCGTTACAGTGAACTGATGCGCTGATTGCCAGCCAATAGCCTTGGTCCCGAAAGAATAGCTTGAAGGCGAGACCGATGAAGCCAACTGTTTTATTTCAGGTTCTGATAAGGCCCGGTTATAGATCCGGATATCATCGATGCTGCCTTTTGTAAAATGATTACGCCCCGGCGGCATTGAGGATTGATTGGAAAAACTTCCGATAATCAAATTCCGGCCATTATCCTGCAGCGTTCCAATTGCATCTTCGATCCGTAGCAATATTCCGTTAAGATAAAGTTTCATTGTCGAGCCATCAAATACACTGGCGATATGGCACCAGTTATTGTAATCCAAGGCGTTAACGTCACTGTGATTGCTTACCAGCGTATTGTTGGGAGACAGTTCGAATTTAATGATTCCCGGATCGGATTTCCCGTTTTGGTCTGTGTATGTTCTATCGGATATTCCCAGATGATATTGATAATAGGGATAAACATACGAGCCTACTCCCTTGTCAATAATTGAATTGTTTCCATCGCCCACAAACGATGAATACTTATACCAGGCTGATATGGTTATGGCATTTCCGGGATTGATATCAGGATTATTGATCACTTCTATGTAATCGTCTATCCCATCGAAGCCATATGAACTGTTTGGATTGCCGAATCTATCTGCTGTCAGAGTTGCCCCATATACAATCCCGTTATACCCTTTTCCGCTCTCATCATTTGCATTGCCGTTAAAAGGGAAATAGAGCACCAAGCCATCGTTTAATCCGGCATATGATGTTGAACTCAAGACACAAGAAACAATCAGAGGCATGACAAAGATAAATACTTTTTTCATCCCATCCTCCTCTTAGCAAATCTCGACTGAGTGAAGTATTGCCAGAATCTCAGCCAATTAAAAAATTTCTAATAACATTATCAATCTTGATGATTTTCCTGGACGCTTATTCGATGATCTGTCTTGATGACTTACTCGATGATTTGCCTTGATGATTTATTCTGGTTGTTTTATTATTACAAAATTATAATGTTTGCAATAACTTTTAATTACATATGAAATGTCATGAAATCTTTTTTAGTTCAATGAGATAGGATGAGACAATTCAAACAACCTCAATACTTGGGGACATCAATCATCATTCACCTTGCTCTGTTCATGATCCTTATGAGCACCCAGTCTTTCCCCAGAAATCCACAAGAGAATAGCTACTCCTCCGGTTTTGAGAGATTGCAGGCTTCAGGGAATTCGGCTCTAAGCCCGGGAATAGAACGAAGTTATAGGACAGGCTATGCAGATCAATCATCATACCTCGTAATGGAAAGTTAGACAATATCAATGGGAAAACAAAAGAAAAGGAAATACATCAAAAAAGACATAGTAGCTGATGCATCTCCCTCAAAGCCATCATCAAGCGGTCGGCCAAAGCATACAATACTCTTTGGGTTTTTATGCTTGATAGTCTATGTGATTATTACCCAATTTCCTGAATCCGTGTGGGGCTCGCTTAACAGGCACACTGCCACTATGGTTGTTCGACTGTTGGCTGCGTTCGGCCGATATCCCGAACTCAGTGGTGATTCAATCAGGCATGGAAGTTTTTCTGCCCAAATCATCTCCGAGTGTACTGTCCTTTACGTGGGAGCCCTTTTTTTCTCCTTTGTCTTGGCATGGCCTGCAAGCATGCGACATAAGATAATCGGCCTGGTTCTGGGAATCCCCGTCCTCCATACGGTAAATATTATACGTCTGGCTATAGTATTTGCCTTGGGGACAGTACAACCCAATCTCTTCAATATATTGCATGTCTATTTCGGTCAGGTAATCATGGTTATCTGCGTTATTGCCACATGCATATTATGGCTGTATATTTCTGATCATCACGTTTCACGAAATGGTTTGGGGGCTTTCCTTATAAGATTTGCGGCTTACTCCAGTATTGCCTTTCTCATCTGGCTCGCCTTTAACAGGGCTTACGTCCGATTCACCGATCATATCGTTGAATGGCTTTTTTCTCTCCGGGGCTATGATTTGATCATTCCGCATGAGCACGCGATATATTATCAGACTTTCAATCTGGTAACCTTTGTCGGCCTTGTACTCGCAGGCAGAGGCTCTCTTAAGAACCGAAATCTTTTAATTCTGCTATCAGGACTAATGCTCATCATCAGCATGCATTTGGCATATAGGGTCGGCAACGTGTTGATGAATACCTCTCATGGCGAGATAGCGTTCAGGGTATCCCAGGGAATCTTTATCATTGGAGAATATCTTATTCCGATTTTGTATTGGCTATTGATGCAGCGCAATGAATTTACCAAGAACCCACTCAATGAGCGGCATCTCACAATTTACCCGGCAAAGCAAGAATAATCCTGAAACCGAATAAGGGCGAATATGTGCAAATAATAACCATAAATAATTTTTCAAGAAGCTGCAATGATCCTGTCAATATCTTTTTATAAAACTTCAGAAAGTGAGCCTCGAAGCATGGAATCAGACCCTCTCACTCGAGCCTCCATTCCTTGCACTATTTCGCGTTCATTCTCCTCAGGGCTTCGGTTGCGATTTGTCTGATCCTCGGGTCTCTGTCTGCAAGGCATCCCTTCAATGCCCAGGCAACATTGTTGCCGCCTATCTCGCACAGCGCATTCATGGCATTGCGGCTTACATTTTCATCTTTGTCATAGAGGGCCTGGATGAGAGGTACGAAGGTCATTTCATCTTTCAAGCTGCCCAACTGTTCTACGGTCTTGAGCTTTTCATCGCTTCTCTTCTCCTGTGCCAGACTCTGGGACAGCTGCGCGATAACAGGTGCGTTCACGGACGTGTACGCAGCGTCATCCTCCTGCCCGCCGGGTGCTTGTCCCACACGGTTTGGATTCGGTTTGTATGTCTGGGCTTTTGCCAGAATCTGTGAGCCTTCCCCGTTCATGCCGATTTTCGAAAAGATGATGATCTTCGAGATCCGCGGCCCTCCCTTGCTGTCGTGCTCGTACATGAAGACATTGTTGTATTCCCGCAAAATCCACTTGAGCCCCTTATCAAGGGGGATGTTTTCGAAGTCGGCTCCGAAGGTTTCGTTCAGGGGCACATACGATGATATCTCTATCGAGGCCCTGTCGGCCAGGTCCTGAATGAACCTGTCAAGAGACATATGCCTGACCTTCAAGGATATTTTGTTGTTATCGATCATGAAGTTCGATTCGGACCCAGATGGATTGATCGTGACGGATCTCGGGTCCAACGCCGGCCCCGATGAGCTGAAGTTGCTCAGGGCAGAAGATCCCATATAGGGAATACTGCACATCATGACCACAACCGTAAATCCCATAATGAATCGTGCTACACCCCTGTAAGACATATCCCCCTCACTGGTGGATTACTATACCATACCTTCCCTGGCATCATCTTATATGAGCCGGACTTAATTCTTTTTATTGTCGCGCGCCTCCCCTCCCTTGGTCTTTTCAGGCTTCTTCGAGTTCTGCTCCAGTTCATCGATGCTCGGGATGACCGTGCCCTGCTTCCAGATATATCCGAGGCATTGGATCGTTATCTCGGGCTGCTCGGGGTAGTTCGTCCTGAACATGACCGTCCCGCTGTATTTGTCGTCCTCCACCCTGCTGATGTTCCGGAAGGTTACCCGATACTCTTTGCCCTTTTTCACCGTGGTCACTTCATAGGCTACTTTGTCGGGCAGCGAGTTCGTTCCCTGATCGAGCTCCAGCGGTTTGTCCATATGGCCTTTCAAGACGACGACCTGGCTGATCTCGTCGCCGACAGTGCCACCCAGCATGACGCCCCTGGGCTCGATGGTCACGGGCACGTCTACGGATACCAGTATATTCAGCTTGATCTGCGGATGGGCGGGATCGTTTGAATAGACTTCAGCGGATCTCTGTATGCTGCCCTGATACCCTTTCACATCGACCTTGAGCACGATCTGTCCCTCCCCACCGGGGGGGATGGTCCGGTCGAACCGGACGGCCGTGCACCCTCAGGTTGGTTTTACATCCTTGATCTCCAGAGGGGCACTGCCTTTATTGAATATCTTGAATGAATGCTCGAGCACCTCGTTGTCCTTGACCTTCCCGAAATCGAACGACTCTGAATCAACTGCAATCTTCGGGGCCGAACCCGGAGCAGTGCTTTCGGACCAGGCTGCCGTAGGCAGAAAGGCGGCAGCATGCATGATAAGAACGGTAACAATGAAACTCCATAGTCTGCGTTGAACCAGCATCATGGTAGGTAATCTCCTTGTTATATAGTCTGTAACAACTGCTACGCCGGCATCGGGCATCACCAATCCTGCTCGATGGCTGAAGTTCCTGGAATGCATATCATGCACGGCAGGCTGTGTTTGTAAGTAATGAGTCCTCTGAAAACCAACATCATCAAATGAAATATAATTATATCGATCATTATCAATATCACATGCTGTTGATGCTTCAAATAACTTTATTGCCCGGGACAGTCCGTCCTCCCCCAGTTCCTGCCGAAGAGGAGCCAGTCTCGCATATCGCACCGGCCGTCATGGTTCAGGTCGCATGCGCAGATGACACCCGGTGCGTTGCAGTTCGTGCTTCCCCAGTTCCGCCCGAAGAGTAGCCAGTCCCGCATGTCGCAACGACCGTCGAGATTCAGGTCGCACTCGCATACGCCCAGGGTGAAAAAGCCGTGGTTGGGGATGTCGTCATTGGGCAACAGGGTCACGCCGCCCGCCCAGCTCGCCGTCTCGATGAAGGCTTGAACTGGCCCTGCCGGGTTTCCGATGCATGCAAAGGGGATCGTGACATAGATCCTGTTGTTCATGGTGATCGTTGTGAGCTGGTTCCTGATGTCCATCTGCTCGGGAGGAATGCATTTCCGGACCGCAGTTACCTGTATGAGGTCATCGGGGTCCCAGTAGGTTCTTAAGACGTAGTCAGCCCCGAGCACCGTATCACCGGCCATGTTGGTTATAGGCCAGCCGGTTGCGGCGTTGCGGTCTGTATCCAGGTAAATGAGCGTGGCTCCGTCATTGCTCAGGGCATAGCTCTTGTAGTCTATGGTGAAGAGGAGTGCATCGCTGCCGTTGCAGACATCGATGCCGATGAGTTCATCATTGTCGTATCCGAAAGCCCCGATGGAATCGTCCGCCGGATCGGCCAGATGGATCGGGGTGTAGACGCAGGCCTGGTTTGCGTGAGCGGCGTTGGTCTTGAGATCCCATGAGGCGACATCGGGAACACGGTCCATGACGCTTCCGAATATGTCGCGCGTGTTGAGGTTGTAGGCTGAAAGCAGAGTGCTTCCGTCAGTGAACCCAAGGTAGCCCAGAGGAATCCGGCAGATGATCCGGTCACCCGAGAGGCGCATGAAGAGATCGTTCAGTGGCAGACCCATGGGGACCACCTCGGCTTCGCCGTCGGCATTCGCATCCTTAAGGAGCTCTCCGGTAATGCCGGCGAGCGGATCGATCATGAGCCGCAGCTCGTAGTCCAATCCCAGTGACGGAGGATGCTCTTCCGTATTGGTGAACCCCGTGCAGAGCTGGCGGTCGGCATCCAGGCCGATCCACAGGAAGATTCCGTTCTTTTCGGGATAGGCTCCGAGGTTGTCCACCTCATGGTTGTAGGTGAGGACGATCTGAAGCTGGTCGCCGACCACATCGGCCTGGAGCCTCCTGATATTGGGGAACGCCGGTTCTGTCGTCCCTGTGACAGGGTCGTCCAGATCGACATGGATGGCGGTGTCGCCCGGTCGCCTCGTCACGATTGTCGCCGTATCCACGACAAAAGACCCCACATCCGGTGCACGGTCAAAGTCTGTCGTCGCCCCCATGCTGCTATCAAATGCACAGAAAAGGTCCAGGGATGCATCGTTGTTCAGAAGCGACATGGGGATACGGCAGATGAGCGTATTGCCGTTCGCGCTGAGCCTGTCGTTCAAATTGGTGACGCCGGCTGCTGTCCGCAGCGATAAGTAGGGCTGTGCCGGATGATAGAGGATGTCGGCAACGGCCTCGACGCCGGGGAGGCTGATCCCGGCCAGTCCTGTCAGAGGACTCTGGTCCAGGTCGATCGCCACGAGACCGCTCGCAGATCCTGTCAAAGGCTCACTGAACGTTATCGCCACTTCGAGATCGGCGTTGATGACCTGCGCCCTCACATTGATGATGTCGAGATCATTGTCGCCCGCCGGATCGAAGAAGCTGTGCGGCGGCGTTCCGGTATAGGTAAATGCCGCAGCCCCGGAGTTATTGGACCGCACATTGTCTGTAATGAACTGGTAGGGATCGAGGATGAGGCCGAGGTAGGACGGGGGCAGAGGGTCTGAAAAAGGCGGCAGGGTGATATTTTTCTGAATGGTCGTCTCCTGACCCTGATAGAGGTAGCTGCTCAGGGTTTCGACCCCGGTCAGCGACATATCGTCCTGCGTGATTCCGGCATCGGGCGAGAGGTACCACTGCACCTGGATGGCATAAGCCGCGCCCGGGCCGTTGTTCCCGATGACCGCCTGGAGCGACACGGTGTCTCCTGCCTGGCCGCTTTGCGGATCGACCGTGATGGACCGCACATAGATATCCTGTGCCCCGGCCTGAACTGGTGCCAGAAGTATCGTGCATAAAACCGTCAGGCCGGCAATGACAGCCGATAACAGTACCTTCCTCATTGCCGACCTCCTTTATTTATGGATCTTCCCTCATTCGCTGTCGCATCCGACTATGACTTGATCGAACATCTCCGCAGTCCCGTTGTTGTAGGTCACCCGTGCCGTCCATTTCTGAGGAAATGTGCCCGGAACCTCGATATTCTCGTTTGGAGACGGGATAGACCAGCAGCCCGGATGGCTCGGAGATCCATTATACACGAGCTGAACCTGTCCATAGGGGCCTTCCAGACGAGCACTTGCCATGCAATGATCCTGGTCGTCTATGTAACATTGCATATAGTAGTGGCCAGCGCTGCAATGAGGATCGATGTCGACCTCTATGTAGTGGACCCCATCGATCCATTTGCCGCTTCTGTACAGTTCTATGGTGCCGTCGACGGCCGGACCGGAATCGGTCACGAAATATCCGGAGAGGGCATTGTTGGATATCTGTCCGCCCACGATGCTGAACTGGTTGTACTCACCTGCAGCGCCTGTCCGGAAGAAAGAGTTCGTGCTGCTGCCGAAGCTGTACATCCCACCTGCAGTATCTGCCGGGAACCCCTCGAAAAAGTTGGCTACAGCTCCTGACTGGTCTACCATGAAAGCAATGGGATAGCGGTTTGCGGGATTGTCCTCGATGAGAACACCCTCCCACACGCCTGCACAGGCTGCACGGTCTGAAACCTTTGCCAGACGAAATACCACATGCTGGCCCTGACTGTTGTCGCACTCGACAGTCATATCGGCATCTGAAACCAGAGACCCTGTCAGAGGAACCTCCCCGCCTCCTTCCCAACGTGTGGTCATGGAAACCGATCCACCGGGGCTGACCGAGTACGTGCCCGGATTCTCCATATCGAGGGCAAATCCGCCCATATCCGTTATGAGCCCGTTCCCATCGAACAAGAAATAGGCCTTCTCGTCATAGGTGGGATCGTTCTCGCTCACCGTAACCCATGCGCCTTCTAGTGTCACATTGGAAAAAACCGGGCAGTCCGCCCTGCCCCAGCTTTTGCCAAAGAGCAGCCAGTCCCTCATGTCGCAACGCCCGTCACTGTTGAGGTCGCATGCGCAGGTGACGCCGGGCACGTTGCAGTTCGTGCTTCCCCAGTTCCTGCCGAAGAGCAGCCAGTCGCGCATGTCGCAGCGCCCGTCGTAGTTCAGGTCACACGAACAGATGTCTGCAGCACATGCGGGCAAAGGGGAAAAGCCCATGATAAGTCCCACAAAAACCAGAGTATTCAGGAATAATTTCAGATTCTTCACAAGTTAACCTCCTTGTATCGTAAGTGGATCCATCCACTTCCATTTCATCGTGCATGATTTTGGCAAGGCACTAATCCACCGGGCAGTCAGTCCTGCCCCAGCTCTTGCCGAAGAGCAGCCAGTCGCGCATGTCGCACCGGCGGTCACGGTTCAGGTCGCATTCGCAAAGGGTGGCTCCGTAAACAGGGGCATAACCGACAACCATGCTCATGAGCACGATAATACCCAGCAGGACATGCATCTTCCTCATCAGACTCCTCCTCTTATGCTTCTCTCTTTAAATTTGATTTGATGAGTGCGGGTTCTTGATGAGATCTCTCAGAAAAACAAACCAAAAATTATTTAAATATATGTTTAATATTTAATTTTAAAATAAATTAATGTTTCTTTCAATATAAATAGTGCATTGAAGTTAAGGTGGGTAAATAATTCAAGGTTTCCGTTGATTTATCCTCTCGAATGCGTTAGTTAACAGGATCGATGCAATGCCCATGATGATCGGTTGGAATGAACAGAGGGTGCGAGCTATGTATGAGAGTTTCTATGGATTCAGGGAGAAGCCGTTTCAGATCGTTCCGAACCCGAATTTCTTGTATTTGAGCCCGAAGCATGAAAACGCCCTGACCTACCTCGAGTACGGTCTCATGGAAAGGGTCGGGTTCGTCCTCCTTTCGGGAGAGGTCGGGTCAGGCAAGACGACTCTCATCAGGCACATCCTCGGCAAGATCGAGTCTCAGATCGAGGTGGCGGTGATCTTCAACACCAATGTCTCCCCGGAGCAGCTTCTGCAGATGATCCTGGACGAGTTCGAGATCGAGCATGGGAGCAACGACAAGGCGCAGGCATTTGCCGCTCTCTATAAATACCTCATTGACCTCTATGCCCGGAGAAAGCGGGCACTCCTCATCATCGACGAGGCGCAGAACCTCTCTCGCGAAAGCCTCGAAGAGATCAGGATGCTCTCCAACCTGCAAAGTGACGACCAGATCCTTCTGCAGATCATGATCGTAGGTCAGCCCGAGATTCGAGAGCGCCTCAGGAGCCCGGACCTGGCACAGCTCAACCAGCGCATCAGCGTGACTTATCACCTCCCGGCCCTCACGCGCGAAGAGACCGGCGACTATATCGCCTACAGGCTGGAAAAGGTGGATGGGAATCCCGATCTATTCACTCCTGAGGCCCTCGACCTGATATACCGGGCCAGCAGAGGGATACCGCGCACGATAAACATACTCTGCGACTCAGCCCTCGTTTATGGTTTTGCCGACGAGCTGCACAACATCGATGCACTGGTAATAGAGCAGATGCTTCAGGACAGGGGCGGGATGGGATTGGAATCCGACGGATGCGGCGCGGAATCTTCGCGCATGCCCATGTCAGATGAGAAGAGCAGCGAGATCATGAGCCGCCTCAAGACCCTCGAGGACCAACTCGGCAAGATCAGGATGCAGGTCGAATGGCAGATCGAGGCAATGGAGAGGAACGCCGACAGCTTCAGGGACGAGCTGGTCAGGAAGCTCAAAGAGCTCTACACCATCGAGAGGAACAGGAATGACAAGCTCGTGTCCGAGCTTGCCCGGCTCCGGGAAAAATATGCTGCCCTCCAGGAAAATGCCGATGGCAAGGGAAAGGAGGACCTGTATTCTGATGATCATGGAAGGAAAATCAAATCAATTGATGAGCCTCTTTCGCATGTTAAATAAGCTTACATAGAAAATCCCCCAGAGCGCTTCAAAAAAGTTATTTCAAGACGAGCGGCCCAAAGACATTTTCGAATGATCTCAATCATCTTTTCATTCGTTTTATCTTTACTTATTTTATTTTTATTTGGTATATTATTAATCTATTTAATGTAATGGGTTAGCACTTTGAATGATTAATAGGCACAAGGTGGATTTCTCTCTTACAACTGTAGTTTTGTAATCTGTACTTTGTTTTTAGTGCCTACCATCTTAGAAATCAATGCATTGGAATGTATTGTTGCAAGCTTAAAAAATGCACGCACCTGATAGGGCGGAGCTGTGTACGGAAAGCTTCATCCATATTTTTGACCGGACTGATACTGTTATTTTGATTAATTTCCATGACATAGTACTATTATAGAACAATATTTCAAAGTTGTTACCTCCTATGGTCCTCCTTCGATCCATCATCGAATCCTGCACGCAATGACAGGTAAGAGAGAATGAGTGAATGAAAGCTTTTCTTATAGCAGGTGCACGACCGAACTTCATGAAGATAGCCCCCATCTACCGGGCATCGCTTGAGCACGGCTCGGTGGAGTGCAGGATCGTGCACACGGGCCAGCACTACGATTACGAGATGTCCAATGCCTTCTTCGAAGACCTGGGAATCCCCAAGCCCGACTTCTGTCTCGATGCCGGTTCAGGGTCGCATGCCGTGCAGACAGCGAAGATCATGGTCGCCTTCGAGGAGGTGTGTAAGAAAGAGAAGCCCGATCTGATCCTTGTCGTGGGCGATGTCAACTCGACCCTTGCCTGCAGCATCGTGGCCAAGAAACTGCTCATCGACGTGGCCCATGTCGAGGCAGGCCTGAGGAGCTTCGATTCCACCATGCCCGAGGAGATCAACAGAATCGTCACGGATGCCATATCCGACTATTTCTTCGTGACCGAGGAGAGCGGGCTTGAGAATCTTCTCCGCGAGGGCAAGCCGAGAGAGAAGATTCATTTTGTAGGAAATGTGATGATAGACAATCTCTACCATCAGCTAAGGAATCTCGAGAGTGATCATGCAGAAAGGTTTTCCGTATTCTCGCTCAAGCAGGCGCACGAAAAGTATGCCTTCCTTACGCTTCACCGGCCCTCGAACGTTGACGAGAGGGAGGTATTTACCGAGATCGTCGGGGCGCTCAACACTCTTGCCGAGGGAAGGACTATCTTTTTTCCCATGCATCCCAGGACGAAGAAGATGGCTCATGAATTCGGCATCGTCTTTCCCGACAGGATCATCCTCCTGCCTCCCTTGAGCTATCAGGAGTCGCTCTTTCTCTGGAAAGATGCGGAAGCGGTCCTGACCGACAGTGGGGGCCTGCAGGAAGAGACCACCGCCTTGGAGGTTCCCTGCGTCACTATCAGGGAGAATACGGAAAGGCCAATTACGATCGAGGTCGGGACGAATGTTCTTGCAGGCACAAAAGCTGAGTCGATCATCAAAGCGTATCAGGAAAGCATTCAGAAGGCAAAAACAGCCAAGAAACCCGCACTGTGGGATGGAAAAGCCTCTTTGAGGATAATGAAAGTGTTATGCTCTTGATCACTTCAACTGATGATTGAATGTCCTTCTAAATATTAGATAGATGAGACCTTTGCACAATCCCTATACTCATCAGGCAAGCTTGTTGCCATTTCTGGAGACATAAGCATCCAATGTAATCATACGATTGATCAAATATGAAATACTTCTTTCACTCATTAAGGATTATATTTTTATGCAATTTTTATATCTTTATTTTTTTTGTTTTTTGTGATGCTGAAGCATCTGTCCAGCGCCATTTGCTTTGTTTTGGAGGAATTCAGGAGTCTGACTTGATACCTATCGCAAATTATGCAGATATCCTTATTGTCGGTAATGTTAATGAATCTTCCATAAAGAAAATAAAACGACTGAAACCCAACATTATCATCTTGAAATATTGCCATGTTACTGGATATCACACCTCGCATTCTGATTGGGGCGTTGTACAAGGCCATGAGGACTGGTTTGCACATGATAAAAAAACCTCCGAGAAAATGGTGGAAAGAAAGTACGGCTGGTATCTCATGAATATTGAAAATTATTCGTATCGGCAATACGTTACAAACCGAGTCGTTCAACAAGCGCCAAAAATATATGATGGAGTATTCATTGATGATTTCTGGGGTGAGTATGTAAATAAATTTGTAAAAGAAAGGAACGGAGGAAAAGCATCTCCAGATAACAATTTGAAATTGCATTGGAATTCTCTTATGATCATGGTTCTGCAAAATCTGAAAGGGAAGTATCATGGTTTAGTGTATATCAATGGTATATCAGAAAAATATGCCCCTTACGTTGATGGATTCATGTACGAAGGATTCGTACATTCCTATAACAATGCCAACGACTTCACGAGCGACCAAGCTAGCTATCAGCGTTCCCTCCTCAAAGTCTCTAGGCTGCAAAAATACGGAAAGAGAATTCTGTTACAGTCAGCAGGTGGATCGAACCAGCAGCATAAAACTCTTCATCTTCGTGATTACTGTTTGTCAAGTTTTCTCCTGATTCAGGATAGTCGGACATCATTCGACTTCCGACCTTCTCGAGGATACTTCATAAGAGGGCTATCTGCTGATAAAGCAGCAGAAGACGATCTGGGCGCACCGCTTTGTGACTATTACATGGCAAAAGAAGATCCTATGGATAAGAATCTTCTTCCTAATGGCAGCTTTGATGAAAACCTTTCAAGTTGGATGGTGGCAAGTGGTTATCCAGAGTGTGACAAAAATATAGGAATGAAAAGCGGGTCAGCTCATTTCCTGGGGAATGAATTCAGAAAGGATAGACTAAGAAGTAATTTCATCCCTGTTAAAGAAAACGTAAATTACATTATATCGCTATCGTGCAAGACTAATGAAAACTCCCCAGGCAGTTCTGATTATATGAAGTTTGGGGTTCAGGGAAGATTTTATGATAAGGGTTTTCTTCCTATTCCAGGGGCATATGACCTGCAGTTCGATGCTGGAAACTTTGACTGGCAGCCATATGAAGTAACGTACAAAAGCCCAAATGGTGCCTGCTTTTTCAAGATAACCCTGGGTTTCATCGGTAACGGAAAAGGGGAAGGATGGGTGGATAATGTGTATTTCGGTCAGGCAAATAAAAGGGGCCGTGTTCTGAGGAGGGATTTCCAGTATGGATGCGTCCTGCTGAACTTCGGCGATAAAGAGATGCTGCTGGACATAGGTGAGGATGATACATTGAAGAAAGGGCCAATATGGATTGGGCCAAGAGAAGGCCTTATCATTTATAACAAGTAAGCTGGTACCTGTTGTAGCATTTTCATAAAATGAGCAACTCGCGAAAGGATACTATAGGAGAGCTTCTCCGATACATACCATCTGCGATAGTCCCATCTATCATGGGATTCATTTCAATAGTTGTCTTTACAAGGCTTTTATCACCTAGGGAGTATGGACTTTATACGGTGGTCTTTACAACAGCCATGTTCGTAAATACCTTTGTTTTCAGTTGGATTCACCAGTCCACATTAAGATATTATACAAGATACAGTAGCAACCAGTTCGCCCAGCTATTGACAACCTCACTCTTTAGTTTTGTTGCCGTCTCTATCCTTATGGCTTTTATATGGTACCTTATTCAAGCCTTTCTACCCAAGGTATTTGACTACAGGCTGTGGCAACTGCTGTTACTGGGTCCAGTCGTAACCATTGCCCAATCAGGATTCAATTTGGCTCAGACAGTACAAAGGGCAAGAAGAGACAGCGTGAGATATTCACTTCATGCCTCAGGGAATTCACTTTTCAAGTTTGTACTCGCTGTTGGATTTATATTTTTATTCGATATGAAGGCAGAAGCCATGCTCATTGCCATCATAATAGCCGGGCTGCCCATTTTAATCTTCGAGATGTTAAGACTGAGAAAAGGGTACAACTTCTCGTACCGTAATTTCTCTCAGCCTATATTGAGACAATTATCCCATTATGGCCTTCCTATGGTTGGAATAGCCTGTGCAAACATGATCTTGTCATCTTCGGACCGCTACGTTATCGAATATTTTTGCGGCAGTTCACTGGTCGGAATCTATTCGGCAGGATACAAAATAGCTGAAAACAGTGCAACCCTCTTTATTTATTTCCTAATGACAGTCTCCTTTCCTGCACTGATAGATTCTTTTGAAAAGGCAGGAGCAGGAGAGACAATAAGGCTCATGAGATACTTATTATCAATATATTTGATCATCCTTATCCCGGTTGTCTTGGGTCTCTCGTTCTTGAGGAGAGAGATATCAAGCGTTTTGTTCGATAAGTCGTTTTATGAGGCATATATTGTTATTCCCTGGGTTCTCTCTGGAGTATTCTTTATGGGAATGTCTATGTATTTTAATAAGAATTTTGAACTCATGGAGAGGACCCGTACACTCCTTATCCTTATCGGGAGCGCAGCTGGCCTTAATATCATTTTAAATATAGCAACCGTCCCGGTCTGGGGTATCTTGGGGGCAGCGATATCGACGAATATCGCTTATTTCTTCGGCTTAGCGATCTCAATCATTTTCGGAAGGAAACTGATAAGATGGGATTTTCCCTGGAATATACTTTTTAAGACATTGATCGCAGGAACAGGGATGTGTGCGGCAATATCCCTTGTCCCGGGAATGAGTTCTATTCCCTTCGGGCTGATGATTAAAATCTTTGTCGGATTTGTTTCATATCTTACCATCATTTCAATCTTAGAGAGGCAAACCGTCATGCATGGAATAAATTTATTAAAAAGGAGGATAAATCCAATTTTTCACAGCAGATAGGTTCCCTTATGGAGTCGAATACAACAAGTCAGGGTTATCAATCGAGAAGAGTGCTCATGATACTCTATCCATTCCCTCCCAGCGGAGAAGTAGGATGCTACAGGGGGGTGAGGTTTATAAAAAACATGGTTGAATTTGGATGGCATCCCATCGTACTGGCGCCATCCAACGCAGTATACAGCATATATGACTATAACATTATTAATGAGATAGTAAGCAAGTGCGTCATTTACAGAGCACCTCTTCTTTTCCCAAAAATATCTTTAGGCAAGTCAAATACCGCAATCCTTAATCTCACCCAATCATATTTATTCAAGATATTGGATCGTATCATGCTACCTGATGCCAAGGTTTTGTGGATACCATTTGCATTGTTTAAGGCTATAAGATTGATTAGACGTCAACAAATACAATTAGTGTATGCAACCGGCTCACCTTTCTCATGCTTCATTCTTGCTCTGTTAGTTAAACTTGTAACGAAAAAGAAGCTTATCCTCGATTACCGTGACCCGTGGAGCATTAACCAATTGAGGAGAAAAAATAGGGTGATCCGCATGGTGGAATCATTTTTGGATAAAAGTGCTGTCACAAATGCCGATGGTATCCTTTTTTCCAGCAGGAGAACGTGTGACACGTATCAGAAAAGATATGCAGCACAATCAAATGCTCTCTTCAAGGCTATCGAAAATTCATATGACCATACACTCAACCTAGGCAGGCATAAGAAGATAGAAGAGGAGCATGATGGTATCTGCAGGATTATTTATGCTGGCAGTTTTTATGGGGATAGAAATCCTATAAATTTCTTTAAGGCTATAAAGTTATCTTTTGAAAGAAACCAGGAACTGAGGCAGCGGATTCAATTCCATTATTTCGGCATCAACCATCTTAGCCCCTATAACAGATTATTAAGAGACCTTGAGATACAGGATGTCGTTTTCCCTCATGACCCGGTCCCCCTAAGCGATTTGTATACATATTATAGCAACTCGGATATCCTTCTTCTTATAAATCACTGTTCTAAGGGCCATGAGTTATATATACCCCAGAAGTTCTTCGAATATCTAATGATGGAAAAACCAATCCTGTGTCTAACCAAGGAAGGATCTTTAAGAGATATTGTCACAGAGACAAATGCCGGGCTGATCGCTGATCCCGAGGATACAAAAGATATCTCAGATAAAATCGAAGAATCTTACATAAGGTTTTACCTGAACAAAGAAAAATGTACCATCAGGAATAAAATTAAATATTCATCATATGAAAAAACGAAACAGCTTTGTGAAGTAATGAATGAAATTCTATGATTTGATCTTGTAACTCCTGGTTATTTCTATAAGATTAAAATGCATTATATCTTAATAACATTTTCAATTCTTATCATTTTAATAACGATATTGATTTTCTTTTTCAACCAAAGGTATTTCCTCTACTCTCTGTTCGTGTTTTATCCTTTAATTGCCCAATGTGTGGATGTAAATCTTGATTTGCCTGGACAAGCTATCAACATGTCTCAATTATATGGGTCGGTCGTTTTCTGCCTGATTCTTTTCGCACTGGCCGTGAATTTTAAGGCAAAGGGTATTTTTTTATTATCTTTGGCCCTTTTTGTTTATTTCTTGTGCACTGCTCTTTTCTCACCACATCCATTCACAACAATGATGGCATCGATGAAATTCGGGAGTTGGGTTCTATTGATTCCTCTAGCCTCCAGTTTGATTAAAACTGAGAGCGATATAAAGCTCTTGAGTGATTTCGCTTATGTTACCGTCTGCATTATCATCATCAGCATAATCTTATCGTGGTTCGGGATATACGGACGTTCTACTGAATATGGTTACCAGGGACACAATCTAAAGGTGGCTATAGGAGCTTACTACAACCAATCGGGGATCGCTGCTGCATTGTTATTGGCGATACCGATTCTGTTTATCAAGGGATTCCAAGGAGAAAAAAGGTATCGTTATCAAATAGGCGCTCTTATTGCATTCGTTGGAATCTTGATGACGTATGTTCGAGGTCCGTTTGCGATAATTATTCTTTCTTATTTCTATTTACTCTATCTTTCCTTCAGACATTCTCTGAAAAGGGTTGCTCCTACTATCCTCACAACTATCTTTGTTAGCTTCATTGCAATCAGTGCGTTTTATTTCTTAAATCCTGAGACGGCCTTCCTCAGGTGGAAGATGGAGCAGAATCTGGTTCAAGATAAAAACATTGCCAAGTTGGGCTCGGGGCGTGTTGGAGATCTTATGTTTTTTTCTCATTACTACATGAATAAAATGGATGCATTGCAGAAAACCTTTGGGATAGGATTTGGGATCGACGGTTATATAAACCCAACGGGGAAAATCGCACACAATACTTTCCTTCAAGTTCTGATTGGATGCGGACTTGTGGGTATTCTATTATTCATCGTTTTCGTTATGGGAATATTTATCATGTACAAGAAATTCATTATAAAACAAACCAGCCTCAATTACCGTTTATTTTGTACCTTCGGAATAATGTCATGGTTCGTCTTAATATTACTGTTGTTAAGAGGAGGAGGAGCACAGATATTCCCCTACTTCATGTCATCGATCCAGATAGGTGCAACCATCGGATTAATAATTAATTCTAGAGATGGTGAAATAGCAGCCTCTTCTAAATATCGGTAAGCCGCAAAGACAAGGGGCTGCAGGTCTGGGATATGCATATAAACTATAATTTTTTATCAATTCATCTCAAAGCGCTTAATCTCTATCGGTTTAAAAGAAAATGGTTGTTCTTTACAACAAATGAGCTTGAAATACTACAGCTTAATCGACTAAAAAAACTTTTGCTCCAATTTCATGAAAATCCTTTTTATGGTGGTATACTGCAGAAGGCAGGATTAACCTTTCAAGAAATACACAACATTGACAATATTCATGAGATACTTTCACGATTACCTATTCTCACTAAAGATGACATCCATAAGCATAAGGAAGAGATGTTAAATAAAAATGCACGAGGTATTTTTGAAGACTCAAGCGGTGGCTCAACAGGAACGCCCCTCAATTTTTATCATGATGAAACATGGCTGATTAACATGGCTTCTACGACATTGATCAATGATACGATGCAAGGATGGTACTTCTTTTGTCCGCATGTCAAGTTGTGGGGGTCACCCAAGGATGCAGGAGAGCTGGATTCTGTTAGCGGGAAGATATTGAATATTATTAGAAGACGACATTTCTGTGATTCTTTTGACATGCCTGTTGAGAAGTTATGGAAATATCACGCAGACATGGAAAAGTTCAGGCCTGTGGTTATTTTCTCATACGCTTCTTCTATATATATACTCGCAAATTTTCTCCATGCGCATGGTATTGATCCCAGCTATCCCACACGATCCATAATCAGCACTGCAGAATGTTTGGATGAGCAAATGAGGGATAAGATCCAAAAGGTTTTCAAGGTTCCTGTTTATGACAGATATGGGAGCCGTGAAGTAGGATGCATAGGGGGAGAATGCGAGAAGCATAAGGGTATGCATCTCCACATATATGACCATATATTAGAATGCATTGACCCAAGAAGTGGAAAACCTGTCAGGGGGGGGGCCGGAGAGCTCATCATTACGGATCTCAACAATTATGCCTTTCCCTTTATAAGATACCGAATAGGTGATTGGGGTATCCTCTCGACTGAGAAATGCAACTGCGGCAGGAATGGACCGATGCTGAAGAAAGTTCTAGGGAGAACGACTGATACGATTACAACCAAGAGTGGCCGTATGGTACACGGTGAGTATTTTACCCATGTCTTCTACGGTGTGGATGGGGTAAGCCAGTTCCAGTTCGTACAAGAGAACAGGGAGCATTATAGACTTTTCATTGTAAAGAACGAAAATTATCAAGATGATTTCACTAAATCGATCGTTAGGGAAATTAATGAGGTAATCGGTGAAGACTGTTGCCTTGAAGTTCACTTTGTAGATGAAATCCCGGTTACCAACAGTGGAAAACATCGATTCACGATATCAAAAGTACCAATAAATATAAAATCTTAATTATTTCACTAATTGCACTCTCGTCTAATGCGGATCCTCTCAATAATTTACAAACACAAATACGGTGGATTCCATATGAGGATGTATCTATTATTCCGACATCTTTTGGAAAGTGGGGATTATATCCATGTGCTATGCGCCGAAAGATTACCTATTTCCCATCCGCGACTTGTGCAGCATGTTACTCGCTCTCCCTTATCAGATAAGGAGGGTTTGATATTCTGGTTGCACTTTATATTTATATCAATTTTTCAGGCATTTTACATTTCAAAAAAATATAAGACAGAAAAAATAGTTACTTTTGGTCCATTCTACACTCTGCTCTGTGTGTTTCCAATCATAATTCATGGTGCATATTCAATAACATTCATCAGGTCTGACAACATGAAGCACAGCAACAGATTGGTCCGAAATGGATTTTTCTTTTTCGCGGATTGGCTTGGAATCATGTTAAGCTCTAGGCTGGTCTTTGTGAGTAATACGCTCCGCGATATTTATGCCAAGAGGTACAAGTTTCCCGGACACAAGCATGTCGTTGTGCCCAACGATATAAGAATGCTGTTTGTGCAGAGCAGATCAGAGAGGGCACAGGTCCGCACTTCCTTAGGAATTGATGATAATGATTTTGTAATTGCAACTGCAGGCGTGTTCAACGCAGGAAAGAACTTTTCCTTTCTCATACAAACGATAAAAGATCTTGCAATTGAAAGGATAAAACTCCTTATCATAGGTGATGAAGTAGTACAAAACGGCGAGAGTCAAAGGCTCAAACGGATAGCAAATGACCTTGGAATTGATTCTCGGATAATATTTGCAGGCTGGAAGGACGACCCAAGGCCTTTCATCTGCAGTTCGGACCTTTTTGTCTTCTCCAGCAGATATGAGGGATCACCCAACGCCTTGCTGGAGGCTCTAGGATGCGGCGTTCCATGCCTAGGATCAGACATCAAGGAGATAAAAGAGATCCTCCTTCATAATGAGCTCATGTTCCCTTTAGAGGAGCGATCCGTGCTTATTGATAAGCTTCTGAGACTAAGCAGAGACCCTCTTTATTACAATCATGTTTACACACTGTCAAAAGAGCGATGTAAGCATTTCTGTTTCGATTGGGGTCATCGAATGTACTCTGTCATACATTCAAAATCATAGTCCAAATGAAAATTGGATATGGATGACCACAGCAGAATGAAATCAGGAGATAAGATGAAGTGTAATATAGAATGTAAAAAGGGGGAATCATAGTAATGCGCGTTGCCTATGTCGCAGTAAAAGGCATTCCCAATGGAGGAGGTATTGAGAAGGTAACTGAGGAAATCGGGTCACGGCTGGTGAAAAAAGGGCACGATATCATCGTATACTCCAGTCGTGACTATGGGACGAGAGATTGCATTTACAAAGGGATGGAAATTAGGACTGTTCCTTCAATCAACACCAAAGCCTTACATAAGCTCTCCATATGCTATCAAGCGATCCGGGATGTCATGCGAAATGGCAATGTGGATATCGTTCACGTGCATGCAGTTGGGCCATCGATATTCTCATTATTTCCAAGGCTGAAAGGAGTTCCAAGTGTTGTGCAAACCCATGGTTTGGAGTGGAAACGGGACAAATGGGGTTTCATAGGTAAGGTATTTTTCAAACTTTCAGATTACAGCGCCGTTTATTTTCCCAATAAAGTCACATCAGTATCCAAGATTCAGAAAAATTATTATGAAGAGAAATTCAGTCGAGAGGTTACTTATATTCCTAACGGTGTTGAACCCATAGAAAAGAAGCCTGCCAGATGGATTCAGGAAAATGGAATAGAACCAAATAATTATGTTCTTTTCGCAGCCCGGTTGGTTGAGGAGAAGGGTGCCCATTTTCTCATCAGCGCTTTTCGTAGATTGAAAACAAACATGAAACTCGTAATAGCTGGAGATGCTGCCTACATGGAGAAATACAAAGCTCGGCTAAGAGATTTAGCTAGAGATGATCCAAGGATTCTATTCCTTGGATTTGTAACTGGTGAACCTCTTCAGGAATTATACAGCAACGCTTATCTATTTTGTCTACCTTCAACCTCAGAAGGCTTACCTGTTGCACTTCTCGATGCGATGAACTATGGAAATTGCTGTCTGACGAGTGACATTCCCGAAAATTTGGAAGCACTTGATGTCCATGGATATACTTTCCGAAATCGTGATACTGAAGACCTACACTACGTCTTAAACGATTTAATTACTCATCCAGAAAAAGTGATAAGAAAAAAGGAAGCAGCACTTGAACACGTAAGGAGAAATTACTCATGGAATCATGTGGCAGATGAGATGGAAAAACTGTATCTGTCATTGACGAAAAAGTGAACATACCTGAGTGTATTGTTCAAGCTACTATCCGAATCCTTTTCCCGACTTAGACCGACATTGAGCTTACAATTGCAATTATTGAGTGCGCTCGTTCTGTTTCTATCACAAATCTGGTGTAACCTATCGTGGAGCATCTGCAAAAGAATATTGGTTTTAAATAAGGTACTGCTGTGAAACCGACCCATGAATTAATAAAAGACATCAGATTCTCGGCAGCAATACTTCTGGCCCTCTATATTGCCGCTTATTGGATTCCTCTCACTACGATAGTCAACACATGGATGAAGAATGACGATTATTCCTATGGTTTCCTTGTACCCTTTATATCTGCTTATCTATTGTGGGATATGCGGGGCCGTTTCACAGGAGTTCAGATCAAGAGTTCGTGGGCTGTATTTCCTATTCTGGTTTTCTTTGTTCTGCTGTCAATATACGGGATACTGGGTTCCAGTGGAAATATATCCATGCCCTCAATGCCGCTCCTCATCATCTGTTTTACAGCTTTCTATTTTGGAATCAACATCACCTTGAAAGCAATCCTCCCTCTCGGATTCCTAATCTTCATGGTCCCGATACCATCAGTGATAGAACGAACTATTGGTGTATTTCTAAAGTCCATTTCTTCTAAGCTGGGTGGAGAAATTATTAAATTATTCAATATATCCGTAAACGTGAGTGGTAATATCATCGATCTGGGGGTGACACAGCTGCAGGTCGTTGACGCCTGCAGCGGCTTGCGCTATCTTTTTCCGCTCTTTGCACTCGGGATCATTTATGCATACTTCTTTGAACGGGCAACTTGGAAACGTATATTCTGCGTACTGGCAACCATTCCAATCGCCATCATGACCAATGCTCTTAGGATAGGGGTAACGGGAATATTGACAGACCAATACGGGCCCAGTGTAGCCCAGGGTTTCTTCCATGGCTTCTCTGGCTGGGTCCTGTTCATGGTTGCCTTCTTTTTCCTGTTTCTCATCGGGTGCATACTGGCTAAATTACCACCCAAGCTAGACAAAAGAAAGAAGTCTCCATTGCCAAGGCCTGACTCGAACTTCCAGAATTTGATGGAAGGCCCTGGAATAAACGCTTCTTTCATTACCTCTGTTATATTACTCGTTATCGTTTCAGGTTTAAGCCTGAGTACGAAAGCTCTACCCGCAATGAATTTGAAAGGAGGCATAAAAAGCTTCCCACTTGCATTTTCAGACTGGACCGGCCAGGCCTCATTCGTAGACCAGGAAATGATTGACAAGTCTGGAGCAGAAGACGCATTCAACGGGTCTTATCGAAACATCAAAGGAGATGCGATATCACTATATATTGGATATCGGGCGACAGCTTTTCTTGCCAATGAAAACTTCTTTCATAGCCCGACGGTCTGCCTGCCCTCTTCAGGATGGGAAACTCTAAGTACTTCCACAAGGGTAATAACCAACGTCCCTTTCTGGGGGCAGCTCAAGGTCACCAGGATGATCGTGTCCAACTTGGGAGATAGGCTATTGGTATACTTCTGGTTTCAGACTAAGAACAAGTCATCTTACGACAAAAACATCAACCGGTTAGATCTAGCGCTTCACGCAATCAGGAGAGACAATACTTACGACCTCTTTATCAGGATGATCACACAAATCCATCCTAACGAGCCCATTGAAGCGAGTGAACAAAGGATGGACGCATTTGTGAGGGATATGACGATTGCCATGCAAAGATACATCAGGGAAAATCAGATCATAAACTCTGTCAATGTGAAATGACAGACTGAATAGTGATATTAAATAGCGTCGTCAGTTGAAATCAAGGAATATCGGCTCTCATGACCCTCGTATCCACCCTCTTCCTCTCCCTGTTCGTCACCGTGGCGTTCGTTCCCATCTTCAGGGGTGTCGCCGTCCGGGCGCACATCATGGACGTGCCGAACGAGCGCAAGGTCCATTCCTCGCCCATCCCCAAGAGCGGCGGTCTGGCTATGGCTCTGGGGTTCTGCATCCCGATCCTGCTCTGGCTTCCCCCGGACCGCTTCGTCGTTTCCGTCATGATCGGATCGGCCATCCTCGTGGCAGCAGGCCTGGCAGACGACATGTACGTGCTGGGATACAAGTCAAAATTCCTGGCCCAGATCGCAGCAGCTCTCGTGGTCATCCTCTATGGGGGGGTCCGCATCACGACCCTGGGCACGCTCCTTCCCGAGGGGTTTGTCCTGCCTCCTGCCCTCTCCTTTCCGTTCACTCTGCTCGTGATGTTGGGGGTAACCAATGCGGTCAACCTGGCGGACGGCCTCGACGGGCTCGCCGGGGGGATCGCGATGATGACCTTCCTCTGCATCTGCGCCCTGGCCTTCCGCTCGGGAGAAACTGCAATTGCCATCATGAGCCTTGCCATGCTGGGGGCGCTTTTCGGGTTCTTGAGCTTCAACACCTATCCCGCTTCCGTTTTCATGGGGGATGCGGGAAGCCAGTTCCTGGGGTTCGTCTCGATCGTTCTGCCGCTCAAGATGAGCCAGGCCTACTCCCCTTTAAGCCCGGTCCTCCCGCTGCTCATCGTGGGTCTGCCCGTCATCGACACCCTCATCGTCATGTCCGAAAGGATCAGGAGCGGCAGGTCCCCCTTCGTTGCCGACCACAACCACTTTCACCACAAGCTTCTTGGAATCGGGCTGTTCCATACCGAGGCGGTCTTCATCATCTATCTGCTCCAGTCGATCTTCGTGCTCTCGGCCTACGTCTTCAGGTTCTACTCGGACTGGTTCATCCTTGCACTCTATCTGGTCCTGTCCGGTGCGATCATCGTCTTCTCCCATGCAGCGTGCGTGTACGACCTCAGGATCAGGCGCTTCGACCTCATCGACAGGGTGATAAAAGGACGGCTCAAGATCCTCAAGGACAAAAACAGGGTGCTCCATGTATCAGCCGTGGTTCTCTATTACCTCCTTCCGGCCCTGCTCATCGCAAACTGTCTGCTGGCAAAAGACATCCCCGACTATGCCACCGTCCTCTCCCTCATCCTGGTCCCGTTCATCATCTGCTGCTGGGCACTGAACAACAGAATGCTCGGTAATGCAGTCAGGACGATCCTCTATTTCATGATACCCGCCGCCATATACTTCAGCCAGGATCAGCCCATGTCTTTTTCAGGGCTGGATTTCAGCCTCGTCTATCTCGGATCGTGCATCGTCTGTCTGGTGACGGCGCTCATCACGGTCAGGCTCAACAGGCGAGAAAACAGCTTCCGGAGCAGCCCCATGGATTTCCTCATCCTCGTGATCGCACTGTGCGTATCGCCGCTTTTGAACTCCATCATGGACCCGCAGAAGGCCAGGATGTTCCTCATCCAGATTCTGATCTTCTTCTACTGCTACGAGATACTGCTCAATGAAAAGAGAAAGGGAAGAAACATTGCAACGGCAACAACAGTCGGGGCTCTTCTCATCATAGCCCTGAAAGGAGCGTTATTATGAGGAGCAGGTTCATCGGATCTGCCGTATTCATCCTTGTAGCGCTGGCTGTTACGGCAGGCTGCGGCAACCCCGAGGCGAAAAAGACGAAGTTCTACGGCAAGGGCATGGCCCTCTACGAGAAGGCGGACTACGTCAAGGCGGGTCTGGAGTTCAAAAACGCCCTCCAGATCGATCCCAATTTCGTGGACGCCTACTACATGCTCGGCCAGGTTTCCCTCAAGCAGGGTGATGTCCGGAATGCCTTCGGATACTTCTCCAAGGCGACAGCCCTCAGCCCGGGGCATATACAGGCCAATCTCCTCCTGGGCAAGATCCTGCTGGCAGCGCACCACCCGGAAAAGGCCGTTGAAAACGTCAACCGTGTCCTCGAAAAACAGCCGCGGAACGAAGAGGCTCTGATCCTCAAGGCAGGCGTGTTCATCGCTGATAAAAAGGAAGACGAGGCCCGCAGGATCCTCGAGGGCCTCCTCGGCAGAGGCTGCAGGAAGCCGGAGCTGTACCTCATGATGGCGGGCATATTCCAGGAGAAGAACGACAAGGCCCAGGTCGAGCAGACCCTCAAACAGGGTGCAGCGGCCAATCCCGAATCCGTAGAGATCCTTCTGTCGCTCGCAAGCATCTATGCAAACAGCGGACGCACGCCCGATGCCGAAGCCGCGCTGAAGAGGGTTGTTTCGCTCCGGCCCAAGGACAACAGGAACAAGATGAACCTGGCGGTCCTCTATTGGGAGACAGGGAGAAAGGACACGGCCGTCCAGACCTTGAACGCAATGCTCCAGGCAGCCCCGGCCGACGAGGATGCCTGGAACAGCGTGGCCGCTTTTTATATTTCCAAAAAGATGTCCGACGAGGCTGAGAAGGCCCTCAAGGAAGGCGTTACAAAAAATCCCCGAAGCTCCAGGCTCAGGATTGCCCTGAACGAGCTGTACATAGCCCAGGGCAAGACCGACAAGGCCATGGCGGTCCTGAATGAATACCTCGCCCTCGATGACGACCCGAAATCGACCGGCAATATCCATGCAAAGAATTCCCTTGCCCTCTGCTACCTTCTTCGGGGGGACACGGACCGGGCCCAGAAATATGTCGACGACGCCCTCAGGTACAGCCCCAACAGCATGGACCTGCACTTTACCAAGGGGAAAATCTGCCTCAAGAAGGGAGACAGCACCGATGCCGTCTCCGAGTTTCGGACAGTGATCAACCAGAACTCGCAGTTCATAGCCGGATACCTGGCGCTTTCAGAGGCGCACATCTTGAACGATCAGACAGAGCTTGCCATCCAGACCCTGCGCAAGCCCCTGAAGAACGATCCGAAATCATTCGATCTCCTGTATGCGCTCGCCAGGGCATACACCGTCAAAAAAGACTTTCCGGCAGCCCGGGAAACCCTGCAGAAGATCATGGAGTACTATCCGGACCGCTACCAGGCCCATGCCGATCTCGGCGATCTGTTCGCGGCGCAGAAGGATTATCCGAAGGCGGAGCGTGAATATCGGGAGGTCCTGAAAAAAGAGCCGAACAGCGCCTTTGGCCATATGAAGCTTGCCCAGCTCTATGCAGACCAGGGAAAGTGGGTCCTCGCATCCTCCCAGCTCGAAGAAGGATACAGGAGAAACACCGATTCCCCGGTCCTCTTGAGCTCCCTCATAAAGGTGTACATGATGGGCCTGAAGAGCGACAAGGCCATCTCGCTCTGCGAGGCCCGCGTCCGGGAAAATCCCCGGGACGCCTTTGCCTTCAATATCCTGGGAAAGCTCTACAGCACGGTGAGAGATTATGCAAAAGCCGAAGCAGCCTTCACGAAGGCCATGCAGATCCAGCCGGTGTGGCCCGAGCCGTACAGCAATCTCGCCAGGCTGTACATGGCCCGGGGAAGGAAGAACGAGGCCATCAAGCGCTTCGAGCAGGCCGTTTCCAAGAGCTCCAAAGACCCCACCCCCTACCTCGCACTCGGCATGATCTATGAGCAGAGCGGGGAGTATGCCAAGGCGTCCCAGATCTATACGAAGATCCTTGCCGCAATCCCCGATCTCTGGCCGGCTGCGAACAATCTGGCCTTCCTCCTTGCGGAGCACCCCGCTGCGAAGGATGACCTCTCAAGGGCAGTCACCCTCGCCCGGAAGGCCAGAGAGATCAGACCGGACGACCCGGATGTCATAGACACCCTGGGTTGGGCATATTACAAGACGGGCGACCTGAAGCAGGCCTTTGCATACATCAAGACAGCGCTCGACAAAGATGCGCAAAATCCTATATACAACTACCACATGGGCATGATCTCCTTCAAAAAGGGGCAGAAAAGCGATGCCCGTGACAGGCTGCTCACCGCGCTCAAGGGCAGTGAGCGATTTTATGGCCGCGAGGACGCTGAGCGGACTCTGGCGGCTTTGCAGAGATAGTGCTGTTTTCAGAGGAGCTCGATCATCCGTATCTTTCTGAAATAAAGAACCAGTCGGGTGGAGCGGGCTTTTGATTTCTCTATGCAGGGGGGTACGATTATGATTCAGAGAGCAGGCAGGGCATTTCTCCTGGCTTGGATCGCAGGCATGGTATCGCTGCCCTTGTGGGCAATCGATGCCGCGGATTCGCACGGCAGCACCGACTACATCATCGGCCAGGGAGATGTCCTCGTCATATCCATATGGAAAGACGAGTCACTGACCAGGGAGGTGGTCGTTCTTCCCGACGGCACCATCACCTTTCCCCTCATAGGCTCTGTAACCGCCGAAGGGAAAACCGTCAGCAAGCTCAAGAAGGACATCGAGGAAAAGATCAAGCGTTTTGTGCCCGACCCCGTGCTGTTCGTGTCGGTAAGGAGCGCGAACAGCATGTACGTGTACGTGATCGGGCGGGTCAACAGCCCGGGCAGGTTCGTCCTCAACAGCAACGTGAACGTCCTGCAGGCGCTGGCCATGGCCGGCGGCCTCACCCCATTCGCCGACAAGAATGCCATCAAGATCATCCGCACCGACAGCGGGAAAAGCTCCATCATGCAATTCAGGTACAATGATGTGATAAAGGGCAGGTCCATCGAGCAGAATATCATCCTCAAGCGGGGAGATGTGGTCGTCATACCGTAAGGCATCCGCGTGAAAGGTTACCCACCCTCCTCGAGGGCATTACTTCTCACGGCCCTGGCCCTGATTGCCGTTATCCTGAATTCAGCCCGGGCCTTCGCGGCAGAGATCACGTTTGTCCCCATGCTCAGCCTGCGCGAAGAGTACAATGACAATGTCCTCTTCGACTCCACCAACGGCGATGAAATCGATGATTGGATAACCACGGTCTCGCCGGGAGCCCGGCTGACAGGCAGGACAGAGAATCTTGATGCATCCCTGCAGACGAGATTCGATATCCTGAAATATTCCCGGACCGACGACCTCGACGAGACCGATCAGGACTACTCCGGAAGCGCGACCTGCGAGATCACGGAGAGGCTGAGGGCTTCGGCTCAGGCAAGGATGATCGAGGACTCCCGTTCGGACCGAGATATCGAGACCACCGGTCTCGTGCTGGGAACCGAGAAACGCCACCGCCGGCAGTTCGGAACTTCAGCGGACTATGCCGTCTCGGAAAAGGCTGTGGCGACCCTCTCCTATTCATACTACAAGGAAACCTTCGACGACCCCGAATTCGACGACTCCACGGGACAGGATGCAAATCTGGGAATCAACTGCAACCTGGGATCGCTGGTCGCGCTCACCACATCCCGGTTGAACGTGGGATATGCCCTCTACAAATTTCCCGACACCCGGATCACCAGCTACTCGATGACGATCGGGGCGAGCAAGCAGTTCAACGACTACATCAGCCTGTCTGCGGACATCGGACAGAGCCTTACCCGCTCTACCTTTGAGACGACGTACTGGATCTTCACCTACGAGGAGAGGGGCAAGGAGAGAGGGACCATCGGCAATCTTGCCCTCACCTATGCGGATGAGCTCACAAAGGGCACCATCACCCTGTATCGGAACATCAGTGCCCTGAGCGGCGATACGGGGACCGTCAGGCGGACGTCGGTAAGGCTCGACGTCACCAGGAGATTCACCTATGAATTCCGGGGGCGCCTCACGGCCGAGATCTACAAAAACAGAGCCGTCAGGGGAGAGCTCGCCAGCGAGGATGTCGACGAGCAGACTTTGAGGGTGCAGCCCACGCTGACGTATTCCCTCACGAACGATCTCACCCTGAATGCATCGTACCGGTACACCCGTCTCAAGGATTACGAAGAGGACAAAAAAAACGTGCAGAATCTTTACTACCTTGTCATGTCCTGGCAGTATCCCATTCCCCACTGATCGGAAAGACTTCAGGGGCTGGATCGCACAGGGAATATTCTTTTGCAAAAGGGGGAAGACGTATGGAAACGCCGACACTGACACCGACTGACCTCAAGGCAATCCTCAAGCGCAGGAAATGGGACCTTGCCCTTCCCTTTTCCATCATTCTGATAGGATCAATCATTCTGGCCCTGGCCCTGCCTCCCGTCTACAAGTCCACCTCGACCGTTCTCATCGAGCAGCAGGACATCCCCGCCGACTTCGTCAGGGCCACCATCTCCACCTATGCCGAGCAGCAGCTCCAGATCATCAACCAGAGAATCATGAGCTCCACCAGGCTGCTTGACATCATCAACCGGTTCAACCTCTACACCGACCTGAGGGAAGAAGAGCCGACGGATGAGGTCATCGCCCAGATGCGTGAAGACATCAAGCTCGAGCCCGTCAGCGTGGATGTGGTTGACCCAAAGACCGGCAGGCCGATGAGCGCGACTATTGCCTTCACACTTTCGTATGAGGGAGAAAACGATCCCCAGAAGGTCTATCAGGTGGCCAATGTCCTGGCATCCCTGTTCCTGGAGGAGAACGTCCGGACCAGGGAGCGGCAGGCGGACGAGGTGTCGAAATTCCTCGAAACAGAGCTTGCCAAGGTCAAGGGCGATCTGGACAAGATCGACGCCGACATAGCCAGGTTCAAGGAACAGAATGTCAATGACCTCCCCGAGCTCGTGCAGATCAACGTGCAGAGCAAAAACGACATCGAGCGCACCATCGACATGCTCTCCAACCAGATGTCTCAGCTCAGGGAGAAGGAAGGGTATCTGCAGAGCCAGCTTGCCAATACCCCTCCGGAGTTCAAGGAGGGGGACAAGCAGCGCCTGAGCGACCTGAACGTACAGCTCGTGAACCTCAAACAGCACTTTTCGGATGTGCACCCGGACGTGATCAAGACAAAGGCCGAGATTGCGGAGCTCGAGAGAAAGCTCAGCCAGAACGCCTCGTCAACCGACCCGGCACGGAAACGGCCGGACAATCCCGCCTACATCACTCTCGCGTCCCAGCTCTCCAGCGTCCGGTCGGAGATAAAATCCGTCGAGGGGCAGATGGCCGACCTCAGGCGGCGCATGGACGAGTACAACCGCCGACTGGGCACCTCTTCGCAGGTGGAGCCGAGATACAAGGCCCTCCTGATGGAGAGGAACAACACGCAGATCAAATACGACGACCTGATGCGCAAGTACATGGAGTCCAAGGTGTCCCAGGGCCTCGAGAAAGAGCAGAAGGGCGAGAGGTTCACCATCATCGACCCTGCCCGCCTTCCGGAAGAGCCCTTCAGGCCCAATCGTCTGGCAATCATGCTGATCGGGCTCGTCCTGAGCATCGGGGCAGGCATCGGTACGGCTTCGGTGAAAGAGTATTCCGACACCTCTGTCCGGAAAGCCGATTACCTCTCGATCATCACCTCCTTCCCGGTGCTGGCATCCATACCCAGGATGCTGAGCGAGAAGGCCGAAGCCCGCAGGAAGAAGCACATGAAGATATGGATTATCGCCGTAGTGGCTGCAATCATCGTCGCGGTCATTGCCTTTCACTTCCTGGTGATGGACCTCGATGTCTTCTGGATAAAGTTTACCCGGCGAATGGGCATATAACTGTCGGAAATTGGGAGGCACGGCTATGAAGATACGAAAGGCTATCGAGAAGGCAAAGCTGGCAAGAGGAGATCGGCACACACCCAACGAACAATACATGGAGAGGGCGGCACGGCAGGGAGAATGGACTCCTCCCGTGTACACCGAATCGCGGTATGTAAGACTCGACAGCGAGAAGATGTCGGACAGCAACTGCATAGCCATCTTCCCCGATTCCCCCTACCTCGACTCCTTCAAGGTACTCAGGACCAGGATCAATTCTCTCGCCCAGATAAAGGGCGCCAAAACCCTCATGGTCACGAGCGCCGTTCCCGGCGAGGGCAAGACCGTGACCACCGTCAACCTTGCACTGACGCACGCAAAAGAATTCGACCAGACCGTGCTCCTGATGGACTGCGACTTCCACCGCCAGGACGTCCACAAGTACATGGGGATAGAAAGCGACAAGGGGCTCGTGGACTACCTCGTCGGGGAAGTCCCGCTGAAGGACCTCATCATCTGGCCGGGCATCGAGAAGATGACCCTCGTCTCCGGGGGCAGGACCATCCAGGAAAGCACCGAGATCCTGAACTCATCGAGAATGCGCGGGCTGGTCGAAGAGGTGAAGAACCGCTACCCCGACCGTTTCGTGATCTTTGACGTGCCCCCGGTCCTCGTCGGTGCGGACGCCATCGTGTTCTCTTCCCTGGTGGACAGCATCGTCATGGTGGTCGAATACGGGAAGACGTCGATAAACGACATCAAGAAGGCTCTGGAGCTGCTTCCCCAGGACAAATTTTTCGGATTCGTCCTGAACAAGGATGACGACCGCAGAAACTCCTACAGCTACTATTACTGAAACAGGAAGCTGAGAAGCCCCGGCCCTTCGAGAACGAAGGGGGCGCGTTTTCAGATTGCAGCCCTCACGAAGGCGCAGGCGGATATTACAGGCAAGTGCCTGTCACCTCCCGCTTTTTAAGGAGATGACAGGCATTTTTGTTTAAGCGCCTTACTGCCAGGTCCAGGTGTAAGTAACTATCCAGTAGGGCGTCTCTTCCCTGGTCAGCTTGCCGTTGTCGTCAAAGGCCAGCGTATGCGTGATGGTGGAGTCGACCGTTCCGTCGTTATTGCTGTCAATTTCCTCTTTCAGCATACGCCAGCCCTGGTCATACGTAAAGTTTGTAACGGACTCTCTCACTGAATCGTTGCCTCTATAGATCTCTTCCCTCGTCTCAACGAAAAGTCCGTTTATATTTTGAAACGAAACCAGACCCGTCGACATCGAGCCGATGAGGTAATCGACAAAGGTGTTATAATCCCATTCCGATGGAGAATCACCCACCCTTGTGTATGTACGCTTGGTGACATCCACTGTTTCAGAGGTGCTGTAGGTGAACTCTTTCTTGACTACTCCGGACACCTTGCCGTTGCTGCCGTACGTGAATTCGTAGGTGGAATCGATCTTGTCGCTGTCTTCCCGATAGATGTCCCGCTTGACGAGCCTGTTGCCTTCGTCATAGGTGTTATCAATCACTTCTTCAACGTAGACCTCTCCTTGAGCGTCGTCATACCCGGTGGAGGTATATGCATACTCTGTCTTCTCATGGCTGCCGTATTCATCAAACGTATACGTGTAGACATATGAGCCATACCACGTATCATATTCGGGATAGTCGTTGTAATTAAACGTCTGATTGTCTGATATGAATCCCCTGATAATGTCGTATTCGTTGTCGCTCGTTATGTTCACAGACCCGTTCCTGCCGCTGTCGATCTCATAATGGCATGTCCACCCGGTATCCGTGCGGGTGAAGGTGCTGAGCTGGCTGTCATTTCCCTGGTCGGAAAGATACACTTCCCGGACCGTTTGAGCCTCTTTGTCATAGGTGAATGTGTATGTCTCTTCAACGACAGGCTGGCCGTCCGTTACCGACTGTACGCTGATCGAGGATATCTTCCACGTGACATCCTCCCCTTTCGTGTCTCCTGGGTCGCCTCCCGAACCGCCGCTGCCCCCATGGCATCCGGCAGACAGTGCAATGACGGAGATGAAGATAAAGATCCTGAACGCGCTTCTTGATTTGGCAAGGTGCATTTGATAACCCCCTTTACAAGATTTTAATTCATCAAAGATGCAACTTCATATAGTGATATAATAATAACCTATTATTATATACATATTAAATTTATATAAATCAATATGAATATCATCTTACTGGAGAGGGCAGTTCGTCCTTCCCCAGCTCCTGCCGAAGAGCAGCCAGTCGCGCATGTCGCACCTCCCGTCGCGGTTCAGGTCGCACGCACAGGAGACGCCGGGGGTATTGCAGTTCGTGCTTCCCCAGTTGCGCCCGAAGAGCAGCCAGTCGTGCATGTCGCACCGTCCGTCATGACTGAGATCACATTCGCAGGGAATGAAAGATCGGAGGATCGTGCCGCTGTCTCCCACGACGAAGACGCAGCCGCTCCCGGTCCAGATGTCATTGAGGCCGTAGTCCGTGACCCTGTCTGCCGATTCATACGAGCCGCCTCTGCTGTGAAGGAGGGTTCCGAACCAGCCCACGATAAAGGAGTTGCCGAGGCCGCCGGATACGGCGCACAGAAAGTCGTCGGCCCCGCCCTGTATCTTCGTCCATGTCCTGCCGTCATAGTGCAGGATGGTATCCGAGCCGCCCACGGCATACACATCGCTCGAGGAGTTCCCCCAGATGCCGCTTAGGGAGACTGAGGTTCCGCCGGCCATGGAGTTCCAGGAGGTGCCGTCATAGTGCAGGATCGTGCCGCCGCTGCCCACGGCAAAGACATCCGTCGCAGAGCTGCCCCAGACACCGCTTAAAGAGGCTGTGGTGCCGCTCATCATAACGGTCCAGGTGCTGCCGCTGTAATGCAGAACGGTTCCGTTGTCTCCCACGGCAAACATGTCCCGTCCCGAGCTGCCCCAGACGCTGTTGAGCCTTTCATCGACTCCGCTTGCCATCCTGCTCCATGCGCTGCCGTCAAAGTGGAGGATCGTTCCATTCTCGCCGACCGCGAAGACATCCGACCCCGAATTGCCCCAGATGTCGCTGAGATCGTCACTCGTACCGCTCACCATCGCATTCCATGCCATGCCGTTGTAACGAAGGATGGTGCCGCCCGTTCCCGCTGCAAAGATATCCTTGCACGACCTGCCCCATACGCCTCTGATGTCCGCCGCGGTTGTCAGGCTGCTCATGGCCGTCCATGAGCCCCCGCTGTACTCCAGGATCATTCCGTAGCCGCCTGCTGCGAACACATCTGCTTCAGGGCTCACCCACACACTTTTCAGCCGGATCGCAAGCCCGCTCGGCATGCTTCTCCAGGCATTTCCGTCGTAGTGCAGGATCGTGCCTCTGTCCCCTACGGCAAAGACGTCGCTGCCCGAGCTTCCCGATACGCCGTAGAGCCACTCGATGGTTCCGCTGGGCATTGCATTCCATGAATAGCCGTCATAGTGCAGGATCGTTCCATTCCATCCCACAGCAAAGACATCGGATCCCGAGCTTCCCCAGACACTGCTTAAGAATTCCGTATCGACGCCGGCCATAGGCTGCCAGGAATACCCGTCGCAGTGCAGGATCACCCCATGATCGCCTACGGCAAACACATCGTCTTCTGCAATGCCCCACACACTTAAGAGAGCCAGATCGGTCCCGCTCTCCATGATGCTCCACCTGCTGCCGTCAAAGTGCAGGATCGTTCCAAGATCGCCGACGGCATAAACATCGGAGCCGGACATACCCCATACTGCCTGAAGGCGGCTGCTCGTACCGCTGTTCATAGGTCTCCACGCAACGCCGTCATAGTGGAGGATCGTCCCGTGATCGCCGACGGCGAAGATATCGTTTACCGAGCTTCCCCAGACACCGAAGAGGATATCGGTGGTACCGCCGGCCATGGGACTCCAGGTGATTCCGTCCGACTGCATGATGGTACCGTTTTCTCCCACAACAAAGATATCGCTGCCCGATTCGCCCCAGATGGAGATGAGGACGTTTCCCTGGGGAAGAGGGTTTTGCCACTCCCACTCCCGGGCGGATATCCGCTGGGGATGCAGGAGGGCATTGCACAGGAAAAGAACGATTACTGAAGAGAAAATGCAGGCATATACCCGAGAGACCTTCTCCATATCGACAACCTCCCATTCATACAAAAAATAGCTGCTATGAGCTAAAATCGATCAGATAAACAGGAATCCCGCTTGACGCCTCCGGGATATTTCACGCATCCCGTCAGTACGTGAACATTCCCTTCTCGTAGATCGTCTTGGTCTCGCCTGTCGCGAGGTGGGCCGTGACCCTCTTGTCCTGGGTGTTGACGAGGTCCCAGTGCAGGGCCGAGTCGTTGAACCCGAGCCTTGCCTTCTTTTCCTTGGTGAGTTCTGCCGGGTTGCCGTCGAAGGTATCGGAGTAGGATGCACCCACGGCGATGTGGCAGTTGCCGCTCTTGCCCCCGAAATTTTCATCGTAGAGGGTATTGGCCATGAACCGGTCAATCTTCGAGAATCTCTTGTCCGTGAGCGAGAATTCCCCTATCTTGTTCGCACCTTCGTCCATGGAGAGCTGCTTCTTCACGAACTCGGCCCCCTCTTCCGCCTCGACGCTCACGGCAGAGCCGTTCCTGAACTCGAGCCTTATGCCTCTCGTGTAGTTGCCGCTCCGGTACGAGGGCTGGTCCGCATAGTAGATCCCGCTCGTTCCCCGCCAGTCCGGAGAGAGGAACAGCTCGAAGCTCGGGACTTTGTGCCCCGATATGCCGATCCACTTCCTGAACTCGCCCGGAAACACCTCGAGGTCGATGCCGTCGGATTCGATGCAGTAAAACTTCACCTTCATGGCGTTGAGCCACTTCTTGATGGCCTGGGCTTCCTTGTAGATCTCCTTCCAGAGAGCGACGGGGTCCTTGCGGCCGAGAAAGCATGCCTTGATGATCTGGTCTGTATAGTCCTCGATGCTCATGCCGGCGTGTCGGGCCAATTCCTCGGTGGGATAGATGCACAGCGTCCATCCGAAGAGGCCCTGTGCCTCTCTGGCGTCGAGGATGTCGCTCAGGTATTTCCTCGAAACGACCGCCTTTCCGATCTTTGCGGCGTCGATCCCGCTCAGGTGGGTGATGGAGCTGGGGGCGCGGAGGGAGATGGTGCCGTTCAAGGCCGAAAAGAGCTCGGCATCGCCCGGGGTCCTGAAGACGAGCTGGCTCGCATCCGCAATCCTGTAGAAGGACTGCTCCATGGACTCGGGCAGGGACAGGCGCTGAACGACGTTGAAGCCTTCTGCCAGGAGCCTCGGGTAGAGCACCTCGGCTAACGGAAGGGCCGCCAGATCATAGCGAACCAGTATAATGTCGTTTTTCTTGAACCTTTCTGCCCTGGCTGTCTTGAGGCCCCAGAGGAGCACTTCGGCATACCGCTCGAGCTGTACTTGTGTGAGCATTACCATCTCCTAGTTATGTGCGTGTTCGTATCACCATATCAAAAATCAGCATACTACACATCATCGGATTATCCATACCATAAACTTACATCTCATATTCCATTGCTCTTATACGAAGAGCGGTGCTGTCACGACGCATCCCTCCACCGATACTCTCCGCAAGGGACTTATTCAAATCTTAAAGACAGGTCCATCAGCCGATGGGGAAATCTCTCACCGCTTCCTCAAAGGAGTGGAAACGGTTCTTCAGCTCTTCTTCTCCTTCTTGGCATTGGGCTCGGGCTCCCCTGACAGGGCCTTCTTGTGGGCCTTGGCAAGCTCACAGTAGCTCCTCGCGCTCTGCCGGTTCTTCTTGGATCTCTCGGGACCGAGCTCCTTCTTGATCTCTGCGGGAGAGCCTGCGGCAAGGCAGAACGGCCTGATCACACCGCCTTCCTTCACAACCGACCCGGCGGCAATGACCGAACCGCTCTGCACATGGGCGTCACCCTGGATGACCGAACTCATCCCGATCAGGCAATCGTCGCCGATGGTGCATCCATGGATCACGGCATTATGCCCGACAGTGACATAATCCCCTATGACAAGAGGGCTTTCGGGGTCGGCATGCAGAGTTGCATTATCCTGGATATTGGTATTGCGCCCGATCTTGATCTTGGCACGATCGCCTCGGACTACGGCTCCATACCATATGCTCGATCCGTCTCCGATCTCCACGTCACCGATGACGTATGCCGTGGGTGCAACGAAGACGTCTTTTCCGATCCTGGGCGTTTTCCCTTCATACGATGCGATCATTGTTCCTCCCACTCTTTTTCCTTTAAACAAGCCTGCTCAAAGTCCCGCCAGGGGACATCCCCTTACGTTTTCCAGTGCCCTCCCTAAAATGGGGAATGTTCCTCCCGGCCGGTTTATAAGAGCCTTATACCACACTCGGCAAAACCGCCAAAGCATTCTTGAGACCGATATTCATCTTTGGCTGATGGCATTGACGAAAAAAGGGTTTTCCAGGCCGATAGATGACGTCGAATACTCGTTTTTACTCGGCCATTCTCACTGCAAAGATTGATCTGCCCTAGAGCCGGATCTTCTGTCAAGAGGAATATTCCCTGTCTTTTGAAAGCCCTGCCCGGCTTGTGCCGATGCGCCTTTCTTCAGAAGCTCATTGTAGCGGTAGATGCAGGTGAGCGTATGGAAGTTGCATCCCGTGCAGGAATATCCTGCCCTGCCGCCGTTCTTCGTATAGTGATGGTAGATTATTCCTTTCGAGGAGTCATAGAGGTCGTTCGAGAGGACCCACTCCATGACGGCATGGGCCTCCTCGAGGTATTTTCCGTCTCCTGTCGCCTCATGGAGGTCGAGAAGCACCCACGCCATGTTGTTGTTCCCTGAGAGGCCTTTGGTGTCGAGATCGGGGTGGCCGTAATACCCGCCCCTGCATGCATCACGGCAGAGCCTGTTCATGGTATCGAGCACAATGCGGGCCCTGTCGAGGTATGCCCGGTTGCCGGTCGCCCTGTATGCCTGAATCAGGGCCATCATCATGGTCTCCTGGGGCCAGTCGAGGAGGCTCGAGTGCGTATAGAGGGCTTCCCTTTCATCCCAGCAGAACTTGTTTGCCTTCTCGATCAGCTTGACGCCTTTCCGGACGAACTCGTCCTTCTCTCTCGGTTCGTCGGCAACCTCCGCACCCACGAGGCACATATACCCCATAAGCCCGTATACGCACGCCTTCTCCCTGACAAACGGGGTGAAGAACTCCGGAGACAGGGAGGTGAATGCATATCCGAAGCGCACGCCCCTCAAAAAGAGGGACCTGTACGTCTGGTCGTCGTTCTGGATGGAGGGCTGTGCAAGAGCCGGGAATCCCATGACCAGGGATGTGCTCGGGAAAGGCCAGTAATAGAGTCTCTTCACGAGCCCTGCCTCATATGCCACTGTCCGCTCCGCCATGGAGCGGAGTTCCCCTTCGCCCGTATCGCGTGCGAGCGCATAGAGCAGCATGGGAGCAAAGGCGGTTGCATCACCCTGGATGTCCCCCTTCCAGTCTCCGGACGGGTCCCACGAGGACGCAACGAGCGAGGTGAGGATGGCGGAGAACTCCTTCTTGAAAACGAAATCGTCGAATGCAGCGTCGAGCTTTGCGCTTATGCTCTTTTCAGAGGGAAGGCATGCCGAAGGCCTGGGCTTTGCCGTCTGGCATCCTGAAAGATGCACGAGCACGATGCATGGTATCAGGAGAAACAGCAAAAAGCGCTGCGATTTGCCGTCCCGGTTTTCTCTTCTGCCATTCCTGTCTTCCATCCTGTCATTCCCTTAGAAGGCGCATGGGCGTTAACGTAAGGAATCGTTCATGATGGTTAATACTTATGGAGCGAATTCTTCTCCACCGTGTCACTCCCGCTTTCTCCCCTGTCATCCCCGGCTTCATGCCAGTCCGTTCCGTGCCGCCAGCAGGCATTCAGTCAAAGACCGTGGGCATGCCCGGGTCTTCGAGGTGCGCCCGGATATCGCAGAGGTGGCGGATCGTGGTCCGATATCCCGAAAGCGGCGGAACGTCGTCGAACCCGAAGAATCTCACCTCCGAGGTTTCGTCGCTGATGCGGGGGCTTCCTCCGGTGATCTCGCAGAGAAAGATGATCTTGTACGCATGGTAGAACTCGAGGTGAACCGGTGACCTGTTGGCATCGTAGATCCCGATGACCCTTTTCGGCGTGACGACGAACCCGGTCTCCTCGAGGACCTCACGGGATACCATGCGGGACGGGTGCTCCCCCACATCCGCCCATCCTCCGGGAAGGGCCCACATATCGTCCTTCTTTTCCTTCACGAGGAGGATCTCGCCCTCTTTCACCACGGCCCCTCTGACATCGACCTTTACCGTGGCATAGCCGGGCTGGGCCGAGAAGTTCCGCACGAGGGTGTCCTCGGGGATCCCGGTATGGGTTTCAACGATCTCTGCAGCGATCTCGAGCAGACGCTTGTACCGCATGGTATCGTACTCGGATTTGCTGTAGGCGAGCCCTGTCTGGCACATCGACTGTATCTCACGGGCCCAGCTCAGCCAGTCCGGCACCTTGTTTTCGTCCATTGCCGCCACCTTTCAAACGGCTCGCAACTGCCGATCGAAGAAGGGCCTCAAGCCGAGCTCGCTACTCTTTCACCTCTTTCGTGGCGTCCGGAAAGAATTTCCGGAAGCACTCGGGACAGAGCCCGTGGCTGAATGAGGCATCGGAGTGCTGCTCGAGGTACTCCTCGAGGTGATTCCAGTATCCCTTGTCGTCGCGGATCTTCTTGCATCCGGCACAGATAGGTATCAGACCGCTCAAGACCTTTATCCGATCGAGTGCATCCTGCAGCTTTATATTGAGCCTTTCCCTCTCTTCTTCAATGCGTTTGAGCTCCGTAATGTCCTGGAGGGTCTCGATTGCAGCGATGAGCTCTCCGCTGCGGCTGAAGACGGGCGAGGCGTCGAAGATGAGGTATCTTTCCCTGCCGCCGACATGCGGGAACCATCCCTCGGCATGGAGGCCATGGGGCAGAAGCACCGAAGAGCCGTAGACCTGGTAGTGATCCTGCATCATCTGCTCTTTCCCGTCTATGAGGAGATCGGACAGGCAGGGACGCGCGAAGTCGTAGAAAGGCTTCCAGTGATTCGAGGTTCCGAGGATTTCCTTGGAATTGATGCCGGTGAGCTCTTCGCACGCGCCGTTCCAGTGGATCACCCTGTGGTGTTTGTCGATGGCGAAGATCGCAACGGCGCAGTGCCGGATCATGCCCTCGTAGATCTCTATCCGGTCTTCGGCCGAGCTGACGGAATCTCCGTCAGCAGACACACCATCGGCAGATGCCTCGATTTTTCTGATCACCTTGCCCAGCTCCTTCATGAAACGCTGTCGCAGGTGCTCTCTGTATCCGTGTCCCATCGGTCGTCCCCTCACGGCCGCCCATGGCCTCCTTGACATCCGTTACCCTCAAAGGCAACGGGAGGAAGGTCGATGGGCAGGGCATATCATTCCTTTTATCCGATTTCTCTCAATTTATCGAGATATCTTTTGGACCGGTGTTCTTCACGGTCACAAGCGAGCGCATGATCCGGGATTGTCCGGCGAAGCCTGTGAAAACACCCTGACCGCCTCCTGTTCATACCAGGCGGGTGCCCGGATTCCCTGAAGAAATCCGTTGTGACCTCCATACATATGAATAATAAGCCTCGAACGGTCTGCAAGACGGAGGTCATAAAAATCGTCTACGGGGATGGCAGGATCGTCGCGGGACGTGACGATGGACAGGGGAACAGTGACATCCTCGAGAGAATCACCCCGTATGGTGTAGCCTGCGAAGTATTCCTCCGTATCTGCGTAGAGTCCGGACTGTTCGATGAGGGCATCCGTAAGCTCCCGGATGGTCTTCATGGCAAGCATGCGGGAGAAATCGTAGAGGCGGGGATAGAGCTCCTGTTTCCTCATGAGTGATCTCTTCCATTTCTTCAGGAAGTACCTGCGCAGGACGGGATGGGCGTCTATGGCGACGGTGGCCTTTGAGGGATCGAGGACCGGGCTTACGGCAATGACGTGGCGTATGGGATGAGCGCGTTCTTCCCGGAGCCTTCGTGCTGTCCGGAGCGCGAAATTGCCGCCGAGGGAAAACCCCATGAGAAAGACCGGACCTCCCTCCGACAGCTCTGCAGCCCTCATGACCGCTTCGTAGACTTCTCTGAGGAGCGTGCTGTAGAAGATGCCCTCGTTCAAGTGATGGGTCTTCCCGTGGTCCCGGAAGTTGAGCCGGAAGATATCGTACCCGTTGCTGTAGAGGTATCTTCCCGTGTGGAGGATGTACGTGGACTCTGCGCTTCCCTCCCACCCGTGGAGGAGGATGACCGTCCCTTTTGAAGGAATGTCCGTCCTTGGAGAGTGGAATCCCTGCAGCCTGACCCCATCCCCTGCATCGATGATGACCTCCCGGGAGGCCTCGAGCATGGGGTTCTTTCCCAGGGCACGAAGCTTGAGGCTCGCCAGGACCGTCTGGAGGAGAGAGCTCCTCAGGTGCAGAGGGGGCACGAAAGGCCTGTGCAGATCAGCATTGCAGGGAGTTGAAGACGGCGAGGCAATTTCATCTCGTCCGGGGCTGCTTCGGTCGGCTCGCAATGACAGGATCTTTCGCATATACGGCCCGTTCATCCGCCTTGATCGGGGATGGGATCGCTGTTCCCGTCCTTTCTCAACAATCTCCTCCGCCGGCTCCGGCCACGCCTACACCATGAGCTTGAGGGCATCTATGTACTCGGGGTCTTCCTTTTCCATGGCCTCGATGATGTGCTTGTGCATCCTCTTCTTGTTCTCCCCGAAGATGGCCCTGCCCTTCTGGAAGGTCTTCGCAAAATCGACGGCCTCTTTCATGAGCGCATCCGCATCGGCGCAGGCCTTCACGATGACATGGCTTTCCTCGAGCTCTTTAGCGCCGACCCGCTTCCCGCTGAAGATGAGCTCCTCGTACTTGTGGTAGGGCATTGCCTTTTTCACGGTCAGGAGCATGCTCGGAAGAAACGGGATGTTGATGTCCACCTCGGGGAAACAGAAGAAGCCCTTGTCCGCCTTCATGAAGCGGAAGTCGCAGGTGCACGCGAGCACGCTTCCGTTTCCGAACGCATGCCCGTTGATGGCCGCTATGACCGGTACGGGATAGAAGAGGACCCGCTTGAATATGGAGTTCATGTCGTAGACGAATTTCTTGATGGTCTGGAAATCCTGATTGCCCATGGCACCGGTTATCCAGACGATGTCGATTCCCAATGACCAGTTCTTGGCGTCGCTCGAGGTGAGCACGACCGAGGTGATGTCCTTGTCGGCCTCGACCTCATCGAAAACCTTGAGCATGCCGGCTGCAAAATCAGGATTGTGCCTGTTCTCGCCTGCGTTCATGAGAATGACTGCGACAGTCCCTTCCTTTTTCCACTCAACAACGGCCATCATTTCCTCCTTTATTATTTATCCATTACATGATCTTCTTATCACAATCGGCGGCAAAATGAAAAAACAACCGTCAATTACCCTGTAAATTATTGACACTCATCAACCCATTTGTTACAAGTGCACCGGGTTTCAATAGCTCCGTCAAGGAGATGCCTCGATATGACGGCCATTGCAGGTCATGCTTATCAGGCAGGAAGCCCGGGGACATGGCTGAAAAAGGCAGGCAGGATACGGAAATGCCCTCTCGGCAGAGGGCCGTTACCTGACGAAGGCAGCAAGCAAAAATCCAGGAGCGTGATCATATGGCAAACGTGGTCGTTGTCGGCACCCAGTGGGGTGACGAAGGCAAAGGAAAGGTCGTCGATCTCCTCACCGAAAAGTCAGACCTCATCATCCGTTTCCAGGGAGGCAACAACGCCGGCCATACCCTGGTAGTGGGCGACAGGAAGGTCATCCTCCACCTGATCCCCTCCGGCATTCTCCACGATGACAAGCTGTGCATCATCGGCTCGGGTGTGGTCATCGACCCGGAGATCCTTCTCGACGAGATCGATGCCCTTCGGGAAAAGGGATACAACGTCACTCCCGATATCCTCGCCATCAGCGACCGCGCCCATGTCATCATGCCCTATCACAAGATGATCGACCATGCCCGCGAGGCCACCCAGCAGATCGGCACCACGGGCAGAGGCATCGGCCCTGCCTACGAGGACAAGGCCCGCAGGTGCGGCATCCGGATGATCGACCTCGTCAATCCGCACATGCTCAGGAAAAAGCTCGACAATTACTTTGACGAGAGGCAGGAGTACCTCACCAAGGTCCTCAAGGTCAAAGGCACGGACAAGGAAAACATCTACGTTAAGTTCAAGGCCATGGGAGAGAGGCTCAAGGACTTCGTCACCGACACGGCCGTGCTCATCGACAAGGAGTCCAGGGAGGGCAGAAACCTTCTCTTCGAAGGCGCCCAGGGCGGAAACCTCGACATGGACTTCGGCACATACCCGTACGTCACCTCCTCGAACACCATTGCCGGCCAGGCCTGCGTAGGCTCGGGAGTCGGCCCCACGAAGATCGACACGGTCGTGGGAATCTGCAAGGCATACACCACCCGCGTGGGCGGCGGTCCCTTCCCCACCGAGCTCAAGGATGAGACCGGCGAACGCCTGCGCGCCTTCGGCGGCGAATACGGCGCCACCACGGGAAGGCCGAGGCGCTGCGGATGGCTCGATCTCGTGGCGCTCAAGCACTCGGTGAGACTCTCGGACATCACCTACCTCGCCATCACCAAGCTCGACGTGCTCACCGGCTTCGAGACCATCAAGGTGGCGACCGCCTATAAGTCAGGCAATACCATCATCGAGAACATGCCCGCGGACCTCGAGATGTACCCCGACCTCGAGATGGTCTATGAAGAGCTCCCCGGCTGGGAAGAGAGCATCTCCGAGATACGCTCCTACGACGAGCTCCCCAGGAACTGCAGGGACTACATCGCCTATATGGAGAAGAAGATCGGGGTGAAGGCCGCGATCATTTCGGTGGGACCGAAGCGGGAAGAGACCATCCAGCTTTTCGATCTGTTCTCGTGATCTTCACGACCCCCTGACCGGGGGTCTTGAGACGCCTACCCTCAGGAATGGCCCGAGGGCGCGCAGGAGCTGCACGAGCTCGAGCTGCACGATCCGCAGCCCGACTTGCCCGAGGCGATCCGCGATATCTTCTTCCTGACGTTCTTCCTTTTGCACTTGGGGCAGTCCGGAGGGGTTTGAGCCGACAGGGGCACGAGCCTCTCGAACTCCTCTCCGCAATCCCTGCACTGATATTCATAGATGGGCATTCGTTACTCCTTGAATCTTCTTTCTAATGGCAGGAAATCAAAAAGTCAATGCGATAGGAATTCCGGCGATTCTCTGAAAAATCTACTTTTTTGGACTTGGCACAGAATGCATATTCTGCAATATATATGCAAGTAAGGATAGATGAGGAGGATTTTATGTTCAAGATCGATCTGTTGAATAACATCTCGGAAAAAGGCCTAAATGTTTTCACGGATAACTACGAGTACAAGGCCGGCATCTCTGATCCGGACGGCATTATGGTGAGAAGCAAGGAAATGAAGGACATGACCTTGCCCTCGAGCGTGAAGGCCATTGCCCGCGCCGGTGCCGGCGTCAACAATATCCCCGTGGACAAGTGCTCTGAAAAAGGCATCGTGGTCTTCAACACCCCGGGGGCGAACGCCAACGGGGTGAAGGAGCTCGTCATCCTGGGTATGCTGCTGGCCTCGCGGAACGTTGTCGGAGCACTCAGCTGGTGCAAAGGGCTCGTGGGCGAAGGCGACAAGGTGCCCGACCTCATCGAAAAGGGAAAGTCGAAGTTCGCCGGCACCGAGCTCCTGGGCAAGAAGCTGGGCGTCGTAGGCCTGGGCGCCATCGGCACCATGGTGGCCAACACGGCCGAGGCCCTCGGCATGGAGGTTTACGGATACGATCCGTTCCTGTCGATCGAGGCGGCCTGGAGGCTCTCGCGCAATACCAAGAAAGCCCCGAGCCTGGAAAAGCTGCTTGCCGAGTGCGATTACATCACGCTCCATGTCCCCCTGAACAAGGACACCCGGGGCTCCATCAATGCCGAAAAGTTTGCGGTCATCAAGAAAGGCGCCGTGCTCCTGAACTTTGCCAGGAGAGAGCTCGTGAACACCGCCGACCTGCAGAAGGCGCTCGCCGACGGGACGTTAAGCTCATACGTGACCGACTTCCCCGATGAAGAGCTCATCAAGACGGACAAGGTCATCGCCATCCCGCACCTCGGCGCTTCCACCGAAGAGTCTGAGGAAAACTGCGCCATCATGGCGGCCATGGAGCTCATGGATTACCTGGAGAACGGGAACATCAAGAACTCCGTCAACTTCCCGGACTGCGCCCTCGACAGATCCGGCGCTCAGAGGATGACCATCTCGAACAAGAACGAGCCCGGCATGATCGAGAAGATCACGCACATCCTGGCGGAAAACAAGATCAACATCGCCGACATGATCAACAAGAGCAAGGGCGGCATTGCCTACAACATCATCGATATCGACGGCAGCGTGACTGACGACCAGATCAAGAAGATCGAGTCGGCCGAAGGCATTATATCGGTCAGGGTGATATAACAGCGCTTCGAAAGAGCTTCGACTTCATCAGGGTGTCCGGCTTGAATTCTGCCGGACACCCTTCTTTTTGGCGGATGAGCATGCACAAGAAGAAGGGCAGATCAGTGCAGATCTCCTTTGACTACAGGAAGAATGTGACCGTGCCGATCTCCCGGGACTTCCTCGACAGGAGATTCGAGTACGCTGACCCTCAGACGCAGCCCTCGTGATGAGACCGATCCTGCCATCCCCTTGGGAGATTTAAGAGACAGCGGATTTCGTGCTTCCCGGACCCTGCCTTCCGGCTTTGATCTTCACATACGACGCAGACGGAGAAGAATTGCGGCATCAGGTATTCACGAGGGCATTCTTCAGGAAGGTGATCTGGTCTTCTACGGTCTGCTCGAAGCGGGGCGGGACATAGACATCGAAGTGGCCGCATCTGTAGATAATGAGCTGGCCTTTCTTTGCCTTCATGGCCGCCCTGATCGCAGGCCTCACCGGGGTGGTCAGGTCTTCCGAGGCCGCCTGCACGAGCCAGGGCACAGTGAGGTGCTTTGCAAGCCTGCCCGGCGAATAGAGGGCCACCTGGAGAAAGATCCGGGCAGCCACGTCCTTGTCGGGCTCGTATCCTTCGGGATAGAGCCTCTTGACTCCCTCTTCCGCATCGGGTGCGGTCATGGCGGCAAGCTCGCCCGGTTTACCCACGATGGGAACGTAAAATGGGCCTTTGCGAAGGGCCATGCACACGAGGTCGCGCCACGCGGCAAACCCCAGCCTGAAATTCTGAACCGGGCCCGCAGCCATGGCGGTCGACAGGCCATCGAGGTGCGGAACCTGCGATATGAGGGCCGCGATGCCGCTCTCCTTGAGCGCCACGGGAACCACGTGCCCGCCGCTGAAGGACGTGCCCCAGAGGATGATCTTCGACGGGTCGACTCCGGGACGCCCCTTCGCGAACCCTATGGCCGCATGCCAGTCTTCATGCTGCCTGCCGATGTTGAGGATCTGCCTGGGCTCGCCCTCGCTGTCTCCGAAGTGGCGGTAATCGAAGACCAGCGCATGGTAGCCTGCCTGGGCAAAGGTCTCGCCGTAGGCATCGAGGCGCATCTCTCTGGTCCCTCCGAAGCCGTGCGCCAGGACGATGCACGGACACGTCTCCTTTCCTTGAGCCCGGTAGAACCATCCCGCGCAGCGCAACCCCCCCGATACGAACTGAATATTCTCTCTTTCGATCATATGACTGCCCTCATCTATAAATAATAATAATGTGAACTGTCATGGTGTATTGCCAATTCACTAGCAGATTCGTTTGGGCTTTGACATCTGAATTTATATCCGCAATTATTGACAGCAATCCCCTTCTCGTTCTACTCTGTGAGGATGAAGAATGAGGAGGTAATATTCATGAGTGAACCGTACAAATTCTACAAGGTGGAGAAGCAGGGGCAGATCGCGTGGGTATTCCTGAACAGGCCGGAAAAGAAAAACGCCATGGGCCCGGATGCATGGAAAGAGATCATCCCCATTTTCGAAGACATCGACGCCGATGACGAGATCAGGGTGGCGATCGTCGCCGGCGAGGGCAAGGACTTCTCGACAGGCATCGACCTCGTGGGCATGGCGCCGCTCATTCCCACATTGAAGAACTGGGACTTCAGCTCCAAGGGGACGGTGAAGCTCTTCAAGGACATCTTCCCCCTCCAGGACTCCATGACAATCGTCGAGAAGTGCTCGAAGCCCGTGATATGCGCCTTCCACGGCTACTGCATCGGTGCCGCTCTCGACCTGGGATCGGCCTGCGACATCCGCCTCGCTTCCCTCGATGCCAAGATATCGCTCAGGGAAGCCGCCGTCTCGATCATCGCCGACGTAGGCGTTCTCCAGCGGCTGCCGCACATCGTGGGACAGGGCATCACCCGCGAGCTCGCCTTCACGGCAAAGTACATCAGCGCCGAACGGGCAAAAGAGGTCAATCTCGTCAATGCCCTCTATCCCGATAAAGGGTCCCTCCTGAAGGGCGCCGAGGAAATGGCCCTCGAGATCGCTGCACAGGCACCCCTCGCCGTCCAGGGCGCCAAGGACGTCCTCAACTACTGCAGGGGCAAGAGCATAGCAGACGGCCTCGAGTATGTGGCTGCCCGCAGCTCCATGATCCTGCCGTCCGAAGACCTGGCGGAGACCATGACCGCATTCATGGAAAAGCGCAAGCCTACCTACAAGGGGAAGTGAGCCTGGAACCACGGATTCGATAACTTTCGGTGGAGGAGTGAAGAGAGCTCCTTCACCGAAACATCATGCCCGAGAGATCTTCGATAAGATGCCCTCCTGCCCGGCCGGGGGCCGGAGAGCAGCGGAGCATAAAAAACTGCCGCACCGAGCGCCTGACGCAGCAATAGCGGAGACCGGGCAGACCTTCTCTCATAGAAGATCCGCCCCTTGCCTGCCCGCCTAAAGACTTCCCGATGAAAGCTCAATGGGATGTGAAGCGACATCCCTCTCCCTAAAAGGCATACATGAATTTTCCCCAGAAGTTGTTGCCCTCGGGGCGGTTCCTGGCTTCGAACTCTTTCTGCCACTTCAGGGTGAATGCCATGTTTTTGTAACTGTACATGGCCTGGGGGCCTATGGCAAAGACGCGGCCCTTGAAGCCGTCGGGTTCAACCTTGTCCCCGTCCAGCTCGTCATCGGTGGTCTGGTAGTAATAATAGCCGCCGATGCCGACTGCCAGGCCTTTTCCCGTATGGTAGCCTGCCGTGTAGTCAAAATGGAACTCCTGGCCCGATCTGTAGTTCGTGTCAGGGTTTTCCAGATTGAAGTCATACATGAATTTTCCGGACAGCTCGATTCCGTTGTCCGACAGATAGGTTACTGCAGCCACGGGCTCGAAGGTCCAGTAATTCCGGCCGGTGTTGGCCAGGTCATCCTCGTCGTAGCTCCCCACAGGCACATAGATATCGAGCCCTGTGGTGACGTGGACATTCTTCCAGTGCCAGCCCAGGATGAACGGGTCTAAGATGATGTCCCCCAACCCTGTCTTGTCATCTCTTCCAAAAGTCGCATCCACGTCCATGCGCACGATGGGCACGAAGGCATGCATGGCCCAGGTCGCGCCCAGAATCTCGTGCCTGGTGACGTGCACGAGGCGGAATACATTCACCGCGACATCGAGATCGAAGTCCGGAACCAGCCTGTCGCCGTTGTCATCCTTCAGGGACGAGGCATGATAGTAATTAACATAATCCAGGAAATAGGTCCCGGGGGGAGGAAGAGCACCTGCCATGAAGTCCTCTGCCCCGTTGGGGTAGGCCCCTCCGCCCCCTTCGGTGGCATATGCGGGGGCTTGAAGGAAAACCGTTCCGATAAAGAGCGCCGAAACGAAAAGAACCAGCATGACGACCCATTCTTGCGTTGAAGCCTTTGCCATAATTCATCTCCTCTTCATGGTATCAGAAACCGTATGACAGTGTTTCTATGCATAAGAACACTGTTTCTACGCATAAGAACATACTTCACAGTGAAAAGCAATAAGAGATTAATTTTGCCTGGTAATTTTTAACGGCAGGCAAGCCTCCAGCCTGACACGAGCATCCCGACCATCGTCTCTCGGGAAGTGCCGCAGAGTCAGATGATCGAGGGCTCTTCAATCTCCTTTGCGGAATCAGGTAAGGATCAGTTTTCCGTATATTTTACTCATGAGCGGCTGCTTATTGGCTAAAGTTTGACATCGGAAACGTCCGATGAAGTGCTTGCATGGAGAAGAGAGAAAGCAAAAGACAGAGGACTCTGCCCTGGGGGAATCTCTCTGCCAAGGCGAAGATCGGAGGGTATTCCCTGAAGCTTCCCATCCTTGACATTTCAATCGGCGGGATGGGTGTGCTGGTCCGGGACGGGCTCTCCCTGCTTCAGGAAGGCAGGGACATCCATATCGTGACCCTTGAAAACAAGGGCAAGGTCATTGCCGCCGATATCCACGGCCGGGTTGCCTATGTCGGACCCGGCATTCCCTCACGTGTGGGAATCGAATTCTCACCCGCTGAGACGCCCATCGAGGCTTATGCGAAGCTCCATTCGACCAAGGGCGACAAGGGAAAGCTCATCACCGACAGGGAAGAGATCATGAGGATCTTCAGCGAGGTAAAGAAATGGTCCCGCGGGTTCGGCGACATGCTCATGGTCTCGAAGCAGAAGGCCATCCCGACCGAATTCTTCTACCTGCGCCCTGCCCAGGACAACATCCTCATGAGGATCGTGCGGATGTCGGAATTCAGGCTGCCCTTCCAGCCGGTGCCGGGCAACGTGTACCCCTTCTACATCTTCAAAGGGATAAACGTCATGCTCTTCCACGCCAAAGTGCTGAGCGTCATCAAGAGCATCATGGAGACGAACTGGCCCGAGACGGTCCAGCATATCTCCAGGCGGAGCGTGCTCCGATACTTCATCACCGGAGACGAGCCCATGACCGCGACCGTGAGCCATCCCATCACCATGGAAAAGACGCCGGTCCTCGTGTGGGACTTGAGCATCGAAGGCATGGGGGCCGAGGTGCTGGACGAGAAGTCTCCCATCATCGAGGGGATGAACCTCCCCGTGATCCGGATCAACCTGCCCAAGGGCCCTGTCGAGGCCGCAGGGGTCGTCCGGTCGGTGAGAAGGGAAAACGTGCTCGAGAAGACTCAACTCGGAATCGAGTTCATCGGCGGCTCCGAGAACTTCCGCGACAAGATCCTGGGCTACATCCTCAACATGGACTTCCCGCCCGAGACCGTCATAGGCAGACCCTGATCAGACCCCGTAGTACGACCGGTACCACTCGACGAAGCGCCTGATCCCTTCCGTCACCGGAATGCACGGCCTAAAGCCCACCGCATCCTCGAGGTCCTGCGCATCCGCACAGGTGGAGACGACGTCCCCTTTCTGAAGCGGGAGCATGTTCTTTTGGGCCTTCTTTCCGAGGGTGTCTTCGAGCACCTCGATAAAGTCCATGAGCCTCACGGGCTGAGAGCCCCCGATATTGTAGATCCGGTAGGGGGCAAAGCTCGTGCCCGGGTCGGGTCTCTCGCCGTTCCAGTTCGCATCGGGCTTCGGTATCATCCGCATGACCCTCACGAGCCCCTCGACGATGTCGTCGATGTAGGTAAAGTCCCTCTGCATGTTCCCGTGATTGTAGATGTCGATCGTGCTCCCTTCGAGGATGGCCTTCGTGAACGTGAAGAGCGCCATGTCCGGCCTTCCCCAGGGGCCGTACACGGTGAAGAACCGCAGGCCTGTGCAGGGAATCCCGTAGAGGCTCGCATAAGTGTGGGCCATGAGCTCGTTGGCCTTCTTCGTGGCTGCGTAGAGGGAGACCGGGTGGTCCACGTTGTGATGCACGGAGAACGGCATCCTCGTATTGGCGCCGTACACGGAAGATGAAGATGCGAACACCAGGTGGGGCACTTCATGGTTCCTGCAGTCTTCGAGGATATTCATGAAGCCGGCCACGTTGGAGTCGATGTACGCGTGGGGATTTTCGAGGCTGTAGCGCACGCCTGCCTGCGCTGCCAGGTGTATGACGGCGTCGAAGGAATGCTCGTCGAAGACGCGTGTCATGCCGTCCCTGTCCGTGAGGTCGAGCTTCCTGAATGCAAAGGCCGGAAACTCCCGGAGCATGTTCAGACGGTCGCTCTTGAGCTTCGGATCGTAGTAGGCATTGAGGTTGTCGGTCCCGAAGACCTCGACTCCCTCGCTGAGAAGCCTCCTGGCAAGGTGGTATCCGATGAAACCGGCTGCGCCGGTCACAAGCACCTGCATTCCATTCCTCCTCTCCTTATAGATCAATAGATCCGGCAGGGTATCTCATCAAGACACGGCCTGCTCTATGGCATAGATGTCGGGGATGGCCCGCACCCCTTCCGCGGGGGAATCCGATCCGACCACGACCGTCCCCATGCCCATGCCCAAGGCGGTGCGGATGTTGGGCACGCGGTCATCCACGAGGACGCACTCCTCGGGCCTCCTGCCGTAGAGCTCGATGGCCTTCCGGTAGGGGTACTCCCTCGGCTTCGGGATAAAGTCCATGAACTCGATGGTGAAGAGGTCCCTGAACAGGTCGGAGACGCCGAGCGCCTTCAGCACGCGCTTCACGTACTCGGCAGACCCGTTCGAGAAGACGACCATCTCGTTCTCGATGCCGGAAAGGGTCCTCTTGAGCTGCAAGTCCTGCTTGAGAAGGTCTTCGACGGGCACATCGTGGACAGCCTTCAGGTAGTGGTCCGGGTCCACCCCGTAGTGCTTCATGAGGCCGCCCAGGGTCGAGCCGTACGAGCGGATGTAGCGCCTCCTCAATTCCTTTGCCTCGTCGATGCCGAGACTGCACCGGGCCATGACGTAGTCGTCGATCCTCCGGTTCACATGGGGAAACGGTCCCGTTCCCTTCGGATACAGGGTATCGTCCACATCGACGAGGATCAGCTTCTTTTTACTCCTCATCGAACAGACCTGCCTGCTCCTTCTTCGGGTCCATGCCCAGCATGCGGTACGCCTTTGCACACACCTGCCTGCCGCGGGGCGTTCTCTTGATGTGGCCGGTCTGGATGAGGTAGGGCTCGTAGATGTCCTCGATGGTGTCCTTGTCTTCGCCGATGGATGCCGCCAGGGACTCGATCCCGACCGGACCGCCAGAAAAGGACTCGATCATGGTGGTGATGATCTTCCGGTCCATCCTGTCGAATCCCGACTTGTCGATGTCCAGCCTCGAAAGGGCGGTATCGGCTATCTTCGACGTGATGTTCCCGTCTCCGAGCACCTCTGCGAAGTCCCTCACCCGCCTCAGGAGCCGGTTGGCGATCCGGGGCGTGCCGCGGGACCTCTTCGCGATCTCGAGGAGGCCCTTCTCGTCTGCAGGAACGCCCAGGATCCCGGCGGTGCGCCTCAGGATCCGCTGCAACTCCTCGACAGTGTAGAACTCGAGGTGGCCGATGATGCCGAACCGGTCGCGCAGGGGCGAGGTGATCATGCCTGCCCTCGTGGTCGCGGCGACGAGGGTGAAGCGGTTCAAATCGATGCGGATCGACCGGGCGGAGGGGCCCTGGCCGATCACGATGTCGAGCTTGAACTCCTCCATGGCGGGATAGAGGATCTCCTCGACCGCCTTGCCCAGCCTGTGGATCTCGTCGATGAAGAGGACGTCGTTCTCTTCGAGGTTCGTGAGGATCGCTGCCAGGTCGCCGGACTTGTCGATGGCCGGCCCGCTCGTGATGCGGAGGCCCACGTCGCACTCGTGGGCGATGATGTAGGCGAGCGTGGTTTTGCCCAGGCCGGGAGGCCCGTAGAAGAGGCAGTGGTCAAGGGCTTCTCCCCGCGCCTTGGCGGCCTTGATGAAGATCTCGAGGTTTTCTTTCAGCGCCTCCTGACCCACGTATTCGTTCAAGTTCCGGGGCCGGATGTGAGCCTCGAAATCGAGCTCTTCCCGGTCCCCCAGTGTTCCCGTAATTTCGTTTCTCATCGAATCAATTCCTTCAACGCGCCGCGGATGATATCCTCGACGCTTTCAGCCTTCACCGAGCCGACTGCCCTGCGCGCCTGGGATTCCGCGTATCCCAGCGCCATGAGCGCTGCCACGGCGTCCTCGGCCCCGTCTCTATGCCTTTTCGTTCCCATGGTGCTGTATTTCTTTACGATCCGTTCCTTGAGCTCCAGGACGATGCGCTGGGCGCTCTTTTTCCCGATGCCGGGCAGGCTGCACAGGTAGCCGATGTTCTCACACACGACCTCGTCGAGGAACCGGTTGGGCTCCATGCCCGAGATGATGCTCATGGCCGTCTTCGGGCCCACGCCGGAGACGCTTAAGAGAAGCGAGAATATCTCCTTCTGCCTGGGGTCGGTGAAGCCGTAGAGGTTCAACGCGTCCTCTCTGGCAATGAGATGGGTATGGAGGGTGACCTGATCCCCGAGTGCGATATCGAGATCGACCCCGGCAGGCACGTGCACCAGGTAGCCCACCCCGGACACCATGACGGTGATGTCCGAGCCGCAAACCTGCACCACCTCGCCTTTTATCATGCTGATCATTGGATGAATCCCTTCATTCGCCGGGAAGAGGAGTGGCAGAGCCCGATGGCCAGGGCGTCGCTCGCATCGGCAGATGCAACCATGTCCCTGGGCAGATGCAGGATGGTTGCGATCATCGCGGACACCTGGTCCTTGCCTGCCCTCCCATACCCGCAGGTGGCCTTCTTCACCTCGGTGGGCGAGTACTCGAAGACCGGTATCGACAAGAGGCTTGCAGCGAGGATGACGACCCCCCTCGCCTGCCCCAGCTTGAGGGCCGACTGGACATTGACGGCATGGAAGGTGGACTCGATGGCGACTTCTGCCGGAGAGTATTCCCGGAAAATCTCTGTTATGCTTATGTATATCTCCCTGAGTCTTGCGGCGAGATCCTCGGACCTCGGTCTGATCGTTCCGTGCGATACATAGGCGAGAGACGTCTGCGACCTGCTGCGGACGTCGAGTATCCCATACCCTGTGGCGCGTGTCCCGGGATCAATGCCGCAGATAATCATTACCCTTGCAGCTGTGCCATCTCTTCGTCGGAAATGTCGAAGTTCGAAGATATGGACTGGACATCGTCGAGCTCTTCGAGCGCATCCAGGAGCTTGAGTGCCTGCTGCGCCTGTTTGCCCGTCAATGTCACGTTTGTCTGGGGCACCATCTGGACCTCGAGCTGGGTGTAGGGGATTTTCTTCTCCTCGAGGGCAGTCCTCAGGCTCTCGATGTCCTCGGGCGCAATGAGGATCTCGTAGCTGTCGCCGGTGTCGGTGACGTCGTCCGCACCCGCCTCGAGCGCCACGTCATAGAGGGTTTCCTCATCGACAGCGCTCTTATCGACCGAGGCGAAGCCTTTCTTGTTGAACATCCAGTTCACGCAGCCCGTCTCACCGAGATTTCCGTTGTACTTCGAGAAGAGGTGCCGGATATCCGCCACTGCCCGGTTCTTGTTGTCGGTCATGCAGTTGACGAGCACCGCGACGCCGCCCGGCCCGTATCCTTCATAGGTGACCTCTTCGAGATTGTATCCCTCGAGCTCGCCGGTGCCCTTCTTGATGGCCCGGTCGATATTGTCCTTGGGCATGTTCGCGGCCTTTGCCGACGCCAGGGCCGACCTCAGGCGGGCGTTCCCATCGACGTCTCCGCCTCCCATGCGCGCGGCAACCGTTATCTCCTTGATGATCTTGCTGAAGAGCTTGCCCCGCTTGGCGTCAGCAGCACCCTTTTTATGCTTGATCGTGCTCCACTTGTTATGGCCGGACATTCGTATCCTCCTTTTCCTTAAACCTTATCTCTACCATAGAGCGTGCAATGAGACAAGTTTTGGCGTCTGTTTTGCCCACCTCTGGCATCATTTCGATCATATATTATCCTTCTTGAGGAAATCAACAGTCCAAAAGGTTCTGTACGTATCTTTTCCACGAAGATCAAGCAACTATTAAAGCCCATACGGCTAGGGGAAAGTACCCTTTGCCGGATGCCTGAGAAGGCATGGCTTCAGGTTAGATATCCATACCCGCTCGGACGACCCCGCGCATTCGGAGCATCGCTGCTCCCTGATGATGCGTTGATATGGGAGCCCTGCTGTGATACGAGGTTCCCATGAAAAATACCTTTCTCATGGCCTTCACATGGATCGTGATCCTCTCGACGCTTCTGCCCGGGCTCAATCACGGGATCTGGAGGCCGGACGAACCCCAGGTGGCCGGCATATCCTCCGAGGTCGCCAGGACCGGCGATTTCGTCGTGCCGCGCCTGAACGGAACACCTTTCCTCGAGAAACCGCCCCTCTACTACGATGCGGCTGCGATCTCGGCGCTCGTCTTCGGCACTGAAAGCGACGTATCCTATCGCCTGGTTTCCGTCATGTTCGGGCTGCTCACGATTCTCATAGTGTTTGCCATGGTAAGGAGGCGGTCGGGCACGCATGCAGGCCTTGCCGCAGCAGGCATTCTTGCGAGCACGTGGGGATTCTTCATGTCTGCGAGGTGGATCCAGGTCGACTCCGCCCTCGTTTTCTTCACGACCCTGGCCGTCTACCTGTACATGAAAGTGAGAGAGAAGCCCTCCCTGCCGGTTTCGATGCTCCTCGGGCTCGCCCTCGGGCTTTCGTTCATGTCGAAGGGCCTCGTGGGGCCGGCGATCTTTATCTCGGCTCTCTTCATGGATATCATCGTAAAGAGAGACCCCGGGCTCGTATGGAGGATCAATCCGATAACCGCCGGCGTCTTCGCCTGCCTTCCCGTCCTGCCCTGGGTAGCGGGGCTCTATTCGCAGGGGGGGTGGCCGTTCCTCCGGGAAACGCTCATCGTGAACAACTTCATGCGTTTCTTGGGCTCGCCCGAGGGTGCAGCCCTGGGCCATCAGCACGGACCTCTCTACTACCTCACGAACCTTCCTTCGGACGTGCTTCCCTGGACGCTCATCATGATCCCGGCGCTCGTCACGTCGATCAGGAATTACCGGAAGGACCCTTACCTGAGCTGGTTCGTTGCACCCTTCATCCTCCTGAGCCTCTCGTCGACGAAACGCTCTGTCTACCTCGTGCCACTCTTTCCGGCGCTGGCGTGCATTGCGGCGCAGTGGCTCATGAACGGGGCCGAGAGGAGGCCATGGGAACGCATCATGACAGGAGCCACCTGGGTCATCGCCCTTGTCGGCTGCCTGGCGCCGTTCGCCGGCATCCTGCTTCACCTGCCGGTGTTGTCGATCGCGATGGGCCTGCTCTCTTTGAGCGTGCTCGCGGTTCTCCGGCATCGCGGGATTTTCGAGACCTTGAGGCCTCTTTCCCTCGTGCTCATCGTATGCATCGGGATGACGGTCACCATGTCGGTCTACTTCAGCGCCATGAAACCCAGGGAGGACTACCTCGGGATAGCACGGGAGATGCTCGCCCTTTCCCAGGACAGGCAGATAAGCATCTACCTCGGTGAAAACGAGATCCTCGACGGCGTTCTGCCCATGGTGAAGGGCGGCACCTGCCCCATGAAGAAGGCAGGGGACGATCTTCCGGCCGGGCTCTATGCCTGGGTGGAGACGCGCGAGGCTCCCGTCGCCGGAGACATCTCCCGCGAAGGAAACGTCAAGGTCCTCATCCAGAGGAGAATCGGAAACAAGAATGCCGTGCTCGCAGAGTTCGTCCCCTTCGGGCTTCCTCTTCTCCCGGCAGGCAGACTCCCGAAGGCGTACGGCCATGAGCCCCCGTCATGATGAGAAATTCCCCGTTTCGAGATCTCGGCTGTTGCAAAGGACCGTGTTTAGAATGTATACACACGGGTGTAAACTAATTTTACAGGTGTATACGGTGCTCCATCTGTCTGCCAAATAATACACCATGATATCAACAACTTGAATCTGGCATCAGATTTGCCTGGTACACCTGCACAAGAGAGGAAACAATATTTTCATCCAGGAGGTCGAAGAAATGGTAAGGATTACCCGTAACGAAGGGCAGCGCTTGAGCCTGCTGCATGTTCTCGGAGTTGCGTGGCTTTTCATCGCCCTGATCCTCACGAGCACTCATGGTACGGCCCTCGCCCGGGATCAGGCCCTGGAAAACCTCAAACAAACGGGAAAGGCCTTTGCATCCGTGGCAAAACAGGTGTCCCCTGCCGTCGTATTCATCAAGATCGAGAAATCAGTCAAGGCGAATCCTTTCATGGGGCCCACGCTTCCCTTCAATGACGAGTTCTTCAGGCGGTTCTTCGGCCAGCCCATGCCCGGGCCGGGCGACAAACAGCCCCAGAGGCCCCAGCAGGAACAGAAGCGGATGATCCAGGGCCAGGGTTCGGGGTTCATCATTTCAGCCGACGGGTATATCCTTACCAACAACCATGTGGTGGGCAGTGCGGACAAGGTGTACGTGAAGCTCCTCGACGGGAGGGAATTCACGGCAAAAACCGTCGGCACCGACCCGGCCACCGACGTGGCGGTCATCAAGATCGATGCGAAGAACCTGCCGGTCCTTCCTCTGGGAGATTCGGACAAGCTCGACGTGGGTGAATGGGTCCTCGCGCTGGGCAATCCTTTCGGCCTGTCGCACACACTCACGGCAGGCATCGTGAGCGCAAAGGGAAGGAGCCATGTCGGCATCGCCGACTACGAGGATTTCATCCAGACGGACGCCGCGATCAACCCCGGTAACTCCGGAGGTCCGCTCATCGACCTCGAAGGCAAGGTAATCGGAATCAACACGGCCATCTACAGCCAGAGCGGAGGCTCCATGGGCATCGGCTTCGCCATCCCGGTCAATCTCGCCAAGGGCGTCTACACCCAGCTCATCGAGCACGGAAGCGTAGAGCGCGGGTACGTGGGAATCATGATCCAGGAGATAACCCCCGAGCTGGCAAAATCGTTCAAGCTCAAAGACACGAACGGCGTGCTCGTCGCCCAGGTCATGCCCGATACGCCCGGGGCAAAGGCCGGACTGAAGCAGGGAGACGTCATCGTCAAGCTGAACGGTGAGCCTGTCGACGAGATCGGCCCGTTCCGGAACAAGATAGCCATGATGAAGCCCGGCACCACGGTGAAGCTCGGTGTGATCCGGGACGGTGCCATGAAGACCTTCAGTGTGAAGATCGAGAAGATGCCGGCCAAAAATGCGGCTGCGGCCGCGGCACCTCAGGACAGCATCGGCAAGGCCGGGATCACGGTGACGAACCTCACGAAAGAGCTCGCCGAGAAGTACGGCTACCAGAATGAAAATGGGGTCGTGGTTACCCAGGTCGATCCCGATTCCTCAGCCGCCAGGGCGGGCATCGCCCCAGGAATGCTCATCCAGGAGGTGAACAGAAAGGAAATCAAAAACACGAAAGACTTCGAGGCAGCGATCGGCAAGAAGACCGACAAGCCTATCCTCATGCTGGTAAAGAACCAGCAGGGCTCGCGCTACATCGCCCTCGATCCGGAGAAATAGACCCTCTTGTAGATAATGCCCCCATCACTCCTCCCTCTTCCCGGAAACGCTGCGGGAAGAGGGAGTTTTTTGCGTATTCACGACCTCAACAGCCCGAGCTTTTTCATCCGCGCCTGCAGGGTCGTCCTCTTCATCCCGAGCAGCTCTGCCGCGCCCCCCGGCCCGGCTATGCGCCCACCCGTAAGGCCGAGCACATGCCGGATGTATCGTCTCTGGATCTCGTCGAGGGTGACCGTGTCCGGGAACGCGAGGCTGTCCCCCTTCCCGGGTGCAGAGGGAGGGGGAAGATTGAGCTCGAGCCGGTCCTTCGAGGAGAGGATGGAGGCGCGCTCTATGACGTTTTTCAGCTCGCGCACGTTTCCGGGCCACGGGTATGCCATGAGCGCCTTCACATCCTCCTCCGAAAGATCGGGCAGGATGCGGTGATACTTCCGGGAGTAGTGCCTGAGGAATTCCCGTGCGAGCTCGATGACGTCCTCGCCCCGGCTCCTGAGCGGAGGCATCTCGAGCGGCACGACGTTGAGCCGGTAGTAGAGGTCCTGTCGGAATTTTCCCGATGCCACATCCTGCAGGAGGTCCCTGTTGGTGGCGGCCACGAGGCGGAAGTCCGAAAGGATGGTGCGGATCCCTCCCACACGCACGAAGCTCTTCTCCTGGATGACCCGCAGGAGCTTCACCTGGGCATTCAAGGGGACATCGCCGATCTCGTCGATAAAGAGCGTGCCCGTGTGCGCGAGCTCCACCCGGCCCGGCTTCTGCCGGTCCGCGCCGGTGAAGGCTCCTTTCTCGTGGCCGAACAGCTCGCTCTCCACGAGCGTATCCGGTATGACGGCGGGATTGACCGCTATGAACGGGCCGTCTTTCCTGGCGCTCTCATCGTGGATCTTCCTGGCGAGGAGCTCCTTGCCCACGCCTGTCTCGCCCGTGATCAGCACCGTGGCATCGGATACCGCCACCTGGCTCGCCAGGGCAAGGAGCGCCTCCATGGCCGGACTGCTTCCGATGATGGTCCCCGCTGCCTCGTCTCCCTCGCCCGAGCTCTTGAAGGACACCACCCGCGACCTGTCCGCTTCGACGGTTTCGGCATAATGGAAGATGCGCTCGACGGACGAGCTCGCCTGCCTCGCCATCCTGATCACGGTGTCGCGTTCAACCTCCTCCATCCCGTCCTCGATGATGGAGCTGTCGAGGTAGAGCACGCCCCTCGATTCACCTTTAATGATGATGGGCATGCAGACGACAGACAGTGACGCACCCTCGCCCTCGCGGCTCTCTCCCGTCCTGATTCCTTTCAGGACGAGCGGCTCCGCATTCCTGAAGGTCCTGAATATGAGCTTCAAGGGTTCCCGGAAAGGCTCGGCGTACACATCCAGCCTGTCGAGATTGTAGGATGCCCGGAGCATGGGCCGGGAAGAGTCGCGGCTGCCGGCAAACCAGAAGAGCCCTCCGCGTTCGGCCCCGAAGAACCGGCTCGTCGCAGCGACGAGCCGGGTGAGGATCTCGTCCCTGTCAGCGCTCGGGATAAAGCCGTCCATGAGATCGGCGAACCGCTCGAGCACCTCCTGCCTCCTGTGGCCCTGGCGCTGGGGCACGCCGATCCTGAGCAAAGGCACCAGATCATCGGGGAAGAAGTCCTGGCCGTAGCCGCTCAGACCCTCCCAGGCCAGGAGGGCAAAATTGCGGGCTGCAGGCCTGTCCTTCAGGGAGAGCTTCACGCGGGCCATCTCGGCCCTGGTCTTGGCAAGCTCGACAGGGTCGCCTGTGGGCAGCAGCTCTGCCTCGCTCGACTGCAGAAGAGAGAAAACGGCATCCGGATTATCGCCCCTCTCCTGGGCCTGGAGGGCACGGATCCTCAATGCCACTCCCCGCAGGTGGTGATTGGGGCCGTTCAGAACGCGCTCCATCTCCTGCTCGAAAGCAAGGGTCGGCATCGCGGCAAGGAGCTCGTTCTTCTCGAAGGTGTAGAGCATCTCGAGATGCACCGGCCAATTGTACTGGGGACCGATCGACTCGGTAAACGGCGTGTTCATCGTTATCCAGTAGGCATCCTCGATCCTGCCCTCGAAATATGCATGATAGGCGAGCCCCTTCTTGGCTACGTGGATGGCCTGCTTGTTGTCGATCTCGAGGGCCTCCTTCTGGGCTGCCTTGAGGTGGGTATAGGCCTCTGCCCTTCTGCCCATGATGATGAGCACAATTCCGAGGAGTGCCTCATAGAAGCAGGCGTTCCTGTCGCTCTTGTTCATACGGGCCCTGCGCCAGTGGGAGTCGAGCAGACCGACGGCCCGGTGGTACTGCCCGAGAAGGGCACAGATATACCCCAGAGCCGACGAGGATGCGAGATGCTCGGGAAGAAAGGTCGGGGCTCTCTTGTCCGTCTGCAAGCTGCCCGACCTCATGACGAGTTCGAAGGCATCGGCCGCCTCCTTGTACAGACCCGTGAGATAGTAATAGATCCCCCTGAACTCGGCAGAGATGGCCATGATATCCTCGTCCCCGAGCTCCTCTGCCTTTTGGAGGCCGGACGAGATGAGGGAGAGGCCGCCTGCGGAATCGCCCGTCACATACCGGTAGAGGCCGGAGACGAGGTCGATCCTGGCAAGGGTGCGCGAGTCGCCGAGACGCACGGCAACAGGCCTCTCGAGCTCAAGAAGGGAAGGAATCCCGGTGAGGTCCCTGCCGACATTGATCCTGAGTCGGCACAGCTCGCTGACGACTGTTATGAGCAGGGTATCCCACTGCACTTCACCTTCGTGCGCTTCTACGATAGCGAATGCCTGTTCCAGAAGATCGATGGCCCCGTGCTTGTCGCCCTCCCTGACGCATCTCCCGGCTTCCTCTTCGGCCATGAGAGCGGCATCGTAGTCGAGACCCGCCTTGAGCAGAAGGGATATCCTGGCAGAGACCCTTAAGTCTTCCTGCAGACCCTGCCTGCGGATCCGGGCAATGATGGAGGCGACATGCTTTTTCGTATTTATCTCCGAAATCCGGCGGCGGACCCAAAGGGGCAGGCTCTCGGAAAGGGCGAGCCTCCCATCGGGACTCTCCACCAGCAACCCCCGGGAAACGGCTTTCCTGACGAGCTCTCCGAATTCATGCGGGCTTAAGGATGAGAGCTTCCCGAGGACCTCTGCATCCACAGGCTCAGGGACGGCATCGAGGATGGCCAGGGTCTGCAGTCCGGGTGTGGTGAGTCCTTTCATCGCGCACCTCGATCGGCATGTAACCGCACCGGGGCTCAGACACGATCTGCCGCCCCGAAGAGAAGGAAATGTCATCGAATTTCTCCCTTTTTGCCTACCGTTACCCAACCTGCCTGTCAAGCCCATATTTGGGCATCGGTGACGGCATATCGGCATGTCTGTCCGTTCCATATAATTTTATCCAATGATATCTTTTTGTTATGGCATAGCCTTTTTGGCATGAGACCTGCTCACCATGGATTGACTGATGGTCAGAGGCAAACGGGCAGGAAGGGCCCTGCCAACAGCAAAAGATCTGCAAGCGACCACTGTCGACCCCCGGACAGGGCCAAGGCAATGATTCCCATTGCCGCTCCGGTTTGAGGGAGGAACTTGAAAGAGCATGAGTTTGAAGCAGGGCTCCTGATCGCGGCTGCCCTGCAGGTTCATATCGAAAAATACAATCAAGGAAGGAGTGTGAAATGAATTATCTGATCCAGCCGAAAAAGTTCAAGAGCCTCATGGCCGACGAGGGATCCCGTGCCATCATGGAGAAGACCATCGATTTCTTCGAGAACAAGATGGGAAAGACCAAGCTCCTCGAGGACTACAACAAGAAGGTCTGGTACCGCGAGTTCATCGATTTCATCGGCAAAGAGCAGATCTTCGCCAAGCTGCTCACCCCCAAGCAGTACGCCGACGGCGACCCCGACTGCCGCTGGGACACGGCCCGCAACAACGAGTACAGCGAACTGCTCGCCTTCTACGGCCTGGGCTACTGGTACTGCTTCCAGGTGACCATCCTCGGATTGGGCCCCATCTGGATGAGCCCCAACGAAGCCGCGAAGAAAAAGGCCGCCAGGCTCCTCAAAGAGGGTGCCATCTTCGCGTTCGGCCTCTCCGAGCGCACCCACGGTGCGGACATCTACTCCACTGAGACGTCGCTCACCCCCAAGGGCGACGGCACGTACGTGGCCAACGGCGAGAAGTACTACATCGGCAACGGTAACGAGGCCGAGATGGTCTCCACCCTGGGCAAGGTCAAGGACGGCACCGACGACTACACCTTCTTCGTCACCAACTACCGCCACAAGGCCTATGAGCTCAAGAAGAACGTCATCTCCCACCAGGAGTACGTCTCGAACTTCGCCCTCCACGACTATCCCATCACCGAGGAGGACATCCTCTCCCGCGGCCCTCACGCCTGGGATTCGTCGCTCAACACAGTGAACATAGGCAAGTTCAACATCGGGCCCGCCTCGATCGGCCTGGCAGAGCACTGCTTCTACGAGGCCATCACCCATGCATCGAACCGCATCCTCTACGGCATGAAGGTCACGGACATGCCGCACGTGCGCAAGAACTTCATGGATGCCTGGCTCAGGCTCGTGGCCATGAAGATGTACCAGCGCCGCTCCACCGACTACTTCCGGGGCGCGAGTCCGACCGATCGCCGCTACCTGCTCTACAACCCCACGAGCAAGATGAAGGTCACGCTCCAGTCCGAAGACGTCGTGAACCTGCTCTGGGAGGTCATCGCGGCAAAGGGCTTCGAGAAGGACACCTACTTCCACATGGCCGCGTCCGACATGCGCGGACCCTCGAAGCTCGAGGGCACCGTGCACGTCAACGTCCAGCTCATCCGCAAGTTCATGAAGAACTACTTCTTCAACCCGGCCGAGTACGCCCCGGTCGCCCCCGACTTCTCCCTGAACGACGACCTGTTCCTCTTCAACCAGGGCCCGACAAAGGGGCTCGGGAGCGTCCAGTTCCACGACTACAAGCCTGTGTTCGAGGAGAACAAATCCCTGCCCAACGTGGCGACCTTCATCCGTCAGATCGACATCCTCAAGGACATGCTCGAAAAGGCCGGCCCGGACAAGATGCAGGACATGGACCCCACGTTCTCCCTGCCCCTGGGCGAGATGTTCTCCATCGTGGTCTACGGGCAGCTCATCCTTGAGGAAGCCAAGATCATGAACCTCGACCAGGACATCCTGAACCAGATCTTCGACTTCATGGTGCGCGATTTCTCCCACTTCGCCCTGCAGATCTACAGCAACCACAGCACGAAAGACGAGCAGCGCGCCTTCTGCAAGGACATCATGCTCATGAAGCCGGTGGCGGACGCCGAGCAGTACACCAGGGTCTGGGACAAGTACGTGATCACCTTGAGCGGCGAATATGAGATGAACCTGTAAGGCTGAAGATCAGCGAAGCGACAGAAGAAGGCAAACAAGCACAACAACCCCTTTTTGCCGCCGGGGAGGGAATGAGGTTCTCTCCCCGGCTTATGATCCCTCACTGCATTCTCCGGGTACCCATGTCGGATTCAAGCTCACGGGCCTGCCGCTTCACTGCATGAAGATCCAATGACGCTTCCCGGAAGGCAGCGCACCACCCCGCATGATTTTTCTCCGCGTGCCCGAAGGGTGCGTCCTCAAGGGGTCCGGATGCCGAGCGCGCTGATGCTGTGCATGACGGCCTCGACAGCCTGTCTTCCCCTGTCGATCGCTTCCTTTGCCCGGTGGAAGTCGAGCAGCGAGAGGTGGGCCAGCTGCGGGGCAACGATCACCTCCGGCGGGTCGCCTGCCATGCGGCTGCGGGTGATTCTCACCTGCATGATGTTGATGCCCGAGGCCAGCACGTCGAGCATGGACGGCAGCCTCGGCTCATCGGACGAAAACGAGGGCATGAGGGAGAGCAGGTTGCCCTGAAGCCTGCGGAGCAGATCGCCGACATTACCGGCTGGAGCTTCCTGGACAGGCCTTTCCCGCAGGTGGCGGCCGAGGATGTCCGAATTGAGGTCCACCGCAATGACGATATCCGCTCCCATGGCCCGGGCGAGGGATACGGGTACCGGGTTGACGAGCCCTCCGTCCACGAGGATGGCCCCGTCATTCACCACCGGGGTGAACAGCCCCGGCAGGGCGATGGATGCACGCACCGCCTCGAGCGTCGAGCCCTGGCGCAGCCAGACCTCGGCGCCGGTTTCCAGCGAGGTGGCCACTGCTGCGAAGGGCATGTCGAGCTCTTCGAGCGAGAGGTCGACGAAGTTGTTCCGGAGGAATTCCATGAGCCGGTCGCCCTTGAGCAGACCGCCGCTCAGGCTCACATCCATGAACGCCACCACGTCCCTGATGCCCATTCCGAGCAGCCATTGCTCGAAGCGGTCGAGCTCGCCCGAGGCATAGGCAGCGCCCACGAGCGCACCGATAGACGTTCCGCACACGAGATCGGGGCGGATGCCTGCCTCCTCGAGCGCCCGAATGACCCCCACGTGCGCCCAGCCGCGGGCTGACCCGCTGCCCAGGGCCAGGCCGATCCGCGGTCTGCGCGGTGCGCTCATTCTCCGTCTTCCGGAGGATTGCCTGTGTACGCGGTCCTTCTCCCCTGCCCTGCCACCGGCTTCGATTTCCTTATCCTTCCCGAGCGTGATCTTTTTAGGCGGCATGACCCGAAACCCTCAGTCTTTCTTCCATTATCGTGCAGCGGTCAGTAATTTACTCGAAATGCATCGATCTTACAATATCCATGAACAGTCCCCATACATGAGCCCTTCCCTGAAGGACTCTCCTGCCGATAAGCCGGGGGCCTGCGTATCTCGTGGAGATCAATGCCCCGAGAGCAGCCCGTTGATAGCCGGTTTGCCGGCAGATGCCGGGCCATACCTTTTATTGGAATATACCCGGCCTTGAATTTACCCCTGAAGGCCCTATTTAAAGGGCAGCTCTCCGTGTTGAAAGAAAGGAGAGAGGAAGCTTAAGGAGGTGACATCATGTCAGCGAAAAGCAGCCATGGATTGAAGGGACACGCAGGTGACGGCAAGGATATAAAGAGAAAACATGCAGCAGGTGACGGGAAGAAAGATAATGCCTCAGGCGATATCGTCCGACTCGACACGAGCGTGCTTGCCCGTCGTGACTATTTGGTATTCGACTTCCCCTGCTACCCGCTGGAGGTCGTTGACTTCCAGGGCCATTACTTCCTCCCTGTCGAGGCGGTTACCTGTCGGTCCTGAGAGGTGAAAAGCAGATGCCAGCCCCGATGTATGCGCCTGCTGCATGTATCGGGGCGGGCCTTGTGAACGGTGACGAGAGGTGATCATGCGACGAATCGGAGGAAACATCCGATCCCCCTCGTTTGAGCCATCCGGTTTTACTAAGGCCGGGACGCGGTCTCTCCGGCTGTCCCGTGAACATTCACAGGGCTGCTCATTTCCTCAGAACCAGGCAGCACTGGACGCCGACGAACTTCGTGTATCCCCTCTTGAACAGGGTTCCCCGGGCCAGGAGCTCGAAATCCTTACTCGTGTAGAACGGCTCTTCAAGGGCATGGATGCGCAGGAGCACGGACTCGAGCTTTCCGAAATCCCGCGCCACCTCTTCGAGGACATACTGCGGCGTGTCGCTCACAAGGTCGTACATCAGGGCGACCCCCTTTCGCCTGAGCACGCGGTACACCTCATTGAGCCCTTTTTCCGGCTCTTTCCAGTGATGGATCGAGCCCGTGCTCACCACGACGTCGAAGGACTCGCCATGAAAGGGGAGAAAGCTCGCATTGCCGACCTCGATGTCGATCGCATGCGAAAGCCCTGCCCGAACGAGATTTCTCCTCGCCTTCGTGACCATGGAGCCGGAGGAATCTACCCCGACGAGCCGAAGCCGGGGGGATTTCCTGTGCAGTACGATGAGCAGCCGTCCCGGTCCCGTGCCGATGTCGAGAAGGCTTCCCTCGGGGCAGTAGCTCACGATATCTTCGGCCACCAGCTCATAATTCCTCTGGAAGATGGCAGATCTGCTTATGGCATCATAGAACGCAGTCCCGGGCCAGAGAATGCCTTCGGGGTGAATCATTTTCAGAAGTCTGCGCGCAGGAGAGAGCATATGAATTCATAATTACGCTGTTTCCCGGTTTGTCAATGGCGGATGCACAGGAAAATGGCGTGTCGGCACCGGGCCCGGCAGCACAGGGAAGACGGACATACCCGGGTAAAGCCGCGCATTCGAAAGAGTTGCTCTCTGGACACGCGGTGATGGGAAATGATAAAATGATCAAATATAATACAGCGAGAAAGGGTGAACACATGCTGACAAAAAGCGGAAAGAGTCTCGAAGAGATGATAAAGAAGGCCATCGACGATCACGTGATCAAGAACTCCGAGTACGAGGAAATCATAGAGCTGGCACATCAGGACGGGAAGATAGATGCCCATGAGAAGGTGCTGCTTCAGGAGTTCAACGACCTCATAGCCGAAAAGACCGTCAAGCGCATCCCGGGGTGATTCCCCCTTCTCACCGGTGACGGCTTGTTCCCGCGGGCAAGGCCCCGTCGCTGGGTGAGTGTGAGGTGCTGTCCGTGAGCGGCTATATCCACGGGTATTCGGAGAGGGAGACCGAACGTCTCAGAGACCAGGCTGAGACGCTTGCCGGCATTCTCCACTGCGATACGTCCTTTCCTCCCGGCAGCCTCGTGCTCGAGGCCGGGTGCGGCACGGGTGCGCAGACGGTCTTCATTGCGGGAAACAGCCCGGCCGCCCGCATAACCGCAGTCGACATCTCGAAGGAATCCCTCGCGCAGGCCGAGGAGAGGGTGCGTCAGGCAGGCATCACCAATGTGGAGTTCCGGCAGGCAGACATATTCGATCTTCCGTTTCAGAAGGGGTGCTTCGATCACGTGTTCGTCTGCTTCGTTCTCGAGCACCTTGCCAGGCCTATCGATGCCCTCGTGAACCTCGGGAAGCTCATCAGGCCGGGCGGCACCCTCACCGTAATCGAGGGGGATCACGGGTCGGCATATTTTTACCCGGACAGCGAGGCGGCGAAAAAGGCCATCGCCTGCCAGATCGCTCTCCAGGCGGCAGCGGGCGGAAATGCGCTCATTGGCCGCGAGCTCTATCCTCTCCTTAAAAAGGCCGGGTTCAAGAACGTCCACGTATCTCCGCGGATGGTGTATGTCGATTCCGGGAAGCCCGATCTCGTGGAGGGATTTACAAAGAACACCTTCACCGCCATGGTCGAAGGCATCAGGGACAAGGCCCTCCGTGCGGGCATGATCGATCAGGACACGTTCGATCAGGGCATACGCGATCTCGAGCGCACGGCCGGACAGGACGGCGTCTTCTGCTATACGTTCTTCAAGGCCATCTGCGAGCCTGCATGATCTCCTGCCGTATCCCGGCCATTGTCCTTTGATCGTTTTCATCTTATACTTGGCAGTGAACGCTTTTTAAGAGGAGGCCTTATGAGCAAAATTTCCCGCATCGAGATGTACCACGTACGCATACCCCTGGACACACCTTTCTATCCGAGCTGGATACCCGGCTACCCCCAGACCGAGAACCGGTTCGACCTGATCCGCGTCACCACGAAGAGCGGTGTCACAGGTTACTCGGCAGGTCCTGCCATCTCGACCGAGCGCAAGGGCATCGGCGATCTCATCGCACCCTACCTGCTTGACAACGACGCTACCGATATCTCCCTCATGCAGCAGAGGCTTCGCGAGATGTCGTATCTCGGCATCCGCTCACACTGGATCGAGCCCGCATTCTGGGACATCAAGGGCAAGCTCGAAAACAAGCCGGTATACGAGCTGCTCGGCGCCCGTGCCGTGCCAGTCGAGCTCTATGCGTCCACCGGCGAGGTGAAAGGACCCGGCGAAAGGGTCGAAGAGGTCCGGAGGCGCTATGAAGAAGGATTCCGGAGCGTGAAGCTGAGGGTCCACGATTTCGACGTCAGGGAGGACATCCGCCAGGTCGAGGCGGTGGCGAAGGCTTTCGGAGACAAGATGAAGATCGGCGTCGACGCCAATCAGGGCTGGCGGGTGACCATCGTGAACGACGCACCGCTGTGGGACCTCAAGCGGGCCGGATACTTCAGCGATGCCTGCGCCGATCTCGGGGTGGCCTGGATCGAGGAGCCGCTCCCCATGGATGACTACGACAGCCTCTCCGCGCTCGCTGCGTACAGCAAGGTGCCCATCTCCGGCGGAGAGCTCCACTCGAGCGGGCTGCCCGAGCTCAGGATGATGATCGAAAGGAAGTGCTACCACATCTTCCAGCCCGACGCCGTCATGGCAGGGGGAATCGGCCAGACCATGGAGGTGATCAGGCTCTGCCGGGAGCATAACCTGCTCTACTCCCCCCACACCTGGACGAACGGCATCGGCTTCGCGATCAATCTGCAGATGTTCATTGCGAGCCGCTTCACGGATAGAATGACCCTCGAGTATCCCTTCAGCCCGCCTTCGTGGACGGTCGAGAAGAGGGACGGCCTCCTCGTTCAGCCCTTCCTCCACCGGAAGGGAAGCCTCACGCCGCCAACGCTTCCCGGGCTCGGGTTCGAGATCGACGAAGCCCAGCTCAAAAAGTACGGCAGGCACTTTTTCAACATGAGCGGGCTCGGCCTGAAGCTCTTTGCCGTTCGCGACAAAGGCTTCAAGACAGCCCTCGAGATCAGCCGGAACAGAAAACGCTTCGGTGTGAAGCCCTCTCCGAAGATCTGAAAAAAGATTCAGCAGAGCTGTCGACTTTTTCCTCGCCACGATCGTCTTCATGGGTAAAAATACGAGGAGGACGATATGAGGAAGGTGACGATAGCATTCATCTGCATGGCGGTTTCTACGATCTTTCTTTCCCAGACCGCTGAAGCCCGAACACAGGCTACTGTCTCCATAGGGACGCCCGGTTTCTATCTCGAGGCATCGAACATGCGCCCCTGCCCGCGCACTGTGTGTGTCGTGGAGAGGCACCACTGGTATGGGGGCCACCGCGTGCACGCGCCAGGCCACTGGGCATACGCACCTCGTCATCATCGTTATGCTCCGGCTCACCGCTGGGACAATGGCAAGCATTGGCGGAACGACCGGTTCGACCGCGATCATGACAGAAAACACCAAGGCAAAGACTCCGGCAGAAACAACGGCTCTCGCGGGGACAGGGCCGGCTCCCGGCGCTGACACGAAAAAACCACCCTACCTTCGCACTGGGAACGGACCGCGGCTTGTGATGCGGTCCGTTCCCTTTTTCAACACTTTTTGAAGTTTTCTCAAGCCAAGAGCCCGGGTGTATGGTATAATGAACTGATTGTAATGCATAGAATATGAAGGAGGGCGGGGTTGATGGCGTCCGGACCGGCCGGCCCCTTTGAAGATACAGCAGAAGGAAGGGATGAGAAGCTCCGCGAGCTCGCGTCGCAGGGAAGCAGGCTCATAGGATATTTCTGCACCTATACACCGGTGGAGCTGATCCATGCATCGGGCTTCATCCCGGTGCGGATCATGGGCGATGCCGATGTGGTCGAGAAGGCCTACACCCTCGTCCCCGACTTCGTCTGCCCCTACGTGAGAAAGGCTGTCGAAAAGGGCCTCTCCGGAACCTATGAGTGCCTTACGGGAATCGTTCAGGGGTACACCTGCGACGTCACCTGCGGCCTCGTCAATATCTGGGAGGAAAACATCGGGGGCGAGGTCTTTCATCTTCTTTCCCTGCCCTACCTCGATCAGCCTTCGTCGCGGTCGTTCCTGAGGTCGGGGCTGCTCGAGCTCGTCCGGGAGCTCGACCGGGCAGGAGGCAGCTTTTCGATGAAGCGCCTCGAAGAGGCACTGGATCTGTATGCCTCTATCCGCTCGCTCATGGGCGAGCTCTATACCCTTCGCTACAATCGCTGTCTGCCTCTGAGCGCGGGAGAGTTCCTCTCCGTGGTCCAGGCAGGCTTCATCACGCCTCCCGAACGGTATTACCCGATGCTTCTGGAGCTCAAGAAGGCGCTTCCCGGCAATCGATCATCCCGTGGTGACGGAATCCCGGTGCTCGTATCGGGCAGCCTCATCGAGGACGGGAAGACGCTCGATATCATCGAGCAATCGGGCGGCCTCGTCGTGGCCGACGATCTCTGCACAGGGCTCCGGAGCTTCGAGCCGGCTGACGGAAAAGGCAGCGACCCCATCGATCGCCTCATCGACAGGACCATGAGCCGGTTCCCCTGTCCCACCAGGTCGAGCGCGGAAGAGCGGCTCGACAGGATCATGCACCTCAAGGAGATCTCCGGGGCGCAAGCCGTCGTCTTCCTCTTCCAGAAATTCTGCACGCCGCACCTGGCCGATCATCCGTTCCTGAACGAGGGCCTGCGCAGGATGAATGTCCCGAGCATCATGGTGGAGATGGAAGAAGCGGGCATCAACGAAGGCCAGATGAGGACGAGGCTCGAAGGGTTCTTCGAGATGATCAGGGGGTGAGTGAATGGAGAAGAGCGCAAAATCCAAAAAAAGGCTGCAGACCGCAAAAGAGCTCCCCCTGATCATTGCCGAGTACTACCAGGAATGCCACGAGGCAAAATCGAAGGGGAAGCCCGTGGGCTGGATGCCGCCCATGAACGGGGCCATCGAACTCTTCTATGCCATGGATCTCCAGCCGGTCTTTCCGGAGAACTGGTCGCCGGTCTGCGCCGCCTTCGGCCTCACCCGGCAGAACTTCGAGGTCTCCGAGGGTATGGGCTATTCGAGAGACCTCTGCGGCTACCTGCGAAACATCATCGGCTATGTCCACGGCATGATGGGAGAAGAGGGAAACCCCCTGGGCGGCCTTCCCGAGCCCGATCTCATGCTGCCTCCCAATGGCGGCTGCGCACCCGTCATGAAGATCTTCCAGGCCCTGCTGCGGAGGTTCCCGGCTGCAAAGGCCTTTAAGGGGGATATCCCGCAGGTCGCCATCGAGAACATCTCGAGATATCACGTGGACTATGCCGTGAGCGAGATGAAGCGGCTCATCGCGTTCCTCGAGGAGGCAACGGGCAGGCGGCTCGACATGGACAGGCTCAGGGAGACCGTCATCCTCTCGGACAGGGCCTGCGAGCTGTGGGACGAGATCATGGCATTCCGCCGGTACATACCCACTCCCATCTCCGCCTCCGAGATCGGCATCATGTTCGTCATGGTCACGAGGCAGGGGACACAGATCGCCGTCGACTACCTTACCCGGGTGCGGGACGAGCTGAAAGAACGTGCCGAGGGAGGCACCGGCGTGATCGAGAACGAAAAGGTGCGCCTCTTCTGGGACAATATCCCCCTGTGGTACAATATGGGGCTCTTCAACTACTTCGAGAAGATGGGAGGCGTCGTGGTGGCGGAGACCTACTCGGCCGCATGGTCGCTCCGCCTCGATGTGAGCAACCCCCTCGAGGCGATCGCCATGAAAACCCTCATCTCGTATCCCCTCGTCTCCTGCGTCTCCATCAGGAAGCGAAAGGAGATGGTCCTGAAAGCCTGCCGGGAATACTCCATCGACGGCGCCATCCTCCACCGGAACAAGTCCTGCGTGCCCATCACGCTCGGCCAGATGGACATCAAGCGCGAGCTCGAGGCACAGGGCGTCCCCTCGCTCATCATCGACGCCGACCACATGGACGAGCGCAATTTCTCGGTCGCACAGTTCCAGACACGGGCAGATGCCTTCATGGAAATGCTCCTCGCCCGGAAGGGGCTGCTCTAAAGACGGACAAGCCAGGAAATGATGCCCCCAAGGGGGCAGCATTTCAGGTCGTTCGGCGCTGCGTCTTCTTGAAAACTGCGTTACGAGCCGCTATTTAGAATCATCTTCCGTGCCCTCCTCGAGTGCAATGTCTTCCTTCTCGAGGATGTATTCATCCCTGTCTTCTTCAGACTCGCTCAAACGCTCTCTCTCATCGTGCATCTCTTCGCCTTCTTCAGGAAGGGCATGGACCTCCGGCTCTGCCTTGGAGTATGAGCGTCTTTTCTTGCGTTTGAACGCGTGTACGACCTCTCTGTTGTTCTGGTCCTCACCGCACGAGGGGCAGATCGGCTGAGGCCTGCACAGGTCGTAGAAACCCGTTTCACACTTGTAGCATTTGTAGCGTGTTCCCCTTTCAACCACGAAAAACCTCCTTTTTAGGAAGTCTGCAGCGGTTAATAGCGCCTTCCTCCCCCTCCCCTGCCGGATCTGCCTTGACTACCTGATCTGCTGAGGCTGTTCTGACGCGGACGGGCCTCGTTGACATTTATTGCCCGCCCTTTGAGCAGCGTGCCGTTCAATCCGGCAATGGCTGCCCGGGCCGAATCCTTTGAGAGCATTTCAACGAATCCGAATCCTCGGGAAACGCCGGTAGATCGGTCGCTGATCACGTACGCGGAGATCACTTCACCAAATTCTTTGAACGCACTGAGCAAATCCTCCTTCGTCACATCATACGACAGATTTCCAATATAGATGTTCATAGTGTTCCTCCAGCTTGAGTTTAGAAGACTTGTTTCGCTTCACAGGGATTTACAGGACGTATGGGCATGGTGATACATCGATGATTCCGAGGAAGTTGTCTAAGATAATAATAGTAATATGATGCCGCAAAACAACTGTGTGGATCGCGAATTCGTTCGGGGAAAGGGATGCAGGGAGTACCCTGGATGAACCGTTAAGCGCTTTTTGATTTGCATCCATGGCGAAGCCTGGAGGGCGCTTGGCCCTGTACTGTTTGAGCCTCCCTGAAAGGGAGGCGAGTTTACAGGGCCGCCCGTAAGGCAAGCCATAGGATGCATTCAAAAAGCGCTTCCGGTGAAGGAAGGGTACTCCCTGCATTCATTGGCCACGCCCCGAGGAGAGAGGTATATGACCCTAGAGCAGGGCGAGGGTGTCGGCTACGGCCATGCCGCTGCGGGTGGGACGGATCGTGTGGGCATCGATCTCGATGAGACCTGCCCTCACCCATTCACTGAGCCGGGGTCCCTTTTCCTTCACGAGGTCAATGCCGTAGAGACTCCGGTAGCGATCGAGGTCGATCCCTTTTTTCATCCTCAATCCCAGGAACAGGGCTTCGACTGCAAGATCTTCAGTGCCGAGGTCTTCGGAGGCAGCTACGGGGCGTCTGCCCTCTTTCAGATCGCGGAGGTAATCGGGCAGCGACTCGTGGTTCCACCACCTCCTCGTGCCCTTGAAGGAATGGGCCGACGGCCCGAGGCCGAGGTACGGCGTATGGTCCCAGTACTTCCGGTTGTGGCGGGAAGCCTTTTCGATGCCCCTGGCGAAGTTCGAGATCTCATAGTGGATGTATCCTGCATCCTCGATAATCCCGGAGGTCTTCATGAAGAATTCGTGCTGCGATTCATCGGTGCGGGGTTCGAGCATTCCCTGCTCGTACTTCCTGCCGAGGGGCGTGCCTACCTTGAGATCGAGCTCGTAGCAGGACAGGTGATCGGGATGGAAGCTCAAGCCCTTTTCGAGCGAGGTCTGCCAGGCATTGAACGCCTGTCCGGGGAGCCCGTAGATGAGGTCGAGGCCGATGTTAGCGAAACCGGCATCATGTGCCGCTTCGAGCGACGCGGCTGCAGATCTGCAGTCGTGCCTTCTTCCCAGGAAAGCGAGCTCCTTGTCGTCGAAAGACTGGACCCCGATGTTGATCCGGTTGACCCCGAGGCTTCTCAGAACGGCCATCTCATCCTTCCCCAGGTCGGCCGGATTGGCCTCGATAGTGATCTCTGCCCCGGCCGCGATCCTGAAGGTCCGGTGAACCTCTTCGAGGATCGTCCCGATCCGGCCGGCGTTCAGGAGCGAGGGCGTTCCGCCGCCCAGGTAGACCGTGTCGAACCCGATGAACTCTTCCCGGTAGGAGCCGATTTCTTTGATCAGGGCTTTGAGATACGCCTCGACGAGGCCGGTATCCGTGATCGAGTAAAAGTCGCAGTAGCCGCACTTCGAGACGCAGAACGGGACGTGGATATAGAGGCCGGGAGCCGGCTTCGTCTGCTCCATCACGAATCCGAGTCGGATTTCAGCACGGCAAGGAAGGCACTCTGCGGGATGCTCACCGAGCCGACCATCTTCATGCGCTTCTTGCCCGCCTTCTGCTTTTCGAGGAGCTTGCGCTTTCTCGTGATGTCGCCGCCGTAGCACTTCGCCGTCACGTCCTTGCGGTACGGCGATATGGTCGAGCGCGAGATGATCTCACCGCCGATCGCACCCTGGATGGCGATCTTGTACATCTGCCTCGGGATCTCGTCTTTGAGCCGGTCGCACGCCTGCACTCCCCTCGCGCGGGCGCGGTCGCGGTGCACGATCTGCGACAGGGCGTCAACCTTCTCGCCGTTCACGAGGATGTCCAGGAGCACGAGGTTGCTCTCGCGGTAGTCGATGAGGTCGTAGTCGAACGACCCGTATCCCTGCGTCACGGACTTGAACCGGTCATAGAAATCATAGATCACTTCGGAGAGCGGCATCTCGTATGACAGCTCCGCCCTTCCCGGTCCGGGGTATCTCAGGTTCGAGTTCGATCCCCGCTTCTCGATGCACAGGGTCATGACCGGGCCTAAGTACCGGTCGGGAAGCATCATCGTTGCCCGGATGTACGGCTCTTCGGATTTGTCGATGGCCATGGGGCCCGGGTAGTGGGCGGGGTTGTCCACCCAGACCACGCTCCCGTCCTTGAGCGTGAACCGGTAGCGCACGCTCGGCACCGAGAGGATGATGTTCAGGTCGTACTCGCGCTCGAGGCGCTCCTGGACGATGTCGAGGTGGAGGAGGCCCAGGAAGCCGCACCGGAAGCCCTGGCCCAGGGCGACCGAGGAGTCCTTCTCGTAGATGAAGGCGGCGTCGTTGAGCTTGTACTTCTCGAGCGCCACGGCCAGGTCTTCGTAGTCGTCCGAGGCGATGGGGTAGATCGAGGCGAAAACGACGGGCTTCACTTCCTTGAAGCCGGGAAGGGGAGCCGTGCAGGGCTTCGTGTCGAGGGTGACCGTATCGCCGATGCTCACGCTCGAGACGGTCTTCACGCCTGCGATGATGTAGCCCACCTCGCCTGCCGAAAGCTCGGACCGCTTCTCGCGGGAGAGGAGAAAGTGCCCGACTTCTTCCACGCGGTAGACCGAATCATTGAACATGAACCGGATCGTATCGCCCGCACTGACCGTGCCGTTGAAGACGCGGCAGCTGATGACCGTGCCGCGGAACGCGTCGTAGTGGGCGTCGAAGATCAGGGCGGCCAACGGCGCATCCGGATCGCCTTTCGGCGGAGGAACGCGCTCGACGATCGCCTCGAGGATCCCGTCGATCCCGGTCCCGTCCTTCGCGGAACAGAGCAGCGCGGTGTCCGGATCGAGCCCGAGCTCGGAGTCGATCTGCTCGAGAACGCGCTCGATATCGGCGGAGGGCAGATCGATCTTGTTGATGACCGGGATGATCTCGAGATCGTGCTCCATGGCGAGGTAGAGGTTCGCGAGCGTCTGGGCCTGAACGCCCTGGGCGGCATCGATGAGAAGCAGCACGCCCTCGCACGAGGCGAGCGACCGCGACACCTCGTAGGAGAAGTCCACGTGGCCCGGCGTGTCGATGAGGTTCAGGCAGTAAGCTTTCCCGTCGCTGGCTGTGTACGGAAGTGTGATGGCCTGGCTCTTGATCGTAATTCCGCGCTCCCGCTCGATGTCCATGTTGTCGAGGATCTGGTCCTTGAAGGTGCGCGTATCGCAGACACCGGTCCTTAAGATCAGGCGGTCGGCAAGGGTCGACTTGCCGTGATCGATGTGAGCGATGATGCTGAAATTACGAATGTCCTTCAAATATTTTTCTCCGTCTGGTGTCGTAATCGATGTGGGGTTGTTTGTCAATGGGGGGATTGATGTGAACGGCATGCCGATCGGATTCATTTGCAATGAATCTCTTTCCTGTCGTGAGAAGTCTAAATTTAAGTAACCTTCGATCTTTTCACCTCACAGGGAAATCTCTTATGGCCAAGAAACTGGATCGAGATAAAATCATAGACTCTCTCAAAGAGAGCAGCGAATTCCTGGACACAGCACTCGAAGCCGGCGAGTTCGGTATCTGGGAACTCGACCTGCGCACGGGAAAGGCCAGGAGTTCGCGGAGGCTTGCCCAGATCTTCGGGTACAGTGAACCTCTTCTCGAATGGACCTATGAGAAGCTTCTCGAGCATATCCTGCCGGAAGACAGGGAGAAAGCGGATAACGAGATCAGATCCGCGAAAACGGATCGCGCAGTAATCGATTTTGAATGCCGGATCCGCAGGGAAGACGGAGAGGTCAGATGGATCAGGATCAGGGGAAAGCCGAGGCTGAACGACCGCAATGAAGTCGTACTCGTGGCCGGCGTTGTGGAAGATATTACCGACCGCAAGGTGACAGAGCAGGAGTTGCGCAAGGGACGCCAGCTCCTTGAGTCCCTGGTCGATAATGCGGCACTCCCTATCTTCTTCAAGGACAAGGATGCGCGATATACGTTCGTGAACAATCGTTTTGTACAGGACTTGAAGGTTCCTCGTGATACACTGCTGGGGAAAACCGCGGCCGATCTCTGGCCGTCCGATCTTGCCGGACAGATCTCGGCAATCGATTCCAGGGTTCTCGAAACAGGCAAACCCATTGAGACGGAAGAAAAGCTGCGGATCGAGGGCCGGGACCGCTGGTTCATCACCTCAAGGTTCCCTATCCGTGATGCATCCGAGCAGATCATCGGCGTCGGGGGAATGCTCATCGACATCACGGACCGCAAAGAGGCCGCCAAGCAGATATCCAGGAGCCAGGAGCACTTCCGCATCATGGCGGACAGCTCTCCCCTCATGATCTGGGTCACGGATACCCACGGCAAGATCAGGTTCGGCAACCGGGCATATCTCGAGTTCTTCGGCACGACCATGGAAAAGGCGACCGGCTCGAACTGGCTTCGTTTCGTGCATCCTGAAGACATGGATCGATATGTGAGCACCTTTCAGAAGGCTATAGAAGAGAGAAAGCCCTTCCATGCCCAGGCCAGACTACGGCGTGCTGACGGTGAGTGGCGGTGGATCGAGTCGTTCGGCAACCCGTTTTTCTCGGCCTCGGGAGAGTTTCTCGGATATGTGGGCAGCAGCCCCGATGTCACAGAGCGCAACCGTGCGGAAGAGGAGCTGCGCAGGCACCGCGACCACCTGGATGAGCTCGTGAAGGAGCGTACGAGAGAGCTCGAAGAGAGCAGCCGGAAGCTCGAGGAAGAAGTGGTGGAGCGGAGAAAGGCCGAAGAGGCCATCCGGAAATCCGAGGAGAAGTACCGGCAGGTCGTAGACAATGCGAATGAGGGCATCATCATAACCCAGGATGCAAAATTCCAGTATGTGAACCCCAAATTTTCAGAGATGATCGGATATTCCCCGGAAGAACTGGTTTCAAGACCCATCATCGAAACCATCCATCCTGATGACCGCGAGATGATACTGGACAGACACAGGAAACGTATCGAGGGGCTCCCGCTGCCTGAAAGCTACTCTTTCAGGGCCGTTACCAGGAATGGGGAAACTATCTGGCTGGAAATCAGCGCAATAAGGATTTTACTTTACGGCAGGCCGGCAGTGCTGAGCTTCCTTACCGACGTCACCGAGAGGGTGAAGATCGAGGAGGAAAAGAAAAGGGTCGAGTCACAGCTCGCCCAGGCTCAGAAGATCGAGGCCCTGGGGACCTTTGCGGGAGGGATCGCCCACGACCTGAACAATATCCTGTATCCGATCATCATCAACATCGAATCCCTGATTGCGGATTCCGTCCCGGGGACCGAGTTCCATGAAACACTCCAACAGGTTCTGAATGCCGCATACCGGCAGAGGGATCTCGTGAAGCAGATCCTCTCGTTCAGCCGGCGCAGAGAGCAGACCAGGATACCCATAAGTCTCGCCCCCCTGCTGAAAGAGACCCTCAAGCTGCTCCGGTCGTCTCTGCCGAGCTCGATCGAGGTCGTATCTCACGTCGATGGACGGTCCGATGTGGTCGAGGGAGACCCCATCCAGATACAGCAGATCATCATGAACCTCTTCAGGAATGCTGCTGATTCTCTGGCAGAGCAGAAGGGAACCATCGAAGTGGACCTTGCGAACACCAGGCTCGAATCCTTTGAAAAAGGGCACGGCCTCAAACCCGGCGAATATGCCGTCCTCACGGTCAGAGATACCGGCAGAGGGATGAGCCCGGATGTGATCGACCATATCTTCGAGCCGTTCTTCACGACAAAGGAGGTAGGCAAAGGGATCGGCATGGGCCTTCCCGTCGCACACGGGATCGTGAAGAACCTGGGCGGTGCTATAACCGTAGAGAGCAAACCCGGTAAGGGATCGACCTTCAGCGTGTACCTGCCCCTTTACGAAGAAAAGGCCCGGGAAAAGACAGCGCCCCGGGAGAGCGTGCAGCGGAAGGCAAAGTTCCTCCTGGTCGACGACGAGCAGTTCATTCTCTCGAGCATGAAGCGTGTTCTCGAGCGCCTGGGTTATGAAGTGACCGCCGTGCAGGACGGCAAGGGGGCACTCGAAGAGTTCGAAAAGGCCCCGCAGGATTTCAATCTCGTGATCACCGATCTCACGATGCCGGGGATGGAAGGGAGAGACCTCGTCCGAAGGCTGAAAAGCATCCGGTCCGATATCCCGGTCATCCTGAGCACCGGCTACGGCGATACGGTAGACGTTCAGGAAATGAAGCTGCTCGGCATCGACGAGCTTCTCATGAAGCCGGCGGACACCAGAGAGCTGAAGGCCGCAATCGGCCGCGTCATCGGTGGTCCTTAAAGATATTCATACGGAAGCAGCGGCCCGTGCTTTGTCCTTCCAGCAGAGATCAGCAGACAACGGATGGACAGCAAACCGTCGACAGAGGCCTTCTTTACCCGGATCAGGTTCTTTGATGGGATACCTGCATGTGATCAGCCTGCGGCCCCAGCAATCTGATCAGGGTCCTCAGGAGATCGAGGTCGAATTCCGTGAGAGCTTCCTCCTGTATGAGCTTCAGGGCGTCGAAGGGTTTCATGGCGGACTTGTAGGGACGGACAGAGGTCAGGGCTTCGTAAATGTCCGCAATGGTACAGATTCGGGCACAGGGGTGGATGTCCGTCATCCCTGAGGGATACCCCGAGCCGTCAGGCCGCTCATGATGCTGCATGGAGATGTAAGCGGCTTCATCCGTAAGGTGGCCGGTCTCCATGAGGATGGAATAACCCCATTCGGGATGCTTCTTCATGATTACCCATTCTTCCCGGCTCAACTTTCCCTTCTTCCTGAGGATGCTCAACGGTATCTTGGACTTGCCGATGTCATGGAGAAAATATCCGTAGCTCAGACGTTCAAGCTCTTCCCTCCTGATCGTGCTGTCGCTTTTATAATACGTTACGGCAAGCGAGGTAGCGTAGATTCCCACATTAACGCTGTGGGTGTACGTGCTGTAATCGTACTCCGTGATGGAGAAAAGGTCGCTCAAGAGGACCTCGTTCTTCACGATGCTCACAAGCATGGGCTTGAGCGTTTTCTTTATCTCTTCGATCCGCTCTTCATTCGGATCATCAAAGGCCTTTTTGACGGCGTAGACGGAAGAGATGTAGAAGGTTGCAGCCTTGACTTTGGAGGGAACGCTCGGGTCAGTGAGAATCCTGTCCGAGAATGAGTTCACGTATTCGGCAAGGGCGGCCTTTTCCCTTTCTCGGACAAATACCTTTTTGACGCCATAGCGATCGAGATCTCCAAGGTGCTCCTTGGTGAAGATACCCCCTTTTTCAAGGAACGACACGAGCCTGTCATCCTGCCGTACATAGAGGTCCACAACGGACTTCTCATTGATCTGTATAACGTCAATAGGAATCGGCTGAAACACATCCATACGAGATACTTCGGCAATTTTATACTTTAAATTTAAAAAAACATAATCATGGGAAAATCAGGCAGGAAGCTCGTCGACACACATATGCACAGCCGGCCGTCTTCAGGTCATGCATTCCTGGCACGGACAGTGCAAAGACTGGAGAAACGGCACCTGCCGGACAGGACTGAAAAGGCAGTCCTTGAGGATCGGCAGGGTGTCTGATACGGGGAATGAATCTCATTGAGGAGGGTGTTATGAGGAAAACGGCAACAGTCTTTTGCGCATCGGTTCTTTTCCTTTTGTCCCTGCAGGCTGCAGGCCTCTGTGCAGATAGCGGGTACCTCGGCATTCAGCTCGGACCGCAGTTCCTTACATCCGAAGACGATGTCGATACTGCCGCTGCGTTCGGCATCTACGGAGGGTACCGTTTCGACAAGCTGCTGAGCCTGGAGGCATCCCTTACGACCGGAAACCACGACGTAGATCCCGGGGGGGACCTCACGATCACGTCCATCCTCTTCGGGCCGAGACTGTCCCAGCAGGTCGATCGGAGCCTGGTGGTCTATGCAGGGGCTGGGCTGGGAATCTATCCCATCGATTACGATGGCTATCTTTTTGATGACTCGGAGACGGAAACGGGCATCTATCTCGGCGCAGGCGTGGAATTCCCACTGAATGGAAATTTCAAGGCCGGGCTCGATCTGAAATATCACGTCCTGCTCGATGACGACACGATCGACAGCGACATCGTCACCTTCATGGTGCGTCTCGGGCTCGACATATAGAGCTTGTCAGCATTGATTTTGAGCCCTTTTCTTGTCACCCCTTTAGAAGGCTGAGAATCCAGCGAATCCCGTGCTTTCTGGACCCCCGCCTTCTGAGGGGGTGACATATTTTGCCTGCACGTACGAAGTTGACAGAGCAACAGACTCTGGCCGATAAAATCGTAACAGTCTGGAAAAATGTGTAACAAAAACCGGGCTTACATAGGGAAGACCCCCTGTCCCTTTGGCTTGGCCACGGTCCTTTTTATCTGGTCTGAGAGGACCTTTTCAAGTAGACAGTCTTTAATCCCGGTTCCTCTTCCGGAGGCGATTCTATCGCGCAAGAACATGCTGCAACCTATGCAGACGACCTATCCGGGACGGCATGGGTGTTCGGCCGAAGGAAGACTGAGAGAAAGGGAGGTCTGGACATGACGATTTTTTACTATACGGGAACCGGCAACTCACTGTGGGTATCGAGAAGGCTTGCGGACAATCTGGGCGGAGCTCGGCTCGTTTCGATCCCCGGCATCGAAGATGCAGCGAAGGCTGCCGGATCGGAAACGGTCGGATTGGTCTTTCCTGTGTATATCTGGGGAGTGCCGGCTCCGGTCATCCGGTTCGTGAGTGTATCGAGCGCTCTAGACACCGGATACGTGTACGCGATTGCCGTCAATGCCGGCCAGGTTTCCAACACCCTGGTGCAGCTGAAAGATGTCCTGGCACGTAGAGGTGTGGATCTCTCGGCGGGGTTCCAGATCAGGATGCCTTCGAACTACATCCCCTGGGGAGGACCGGGGCCTGTGGAAAAGCAGCGCAAGCTCTTCGGGCTGGCAGATGAGAAGATAGCCGACATTGCCTCCTGCATAAGGGAAAGAAGGAGTCTGCCCGTTGAAAAAGGTCCGCTCTGGCAGAGGATCGTGTTTACATTCATTTATAAAATGACATTCAGCCGGGTGCCCGCCATGGATGAGAAATTTTGGGTGGATGAAAGGTGCAATGGGTGCGGCGTCTGCAGCAGGGTATGCCCTGCCGCGAACATTATCCTTGCCCCAGACAGACCTGCCTGGAACCATGCGTGCGATCAGTGTTTCGCCTGCCTGCAGTGGTGCCCGCAGGAGGCCATACAGTGCGGCAGGAAAACGCCGGCCTTTGAGAGATACCACCAACCAGAGATCCAGCTCAAAGACATTATCCAAAGCCGGACAAAGACACGTAGCTGTTAAGGCTGATATTTTCCCAGTTTGTTTTCCACGACCTCAGCTCTTATCTTTTTAAACATGGGATGAAAGTCTTTTCATCAACGGACGAAAATCTTCACGTGGAGATATGAGGTGATCGACAGCACAAGGACTGGCAGTGCACGGCCCTGGCATGCCATGGAAGCAGACGAGGTCCTGTCCGCCCTGAACGTCAACGACAAGGGATTGAGCTCGGAAGCAGCCCGGGCAAGGCTCGAGAAATACGGTCCGAACGAGCTGCCCTCTGAAGAGAAACCCGGGATGATCAGGCGCTTTCTGATGCAGTTCAACAATGTGCTCATTTACATTCTCATCGTTTCGGCGGTTTTCACCGCTTTTCTCGGTGAATGGGTGGATACCGGGGTCATCCTCGCCGTGGTCATCATCAATGCCGTTATCGGATTCGTGCAGGAAGGCAGGGCCGAGCAGGCCATGGAATCCATACGCCGCATGCTGTCTCTGAAGGCCACGGTGCTGCGGGACGGAGAAGAACGTGAGATTCCGGCTGACATACTGGTTCCGGGCGACATGGTATTGCTCGGTTCCGGGGACAGGGTCCCCGCAGACATCCGGGTCCTGTATGCCCTCAATGCTACCCTGGAGGAAGCAGTGCTCACCGGAGAGTCCGAGCCGGTAAACAAGCAGGCCGACCCTGTGGAGGAGGACGCTGCACTGGGTGACAGGAAGAGCATGGCATACTCGAGTACGGTGGTAGCCAGCGGACGGCTCAAGGGGGTGGTGGTCGCCACCGGGGGAGAGACGGAGATCGGGCACATCAGCGAGCTGGTCTCGAGGGTGGAGGTCATAAGCACGCCTCTCATGCGAAAGCTCGATTCCTTCGGAAAAACATTGTCTGTGTTCATCGTGCTGTTCAGCTCCCTGGTTTTCATCCTGGGCTACCTGCTGAGAGGCTTCTCGGGAAAAGAGATCTTCATGATCGTGGTCGGCCTGGCGGTCGCCGCCATTCCCGAAGGTCTGCCCGCTATCATGACCATTATCCTGGCCCTCGGTGTGCAGCGCATGGCCAGGCAGAACGCCATTGTACGCCGCCTCCCTTCGGTAGAGACCCTCGGGTCGGTGACGGTCATCTGCTCCGATAAAACCGGCACCCTGACACGAAACGAGATGACGGTGAAGAAAGTGGCTGCAGCAGGCAGGATATACTCGGTCAGCGGGGAGGGCTATAAACCCGAAGGCACGTTCAGCGTGGACGGGCGCACGGTCGAGCTTGAAGAGCATCCCTGGATTGTCGAGACGGCACGGGCAGGACTCCTGGCCAGCAATGCGCGCCTTCGCCAGGAGAGCGGCACCTGGTCGATCGAGGGCCTGCCTACAGAGGCAAGCGTGGTGGTCTTTGCCCGAAAAGCGGGAATGAACCGGAAACAGGAGATGGAAGTCCGGCCGCGGCTGGACGAGATCCCTTTTGAATCGGGTCGGCGGTACATGGCAAGCCTGCATGAAGATCCGGGCGGCGGCACGGTGGTGTATGTCAAAGGTGCGCCCGAACGCCTGCTGGACATGTGTTCGGATCAATGCACGCAGCACGGAGAGAGCGTCTTATGCAGGGAAGACTGGTCGAAGTTCGAGGTCGAGCTGGCAGACAGCGGCCACAGGGTGCTGGCAATCGCCTCGAAGCGTCTCGGCAATATAAGGTCTCTTAAGGAAATCGACCTGGACGGGCTTACCATGATGGGGCTCGTGGGCATTATCGACCCGCCGAGGCACGAGGCTCTCCCGGCCATCAGGAAATGCCGCGATGCGGGCATCAGGGTCAAGATGATCACCGGCGATCACGTGCTCACTGCCCGCAGCATCGGGGCATCCATGGGCATCGGTGACGGCGTGCATGCCGTTACCGGCAGAGACCTGGAAAAGGCTGATGGGCCCGAGCTGGTGCGCCTCGTCAACTCCAATGACGTCTTTGCCCGGTCCAGCCCCGAGCACAAGCTGCGCATCATGGAGGCCCTCCAGTCGCAGGGCGATATTGTCGCCATGACCGGAGACGGGGTCAACGACGCCCCGGCGCTCAAACGGGCCGACGTGGGTGTGGCCATGGGCATCAAGGGTACCGAGGCCACGAAGGAGGCTGCAGACATGGTTCTTGCCGACGACAATTTCGCCACCATCGAGAAAGCCGTCGAGGAAGGCAGAACGATCTACGACAACCTGGTCAAGACCATTCTCTTCATCCTCCCTACGAACGGCGCCGAATCGCTCATGGTCATAAGCGCGGTGTTCATTCTCTCCGACTCCATGCCCATCACCCCCATCCAGATCCTGTGGGTGAATATGGTCACCGCCGTGACCCTTGCCCTGGCACTCGCTTTCGAACCGGCCGAACAGAACATCATGGAGCGGCCTCCCAGGCAGCCCGATGAGCCTCTTATAACCGGATACCTCCTCTTACGCATCGCCCTCGTATCCGTGCTCATCGCCGCAGCAGCGATCATCCTCTTCAACAACCATCTCTCAGCCGGATACACCATCCAGGAGGCGAGAACCCTGGCGGTGAACATCATCGTAGCAGGGGAGATGTTCTACCTCTTCAACGTCCGCTTCATCAACAGCTCATCGCTCAGCCTCAAAGGGCTCTTGAGCAACAGAGAGGCCCTCATTGCCGTCCTGGTCCTCGTGCTCATCCAGATCGGGTTCACTCACCTGAGCATTGCGAATTTGCTGTTCGGCACTGCCCCCATATCCCTCATTGACTGGGCATGGGTCGCCTTTTCTGGGCTGGCAGTCTTTCTGGCGGTAGAGGTCGAAAAGGCCGTCATACGAAGGTCATCCTGATCAACAATGCCTTTCCCGAAACTCGGAAACGTGAGCGACGAGTTTTCCTGCTCCAGCACCAATTTTCTCCTTGAGGAGCATGCCCACCGGGAGAAGCATCCGGTTGCCGCCCTCGGTCTGCAGGGCATTCGAAAGGAAGCATCTGCAGATCAAAAGGGGGAGTGGGAGTATGTCGTCTGTGACCGCCCCATGACGTACTTTCTGGGGGCCTCGATATTCTCCAGCCTGTTCAGTGCCCTGTTGAGGAAGGGCACCATTTCGATTGCCGCCTTTGCATTGCCTTCGGCACTGGGATGGCCGTCTCTGCCCGTGACGGACGGATACCTCAGCCAGTTGGAGGCGCCGTAAAAGGTGAGGAAATCGTAATAGTCGAAGACTACCACGTTCCTCAAAGGGTAATCCTTGAGCCAGCCGGAATAGATGTTCTTGAGCCAGTTGTTGAAGTCGCGCGCCCTCTTCCCTATTTCGTCTGCCGGATCAGGCCTGCCGAGCATCATCCTGATGAAGCTCCGGTCGGGAGCAGGCTTGACAAGCGGGGGTGCGGTGACGGCCATGAACAGGGTCTCGGGATTCTGCTCAAAATATTTCAGCAGCGACCGGTATGCCGCCTTGTAGTTGGCCGTGGTTTTCCTGCTCGAGTCGGCGCTGCCCGGCTCTGTGCCCTCGGCCTCGATCAGGTTGCTGGAAAAGGAGGACTGGAACATGACCACCTTGTTCCTGGAGTTGTCTCCGAAGAGCACATCCTGGTGCCTGGTGGTGAGGATCCTGTCCATGTGTTCGCCGAAGGTGCGGTTCCACTGGCAGACATCGGTCTTGTCACCTATCTTTGAGCCGCAGGCAGCCTCATGGACGATGTAGTTGTTCTGCGTGAGCAGGGTCCGCAGACCCCCGCCGTTGGTATGCGTCCTGAAGATGCCGGACTCACCCTTTATGCCGCCCCGGTCCGCCATGAGCTGACCGCCTATGGAATCATGGATGAAGAGAAGATTCACAGGGTCCTTGGGCCTTGCTGCCGAATATGATGATAGGTCGAGTTCTAGGATGTTCATGCCGTATCCCGTGCAAAAACATTGCCGGAAGGGACGATAAAGCCCGATGCGGGGTACGCCGGGGGCCGCAGGAACTCTGTCCGGCTGCTCACACCCTGAATGGCCTCCGGCCTATAGCCAATAATGTGATCCGGTTTTCTTTTTTGTTATCCGGGTAATCGATCGCGGTCCATCATCCCTCTCGTTTTAGAAAACGAAAATATGGGATCTTATACCCGGGAGCCGGAGGCGGTCTCAGCCTTCGAGACTCGCATCCATGGTGATCTTTGCCTTGAGGACCTTCGACACCGGGCACCCGGTTTCGGCATCCTTTGCGGCCTTCTCGAAGGTCTGTCTGTCAGCTCCGGGAACCTTGGCCCTTACGTCCAGATGAACAGTGGTTATCGCAAAGCCGGAATCAGCCTTCTCGATCCTCACTGCGGCCGTGGTCCGGATGCTCTCGGGCGTGAGCCCTGCCCTGCCCAGCTCTCCTGCCAGGGCCATCGAGAAGCACCCTGCGTGTGCCGCCGCGATCAGCTCCTCAGGGTTTGTCCCGGTTCCCTGCTCGAAACGCGAGCTGAAGGAATATTGCGTGCTCGAAAGGGCGCCGCTTTCGGTCGAGACCGTGCCTTTGCCGTCTTTAATGCCGCCTTCCCAGACGGCGGAACCTGTGCGCTTCATCTTCCCTCCCCTCTGTGCGGAATACCGATCTCCCGATCAATGTCCTGCATCACAGCCTGCAGGGCCTGCTGTCCAGCCGGCAGAAGGCCGGGGCGAGCATCCGGCTCGCCCGAACAGCCTGCAGACAGGACTGTAATTATTATATGGGGCTGACCTCTGGAGGAAGCAACCCTTCCACATCACCGCCCGAGAGAACGCCTTACGGATGCCTCCAGTTCACGGGCACTGGACGGCTTATGGAGCAGCTCCCTTATCCCGATCGATTTCGTTTCCTTTTCATTGATGACATCGCTGTAGCCCGTACTGAGGATTATGGGAACGCCGGGACGGATTTTCACGAGCTTCCTGGCGAGCTCGACCCCGGTCATCTTCGGCATCGTCAAATCGGTAATGACCAGTTCGAATTCATCGGGGCGATCACGAAACAGCTCGAGAGCCTCCATGCCGTCTCTCACCGCCGTCACATGGTAACCCCCGTGCTGAAGCACACGCCGGATGCTGGAAAGGATCATCGCCTCATCATCCACGAGGAGGATCTCTCCCCTGTTTCCCTTTGGCTTGCTCATTTCCTGATCCCGTGCCTGCTCTCGAGGTTTCTCTTTATAGAGAGGAATATGCACGGTGAATTTCGATCCCTTCCCGGGTTTGCTCTCGACCGAGATCATCCCCCTGTGGCTCCTGAGGATGCCGTGGACAAACGACAGCCCCATTCCCGTGCCTTTGCCCACCTCCTTTGTGGTAAAGAACGGGTCGAAGATCCTTTTCCTGATCTCCTCGGACATTCCGCATCCGGTGTCGCTCACGGTGAGCTCGAGGTAGTCTGCATCCTTTGTCTCCGGGCTCGACCCGAGGTGCACATTCTCGAGACCGATCCTGATGGTTCCCCGCTGAGTCTCGATCGCATCCACTGCATTTCTCAGGAGATTCATGATGATCTGGTGGACCTGCGTAGGATCGCCCAGCACGAGATCCGAGTGAGCATCGATGCGCTGCTTTATCTCGATGGTGCTCGGAAGAGAGGACCTGATGAACGTGAGAGCCTCCTGCAGAAGGGGTGCAACCCTGACTGGGATGAGCTTCGGCTCGCTCTGCCTGCCGAAGGAAAGGATCTGCTTCACGAGGTCTCTCTGCCGATGGGCAGCCTCGGCGATCTCCTCGAGCATCCGATACTGATCGGTGCCTTCCTGCGACTCTGCCAGGAGGACCTCGGTATTGACCATGATCGGATAGAGGATGTTGTTCAGATCATGGGCTATGCCGCCGGCGAACCTTCCCACGGCCTCCAGTCTCTGGGTCTGCACGACATGGTCTTCGAGCCTTTTCTTCTCGCTCTCTGCCCTTTTGCGCTCGGCTATTTCTCTTTCGAGCTGCTCATTCCTCATATTGACCTCGGCGGTCCGCTCCTGTACGAGATCCTCCAGACGGGTACGGTATCTTGCCAGCTCCTCTTCCGCTTTTTTGCGCTCGGTGATGACCTCCGTGAACATGATGACCCCGCCGATCTCTCCGCTGTGCTCGTACCAGGGACGCACCTCCCAGCGCACCCAGTCGAGCCTTCCATCCAGCCGGGGAAAGGGATCCTCCTCACACTTCTCGACTCCTCCGGCCAGGGCGCGCTGGTGGATCTTTTTCCACCTTTGGGGGATCTCCGGGAACACCTCGTAATGGGTCCGGCCCGTGATGTCCTGATTGCCCAGGCTGTAGTCGGAGAGCCACCTCCGGCTGTAGGCGATGTAGCGCATATCGCGGTCGAACATTGCGATGGCTGCCGGTGCGTGCTCGATAAACAATCTCAGCTGCTCATCGCTCTTTCGCAGGGCCTCATCCACCTGCTTGTACTCAGTTTCCGATTTTTTCAATCGTGCGACAGCATAGCGGGACTCAGCCAGGTCTCCCACGAGCTGCTTCTTTGTCTTGTGCATATCTCTCATTCCGGTTCTCTCCAGGAGGATAAAACCTCCGCTTCACACCTTCTCCCTCTCAGGACAGGATGGCCTTGTCTTGGAGCCCTAAAGAACATTCCATCATAATGGATGGAATCATTCTTCAGGTGCCGGCCATGCTGGAGGCTGAAGGCAGTGAAACATGTGATCAAAGCATCTCGATATAGATGTATTAATGGGGACTGAAGATTCTATAAATCAGCTTACACTTCATGAAAGCTTTCAAATGTTGCTATAGGAATCTCCGGCTGTACCATTAAACAGTAGATGCCTTCGATGCACGATTATATCCCCTGGTCGGGCATGACAAAAGAACAAGAGAGGTTCGAGATGGACGGAAATGAACAGTTGCACAAGATTCAACGGCCTGAAGGTGTCCGCGCAGCGCTGATGAAGACGCTGCCCGAGTGCTTCATCGGAGCCGCCCTGTCGATGCTCGT
>JAKPPU010000064.1 GCA_029547185.1 Deltaproteobacteria bacterium | reverse complement strand
ATTGCCCAAAATTCGCTCAGAAAGGAGAAGAATCACCATGCTCAACCAGTGCGTCCTCACAGGCAATTTAGGTCAGGATCCCGAAGTGTTTTACTCCAGCGAAGGGAATCCGGTGACATCGTTCAACATCGCCTTTCACTCTTCCAAGAAGAAGACCTGCTGGATCCGGGTCGTCTGCTTCCAGAAGCTCGCCGACATCGCGGCAAGGTGCCTGCACAAAGGGGCAAAGATCGCCGTCATCGGAACCCTCGACAGGCACATCTGGGAAACCGACGAGGGGGTATCCAAGAGCACCTACCAGCTCATCGCCAACACGCTGGAGTTCATCAAGACCGATGGCAGGGGTTTCAAGGAGGGAGAGAACAAAGACGACACCCCCTTCTGAGAAAGGAGGGGAAGTCCATGCAGGAGAAGACCATCAGGATCATCATCAAGATCGCTCAGATAGTGATCGGCATTGCACTGCTTATCAAGGACATTTTCATGGGAGGTGACAAGAATGACAACGGTGGAGCTTCAAAAAAGAAGTGAGAAGGCACAAAACCTCAGGGTCATCCAGGTGGATGAGACTTGGTTCTACGTGGAGTCCGACGAGCAAAAGATCTGTTACAAGGTCTTCTTCGTCGATGAGAATCAGTGCTCCTGCACCTGCGGAGACTTCGCCCGGGGGATCAAGAACGACCAGAGCTTCAAGTGCAAGCACATCCTGGCGGTCATGAGCTGCGTTCCCAACGGGGAGCAGGAGAAGGCGCAGTTCCTGGAGAGGAGAAAGCCCAAGCTCGACGAGCGATTCATCACGACGATCGAGAACAAGGACTTCGTGCTCTACGCGGGTCTCCTTGACCTCGGGCACCAGAAGGGAATCCTCAAGATCGACGTGGAGCCCCTTCAGCTTCCCACAGCGGAAAACGGTCACATGGCCATCTGTAAGGCTACGGTTCTTTCCAAGTCGGGTGAGGTCTTCACCGACGTGGGGGATGCCAACCCCCAAAACTGCCATCCCAGAGTCGCCAAGCACCTTCTTCGCATGGCCAGCACCAGGGCAATCGCCAGAGCTCTTCGCTCCATGACCAACGTGGGAATGACTGCCCTGGAGGAGATCTCGGACTTCGGGGAGATCATCGACATCAACGAGAATCGGGATACAGGAAAGCTTCCCCAGGCAAGACCCAAAAAGATTGCCAAAGTGGAGAAGAAGGAGACCAAGGCTATCCCCCAGAAGCAGGAGCCGGCTGCACAGGCAACTTCGGCTAATCCCCCTCAGAGCCAAACTGCCCCTCCATCCTCGGGCAACGGCAACAGGGCAACGGAGACGAAGAAAGCGGAAGGGAATGGCAACGGACGAGGCAAGTCCAAGCAGGAAACCACACTCAAGATTTCTTCTGCCCAGGCAAACGCCATCGCAAATCTCTCTCGAAGAAGGGGAATCTCCGTAGAGGAGCTCGAGAAGATGTCTGTCGATGCCTTCGGGGTCAAGGTCGATCATCTCACTCAAAAAGATGCCTCGGCTCTCATCCGGCAACTCCAGCAGTCTGCTTAGTCAATCCCGTTCATAACTCTCTATCTCCCTTTACTCCACAGCCGGGACAGGATGCATGGGGCTTGGTGTGTCCTGTCCCATCTTTTCAAAAAGCGCAGGATCCTGCGTATTTTGGATCAGGAGGTTGAAATGGAATTAAACGACTTGAGAAAGGAACCCCATCTGTCGGCATCAGCCATAGGGGACTACATCGACTGTGGGCTTCTGTATAAGCTGGGAAGGATCGACAGGTTCCCGCCCGAGTTCCGTGCCGATGCTTTAGAGTTTGGAAGCTGCGTCCATCTTGCCCTTTCAGACTTCCACCAGCGGAAGATGGATGGGAAGACCATGACCGCAAAGGAGCTGCACGAGAACTTTGAGAAGTATTGGAGGGCGGCTGCAGAGGGTTATGAGGACATCCAGTACGCCGAGGGCAAGAGCTTTGAAACCCTGCTTATGGAGGGAAAGGAACTATTGACCACCTACTACCACAAGTGCCCCCATGAGCAGTTCAAGGTCCTGGCCATCGAAGAACCCTTCTCCTTCACCTTGGAAGGATGCCCCGTCAAGATCATCGGTGCTTTCGACCTGGTGGAGGAGGACGAATCGGGCACCATCGTCATCGTGGACTGGAAGACAAGCGGCAGAGCCTATTCCGTAGACGAAGTGGACAGGAACTTCCAACTCACCCTTTACCAGATGGCGGCAAAGGCAAACGGCCATGCAGATAAAGAGATCTTGCTTCGCTTCGACTGCCTCATCAAGACCAAGACCCCGAAGTTTGAGCAGTATTACACGTCGAGAACCGAGAATGACTTCAAGAGGGCCCAGAAGAAGATCCATGAGGTCTGGAGAGGCATCTCCAATGGAGTCTTTGTGCCAAACGATGGGGCACAGAACTGGCGATGCAAGAACTGCTCGTACAAGAAGCACTGCGACGAATGGTTCGAGAGGAGTGGACCATGACAACAGAAGTGATAACCGCGGCACAGGACTACCTGACCGTCATCAACGGCAATTACTCAAGGAGGATATTGAACTTGAATCAGCTTCTGGAGAGCCATCCTGCAGAGGCGGTCATCGGATTCCTGAAGAGCCTCCTTCGGGAGAAGGAGAAGATACTGAGAAAATACATCCTCAGGGACAAATCAAACCCCAGGATAGACGAACTGGTTGCGACCATGTG